>NC_016078.1:1432500-2148750 GCF_000230555.1 Pelagibacterium halotolerans B2 | reverse complement strand
TCGGGTTCCGCTATCTCTTCGGAGAGCAGGACCAGCCTTGGCGGGGTGCGGTTTTCATAGAATTGGGCAATGAAGGCTTCGAGCACTTCGGCGTTTGTACTGTCGTCATCGGCACGGGGATAGAACGCGTAATTGCCCCAGTTCTGATGCGCGCGGTAGAAAAATACCTGCACGCAAAAATTACCCGCCTCGTTGTGAATGGCAAAGACATCGGCTTCCGGGATCGATTGCGCGCCGGTTCCCGTGGAGCCCTGGATGAGGGCCAGCGCGCCCAGACGATCACGCAGCATGGCGGCGCGTTCGAAATCAAGCGCTTCGGCGGCCTGGTTCATCTCCTTTTGCAAATGATCCTGGACCGCCTTGGTCTTGCCCGAGAGGAAGGCCCGGGCCTCGGCGACAAGTTCGTTATAGTCGGGAATCGAAATGACACCGGTGCAGGGTGCGGCGCAACGCTTGATCTGATGCTGAAGGCAGGGGCGGGTGCGTCCGGCATAAAAGCTGTCCGAGCAATTGCGCAAGAGGAACGCCTTTTGCAGCGCGGTGATGGTGCGGCTGACGGCAACGGCAGAGGCGAAGGGGCCGAAATAATCGCCCTTGCGGCGGCGGGAGCCGCGGTGCTTGGTGAGTTCAGGGGCCTCGTGCTCGGTGGCGATCAGGATGTAAGGAAACGTCTTGTCGTCGCGCAGCAGCACGTTAAAGCGCGGGCGCAGGCGCTTTATCATGTTCGCTTCGAGCAGGAGCGCTGCCGCTTCGGTCTCGGTGCGCACGAACTCCATCGACCGGGTCGCGGCGATCATGCGATTGATGCGGACCGAATTGCCCTCATAGCTCGTGTAATTGGTAACCCGCGATTTCAGGTTGCGGGCCTTGCCCACATAGATGACATCGCCCTTTTCATCGATCATGCGATAAACGCCCGCGCCTGTGGGCAGGGTTTTGACGAAGCGCTTGATGATGTCGGGGCCGGAGAGGGTTTCGTCTGTCATTGCTTGCGGGGTGTCGGCGCGTTGCGCGCGCTCCATTCGAGGTGTTCGCCACCATCCAGCGCGATCATCTGGCCGGTCATGGATGGCAGGTTGAGGATGGAGACGACGCCCTCGGCGATCTCTTCGGGGTCGGCGCCGGTCTGGAGTGGCAGGCGCTGGCGCGACGCCTCGAACTCAGCGTCCGACTGACGGGAATTGGCGAGTGTGGGGCCGGGGCCGATGGCGTTGACGCGGATGCGCGGGGCGAGGGATTGAGCCAGGGTGCGCGTGGCGGTCCAGAGCACGGATTTCGAAAGCGTGTAGGAAAAATAATCGGGTGACAGCGAAAGCACGCGTTCGTCGATGATGTTGACGACGTTGCCCTTTTCGTCGTCGGGGAGTTGAGCCGCGAAATCGCGGGAGAGAAAAACCGGGGCTTCGGCATGGATGGCCATGTGCAGATCCCACAAATCCTCATGCAGGGTATCGGCGCTGTCGGGCTCGAAAACAGACGCGTTGTTGATGAGCACCGTCAGCGGGCCGAACGGTTCGGTTGCACTGGCGATCAGGCCCATACGGTCCTCACGCTTTGCGAGGTCCGCCTGTACGATTTCGGCGTGACCGCCATCGGCCGCGATGGCGTCGGCCAGGTCTTCGGCCTTTTCTCCCGATGAGCGGTAGTGGATGACAACCGCATAACCTTCCGCCGCGAGGCGGGCGGCGATGGCTGCGCCGATCCTGTCGGCGGCTCCGGTTATCAGCGCTGCTGGCGGCATGAATTCGGTTCCATTCTGAGTGCGATTGTCTGGCCGGTCGCGTCAGCCCGTTTGCCTCGAGATAGGCAGAACGGCCGGGCGGCGCAATGGCAGTTGCGTCCGTGTTGCCACAACTTACCGCGAATCAGGAAAGAGAGTAGGCTGGGCAACGTGGGGAGGTGCATTTTAGCACCTCGTTTGCAAGTGGGGACATTATGGAAGCAATCATCTCTATTATTATCCAACTTGTGGCCGGTGCCGTGGGTGGCAACGGTTTGGGCGCGGCGGCCAGGAATCTCAGTCTTGGCACGACGGGCAACACCATCGCCGGGGCTATAGGCGGTGTGGGCGGTACGTGGCTGGCGAGCCTCGTGCCGGCATTGGCCGAACTTCTGGGCGGCGCGGGTACCGGCATGGATGCCGGCGCGCTTGTCGGTCAGGGGGTTTCCGGGCTTGTGGGCGGGGGCATACTGACCGCCATCGTTGCCGCCGTCAGGAAAGCAACGGCGAAATAAGGCCCGACGATCCTGTCTTTTCGGCCCGGGCGGCAACGTCCGGGCCTTGCGTCCGGGCCTTGCGTTCGGTGCCCGGCTATCGCCGCACCGTGCCGATTGCCCACATCACGAAGCCGGATATGAGGCACAGGCCGCCGAGGGGGGCGACCGAGAGGCTGAGCAGGACGGGGACGAGGGTGGATGCCCCGGGGAACAGTGTCGCCATGACCACCAGAGGCAACAGGCCGATGGCCAGGAGCAGGACTCCGAGCTGCATGAAGGCGATGCCCCAACGTGACAGTCTCATGGCGTTAATCGGGCTCCTTGCAAATGACCTTCTACGATAGCGCACCGTTCCTGACCTGGAGGTGAACGAGATTAGCACGTGAGGGGGGTGTGTGGAGAACTTGCGGGAACCTTCGGCAATGGCCATGTTGGTGGGGCAACACCAATCGAGGAGGCAGGCGGCTTGATTATCGTGCTCTATGGGGCGCTGGGACTGGCGGCGATCACCATTATCGGCAATCTGATGCTGGCGAAGTGGAACGCGCAGCGGGTCGAGACGCGGATCGGCGAGCGGGCCGAAGCCTATCTGGCCAGCCTCGAACGTGACGGGCTGCCCGAGACGCTGAGCGCGATGAGCGATATCGAACGCCGCGAGACCGTCTTGAGCGCGGGGCGCGAGGTGCGGGCCGAGAGCGACCGGCGGTTTTATGTGGCGACGATCGGCGGGATGGCGGTGTTTTTCGTGGCGCTCGGATTCGGCATCGAGGCGGGCGGGGTGCGGGCCTTCCTTTTGGCGCTGGCGGCCGGAGCGGCGGCGATCTACGGCGCCACGGTCTTCATGCGCCGGAGCCTCAAATCGCGGCTGGCCGCGCGCGGGCTCGATGCGGAGCGGCTGAGGACCAACTGAACCACCGGGTTGGGCGCATCGCCTATTTCAGCCCCAGAACCGCGCCACCGATATAAACCACGACGCCGGCGGCGATCAACGCGAGCGGGGTAAGCGCGAGGACGGATACAAACGGCCCGGACCCGGCGGGAAGGTGGATATTGCCGCTGGCCATGCCGCCGGCGATGGCCCGTTCGAGAGCGATGGCACCGAGGCCCGAGAGCATGAGGCCGGAGGAAAGCTTTACATAGGATTTCATCGGATGGGTCCAACGCCAGACTGAATGCAGATTAGCATATCGTCCCGGCGCGGGGAAAAAGCAAGATGGCCGGAGCGGTGAACGCTCCGGCCTGTTTGGCATCATCGAACTCTATCAGTTCCCGATACAGAAATAGCCGTTGGGACCGTTAAAGCAGACCTGGCTGTTGGGCGGCCGGGGGCGCGGAGGCGGGCCCGGATTCCAGTGCGGCGGCCGGGGATTGCCCCAGAATGGCGGGCGTGGCGGGTAGGGGTGCCAGCTCGGCGGATTGGGGCGCGGGGGCTGCCAGCTCGGCGGGTTGGGCCGGGGCGGGGTCCAGTTGCCGACTTCGCGCAGATAGTTCTGCGACGCCCAGCCGGTGCGGCCGTAGCGGCCCGTATCGAGAAAGCACCAGCCCGAGCGGCAGTATTGCACATCGACAACCTGATTGCGCTGCAGCGTGGTGACCACGCCGAACTGCGTGCCCGGACCCGAGCGGACGTTGAGAGCGACGGTCGCGTAGGCTTCCCAGGCAAAGGCGCCTGCGGTCATCATGGCGACCATGAGAGCGGCAAGGCCGCCCTTTATTGCAGTTTTTCCGAGAGCCATAACGCTTCTCCCATCGAGTGTTGCGGCAGGTTTTCCTTCTGCCTTGATGACACTAAAGCGCAGGCTGGCTGAACCGTTGCTGAATGGGGCGTTTAGGTTGGCGGGGGGCTTGAGTATGAAGGGAAAGGCCCCCTCACCCGTCTGGCTGCGCCATCCGACCTCTCCCCCAAAGGGAGAGGTGGTTCTCGGCGCTTGCGGCATTCTTACCTCTCCCTTGGGGGAGAGGTCGCCGCGAAGCGGCGGGTGAGGGGGCCTTTCTTTGCGGCACACGAAAGCGGCCGATGGCGAGATCGCCTCGGGGAATGGGGTGGGCGATGAACGGCGAAGCAAGCTTCTTCCGATTGTGATAGTAAGCGAAGCCAGCTTCGCCGTTCATGACCGGGGTTTTTGGCTTATGGCGGCGTCTCGGGCTGGGGTTTGTCGGGATAACACCATCGCTGGCGGTATCCACGGTGCCCCTCCGGGTTGCCCCGGTATGACGTGGACTCCCATCCTCGCCTGGCCATCCGTCCGCTTTGGGCCTTCCCCGCAGCGACCCGCGAGGAACCCGGACCGACCTGTCGGTTGGGATCGAAATGCCCGGAGGCCGATGCGACATGGGCTCCGTCGCATGCTCCTCCAATTTTCAATCCCGCCCTCACCGGAAGCTCGTATGCATCTTCGCCCTGGTGCGGTCGTGGGGAAAGATTAGGCGAGGCGTAGAGGGCGGGGATAAGTTTTCGGGCGCCGCTCGGGTTTTACCAATCGTCGCCGATGTCGATGCCGTGGCCGAGATAGGCTTCCATGCGGGAAACGAGCGCCGTGTGGGCATCGGAAATGGCCCGGCGTTCGGTCTCGCGGTCCGGGTCATCATCGGGCACGGGGCAGAGATAGCCGTCGCGAATGCCACGCAGGATGCGGCCGTTCATCAGGCGCACGAGATCCTCGACGTTCCTTTCATGCTGTGCCCTGGCCTCGGCATCGGCCACAGGCTTGTCGAACCCCTTGCGCCTGCCGAACGCCATGAAGGCGTGATGGGCCTGGGCAAAAGCGATGAGCCCGCGCGCCTCGATGGCGCGGGCCATCAGGCGCGCCATCTGCGCCATGAGATCGACAGCCATCGCCAGCACCGCCTCGGGCACTTGGGCGGTGGCGCGGGCTTTTGCCTGCGCGGAAATTTCAGCCTGAAACGCCGTGAGCCGCGCCATCAGCGCGGCATAGGCGGCGTGGGTGTCGTGTTTGGGGTGAGGGTCGGCGGGGGCGGGTTTCTTGTGGCGCGGCATGGGCCGGTCTCCGTGTCAGGTCAGGCTCCGGCGGGGCGGAGGGTGACAGGAGAGGATAGGGGAGGTGGGGGTGGCGGGGAAAAGTTGGTGCAGTGGTCTATCGGCTTTGACTTTCTAGACTATGCCGTTCAATACTAATTCGACTCTCTCGGGAACCGTATCCATGCCAGCGCTTAAATCCATAGACGATCGAATTGATTGCATTTCCGTTCTTTTTGAAATGAATGTCGGATCATATCTCAACCTAGTAGAAAAAGCCTACGACGACCGTGGAGGACTTCGTAATCAGCGGTCGCCGTTGAAAACTACAAGTGCGCGAAGAATACGGCAGAGAATGAAGGATGACATCTCGAAGGGCGCCGTATTCCCGCCGGTTGTAATTGGAGTTACCGTCGAGGATGATCTATTTCAAAACGTAGCGGATATTGATGTAGAAAAAATTGAAAAAAAAGTTCTAGAAATTGCGGTTCCGGAGCGTATTGCAATAATTGATGGTATGCAGCGGACCACGGCTTTGAAAGAGGCTGTAGACGAAGATGCGCAAGCCTCACAAAGGGCAATCCGTGTGGAGTTTTGGATATCTAAGTCTCAGGATGCCCTTGTGTACCGGATGCTTGTATTGAACGCTGGCCAAATTCCGTGGGACCTGAAGAAGCAGATTAGCGTGGTATTTGAGCCGCTTATCGAAGAGGCAAAAAAAAATACCCGTGCTTCTCGTATAATTGAGTACGGACAAGGGAGAAGATTTAATCCAGGTGAATACAGCTCTAGTGATATCGCAGAAATGTATATTGCGTTTTCTTCTAGGAAGACTTCTGTTGATACACAAGAGGTTTTGACAGACGAGTTTACGAAATTAGATATTGTTGAATCGCTATCAAAATATGATGTGAGGGATCTATTTTTTCGATCACTCGATATTTTGATACACATGGATGAGGCTTTTTCCTCCTACAAGGAAGAGGGGGATGCCATCCGGACCGCAGGCAGGGCTATCTTCGACAAGCAAACAGCAAGAGTTGGGCTTTTAGTTGCAATTGGCATGCACGTATTGGGGCGCGCTGGTGCCGAACTGTCAGACGAAGCAGGCAAAAAGCTTGAGGGCGTCGAGGGTGCTGTCGGAAATTTTTGCGATAAATTTTCCAAAATGAGTAACAAAGAGCAGGCGGAATTCATCAAGCTGGATGTCTTGAACGAGCTGTTGGTGAGGCGGGCTGGTCAGGTAGGGCGCTACGAACGGGGACTGTTTCTCGAAGCTTTTCGTGTTCTCATAGAGGGCGACTTCAAAGTTTCCGATATGGAGGTATGCTGGCGAGCTCAAATGTAATGTCCCGCTCTAGGAAGAAAATGAATAAGTCATTTTTCGGAAAGATTGAGCAATTGTTGCTCGGTCTCGATGAAAGATTTTCGTTCTCCGAGGCTGTCAGGTTTGTAAATTTCGACGGGAATGAGCGCGAGCAAAAGTTTGCGTCCCATGCCAAAGTGATAGCCACATTTGATACGATGCTCGGGTGCGCTTTGTGCGCTCAGGAAGAGGATGAAACTCAGGTATTTTTGGTGAACTCAGACCGATATGCATGGAACACCGAGCTGCATCTGGCTTCTCCTGCGGAATTCTTATTGTTTTACTGTGAATTTCCGGTGAAATTTAACGCGGCGCCAGAAGCGGTGTATGATATTACGTCTTTTATTGATTCTGACGAGTATAATGGTCATTCCCCAGATGATCTCTACACCCTCTTCAAGCCTGTATTTAGGTTCAAATCTAATGGGAACGAATACTGTCGAAGCAGGCAGCTTGCGGACATCCTAATTCGTGCAGCAAAGAGTGCGTCTGTCTTAGATGATGGGTTATGTGAAAGTTTTCTCAACTTTGATTATCGATCATGTCAATATGAACTTGCGCGTCTATCTTCTGTTCTGGCTTTAGGTCATAGAAGTCAATTTTTGGAATTATATACCATACTAGAGAGTATGTATTTTGATATTTACTGTGAAGATATTTATGAAAACTTGGGTGGCAACCTAGACAGAGGCAAGCTCTTCGAGCTATTAGATGAAAAAATTGGTTGGCGCCCCAGAGAAATTGACGCGCTCCAGAAGTTGGTTCGTATCGCATTAAACAATGATAAGGCCGCGATTGATGAGGTAAGCGACCTTCTTGAGATAAATAACACAAGACCCGAAAAAATAGCGGAATCGATTTACCGTTTTCGCAATGACTATGTTCACTGGAGATTGCGTAGAGTCGATTCAAATGTGCAGAAATTGAATAAATATTCTATGGCATGTTTGGCTATATTGCGTGCAATTCCTGAAAAGTACTATAAACATGACGATAATTGCAATTGCGTCGGTCAGGTGCAATTGGCGTAGCGCAAAGAGATTTTGCGGCTAGTTTGAATCATTATGTTTATTTATACGCTCCGTACCATTTCGGCGCTGCGTCGGTCTGTGGCCCGCCTGCTTAGGGTTTCGGTGTGTAAGGCTGGCGCTCGGAAACCCGGTCAGGATGGAGAGGAGAGCGGGACGTTGCTATGCGGGCGCTATAGCGCCTACCCCCCCGGCCCCTCCAGCGCATCCAACTCATGCTCCCGCAGCTTCTTGATCTCATCCCTGAGTTTTGCCGCCTTCTCAAACTCCAGATTGGTGGCGGCTTCGCGCATCTGGTGTTCGAGGTCCTTGATCACCGCGGCGAGGTTGGCGCCGACGGGAACTGTGTCCTTGCCGTCCTTGCCCGGGCGGATTTTGACGGAGACGTGGTCGCGTTCGTAGACGGAATCCACGATGTCGTTGATGCGGGCCTTGACCGATTGCGGGGTGATGCCGTGTTCTTCGTTGTAGGCGAGCTGTTTTTCGCGGCGGCGGTTGGTTTCGGCGAGGGCGCGTTCCATGGAGCCGGTTTCGCGGTCGGCGTAGAGGATGACCTTGCCGTCGACATTACGCGCGGCGCGGCCGATGGTCTGGATCAGTGAGGTTTCCGAGCGCAAAAAGCCTTCCTTGTCGGCATCGAGGATGGCGACGAGGCCGCATTCGGGGATGTCGAGGCCTTCGCGCAAGAGGTTGATGCCGACCAGCACGTCGAAATTGCCCAGGCGCAGATCGCGGATGATCTCGATGCGCTCGATGGTGTCGATGTCCGAATGCATGTAGCGCACGCGAATGCCCTGCTCGTGCAGATATTCGGTCAGATCCTCGGCCATCTTCTTGGTGAGGACGGTGAGCAGGGTGCGGTAGCCCTTTTCGGTGGTTTTGCGGATTTCATCGACAACGTCGTCCACCTGAGTGGTGGCGGGGCGGGTTTCGACGACCGGGTCGATCAGGCCCGTGGGGCGGATGACCTGTTCGGCAAACACGCCGCCGGTCTGGTCGAGCTCCCAGGCGCCGGGGGTGGCCGAGACATAGACCGTCTGCGGGCGCATGGCGTTCCATTCCTCGAACCGCAGGGGGCGGTTGTCCATGCAGGAGGGGAGGCGGAAGCCGTATTCGGCCAGCGTTGCCTTGCGGCGCAGATCGCCGCGATACATGGCGCCGAGCTGGCCGATGGTGACGTGGGATTCGTCGACGAAGACCAGGGCGTTGTCGGGGAGGTATTCGAAAAGTGTGGGGGGCGGCTCGCCGGGCTTGCGGCCCGAGAAGTAACGCGAATAGTTCTCGATCCCCGCGCAGGATCCGGTGGCTTCCATCATTTCGAGATCGAACAGGGTGCGCTGTTCGAGGCGCTGGGCCTCGAGGAACCGGCCCATGCCGTTGAGTTCCTGCAGGCGGGCCTGGAGCTCCTTTTTGATCTCCTTGATGGCCGCATTCATCGTGGTGCGGGTGGTGACGTGGTGGGAATTGGCGAAGACGCGCACGGCGGTCAATTCGACCGATTTCTTGCCCGTCAGGGGATCGAATTCGACAATGGTCTCGATCTCGTCGCCGAACAGGGTGATGCGCCAGGCGGTGTCCTCATAGTGGGCGGGGAACACTTCGATGGTGTCGCCGCGCACCCGGAACGTGCCGCGCACGAAGCCCATGTCGCCGCGCTTGTATTGCAGGGCGACGAGTTCGTTGAGCAGCGCGCGCTGGTCGATGCGCTGGCCCTTTTCGAGCCAGATGGTCATGGTGGTGTAGTCTTCCACCGAGCCGATGCCGTAGATGCAGGAGACCGAGGCGACGATGATGACGTCGTCGCGTTCGAGGATCGCGCGGGTGGCCGAGTGGCGCATCCGGTCGATCTGCTCGTTTATTGTGGATTCCTTTTCGATATAGGTGTCGGTGCGCGGGACGTAGGCCTCGGGCTGGTAGTAGTCGTAATAGGATACGAAGTATTCGACGGCGTTGTCGGGGAAGAAGTTCTTGAATTCGCCATAGAGCTGGGCGGCCAGCGTCTTGTTGGGGGCGAGGATGAGGGCAGGGCGGCCAGTCTGGGCGATGACCTGGGCGGCGGTAAACGTCTTGCCCGAGCCGGTGACGCCGAGCAGGACCTGATCGGTTTCGCCATTGGAGATGCCATCGACGAGTTCGGCAATGGCGGTGGGCTGATCGCCGGCGGGCGACATCTCGGTGGCGAGGTGGAAGGGGATGCCGCCGCGGTCCTTTTTCAGAGCGGCGGGGCGGTGGGGCCGCCAGGCATTGGTGCCCTCGACCTCCTTGCGGCCCTCGGCGATGATTTTTTCCAGCGCGGCGACGGTGGCCGAAACGCCGGCCGAGGAGTTGGTCACATCGGTGGGCGCGTGGAAGCCGGCCTGCGGGGCTTCGGCGAAGCCATCGAGATTTGTGGGGCGCTCGACGGAGTTGGCCTTGGATTTTGGGGCCTTGAGCGACATGCCGGTTTTTTCCGAGCGCTTGGCGCTCGATTTGCGGGCGTTGGCTTTGGCGTTGTCCTTGCCCTTGCCGGCGAGGCGCTCGGTTTCCTGCGCTTCGGCGGCGGCCTGCGTTTCTTGGCGCTCGCGGCGCGCGGCCTGGTCCGCCCTATCCAGCGCGCGCTTGTTGCGCATGCGCTCGGCGTAAAGCGGCTTGGAAGCCTGGGCGTCCTCGGCCTTTTCGATTTCCCTGATGAAATCGTCGATGGAGAAATCGGGCTTGGTCGGGCGGGATTTTTTCTCGGAGGTCATGGCATGCCATATCGGGGCGCGGGGGAACCAGTTCAATAGCACCAACGGAACGGAGTGTGAACAGGTCCTGCTGACAGGATGTGTCAGGAGGCGTCGGGTTTCGGACCTTGCCGCCTGGCGGTGCGCTGCTCCCATTTCTTGCGCGCATAGGCCTGCAGATCGGCGATGGAATCGCCCTCGTCGACGATTTCCTCGCCCAGCAGGGTCTCGATCAGATCCTCGAGGGTGACAAGCCCGGCGGTGCCGCCGAAATCGTCGGTGACCAGCGCCAAGTGGCGGTCCTTGAGAACGAGGGTGTCGAACAGCTCTTCGAGCGGGGTGGTTTCGACGATGCTGGTGACCTCGCGGCGGATACTTGCGAGCGTTTGGTCATGGGCTTCGTCCAGCGCCAGGTTGAGAATGTCGGTCTTGAGCACAAAGCCGGTCGGGGCATCGATGGTGTCCTGGTAAACGGGAATGCGGCTGAAACGCAGTTCGTTCCGGCGCTCCATGACCTCCTCGATCGTCGTCTGTTCGTCGAGGGCGAAGGCGACGGTGCGCGGGGTCATGATATCCCTGACGGTGAGACGATCGAATTTGAGCAGGTTGGCGACGACCTTGGAATCACCGCTGTCAATAATGCCCTCGCGCCGGCCGATATCGGCCAGGGCCACGATCTCCTCGCGGGTCACGGGGGGCTGCGGTTTGCCGCGCGAGAGGAGCACGGTGATCAATTGGGACATCTTGACCAGCGGCCACATGATCATGATGAGTACCGGGAGAACGCGCGAGGTGAGCGGGGCGAAGGCCTGCCAATACATCGCGCCAAGTGTCTTGGGGATGATCTCGGAGAGCACCAGGATCAGGAAGGTGAGGATGGCCGAGAAAACGGCCACCGCGGCATCGCCGAAGACGATCTGCGCTTGAGCGCCGGCGCCAGCGGCGCCGACCGTATGGGCGATGGTGTTGAGGCTGAGGATTGCAGAAAGCGGACGGTCGATGTCATCCTTGAGCTGCCTGATGCGGCTGGCGACGCGAGGTCTTTTTTCTTCGATGGTGGCTGTGAAGGTCGGGGTGATGCTGAGCAGGACGGCTTCGAGCATCGAACACAGGAATGAAACGCCGATTGCCAACACTATGTAGACTATCAGAAGCGTCATTGGCTCCCTTTCTTGTTTTCGCCGCAAATGCAGCCTTGGCAAGGGCAATGCGCCGCCGGCGGCATGGTTCCGGGGCACCGGATATCGACCCGCCAAGACGCCGCAGCGCGGGTTTGGCCCGCGTTAACCCGGCTTTCGTCCCGGGCGTCTACCATTGGGAAAATTCCCTAGACGCGGGGGAGGGCAGGATGAGCGGATCGATACGGTTGGCCGAGGTGCTGGGAGCGCTGAGCCGCGCACTCGACATGACCGAAGGGCAACCCCCCGGCCATTGCATGCGGTGCTGCTGGATCGGGGTGCAGGTGGGCCGGGCCATGGGCATGGACGAGGCGGCACTGCGCGACCTCTATTATGCGCTGCTGCTCAAGGATCTGGGGTGCTCGTCCAACGCGGCGCGCATCTGCGAATTGTATCTGGCCGACGATCTGACCTTCAAGCGCGACTTCAAGCATCTCGACGGCAGCCTGCCGCAAGTCTTGCGGTTCGTGCTGTCGCATACGGGGGCGGAGGCGGGGCTGGCCGAGCGGTTCCGCTCTGTGGTCAACATCATGCGCAATGGCGGGGAGATCGTCACCAATCTGATCGAAACCCGGTGCCAGCGCGGAGCGGAGATTGCCCGCCAGATGCGGTTTTCCGAAAATGTGGCGCAGGCCATTCTCGATCTCGATGAGCAGTGGAATGGCGGCGGCAAGCCTGTTGGCAAGGTCGGCACGGATATTTCGCTTTTTTCGCGTATCGCGCTTCTGGCGCAGGTGGTGGACGTGTTCTTCATGTCCGGCGGTCCCAGGGCCGCGATGACCGAAATCACCTCGCGCTCGGGGACGTGGTTCGACCCGGCGGTGGTGTTCGCCTTTTCCGATGTGGCGGCGGACGAAGCGTTCTGGGCGATGCTGGGGCGCGACGATATCGAACAGGTGGTGCTCGATCTCGAACCCGGTCAGGAGGTGCAGCGGGCGGACGAAGGCTATCTCGACGATATCGCGCAGGCTTTCGCGCGGGTGATCGACGCCAAGAGCCCGTTCACCTCGGGCCACAGCGAGCGGGTGGCTGTGTTTTCCGACCTGATCGCCGAGGAGATGGGATACACACGGGCGCGGCGGCGCTGGCTCAAACGCGCCGCGCTGCTGCACGATATCGGCAAGCTCGGCGTTTCCAACAGCGTGCTCGACAAGCCCGGCAAGCTCGACGATGACGAATGGGTTTCCATGCGCGACCACGCCCGGCTGTCGGAGGACATACTATCGCGCATCGGCGCGTTTGCCGATCTTGCCGTAGTGGCGGGCGCGCATCACGAGCGGCTGGACGGCAAGGGCTATCCCAATGGCAAGACCGCCGACGAACTGGACCTCGACACGCGGATCATTTCGACAGCGGACGTGTTCGACGCGCTGACGGCCGAACGGCCCTATCGCGCGGCGATGCCGGTGTCCAAGGCGATGGGGATCCTGTGGGAGGGTGCCGGGGCGTCGCACGACCCCTTGTGCATCGAAGCGCTGGAGCGAGCGCTGGCGCGGTCGGAGCAGGCGGTGGCTTAGGGCCAAGCGCGATTGGCACTTGTCCACACGGGTATAGGCCGGTAGCGTCCCCGGACCATCGGGGGATCGAGTTTGAGCGGTAATATCGAAGCGTTTATTGCGCGCTGGCAAGGCAATGAGGGAGGACAGGAGCGGGCCAATTATGCGCTGTTTCTGACCGAACTCTGCACGCTGCTCGATCTGCCGCAGCCGGACCCGGCCGATGCCGGCCATGAGAAGAACGACTATGTGTTCGAGCGAGCGGTCAGTTGGCGTGAGGCGGGGCAGAAGGTGGGGCATGGCCGCATCGACCTATATAAACGCGGCTGCTTTATCCTCGAAGCCAAACAGAGCCGTCAGAAGGGCGGCCAGAAGGCCCAGCCCGGCCAGGATGACCTGTTTGGGGCCAGCGAACCCCGGCTAAGGGGGCGGCGCAGCATCGATCGGAACTGGGACGTTCTGATGATGAATGCACGGCGGCAGGCGGCAGACTATGTGCGCGCATTGCCTGACGACCACGACTACCCGCCGTTTCTGATCGTGTGCGATGTGGGCCATGCGTTTGAAATCTATGCCGATTTTGCCGGCAAGGGCCGCAATTACAGCCAGTTTCCCGACCGCAAAGGATATCGGGTCTATCTCGAGGATCTGCGCGACGAGAAGGTGCGCGAGCGGCTGAGGCTAATCTGGACCGATCCGCATGCGCTGGACCCGACACGGGAATCGGCGGAGGCGACGCGCGAGGTGGCCAAGCGACTGGCGGAAGTTTCCAAGCTGCTGGAAGCGCGCGGGCACGCGGCCGAGGACGTGGCGCATTTCCTGATGCGGTGCCTGTTCACGATGTTTGCCGAGGATGTGGGACTGTTGCCGGAGGAGAGTTTTTCGAGCCTCCTGCAAAGATGCACTGAAAACCCAGAGAATTTTCAGCCGATGGTGAGCCAGCTCTGGCAGGCGATGGACAAGGGCGAATTCGCCTATGGAATCGAGGCCAAGGTGCTGCGGTTCAATGGGCGGTTTTTCCACAATCCCCAGGTGCTTGCGCTCAACCGCGAGGAGATCGGGGAGCTGCTGGTGGCGGCCAAGCGGAACTGGCGCAAGGTGGAACCGGCGATTTTCGGCACGCTGCTGGAAAGCGCGCTGGAGAAAACAGAGCGCTCCAAGCTGGGCGCGCATTACACGCCGCGCGCCTATGTGGAGCGGCTGGTGATCCCCACGATCATGGAGCCCTTGCGCACCGAATGGGACGCGGTGCTGGTGGCGGCCAACAAGCTGCGCGAGGAAAAGAAGGACAAGGACGCGATTGCCGAAGTGCGGCGGTTTCACGAGGCGCTGTGCGACACGCGGGTGCTCGACCCGGCCTGCGGCACAGGGAACTTTCTCTATGTCGCCATGGCCAAGATCAAGGAGCTTGAAGGCGAGGTGCTGGACGCGCTGGGCAATCTGGGCGGCGAGGAGGCGCTGGCGCTTGAAAAGACCGTTGTCGATCCACACCAGTTTTTAGGCCTCGAAGTCAATCCGCGCGCGGCGGCGATTGCCGAGCTGGTGCTGTGGATCGGATATCTGCAACTCCATTACAGCCAATCGAGCGAGCATCCGATCGAACCCATTCTCAGGACGTTCGACAATATCAGGAACATCGATGCGGTGCTGACCTGGAACGGGTACCCGGTGCCCAAGGTGGTGGACGGGAAAGAGACCTATCCCAATCCGCGCCGGCCGGACTGGCCGATGGCGGATTATATCGTGGGCAATCCGCCGTTCGTGGGCGGCAAGGATATCCGCTCGCGCATGGGGGACGGCTATGTCGAAGCGCTGTGGGCCGCGCACAAGAAGGTCAACAACTCGGCCGATTTCGTCATGTACTGGTGGGACCGCGCGGCGGAACTTCTGACGGCCAAGAACACGCGGCTGAAACGGTTCGGGCTGGTGACCACCAACTCGATCACGCAGGTGTTTCAGCGCAAGCTGATCGAGCGGCATCTGACGGCGCAAAAGCCGATTTCGCTCTTGATGGCGATCCCCGACCATCCCTGGACCAAGGCGACGCGGGACGCGGCGGCGGTGCGGATCGCCATGACGGTTGCGGCGGCGGGCGCGCAGGACGGCGTGCTACGCGAGGTGGTGCGGGAAGCGGCGCTCGGCAGCGATCAGCCGGTGGTGGAACTGTCGGCGGAGACGGGGAAGATCAATGCCGATTTGAGCGTGGGGGTGGATCTGCAGTCGGCAAGATCGCTCAAAGCAAATGCTGGAATTGCAGCACGGGGTGTAGTCTTGCACGGTTCCGGTTTCATCGTTGCTCCAGATATTGCTGAGCTGCTCGGTCGGGGGCGGTTGGAGGGTGCCGATGAAATCATTCGCCCATATAGAAATGGGCGTGATTTGACTGCAACAGCTCGAGGTGTCTTTGTCATCGACCTGTTCGAACGTAGTCCTTCCGAGGTTAGATCTAGCTTTCCTGAGATTTATCAGCACTTGTTGGAGCACGTTAAGCCAGAGCGTGACACCAATCCCCGTGCCTACAGGCGTGAAAATTGGTGGCTATTCGGGGAAAATATCCCGGAACTCCGAAAGGCGCTAAAACCGCTGACTCGCTACATCGCCACCGTCGAAACGATGAAGCATCGCATCTTTCAGTTTCTCGATGGGGAGGTGTTGCCGGATAACAAGCTTATCGTCTTTGCTAGCGAAGATTCTTTCCATTTGGCGCTTTTGTCCTCTGGGTTGCATGTCTTGTGGGCAACAACTGCGGGAGGTTGGCTCGGTGTCGGAAACGATCCCGTGTATGTGAAGTCTCGCTGCTTCGATCCCTTCCCCTTCCCGGACCCTGTCCCCGAACTGCTGAAAGAACAACTCCGCTCTGCTGCCGAGGAACTGGACGCGACGCGCAAGGCGGTGCTGGAGGCGCATCCGGATCTGACGCTGACCAAGCTCTACAATGTGCTCGAAGCGATCAAGGGCAGGGGCGAGCTGTCGCCGCAGGAGATCGACATGCGCGAGCGCGGGCGGGTGCTGATCATCAAGGAGTTGCACGAGACCATCGACCGGCTGACGTTTGAAGCCTATGGCTGGCCGGCCGATCTCTCGGAAGACGAAATCCTGGCACGGCTGGTGGCGCTTAACGCCGAGCGGGCCAGGGAGGAGGCGCAGGGGCAGGTGCGCTGGCTGCGTCCCGAATACCAGATCCCGAGGTTCGGGACGCCGAAAGAGCAAAAGCAGCAGCTCGAAGCGACGCTGGTTTCGTTCGAAGATGCAGGCAAGCCGAGTTTTCCCAAGGACGAAACGCGCCGGGCCATGGCGATTTCCAGCGTGCTGGCCGGTGCGGTGGGGCCGATGTCTGCGGCGGATGTCGCGGCGCGGTTCAAGCAGGGCAAGCGGGTGGAAAAAGACATCGCGCTCACCCTGCGCTCGTTCCTGCGGTTTGGCGACGTGGTGAGCCTCGATGCAGGCAAGACCTATGCGTTGAGGCGGGTGGCCTGAGCGCGATTGGCTGCCGGTTTCACGTCGTTCCATCGCCCGCCGTGGCGGCGTTGATGAGGTCGTCGGGGATGTCGTCGAAGCTGGAATAGTTCATTGTGTAGAGGCGGGCATAGAGGCCGTTTTTGGCCATGAGCTGGTCGTGGTTGCCCTGTTCGATCAACTCGCCGTTCTGCAGCACGATGATGCGGTCGGCGCCGCGGATGGTGGCGAGGCGGTGGGCGATGACGAGGCCGGTGCGGCCTTCGAGCAGGGTTTCGAGGGCCTTTTGAATCTGGCGTTCGGTGTAGCTGTCGATATTGGCGGTGGCCTCGTCGAGGACGAGGATTTTGGCGTCGGCGACAAGGGCACGGGCGAAGCTGAGCAATTGGCGCTGCCCGAGCGAGAAGTTGGAACCGCGCTGTTCGAGGACGGTATCGTAGCCATCGGGCAGGCGGGTGATGAACTCGTGCGCGCCGACGGCCTTTGACGCGGCGATGACGTCGTCGAGTGTGGCGGATGCCTTGTTGTAGCGGATGTTTTCAAACACCGTGCCGGTGAACAGGAACGGTTCCTGAAGCACCATGGCGACCTGTTCGCCTAAGGATTCCTGGGTCACGTCGCGCACGTCATGGCCGCCGACGCGGACGGCGCCGGACTGGACTTCATAAAAGCGATGGACGAGGGCCATGGCGCTGGTCTTGCCCGAGCCGGTGGGGCCGACAAGGGCGACGGTTTCGCCGGGATTGACGTGGAAGGAGACGTGTTTGAGGACCGGACGCTTGGGATCGTAGCCGAAGACGACGTTGTCGAAATCGACCGAGCCGTCCATGTCGCGGGTGAGGGTTACGGCGTCGGGTTTGTCGGCGATGGAGACGGGGACGTCGAGCACTTCGGTGATGCGGCGGCCCGAGGTCATGGCGCGCTGCATTATGGAATATTGCATGGTCAGCGAGCGGATCGGATCGAAGAAGCGCTGAATGTAGAACAGGAAGGCGACGATGATGCCGACCTGCATGGAACCATTGAGCACAAGCGAGCCGCCGACCACGATGACGGTGGCCATGGCGATGCCGGTCAAGCTGTCGACGATGGGCACCATGACCTGGGCGTAACGCGAGCCGGTCAACTGGGTTTTCAGGTTCGACCAGGCCTTGTCGTCATAGAGGTCGAAATTGACCTTCTGACGGTCGAGGTTCTGGATGGTGCGCACGCCATTGATGCCTTCGGCCATGGCGCCATTGGTGGCCGAATTGGTCTCATGGGCGGCCCAGAAAGCGCGCTTGGCGCGCGGCAGCCAGAAGATGCGGACGATGAACAGGGCCGGCATTGTGGCGAGGGTCAGAAGGCCCAGACCCCAATCGAGGCTCAAGAGCACGACGACGATGCCGCACAAAAGCACGAGATCGCCGATGGAAACGATCGAGGTTTCGAGGAATTCCTGCATGGAATTGACGTCGCCCTGCAGCCGGCTCATCAGGCGCCCGACTTCGGTCTTGTCCATGAAACTCAGCGCAACGATCTGCAGGCGCGCGAACATGGCGCGGCGCATGTCGAACAAAACGTTTTCGGCGACGTTGCCGACCTGTTTTTCCTGGATCCAGGAGGCGACGAAGTTGAGGGTGACAACGATGGCGAAGATCGCAACCGACCAGATCAGGCCGCCACCGCCCGCGAGGGGATCGACCAGCGCGGTGTCGATGGCGTTGCCGACGATCAGGGGAATGGCGAGCTGGGTGGCGGTGAACAAGAGCACGGCGCCGACCGAGAGGTAGATGCGCAGGCGATAGGGGTGAACGAAGGCCCAGATGCGCCGGATGGTGCGCGGATCATAGGCCTTGCCGAACACTTCCTCCTCGATATGGGCGCTGCCCACGGTGGCGCGGGGCGGGCGCTGGCCGGGGAAGGTGGCGGTGTCGCGTTCGTCGTCGAGATCGGTCGCGGTCATTGGCCGGCCTCTTGGTGTTCGATGTCTTCGGTGGGGCGGGTCTGGAGGTCGTAGAGGGCGCGATAGCGGCCGCCCAGTGCGAGCAGTTCGGCGTGGGTGCCGGCTTCGGCGATGGCACCATCCTCGAGGAAGAAGATGGTATCGGCGTCCATGAGCGAGGAGAGGCGGTGGGCGATGATGATGGTGATGCGGTCTTTGGCAAAGCGGCGGATGGCCGAGCGGATGCGATGTTCGGTGCCGGCATCGATGGCGGCAGTGGAATCGTCGAACACCATGACGGCGGGCTTGAGGACCAGGGAGCGGGCGATGGAAAGGCGCTGCCGCTGACCGCCCGAGAGCGAGACGCCGCGTTCGCCGACGACGGTATCGTAATTGGCGGGCAGGCCCATGATGTAGTTATGGAGTTGGGCGCTTTCGGCGGCCTTTTCGATGCGGGTTTCCTTGGCCCAGGGGTTGCCATAGGCGATGTTGTTTTCGAGCGTGGTGGTGAACAGGAACGTATCCTGCTGGACGATGGCGACGTTGGTGCGCAGGGATTTCAGCGTCACGTCGCGGACGTCCTGACCGTCGATCTTTATGCCGCCTTCGGAGACGTCGTAAAAACGGGCGATGAGGTGGGCGAGGGTGGATTTGCCGCTGCCTGGCGCGCCGACGATGCCGATGGTCTGGCCCTTGCGGGCGGTGAAGCTGACGTCCTTGAGGGTCGGATGGGCGGCACCGTCATAGGTGAAGCCCACATGCTCGAAGCTGAGCGTGCCGTCTGTGACGGCAAGATCGGCAGCGTCGGGCTTGTCCTTGATATCCACGGGGGCGTCGATGAAGGCAAAGAAGCGATTGCCGCAGGTGGAGGCGCGGGCGAAGGAATTGACCATCAGGCCGAGCTGGCGCACGGGCATCTGCAGGATGGTCATGAAGGTGAGAAAGCTGGCCAGCGTGCCGACGCTGATTTCGCCGGCGATGACCTTGTTGCCGCCGACCCAGAGGACCAACCCCATGGCGGCAAAGAAGGAAAAGGTCATCATCGAGGTGTTTTTCACCCGGATATTGGTACGCCGATGGGCAAGCCCGAGGGCATCGGCCGAGGCGGTGTCGAACTTTTTGAGCTCGTGCTTCTGGCCCGAAAAGGCGCGGACGACGCGGATGCCGCCGAGGTTTTCTTCCATGATGCGGGTGAGGACGGAGAGCTTTTCCTGCAGGGCCAGCCAGGTCGCGCGCAGGGTCAACTGGGCGACCGAGGAGCGCCAGGCGACGAAGGGGACGAAGCTGAGCGCGAGAAGGCCGAGCACGGTATCGGTGGAAATCAGCATCCAGGCGCCGACACCGATCAGGATGGTGAGCAGGACGACACGGATCAGGCCGGTCGAAAAGAACATGCGGATGCCATCGAGATCGAGAAGGCCGATGGTGATGAGGTCACCGGAATGGACCTTGTCGTGATAGGCGTAGGGGAGGCGCTGGACCTTGTCGTAAAAGGCGAGCCGCAATTCATAGCCGACGTGATGGCCAACAGATTCCGCGAAATAGTTCTGCAAAAGCGTGAACAGCCCGCGCAGGATCGAGACGACGAGCAGAGTGATGGCGCTGGCCCAGAGGGCCTGTTCGGCGTCCTGCCCGGCTACGGAGAGGATGTTTTGCGCCTGATCGATGGCCTGGCCCAGAAGGCGGGGGATCGCAAGCTGGAGCAGGGCTGCGACGATGGTCGCGACGACGGCGATCGCAACCTGCCAGTGATGGCGGAAAGCCAGAAGGGCGATCCGCAACAGGGGGCTTCGATCCTTGCCGGAATGGGCGGCGGCAACATGGGCCCTGGCGTCGCCACGCGAACGCTCCCGGCCAGCCGTGAGGGTGGTCACTTGGGTATCCAGACATCAATAAGCGCCCGAAGGTGACGCGGGAATCGGTCTTGAAAAATCGGGCAAATCACTCGCCCGTGTATTCAAGGCCGATTTGTAACATGTTGCAAGATGGTACCGCCCGCCAAAGGGCAATTTGGCACCGCCTGTGTGGCAAACGCGCGGACGACAAAACAATGCCCCCGCCGGGGAGGATCGGCGAGGGCATTGATGCATGGGAATGACTGACTTGCGTGCCTGTCAGGCGAAGGCGCCGGTGAAGGCCATAACCGTAACCATCATGGTGACCATGACGGCGCCTGCGGCGGTTCCGATGCTCATCTGAATAAGGGTGCGGGCCATTTTCAGCCTCCAGTGTTCGATGCCTCTGTACCGTCTTTAACGGAGCAAAACCGGGTTTGGTTTCATCGGCTGACGGTTTCGTGTGCGATGGGGCGATAGGATCACTTGCCGGCTGAACCGGGACTGAACGGGTGGTTCAGGTCCGCCCCAGGGCGCCTAATTTGTGGGCGGCGATTGCGCATTTTCAGCGCAGATCGGATCGCGGTAGTGTTCCGTGCGAGAAAATATGTAATGAAATCAACTGTCTTTCGCTTGGCACGATGATTGCATTCAATTTTGCATGCAAATTGACGAGGTGTGCGAGGCATGGCGGACGGGCTGATTTCGGGAATGGATTTGAGCAAGATCTACGCGACGGCGACGGGTCCGCTCGTTGCGCTCGACGGCGTTTCCTTTTCCATCGAGGAAGGGGAGTTCATTTCATTGGTCGGCCCGAGCGGATGCGGAAAGTCGACGCTGCTGTCCATTCTCGGAGGGCTCGAAGAGCGCTCGGAGGGCGATCTGATCCTGGCTGGACAGCGGCTCGACCGACCCCGCGCCGATATCGGCATGATGTTTCAGACCTCGGTGCTGTTTCCCTGGCGCACCGTGCGCCAGAACGTGGAACTGCCCGGCGTTATACTCAATCTCGATAAGAAGCAGCAGGCCGAGCGGTGCGACGAACTGCTGGACCTTGTGGGGTTGAACGGGTTCGGAGAGCGCTATCCAAAGGAGCTTTCGGGCGGTATGCGGCAGCGCGTGGCACTGGCCCGACTGCTGGCCCATGACCCGCGTGTGTTGCTGATGGACGAGCCGTTCGGCGCGCTGGACGAATTTACCCGCGAGACGATGAACCTCGAACTGCTCAAGGTCTGGGAGAAGACTGGCAAGACGGTGATTTTCGTCACTCACAATATCGGCGAGGCGGTGTTTCTGTCGGACCGCATTTTCGTCATGACGCCGCGACCGGGGCGGCTCGAGGGCGTCGTCGAGGTGGACCTGCCGCGGCCGCGGCGAACCGAGATGATGCGCGATCAGCGCTATTCCGACCATGTTTTCGAGATCCGCCGCATGCTCGGTGTGGATCATTGAGCCTCAAAACGGAAAGGAGAGAGCCGATGACATCTGCCGGGCAAGCCATGACAGCCGAGCAGGCACTTGTGCATGCGGACGATGCAAGCGCGACCGAAGCGTTTGTGGCACGCGAACGGGCCAAGGCGCGGCGCGGCGCGCTCAACAACAGGCTGATGGCGACGGGGTTCGGGCTCTTCGTCCTCGCGGTCTGGGCGTTCGTCACGGAAACCGGGATGGTGCATGCGCTGATCATTCCCTCGCCGGTCGATACGTTCTGGGCGACCGGGCGGGTGATGAGTGCGAGCTATTTCTGGCCCAATGTGTGGGTCACGCTTTCGGAGATTGCCTGGGGGTTTTTCTGGGGATTGAGCAGTGGCGTGCTGTTCGGGGTGGGGGTTGCCATGTTCCCCTTCATTCGGGCCACCATCTATCCCTATCTGGTGGCGCTGCAGGCGCCGCCCAAGATCGTTCTGGCGCCGATCTTCATTACATGGTTCGGGTTCGATCAGGCCTCAAAGATCGCCATTGCGGCGGTCATGAGCTTTTTCCCGATGTTTCTCAACACGCTGACCGGGCTGGCCTCGGTCGACCCAAATGCCGTGCGGCTGATGAAATCGCTGACGGCGGGGCGCTGGAAAACCTTCCGCTACCTGCTGCTGCCCAATGCGCTGCCGATCATGATGGCCGGGGTCAAGCTGTGCTGGACGCTGGCGGTGCTCGGGGTGATCGTCGGCGAGTTCGTGGGCGCGTCAGCGGGGATCGGGTACCTCATCTACGCGATGAATTTCCAGCTCGATATCGCCGGCGTCTTTTCGCTCATCATCCTGCTCTCGGTGTTCACGCTGGCTGTCTATCAGTTCATCGAGTGGCTCGAGAGCCGCATCGTCTTCTGGCAGCAGGTTTAGGTCCTGACCCTAGCTGCCAGCCCTTTTACAAAGACTTCGAACGAGATCGGGCATCCCCTGGACAGTCCGGCGCGGAGGGACATTTCAAATGGAGAAACAAGAAATGACTGGTGCAAATATCCTCGCCAAGGCTGGAGCCGCGGCCCTTTCGACGAGCCTTTTGGCGCTGCTTACCGCCGGGGCTGCCTTCGGGCAGGACTTGACGCCCTTTAACGGGGTCACGGCGCAGGGCGGTCCGACCGCCCAGATGTTCCCGATCTTCATGGCCCAGGAAATGGGCTATTATGAAGAGGAGGGGCTGGACGTGACGCTCAATTATTCAAAGGGGTCGTCGGACGCTGCGCGGCAGTTGGCCGCCGGCAATGTGGACTGGGGGATCTTTTCCTCGGCCGCCACGATGCAGACCGTCCAGCGCGGGTTCCCGCTCAAGGCGATCATGCAGGTTTATTATCCCGATACGTTCGATATCGTGGTGCCTGAAGAGAGCGAAGTGCAGACAATGGCGGACATGGCCGGGCTGACGATCGGTCTGTCCGATCTGGCCGGCGGGGAAGTGCCGATGACGCGGGCCTCGATCGTATCGTCGGGACTGGCCGAGGGTTCCGACGTGCGGTTGGTGGTCGCCGGGGAAGGCGATCCCACGACGGTGCGTTCTTTCGAAGAGGGCCGCATCCAGGCCTATGCCGGCGCCAAGCGCGATCTGCTCTTGCTCCCCGCACAAGGTATCGCGACCCGCTCGATCACCCCGGAGGTTATTGCTCAATTCCCCGGCGATGCGCTGGCGGTGCGGTTGGAAACCTATGAAGCCGATCCCGAACTGCTCGCAAAGTTCGTTCGGGCGACGCTCAAGGGCTGGTCGTACGGGATGACCAATCCGGACGACGCGTTTGAATTGCTCAGGACCGAATATGCCGCCGCATCCCTGGGCGACAATCCGGTGGCCGCCGAATTCTGGGCGCTCGTCCAGACTTACTATACGGCGCCAGAGGCGGTCGAACTGCATGGTGAGTTCGTTCCCGAGGCATGGGAAATCTATATGGAGTACCTGCAACTGGGCGAGGGTGAACAAAAGGCGCTTGCCGGACCTGTCGACCTTTCGGCGGTTCTGACCGACGATATCGTCGAAGCTGCGTGGGATGGGCTCGAGCTGCCCTGACCTCATTTTCGGGGGGCGACATGCCCCCCGCATATCACTCCTTTCTCAATGGTTCCCATGATCCCCAATTCGTCCCAGACCGTCGATCTGGCCGTCGTCGGCGCGCATTTGCGCGGCATGCCGCTCAATCGCGAGCTAACCGAGCGCGGTGCGGTTTTCCTGCGCGAGTGCCGGACCGCGCCCTGCTACAAGCTTTTCGCGCTGCCGGGCACTGTGCCGCCCAAGCCGGGGCTGCTGCGCGTGCGGGACGGCGAGGGGAGCCCGATCGTTGTCGAAGTGTGGCGCCTCAAGGTTTCGGCCTTCGGATCGTTCGTTGCGGCGATACCCGCGCCGATGGGGATCGGTGTGGCGCGGCTCGATGACGGGACGGAGGTCAAGGGCTTCATTGCCGAGCCCCTGGCGCTGGACGGCGCACTCGATATCACCGCATTTGGCGGGTGGCGCAATTATGTCGCCAGTCTCGCCGCGGCGCAGGGCGCTTAAATTTCAGGATTTCAGCGTCGGCGAGACCTCGCCGACCGAGGCGCGAACCACAAGCATGTGCTCGCGCATCGCCTCGGCAGCGGCGTCGGGGTCCTGGGCCACGATTGCATCGACGACCCGCTGGTGCTCCTCGACCGATTTGAGCAGGCGCCCGAGCGAGCGGAATTGCGCCTTGCGGAACGGGGCGACGCGGTTGCGCACGCCGATGGTCACCTCGGCAAGGAACCGATTGCCCCCGATTGCATAGACCGTCTCGTGGAAGGTCAGATTGGTCTGGTAGTAGGCATCGATATCGCCAAGCCGGGCGGCGTCCGCGCAATCGGAATGGACCCTATCGAGCGCTTCGAGGTCGGAGGGCGTGGCGCGTTGGGCGGCGGATCGGGCGCATAACGCCTCGAGTTCGGCCATCACCCCGAACATTTCGGTGAGCCGCTCGGGCGTGAAATTGGGAACTACAGCACCGCGATGGGGCCGCGCTTCAGCAAAACCGATTGCTTCGAGCTGGCGAATGGCCTCGCGCACCGGGGTGCGGGAAACCGAAAATCGCTCGGCCAGCGAGGCTTCGTCGAGCACAACGCCCGGCCCCATCTCGCCGCGAACTATGGCATCGGCCAGCGCGGCACGAATGCGGTCTGTGGCTGTCTGTTTTTTCACAGGCGGTTCCTGAATGCGAGTTTGCATGCAATCTTTAGGCAAGTGGGCGCATTGTGTAAATCGGGCGACGAGAAAGCGTGGTGGAAAGCGGCCGGGGACGTCCGGGGCTGAAAATAAAGTCGCGGCAAGGCAAGGTCCGGTGCCGAAAATTTTAAGCATTTCTGCATAGGGTCGCGACGGGCCCGGCGATTGCAGGGGACGGCATTGGCCGGGGCCGACGGGCGGATGACGCGCATGGCCGGCAGGTTTGTCCCTTGGCGTTCAATCCCTCTTTGCAAGACGACCTCTCGTCCAGAAAGGGCGGTGGGGCTCGAGGGCTCGAATATACGGATTGAAAGACAGAATGTTTTCAAAACTCAGCGTGAAATTCAGGGTTTATGGCGCCTTTGGCGTTCTCATGGTTCTTCTGGTCCTTGTCGGACTTGCCGGTCATTTCGGCGTTCAATCGATGAGTGGACTGCTCGACGGGTACAAGGCCAGCGCGGCCAAGACCCAGGAGGTCAGCGACTATATCCGCGATCTCGAGGAAGCGCGCAGGCTCAACTACGCTTTCCGGCTCAATCCGTCCGTGGAAGCGGGTGAAGCGCTTGTGATCATGGCCGACGACGTGGCGACGAACGACCCGGAGGGGGTTGCGCAGTTTGCGGACGATCCCGAGGCGCTGGCGACCATTGCCGAGGTCGAGGTGCTTGCCGCGCAGTATCTTACGGCGATCAACGAAATGATCGCGGCCCAGCAGGCGATGAACGTGACCGCGCAGGTGGCCGCGGCGCGCGTGCTCGACGAACTCGGGCCGCAGATGCAAACGCTCTATGACAATCTGTCCGACCGGATCGTCGGGCAGCAGGCAGCGCTGGGCGCACAAATCGCGACAGAGCAAAGCTATTACATGACCATCCTGACCGTAGAGATCGCTGCTGCGCTGCTGATCGGGGCGATTTGTGCCTTTGCGATGGGCCGGTGGCTGTCGAGCGCCATTTCGGGCATGACGCTGATGATGCGGCGGCTGGCCGATGGCGATTTCAATACCGATATTTCGGGAAGCGAACGCGAGCACGAACTGGGCCAGATGGCCAAGGCGTTGCAGGTGTTCCGCTCCAACGGTCAGGCCATGGAAGCGGCTGAGGCGGAGCGTTTGCTCAATGCCAAAGCCGCCGCAGAACGCGCCGAGATGATGGACCGGTTCCAGACGGCCTTCGATACGGTCATCAAGGCCTGCGTTGCCGGCGACTTCACGACCCGGATCACCGAGACGTTCGGCGATGAGGATATCGATCAGGTTGCAGCCAATTTCAACGCCATGCTCGATACGGTCAATGCCGGGCTCGGGGAAGCGGGGCATGTGCTTTCGGCGCTGGCCCGCACCGACCTGACCCAGCGCATGGAGGGCGAATATCATGGGGCTTTCGCAGCGCTGCGCGACGACACCAATTCGGTGGCCGAGACGCTGACCGCGATCGTCGCGCAACTCAAGACGACGTCGCGCGGGCTCAAGACGGCAACGGGGGAAATCCTGGCGGGGGCCAATGATCTGTCCGAGCGCACGACGCGGCAGGCGGCAGCCATCGAGGAAACCTCGGCGGCTATCGAACAGCTCACCTCGACGGTCAAAGGCAATGCCGAGAAGGCGGAAATTGCCCATGACAAGAGCCAGGCGGCTGCCGAACTCGCCAATGCAGGCGGCGAGGTGATGGGCGAGGCCACGACGGCCATGGAACGGATCACCACGTCTTCAGGCAAGATCTCGACAATCATCGGGATGATCGACGACATCGCGTTCCAGACCAACCTTCTGGCGCTCAACGCTTCGGTGGAAGCGGCGCGGGCCGGGGAAGCAGGCAAGGGGTTCGCGGTCGTTGCCATCGAGGTGCGCCGGTTGGCGCAATCGGCGGCGCAGGCGTC
Source organism: Pelagibacterium halotolerans B2 (assembly GCF_000230555.1). Lineage (GTDB taxonomy): Bacteria > Pseudomonadota > Alphaproteobacteria > Rhizobiales > Devosiaceae > Pelagibacterium > Pelagibacterium halotolerans. The sequence goes on along the minus strand of NC_016078.1, from coordinate 2,122,034 downwards.
GTCCGAGGTCAAGGCGCTGATCGAACAGAGCGCCAAGGAAGTCGATGGTGGCTCCAAACTTGTGGCCGAGGCGGCCTCCAAGCTCAGCGACATCCTGGCGGCGGTTCGGGAAAATTCCGAACTGATGCAGGGAATCTCCGAAGCCAATCGCGAGCAGACAACGGCCATTGGCGAAGTGCGGACAGCCGTGCAGCAGATGGATGAGATGACCCAGCACAACGCGGCGCTGGTCGAGGAGACCAACGCGGCGATCGAGCAGACAGAGGCGCAGGCGAGTGAACTCGATCGCGTGGTGGAGATTTTCACCATCGACAAATCCACAACGATTGCCAGCGAGCCAACGGCGCCGCAACCGCGCAAGCCGGAGGTGGCCAAGGCGGCACGCTCGTATCTGACCCAGGGCAATGCCGCGCTCAAGGATGACTGGTCGGAGTTCTAGAGCATTTCAGTGCTTCTTGGAATTGCTTCAATTGCTCTAAGCCCTTGTTTTGTCGCGCTTCCGAACCGGATAAGTGGTGCCCACTTATCCTGGAAGCGCTCCAGTCTCCACCCATCATGACGGCCCCAAGAGCCCGCGCGGTATGCCGCGCGGGCTTTCGCATTCGTGGAGGCTTGCGCGGGATTGGTTTTATAAATATGAGTTTAGAAATCATGTTATAAAGTCGCGGCCAAAAGGAGTTTTGCGATGATGATCGGGATGAGGGCGGCATTGGTTTTGACGATGTCGGGATTTCTGGCAGGGCCGGGCCTGGCGCAGGAATTTCCGGTGACCATCGACCATGTCTATGGGCAGACCACGATCGAGGCGCAGCCCGAGCGGGTCGTGACCTGGGCATGGGGCAATACCGATGCGGTCCTGTCGCTGGGCGTCAAGCCGGTGGCCATTCCATTCATCTCGTATGGCGGCGGTGACAACGGTATCCATCCGTGGGCCGAAGAGGCACTGGAGGCGATGGGCGGGGAGTTGCCGGCCATCCTCGCCGAGGGCGACGAACCGCCCTATGAGCAGATCCTGGCCGCCGATCCCGATGTCATCATTGCCGTTTATTCGGGGATCACAGAGGAGCAATATGAGCGGCTAAGCCAGATCGCGCCGACAGTCGCCTATCAGGGTGCGGCCTGGAGCGCGCCGTGGCAGGAGGTAACTCGCGCGGTGGGGCAAGCACTGGGACTTGCCGAGGAGGCCGAGACGCTGGTGGCCGAAACCGAGCAGTTCGTGGCCGATACCGTTGCGCAGCATGACGGGCTTGAAGGCACGACGTTTATCGGCCTCAACGATTATGACGGGTCGCTGGCCATCTATGCCGGGCTCGACTCGCGGGTGAAGTTCCTGACCGATCTGGGGCTGGTCTATGCGCCGAGTCTGGATGCACTGGGCGGGGATGGCGAGAATTTCTATTTCTCGGTGAGTTACGAGAATGCGGATCAACTGGTCTCGGACATTCTGGTTTCCTACTATGAGAACCAGGCGGACTCCGATGCGTTCTTTTCGCAACCCTATATCGCGCGGCTGCCGCAGACCGAAGCGGGTGCCTATGCTTCCATCGTGGGGATCGAAGAGGTTGCCGCCGTCTCTCCCCCGTCGGCGCTCTCCTTGCGCTGGGGGCTCGAGGACTATGTCGCCCAACTGGCCGCAGCGGCTGAGAAGGCCGAGTAAGATCCACCGGGACGGGGCGCCAAGGCAAACTTGGGCCCCTCTTTAGGCGGCCAGCGCGCCGGTTACGAACAGGACCATTGTGAACAGGGCGCAAAGACCCGCCCCGGTCAGCGCTGCGACGGACATCGATACCAGTTTCTGCGTCGTCAACTTATGGGACATGGGCAACCCTCGATATGGCCGGGATGGCGACCCGGCCAAGGACCAAACCGCGATGCCCGACCGCCTTGCGCGCAAGCATCGCACTCGATAAAGCCCCCAAACCGGCGTGTGCTCATGTCGCCAAACATTTTGCACAACGCCGGCGGCATTTCTGCCGCTGCCGCCGAAAGCGCCTCAGGAATTACGCCCTCGCGACACCCAGACTATGCGCGGTTAACGGGTCGTTTTGGGGAAATCTCAAATTGACGGTAAATTTTTGGTTTCGGCGCGCGTCCGGCTGTGGAGAACCAGCCAGGGCGATTACCAATTCCCCATGAAAACAGGGCGCTCCGGAGATCCGGAACGCCCTGGAATGGGTTCGAACTGGGAAAAAAAATCAGCCGATGACTTCGACCGTAACGCGCGCCGTGCCCGAATTTATCATGCCGATCTGGCTGGCTGCTGCGTGGGAGAGGTCGATGATCCGTCCGCCGACGAAGGGGCCGCGATCATTGATGCGAACCACGACGCTTTCGCCATTGTTGTTGTTGGTCACCACCACTTCGGTGCCGAAAGGCAGGTAGCGGTGGGCGGCGGTAAGGGCATGCTGGTTGTAGGTTTCGCCGTTGGCGGTTTTTCTGCCGTGGAACTTGCCGCCATACCATGACGCGGTGCCTGACAGGGTTTGAACGATGGCTATCGTATCCTGTGCGTTGATGGCTGAAGTGGCGAGGGGGAAAGCTCCAAGAGTGAGTGCTGAAACCAGCACTGCAGGCTTGATGAATTTCATGAGGGTCCTGACCCGTGTTGTTTGGCGACGGGAGAGGGTTCTACACGATGTTGTGTCCAGAAACAGGAACGAATCGGTCAAAAAATGGGCAATTCGCGTCCTGCGTCAATTGGCCGGGAACCGTTGTTTTTGGGCAACGCACACAAATCGGCGTGAAAAGTGCATGCAAAACCCGCCCGGAAGGTCCGGGCGGGATGTGATTTGGCAGGCGCGTGCTGCGGTCAGCGGCGGCCCAGATAGTAGGAGGAAATGTCGTCCGAGAGCATGCCCAGATTGCGCACCGAGCGATCGATCACGGCACAACGACCGTTAAAGTTGGAGCTTGTGCAGACCGTGGCGCTGACATTGCCCTCGACGCGGGCCGAGCGAATACGGTCGTTCCAGAAATTGCCCAGGAAGCGCTCATTGTCGTTGTCGGCGGCACAGAAACTGCGGCCATCATAGTTGTATTCTTCATAAAAACAGACGCGGCCGCTGGGTGCGGGCTCGGGCGGACGGTTGTTGCCGATGGTCACGTTGAAATTGGGCGTGTTGATCGAAAAGCCGATATCGGGCTGGTTGGGCGCCGGGGACGGCGCAGGCGAAGGACGTCCGTCATCGATGGGACGCAGATAGCGCGCGGAGGCCCACCCGCGAACGTTGGTGGCGGTCACCTGGCACCATGTGTTGGATGAGTTGCAGCCGGAGACCTCGACCACCTGATTGGCCGAGAGGGCCGCAATCACTGGATAATTGGTGCCCGGGCCGGTCCGGACGTTGAGGGCCGTGGTGGCAAAGGCCTCGTAGGCCTGGGCGCCTCCAACGGCTGCCAATGCGCCGGTTGCCGCAAGGATTGCCACGGCAGCAATTTTCCTGAAATTCATGTCGCTCTCCCTTCGAGAGATTTGGGGCTTTGTGGCAAAAATCTGCCAGTCACCCCTTTGGTTCCATTCGTCCCTGGCAATGCGCGGTTTACCGCAAAGGGGATGCTCGGCTACAGAGATTGACGAATTCCACTTGAACCGCCAATGAACGGGGTCGTCCGGCGAGATGTCTCAAATACTCCTTGAAAGCGTCAATGTCGGCCAGCCGGTCGCGCTGGATGCCGGCAGGCCGGACAAGCGCACCGGGATCTGCAAGCGAGCCTTGGAGGGAGCGGTGCGGGTGCATCGGCTGGGGGCCGATGGGGACGCGGTGGTGGACACGCGGCATCACGGGGGCCCGGGGCAGGCGCTCTATCTCTATTCGCTTGAGGATTACGCGTTCTGGTCGGCGCGCGGCGTTGCAACCGGATCGGGGATGTTTGGAGAAAATTTGACGGTATCGGGGATCGAAAGCGCCGATCTGTGCATCGGGGACCGGCTGGTTGTCGGGGAGGTGGTGCTCGAGGTGACCTCGTCACGCATCCCGTGCGCCACCTTCGCCAAACGCATGGGCGATCCAGGGTTCGTCAAGAAATTCCGCGACGCGGGCCGGCCCGGGGCCTATCTTCGGGTTATCGCAGAGGGACATATCGCGGCGGGACAGGCGATCGAGCTGAAGCCGTTCGCGGGGGACAGGATTTCGCTGGGGGAACACTTCGCCCTGACGTTCACCGCGATGAAAACGCCGCTGTCACGGGAGATGATTACGCGGCTGCTGGCCCTGCCTCTTGCCGAGCGTGACCGGGCCGACAATCTGGAGCGCCTTGCGGCGCTCTAGCTCAGACGATCGCGGTTTTGTCTATTGGCCGTTTCTTTCCGTCGTCGGTGAGAGCGACATAAATGAAATGGCCCTCGGTCACCTTGGTGCGCAGGGGCAGGTCGCGGGACCTGGTCCATGCTTCCATCCCGACCTTGATCGAGGTGGTGCCGATCCTGTCGATCCAGGTATAGACGCAAAAGACATCGCCGACCCTGACGGGGGCAATGAAGCTCATGGCTTCGACGGCCACCGTGGCGACGCGCCCGCCGACATTTTCGACGGCACAAATGGCGCCGGCGATGTCCATCTGGCTCATCACCCAGCCGCCGAAGATATCGCCGGCGGCGTTGGTATCGGCGGGCATGGGCATGGTGCGGATGGTCATGGCGCCGCGGGGTTCGGGGGCATGGTCTTTCATGGTCAAGGTCCTTTCACCGGCCAGCGGCCGACAGCTTCTTCCCAGTGTTTGCGGCAAAGCGAAAGATATACCGATTTTTCGATGGAAACCTGGTCGCCATCGGTCAAGACACGGCCATTCATATCCTGACGCACGACCATTGTCGCCTTGGCGCCGCATGTGCAGATGGTGCGGATTTCGCGCAAGGTGTCGGCAGTGGCGAGCAATTCCATCGAGCCGGGGAACAGCTTGCCCTGGAAATCGGTGCGCAGGCCGTAGCACATGACGGGAATGCCCAGGCGATCGGCGACGCGGGCCAGTTGCCAGACCTGGTCGCGGGTGAGGAACTGGGCCTCATCGACGAGGACGCAATCGACCTTGGATTCCTCCTCATGGTCGCGGACCGACTGGTAAAGGTCGTCATCGGCGGCGTAAAGCAGGGCCGATTCGGCGATGCCGATCCGGGATCGTATCAGCCCCACGCCGTCCTCGACATAGAGGGCGGAGGTGTACAAGAGGGGCCGCATGCCGCGTTCGCGATAGTTGTGGGCCGCCTGCAAAAGCAGGGTGGATTTGCCCGCATTCATCGCGGCATAGGAAAAATAGAGCTTGGCCACGGGGCCGTTCCGGAAACTGTGATCGACGGAAGCTTGTAACCCGGCCCGGCGCCGATAGCGGAGCCGACGGCACTCTCTTCCACAGGAAAAGAAAACGGTCGCCGGGGCGGGCGACCGAAAGGTGGTGCCGAATGGGGTATCGGCGTCGGGCTGACCGGCGGGGTATGCCGGTTGCGGAGACGACCCTATTGTTGTCTCATGACGCTGATATGACGGCATGCGACAACATCGCGGTTCATCTGCAGTTCAGTTGACACCGTGCATCTGGAAAGACGTTGACATATCTCAATCCTCGCGGAGTTCATCCCCAATGGTGCGTTGTTTTCGCTCCCTTCTGAAGCTGATCCCCCTCGCGGTGGCGATCGTGGTGGCAGCGCCTTCGATGGCGCAGGAACAATTCAATCCCATCGGCCTGTGGGAGCCCGACAACAAGGAATCGCGCTACGAATTCACCTATTGCGGGGCGAATGGCGACCGGCTGTGCGCGGAACTGATCTGGATCCAGGAAGACAAGCAGGACGCCCGCAATACCAAATATCTCAACACCTACATGTTCAAGGACGCGCGGCACGTCCGGCTCAACCAGTGGCAGGGAACTGTGACGCTGGAGGGGTTCAATATCGGCGGCACTGTGACCCAGAGCAACAACGACACAATGCAGCTCGAGGCCTGCGCGCTGTTCGTGATCTGCGAGAACATCAGGCTCAGGCGGGTCCAGTAACGGGCCTTCGCCTGAGAGCCCAACCCAAAACTCGGACGAGTCGGTCTGGTGGGTCTCGTTTGCCCAGGAATTGAGAAAAAATCGAAACCAATATGGCTGATATTGCCCCTGATTTTTCTCAATTCCTGAACAAAAATCCCTCACCAGCCCTCAGCCGCCGAATTTTGGGTTGGGCTCTGAGATTGGGCAGCAGCTCGACCAACAGCACTGCGGCAAAGATCAGCGCAACGCCGAAATAGCCGATGAATTCGAGTCGTTCGCCCAGGACGACCGCGCCACCCAGCGCCGCGAACAGGCTTTCGGCCGAAAGGATGATGGCGGCGTTGGCGGGTGGGACGTGCTGCTGGCCTACAGCCTGCAGGGTGAAACCGACGGCAGTCGAGAGTGCACCGGCGTAAAGGATTTCGACCCATCCGGCAGACAGGGCCGGGAGCGTGGGGGTCTCGAAGGCGAACGCGCCAAGGGTGCCCAGCATGCCGGCGATCAGAAAACTCATCGATGAGATGAAGATGGGCCGGGCCGTCTCACGGGCGAGATAGCCGAGCAAGAGGACGTGCAGTGCCCAGAAGACCGCGCTGCCGATGACCAGCCCGTCGCCGGTGTTGAGGCGGTCGAGGCGGGCGCCGTTGAGCAGGAACAGCCCGATCAGGGCCACCGGCACGCCGAGCCAGACGATTTTGTGCGGTGGCTGGCGGAAGACGAACAACAGGATGACCGGTACGAACAGGACGTAAAGCCCGGTGAGAAAACCGGAATTGGTCACCGTGGTGAACAGCAATCCATATTGCTGAAGGATCGCGCCGCCGAAGAAATTGAGGCTCATGAAGACGATCAACGCCCATTGCCGCCCGGTCAGCCTTTGCGGCTGGCGGGCATTTTCACGCAGGGCAAGTGGCAGGATCAGCAGGCCGCCGAGCAGGAACCGCGCGCCGGTGAAGGTGAGCGGCCCCATGGCATCCATCGCCGATTTCTGGGCAATGAAGGCAAAGCCCCAGATGGCGGTGGCCAGGAGCAGGCAGGATAGCGCAAGCGGACGGGGCATGGAGGGCTCGGGGGTCGGCAGTCAGATCGGTCGCCGACTGGTACTCCGTCCGCCCGTTTCGCTCAAGCGCGGCGATCAGCTCGCTATATATTCGCGCAGGGCACCGGCTTCCTGTTCCGCCTCTTCGATCTTGCGCTTGACCACGTCGCCAATGGAAATGATGCCGATCAACTGGCCGTTTTCGACAACGGGCAGGTGACGGAACCGGCCCTGGGACATGATGTTCATTGCCTGATCGACGGTGTCGGATTTGGTGCAGGTCTTGGGCGCGCGGGTCATCAGGGTGGATACCGGCTTCGCGCGGAAGCCCTCGGCGCTGCCGGCAAGATGGCGGACGATGTCGCGCTCGGAAATGATGCCTTCAACCTTGCCATTGTCGACGACGACGACGGCACCGATGTTGTGGCGGGCAAGCGTGGCGATCAAATCCCCGATTGTGGAGTCGGACCGAACGGTCACGACGTCGCTTCCCTTGATGGTCAGGATCGATTCAACAAACATGGCCTCTATCTCCTCATCACCGATGCTCAGCTTGCCTCGTGAAGGATAAACGCGCAAGAGCGGCCAACAGTCGACATATTGGCGATTGACGGCGCCAGCCGCATGGCAAGCCATGCCATCACGGGATATAGAGTGAAGCTGTTTGGCCATATTCACATAGAGAAATGTCATGGGACTTATTTCGGACGCCCTGTCACGTGTGCAGCCTTCTGCAACCGTGGGGATCAGCCAGCTTGCGCGCCAGATGGCCCAGGCGGGAAAGGACGTTGTCGCGCTCTCGGCGGGAGAACCCGATTTCGACACGCCCGAGCATGTGCGCAAGGCGGCCATCGCGGCCATTGAGCGGGGAGAAACCCGCTACACCAATGTCGAGGGAATTGCCGAACTCAAACAAGCCGTGGCGGCAAAATTCCGGCGCGACAACGGGCTCGATGTGACGGCCGACGATTGTTTCGTTTCAGCCGGCGGCAAGCAGATCATTTTCAATGCGTTGATCGCCACACTCAATCCCGGCGACGAGGTGGTGGTGCCTGTGCCCTATTGGGTGAGCTATCCCGAGATCGTGCGGCTGGCCGGCGCCGAGCCGGTGTTTGCACAGGCGAGCCAGGAGACGGGGTTCAAGCTGACGCCGCAAGCACTCGAAGCGGCGATTTCGGACAAGACCAAGTGGCTGATTCTCAACACGCCATCGAATCCGTCGGGTGCCGCTTATACGGACGCGGAACTGGCCGGGCTGGCCGCGGTGCTGATGAAACACCCGCACGTCCATATCCTTACCGACGATATCTACGAAGTTCTCGTTTATGACGGGCGCAACTTTGCGACGATCGCCCAGGTGGAGCCGAGGCTGATGGAGCGGACGCTCACCATGAATGGGGTGTCGAAGTCGCACGCCATGACAGGGTGGCGCATCGGCTATTGTACGGGGCCGAAAGAAATCCTGAAGGCCATGCTCAAGCTCCAGAGCCAGTCGACGACCAATCCGCCCTCGATTTCGCAATGGGCGGCCGTCGAGGCGCTCAACGGGCCACAGGGGTTTCTGGCCGATTGGCGCGAAACGTTCCAGAAGCGGCGTGATTATGTCGTCGGACGACTCAACGCGCTCGATGGGCTCGATTGCCTGACACCGGAAGGGGCGTTCTATGTGTTTCCCTCATGCAAGGGGCTGATCGGCAAGACCAGCGCCGGTGGGCGAACTCTGGCAACCGATGAGGACGTGGTGATGGCGCTGCTCGAAGAGAACGGCGTTGCGCTGGTGCATGGTTCGGCCTTCGGCCTGGCGGGACATTTCCGCATTTCCTATGCGGCGTCCGACGAGGACCTCGCCAAGGCGATGGATCGGATCGAGGCGTTCTGCGCAGGCGTGCGCTGAACAAAAAAAGAGGCTCCGTCCGAAGACGGAGCCTTGATCGAGGGCAAAGCCCTAATCTCTCAGTTTACGACCCTGCCGAGGGAGGAGGAGACGGCCCAGGTCGGTTGAGCGAAGGATGTGGGAGGAGGATACATCGTTCACTCGGGTGCCGGAAGCGAGGGGCCCAGGGAGGAGGAGAGGGCGCGTCGCTCATCGACAAGACGAATATGCGCCGCGCCGGCCCTCGCAACAACAAGCAAAAGCGCATACCAGCTATGCAATAGGCAGGCTTCTGAGTCTGGCTAAAATTTAGGCAGATGGTTGACTGGGCAAAACGAAAGAGGCCCCACCGAGGAGGATCGGTAGGGCCTCTGAACTGTCGGCCGCATTCGAGGGAGGAGGATTCGAATTACGGCCTTAGGAGCGTTCAGGGAGGGAGGAGGAGGAACCCATCCCGCTCTTGTCGTCACGACACAGGGGGCTTTGGGAGGAGGAGGAAAAGCGCGCCGCGTCAGTGACGGTTCGTATATGCCATTCTAATCACGACTTGAAAAGTCGTCTAATGACATGGCAGCCATGCATTTTGTGCAAGCCCTGGAAAAACGGCTGCACAAAGCGTGAGCAGACAGGCGTTTGGGCAAAAAAGAAGCCCCGCTCGAGGGGAGAGCGGGGCCAGGACGAGAAGCAAGCTTCTCGTTAGGAGGGAACATCAAACGCGCCCAAAGGGAGGAGGAAAGACGCGCAATGTCTGGCTGGTAGGTAGAGATTAGACGGCAGCGCGACAACCCCGTTAAGGTTATGCCAGCCATGCATTGGATGCATGGCTTTGCCTATTTCGAAGGCAAGGTGCCTGTTTTCGTTACATTATTTTGTATGCAGGGCTCTGGCGTCGGACCACAAAAAATATGCTGGGCGAGCGCTTGAAGCTCGATCCACCGCGTTTGGAATGGCTTGAAGAAATATCGAGATGCCCGGATGGCGGTCAATATTGCCAGTCGCGGGCCTTCTCGACGAGAAAATCGCGAAAAACACCGACTCGCTTGGAGCTCTTCAGGGCCGGCGGATAGACGAAATAGGTCTCGAACTCGGGAAGATCGATATCGGTGAGGACCCGTTTCAGGCTCGGCTCTTCCTCGGTGATGTAGTCGGGAAGCATGGCAATGCCGATTCCCTGGCGGCATGCTTGCATCATGCCGTAGATGGCATTGACCTTGAGGGTGGTCCGCCGGGGCGAATTGTCGGGGCGCCCGATTCGTTCAAGGAAGTTCACATCGCCCAGATAGGAAGGGGAGGGTTCGCCGAAGGTAATGATCTTGTGTGCATCGAGGTCTTCGATCGATTTCGGCGCGCCGTTCTCGGCGAGATAGCTTTCGGAGGCATAGATGTGGAAGTGGACGGTGAACAGCTTGCGCTGGATCATTTCCGACTGATTGGGGCGGTGCAGGCGGATGGCCACGTCGGCCTCGCGCATGGCCAGGTCGAGTTCGGCATCGTTGAGTTTGATTTCAAGCTGGATGGTGGGATAGAGCGTCACGAATTCATGAATACGCTTGGTGAGCCATGTCGAGCCGAAGCCCACTGTCGTGGTGACCAGGAGAGGCCCTGTGGGGACGTCCTGGCTTTCGGTCATCTGGGCCTGAACCGACTGAAGCTCCCAAGCCATGCGGTGTGCGGTGCGGAAAAGCTGTTCGCCCACTTCGGTGAGGACGAGGCCGCGGGCATGGCGAATGAAGAGCTTGAGGCCAAGATCCTCCTCAAGCGCGGAAATCTGCCGGGAAACGGCGGACTGGGACATGCCGAGCTTTTCGGCCGAATGGGTGAAGCTTCCCGATTCGGCAGCGACATGGAATATGCGCAGCTTGTCCCAGTCGAGCATCCCCATGTCCCCTCTTTGTAGCACCGTTCGCGGGGGATCCGTGAACGGCGGTCAGTCGTGGTCTGCCGGCCGTTTTATTCCGCGGCTTCGGCCATTTCATGAGCCGCAAGATAACGCTCTGCTTCGAGCGCGGCCATGCAGCCCATGCCGGCGGCCGTGACCGCCTGGCGATAGACATCGTCGGTCACATCGCCCGCCGCAAAAACACCGGGCACCGAAGTCGCGGTGCTGTCGGGCGCGGTGACGATATAGCCGCCATGCTTCATTTCGAGCTTACCGTTGAAGATTTCGGTGGCGGGAGCGTGGCCGATGGCGACGAAAATGCCGTCGACCTCGATTTCATGGGTCCGATCGGTCGAAACGTCGCGCAGGACGGCGCCGCGCACCGAGGGGGGCATATTGTCGCCCCTGACCTCGTCGAGCACGGTGTTCCAGCGCACCTCGATCTTGGGATGCTTGAAGAGGCGCTGCTGCATGATCTTTTCGGCCGAGAACTGGTCGCGCCGGTGGGCGATGATGACCTTGGAGGCGAAATTGGTCAGGAACAGCGCTTCCTCGACGGCGGTATTGCCGCCCCCGATCACAAGCACGGTCTTGTCACGGTAGAAAAAGCCGTCGCAGGTGGCGCAGGCGGACACGCCGAAGCCCTTGAATTTTTCCTCGGTGGGCAGGCCGAGCCACTTGGCCTGGGCGCCCGTGGCGATGATGACACTATCGGCGGTGTAGGTCTTGCCGCTGTCGCCGGTCAGCCGGAAGGGGCGGATGTTGAAATCGACATCGACGATCAGGTCGTTTTCGATCCTGGTGCCCATATGCTCGGCCTGGGCGCGCATCTGCTCGACCAGCCATGGCCCCTGTATGGGGTCGGCGAAACCGGGATAGTTCTCGACATCGGTGGTGATGGTGAGCTGACCGCCCGGCTGCATGCCGGCGATCATGAGGGGTTCGAGCATGGCGCGGGCGGCATAGATGGCGGCCGTATAGCCAGCCGGGCCCGAGCCGATGATTATTGTCTTGGCGTGCATGGTGGTCGTGCCGATCAATTGCGTTCAGAAACAAATATGGCACGGTGCCCGGCGGTTACAAGCACGCGTGCCACTTGTCAGGGGAAAACCCGGTATGCTGAGGCGAAATTGCATCAAGGGGTGGGCGGGCTTGCGAAAAAGCCCGCCCGACCGGGTCAAATGAAGGCGATCTTGAGAATTTCGTAGCCGCGGGCGCCCCCCGGCGCGGTCACCTCAATCGAATCGCCGACCGACTTGCCGATCAGCGCACGGGCAATCGGGGAGGAAATCGAGATGCGGCCGGCCGAGGCGTCGGCCTCGGCATCGCCCACGATCTGGTAGGTCTTTTCCTCGTCCGTGTCCTCGTCGACCATTGTCACGGTCGCGCCGAACTTGACGGTCGAGCCCGAAAGCTTGGAGACGTCGACTATTTCAGCCATGGCCAGCATGGATTCAATCTCCATGATCCGACCCTCATTGTGGCTCTGCTGTTCCTTGGCCGCATGATATTCCGCGTTTTCGGAGAGGTCGCCGTGGGCGCGCGCTTCGGAAATCGCTTCAATGATCGCGCGGCGTTCGACGCCGGCGCGGCGTTCGAGTTCAGCCTGTAGTGCGGCGTGTCCCGCCACTGTCATGGGGACCTTGTCCATTTTGGCCAATCCCTCCTATCAATTACAAAATACGTTGAAGCGCATATCGTTATCCTCGCTGACTTCACGTCGGCGGGATCGATCTACGCTTTCGGGAAACTTACCTGCGGAAGGTTGCCCCTACCGGCCCATATGGTCAAGGCCAATCGGTGGGCATTCTTCCGCGCCTCCACGGTGCACCGGCACATATGGGGCTTCGCGCGGCGGCTGCAAGTGTCCCTCGAGTTCCTGCTGCCCAAAGAAAAGAGCGCAAACCCTTCGGTCTGCGCCCTGTTTCAGTTGCCCGGCCAATGAGCCGGGCTGAGCTCATCTGGCGGAAGCCGATCTAGTCGGCAGCGGCAAGGTTGCCGGCGGCCGATTTGCCGGTGCGCTTGTCCTTGACGATTTCGTAGGAGATCTTCTGGCCTTCATCCAGACCGGTCATGCCCGAATTCTGAACTGCGGAGATGTGGACGAAAACGTCCGCTCCACCCTCGTCGGGCTGGATGAAACCATAGCCCTTCTGGGTGTTGAACCATTTGACAGTGCCGGTTGCCATGGCGTTGTCCTTTCACGTCGTGCTGTCTGGAACTCGATCCGGCCCGACTGGACCGGCGCTCCAAGTCCTTGTTTTGCCGCGCGGTCGAGATGAAAAAGTCTGAAACTTTTTCTGACCGCACTTTGGTGGGGGGTTGCCGCCCCCGGGGTATATCGAAGTCTTGGTTCAGGACGTCAGCAGGCGTTATAGACGCACGGCTAGATCGGTCGGCCGCAATTTCGATCCAGTTTTTTTAGAAGAAATGGCCGAAATATTCAAGTACTTGTCAAAATCGGCGGCGCCAAAAAATTTTCGATGGCCGTAACACTGTAGTTGGGCTGGCAAGCCTCGGTCTGCACCTCTGACATGTCAGTATTGCATACCTTTGCTCTAGAGCAGAGGGCGCCACGCCAAGTATATCGCCGGCAAAGGGGCGGCTATAGCGGCGGTGCAAAGGCAGTTGGCGCGGTGGCGGGGACGCGCTAAGCATCGGCGACACGCATTCGACGGGCTCCAAGGCAAGACCATGACGACCAGACGCTATGATTTCCGCTCCGACACAGTGACGCGGCCCGATGCGGGCATGCGCGCCGCAATGGCCGAGGCGCCGGTGGGAGACGATGTTTACGGCGAAGACGAAACCGTGGCCGCACTCGAAGCCCGGGTCGCGGAATTGACCGGAAAGGCGATGGGCATCTTCGTGCCCTCGGGGACGCAATCGAACCTGATCGCATTGATGAGCCATTGCGGGCGGGGCGACGAGTTCATCGCCGGCCAGGACGCCCACGCCTATAAATACGAGGCTGGCGGGGCCGCGGTTCTGGGGTCGATCCAGCCGCAGCCGATCGAGAATGCGCCCGACGGCTCGCTGCCGCTCGACAAGATCGCGGCGGCGGTCAAGCTCGATGATATCCATTTCGCCCGCTCCCGGCTTCTGGCCCTGGAAAATACCATCGGCGGCAAGGTTCTGCCGCAGAGTTATGTGGGCGATGCAGTGGCGCTGGCGCGCCGGCACGGGCTGGCCACGCATCTGGATGGGGCCCGAATCGTCAACGCGGCGGTGGCTTCGAACCGGAGCGTGAGGGCGTTGGCCGAAGGGTTCGACAGTGTCTCGGTGTGTCTGTCCAAGGGCCTGGGCGCCCCGGTGGGCTCGGTGCTGGTCGGGGACGAGGATTTCATCGGCAAGGCCCGCCGGCTGCGCAAGATGCTGGGTGGCGGCATGCGGCAGGCCGGCATTATCGCGGCGGCGGGCCTTTATGCGCTCGAGCACAATGTGGCGCGGCTGGCCGATGACCATGCGCGGGCCCGGCGGCTGGCGGAAGGGCTCGCGCGATACGACGCGCTTGCCGTGGACATGCCGCAGACCAATATCTTTTTCCTGCGGGCCGACAGCGCGGTGGCCGAGGGTTTTGCCGATCATATGGCGGCGGCGGGAATCCTTGTATCGGGCCGATACGGGCAGCAGCGCTGGGTGACCCATAAGGATATCGGCGACGAGGCGATCGAGGCGGCGCTGGACGCGGCGGAAAAATTCTTCTCGGGACGGTGAACTGCCCTCTTGCTTTTTGCGGCGCGCGGGCGCATTTCCCCGCGCGCCGGCATTTGCCGGTTTTCCGGATTGCCAGAGAAATTGACAACGACCTTCCTGTCTTCAGGCGACCTTATCGTCGATCGCCGGGCTCATTATGCCCGGATGCTGGCCGAGGCTGGCGACTTTTCTTCCGCTGCCGATCTGATGGAGCAGGCGCTCGAGGGCGCGCCGGGCTGGGCGGCGGGCTGGATGATGGCGGGCAATTTTCATCTCAAGGCCGATGCCCTGGGCAGTGCGATTGCCGCCTGGCAGCGGGCGGCCGAGCACGATCCTTCGGGCACGCTCGGAGCGCAGATGCATCTGGCGGCGCACGGGATCGGTGAAATAGAGCCGCAGGCCCAGGCGGCGTATGTCGAGGCGCTGTTCGATCAGTATGCCGGACGCTTTGAAGAGGCTTTGTTGCAAAAGCTCGACTATGTCGTGCCGGGCCGGCTGATGGCGTTGCTTGGAGACGCGATGAGGGTTCTCGGCATCGACGGGTTCGCGCGCGGCGCCGATCTGGGCTGCGGCACCGGATTGATGGGCGAGCGGTTGCGGCATGTGGTATCGCACCTGACCGGCGTCGACATTTCCGCGGCCATGGTGGCAGAGACTCGCGACAAGGCGATCTATGACGGAGTGGAGCGCGCCGAATTGCTCGATTTTCTTGGCGCTGAAGGGTGTGTGGCCGACCTCGTGACGGCTGCGGACGTTTTCATGTATTGCCCGGCATTGCCGCCGATTTTTGCTCTGGTCGGGACGGTGTTGCGGCCGGGTGGTCTTTTTGCCTTCTCGGTCGAACGGCACGATGGGGAGGACAGCCAAATGCTGCAGGCTTCGCTGCGCTTTGCGCATAATCGCGATGCTGTCGTGCGCGCTTTGGCCGATGCGGGACTGGACGTGCTGCGCGTCAGCGAGGAGACGATCCGCCGGGATCGCGGCCAACCGGTGGCGGGGCTGTTGTTCGTTGCGCGCAAGCCCGACGCCGAGCAATTTGGGGTTGCCGACATCGATATGGGTGCCGAAGCGCCGGTCACGCTGATAAATTAAGTGGGTCCCGGGGATCGATTGCGACCCCCGGGGGAGCGGGTACCTCAGAAATTGAGATTGCACGCCCTGCGAATGGCGGTCTGGACCGGCGATGGCGGCAGGGCCGGATCGAAGCCGTGCGCCGGCATCAGCGGCGGCTGGGCCATGAACTTGACGCGGCCTGCCCGGTTGGGTTGCGCTGCGTGAACCAGAAACGGGTGGCAGAGATAGACCGTCCCGGCCGGGCCGGTTGCCAGCGCTTGGGGGCATTTTTCCGTGCCGGCGAAATCGGTGGCCATCATCTGGTGCATCGTCGCTCCGTCCTCTCCAAAGGGCAGGAGAAGGCGCGCCATATCCATATGCGAACCCACGCGGATGCGGGTGGGGGCATCGTCTTCTTCGACGTCTGAGAACAGAAACAGCATGAGAAGGGCGCGCCCCTTCGATTTGACGTTGGCCCGGATCGAGAAGAAGTCGTTGGGATCGTCGGTGGGCAGCATGTAGCTGGCATCGATATGCCAGCCATCGTCGCCCGGCGCCTTTTCCGAGGGAAACCGGATCGGGAAGGTGCCCAGGCCCTGTGGCGCAAGCCAGCGGCCTTCGCCTACCAACTGATTGTAGGCCGAATGCAGGCGCGGGGTGTTGGCCGCCTCCCGGAACGGCGCATCGGCATAGCCACCGAGGCGGATCACCGGTTTTGTCCAGGTCGAGGGGTCGTCGGGGTCGCAACCGGTGTCGCGCCAGAGGATGGCGCGGCCCTGAGCGGCCAGATTTGCGGAAAAGGCATTGTCGAGTCTGACGAAACCGTCGGTGACAAAGGCTTCGATCTGCGCTGAGGTCAGCGCGTTTTCTGTTTCAGGCATTTGGAAAGTCCATGAATTCGCAGTGCTGCACAAGGCAATTTGCGGGCCGCCAAGCGGCCCGGCTCAAATGCTTCCGGACGGGAAGCGCCAATCAGGCGCTCAGGAAGACTGCGAACTTGTTGGACATCATCATCATGAGCGCAACATTATCGAATTTGTGATTTCCGTCAACGCTCGACGCCGGCTTGCATCAGGTACACTTGGCCGGCGATTTCGAGGCGGCGGAACAGCATTTCGGAAAGGGCGTCGTCGTTGACCAGTGTTTCGCGCCAGACGCTGTCGATCATTGCGTCCTGGCCCAGATCACGGTCGATGCCGATGAAGCGATAGGGCTGGAAATTGCGGGCCGCTTCGGGATGTTCGCCGCCGGTCCACTGATAGGTGCCCGATTCTGCGCTGGCCCAGAAGCCCAGGACGGCCAGTTCCGCAATCGTGTGCGCGGGCGTGGACAGCCCATCCACCGCGTCAGGATATTGAGCCGGCCAGTCGGGCAGGGTGCCGCTCATCTCCTGCCAGTCGGCCATATCTTCAAATGAAGCGTAGGGATCCAGGCAGGGACGACCGGTGCACTCGTCATCGGCAGCGTCTTCGGGCGAAATGATGCGGTTGGAGACCTCGCGTACCATCGCTGCATTGTTCATCAAGGGCGTGAAGACGAAACGCCAGGCCATGTGATAGCCGGTGCCGAAGTCGTCGGGCGAGCCCACATTTTCCGCGCCATAAGCCTCGATTGTATCATTGCGAATTTGCGGACCGAGATTGTAGTGGCGCAGTTCGATGAAGCTGACTGTCCCGGCGTCCCGGTCGATCATCTCGCCGTATGAAATGGCGGTGCGGGTGCGGGTCGAGGGGATGGCGCTGGTGGCCGTCAGCACGGCCTTTTCGATAGGCCCGATCGGGCCGCCGGGGGAAATCGTTTCCAAATCGAGCCAGAAGGCGTTGAGGTCCTGTTCGGTGGTTACAGGATCGAGGCGTTCAAAGCCGGGGGCGCCAACGAACTTGATGACGGCGTCGGTGACGTCGCTGCTCTGGGCGAAGGCCGGTCCGGTGAAAAGCAACATCGCGATGGCCGAAAGTCGTTTCATTGCGCGTCCCCTGTGCATGGAAACCGGGGCCGACTATTCAGCCTGCCCCGGCATGCGGTCAAGGTCCGGGGCGGAGGTGCAACAAAAAAGGGCGCCGAAGCGCCCTTTGGAAACCTTTGGATCAGGCTGCGAAATAGTCCTGCAGCGCTCTCACCGAGAAATTGCCGCTGCGGTAGGCGAGGATGCCCTGGACGGCTGCAACCGTGCCGGGGATGGTCGTGTAGTAGGGCACCTTGCTCATCAGAGCGGCGCGGCGGATGTCACGGCTGTCGGATACGGCCTTGACGCCATCGGTGGTGTTGATGACCAGTTGGACCTCACCGTTCTTGATGGCATCGACGATGTGCGGGCGGCCTTCGAGCACCTTGTTGATCTTGGTGCACTCGATGCCCTTATCGGCCAGAAACCGCTGGGTGCCGCCGGTGGCGATGATCTTGAAGCCGGCATTGGCCAGGTCGCGGATAGAGTCGACGATGGTGGCCTTGTCCTCGTCGCGGACCGAGACGAACACCGTGCCTTCACGCGGAACCTTGGTGCCGCTGCCGAGCTGGGATTTGGCAAAGGCGGTGGCGTAGTCGGTGTCGAGACCGATCACTTCGCCGGTCGATTTCATTTCCGGGCCGAGAACCGTATCGACGCCGGGGAAGCGGGCGAAGGGGAAGACTGCCTCCTTGATCGCGATGTGCTTGATTTCGCGCTCTTCGAGATTGAAGGATGCGAGCTTTTCGCCGGCCATGATGCGCGCGGCGATCTTGGCGATCGGGTAACCGATGACCTTGGCGACGAATGGCACTGTACGCGAGGCGCGGGGGTTCACTTCGAGGACGTAGAGGGTGCCGTCTTTCAAGGCGAACTGCACGTTCATCAGACCGCCAACATTGAGGGCGCGGGCCATTTCGGCGGCCTGGCGTTTGAGCTCGGCGATGATTTCGGGGCTGAGCGAATGGGGTGGGAGCGAACAGGCGCTGTCGCCCGAATGGATGCCGGCTTCCTCGATGTGTTCCATGATGCCGGCCACGAACACATCGGTGCCATCGCACAGGCAATCGACGTCGATTTCGACGGCGCCCTGGAGATAGCTGTCGAACAACAGCGGGTTGGCGGCGAGGACCGAATTGATCTGGCCGGTCTTGTCATTGGGATATTTGTGCCGGATTTCGGGGGGCACGAGTTCGGTCAGGGTGGACTGAACATAGCGCTCGAAATCATCTGCCGAGTGGCAGATCATCATGGCGCGGCCGCCCAGAACGTTGGACGGGCGGATAACGAGCGGGAAGCCCAGGCCCTCGGCAACGATGCGCGACTGTTCGAGCGAATAGGCGATACCGTTGCGCGGCTGGGTGAGATCGAGCCGGTTCAAGAGCTTCATGAACTGGTCGCGGTCTTCGGCCAGATCGATCTTGTCGGGCTGGGTGCCCAGGATCGGGATGCCGGCGCGTTCGATGGCGTTGGCCAGCTTCAATGGAGTCTGGCCACCGAACTGGACGATGACGCCGTGCAGCGTGCCGTTCTGCTGTTCGGTCTTTAGAATTTCGAGAACGTCTTCCTCGGTCAGCGGCTCGAAATAGAGCCGGTCCGAAGTGTCGTAGTCGGTGGAGACGGTCTCGGGATTGCAGTTGACCATGATGGTTTCATAGCCGGCATCGGACAGCGCGAAGGCGGCGTGGCAGCAGCAATAATCGAACTCGATGCCCTGGCCGATGCGGTTGGGGCCGCCGCCGAGGATGACGACCTTCTTGCGGTCGGACGGATTGGCCTCATCGGCGAGCGCGCCGGCAAACGGCGCTTCATAGCTCGAATACATATAGGCGGTCGGCGAAGCGAATTCGGCAGCGGAGGTGTCGATGCGCTTGTAAACCGGGCGCACGCCGAGGGCGTGGCGGTGGGTGCGCACATCCTTTGACGACTTGCCCGACAGTTCGGCAAGGCGGGCATCGGAAAAGCCCATTGCCTTGAGGCTGCGCATCTGGCCTTCGGTTTCGGGCAGACCATGTTCGCGCACCTTGGCTTCGGTATCGACGATGGCCTGGAGCTGTTCGAGGAACCACGGATCGATGCGGCATGCCTCATGGATCATCTGGTGGTCATAGCCGCGCCGCATGGCTTCGGCGACCCAGAGCAGACGGTCGGGCGTGGGCGTGCCGAGCGCAGCCTTGACGGCATTCTTGTCGTCGCCTTCGCCGAGGCCGGGAATGCCGATTTCGTTGAGGCCGGTCAGTCCGGTCTCGAGCGAGCGCAGCGCCTTTTGCAGGGATTCGGGGAAGGTGCGGCCGATGGCCATGGCTTCGCCGACCGATTTCATCGACGTGGTCAGGCGATTGTCGGCACCGGGGAATTTTTCGAAGGCGAAGCGCGGGATCTTGGTGACGACATAATCGATTGTCGGCTCGAACGAAGCGGGGGTGGCGCCGCCGGTGATGTCGTTTTCGAGCTCGTCGAGCGTGTAGCCGACAGCGAGGCGCGCGGCGACCTTGGCGATGGGAAAGCCGGTGGCCTTGGACGCCAGCGCCGAGGAGCGCGACACGCGCGGGTTCATTTCGATGACGATCATGCGGCCATCGGCGGGATTGATGGCGAACTGGACGTTGGACCCGCCGGTTTCCACACCGATCTCGCGCAGTACCGCCAGCGAGGCGTCGCGCATGATCTGGTATTCCTTGTCGGTCAGCGTCAGGGCCGGGGCGACGGTGATGGAATCGCCTGTATGGACGCCCATGGGATCGATATTTTCGATCGAGCAGACGATGATGCAGTTGTCCTTTTTGTCGCGGACAACCTCCATCTCGTATTCTTTCCAGCCGAGGACGGATTCCTCGATCAGGACTTCATTGGTGGGCGAGGCATCGATGCCGCTTTCGCAGATGGCGAGATATTCCTCGCGGTTGTAGGCGATGCCGCCGCCGGTGCCGCCGAGCGTAAAGGACGGGCGGATGATGGCGGGCAGGCCGATATCTTCGAGGGCCTGGAGCGATTCGATGGTGTTGTGGGCGAG
The DNA here is from genome assembly GCF_000230555.1 of Pelagibacterium halotolerans B2. GTDB lineage: Bacteria > Pseudomonadota > Alphaproteobacteria > Rhizobiales > Devosiaceae > Pelagibacterium > Pelagibacterium halotolerans. The sequence continues at coordinate 2,101,569 of NC_016078.1, read as the reverse complement.
GCGGGATTTGGGGGTATCGAGCCCGATCTTGGTCATCGCGTCGCGGAACAGCTCGCGGTCCTCGGCCTTGTCGATGGCTTCGGCGTTGGCGCCGATCATTTCGACGCCGAATTTTTCAAGCACGCCCATCTTGTTGAGCGAGAGGGCGCAATTGAGTGCCGTCTGGCCGCCCATGGTTGGCAGCAGCGCGTCGGGGCGCTCCTTTTCGATGATCTTGGCGACGACTTCGGGGGTGATGGGCTCCATATAGGTGGCATCGGCGACGTCGGGATCGGTCATGATCGTCGCCGGATTGGAGTTCACCAGAATGATGCGATAGCCTTCTTCGCGCAGAGCCTTGCAGGCCTGAGTTCCCGAATAATCGAACTCGCAGGCCTGGCCGATAATGATCGGCCCAGCCCCGATGATGAGGATGGATTTGATGTCTGTGCGTTTGGGCATGTGATACTTCTCGTACGGCAAGCGCGCGGCAGGGAAGCTGTCGCGCGTCGGACGGATCTTGGATTCTGTTGGCTAAGCGGTCTCCTTAGAGCAACCTTGGTGGGATTTCCAGCGTTAAGGAGCGGATTCTTTTACTCCCGATTGCCGCAGGGCGATTTTTCGGGTTGGCTGGGGGGCATCCACCCGGACGCAGTTCACTTCAAATCAGGTTCAAGGAGCGCCGCCATGACGCAGCAGAGTTTTATCGAGCTTTCGGACGGAAACACCATTCCCCAGGTCGGCTTGGGGACCTGGAAGCTCGATAGTGCGAACATGCAGGCCGTGGTGGAAGCGGCGATTGCCGCCGGGTACCGGCATTTCGACACGGCCTATGCCTATCGCAACGAGGCCGCGCTCGGTGCGGCACTCAAGGCGTCCGGGGTCGGGGAAGACGAATTGTTCATCACCAGCAAGCTGCCCAGCGGGCGGCATGGGTTTGAGTCGACGCTCAGAACGTTCGACGAAACCATGGCCAATCTGGGCGTGGATGTGCTCGATCTCTATCTGATCCACTGGCCGATGCCCAAGACCGGCAATTTCGTCGACACGTTCAAGGCGTTCATCACATTGAAGGAAGAGGGCAGGATCAAGTCGATTGGGGTTTCCAATTTCCATCAGGCGCATCTGGAAAAGCTGATGAAAGAGACGGGCGTGACGCCTGTGGTCAATCAGATCGAACTTTCGCCGGCATTTCAGCAGAAGGAGCTTCGCGCCTTCAACGAGAAGCATGGCATCACCACGGAAAGCTGGAGCCCGTTGGGGCGGGGCGATGTGCTGGAAAATCCCACCATCAGGGAGATCGCGCAAAAGCATGGCCGTACGCCAGGGCAGGTCACCATTCGCTGGCATATCCAGAACGGGCTTATCGTCATTCCCAAATCGGCAAATCCGCAGCGGATCGCCGAGAACTTCGGCGTTTTCGACTTCGCACTCGATGACGAGGATATGGGAAAGATCGCAACGCTGGACAGCGTGGACGGTCGGACCGGCGTCAATCCCGATGAAGGAGAATTCCTGCAGGTCTAGCCCGGGTCAGATGTAAAGCTTGAAGCCTTCATGGCTCTTTGAAAAGCCGAGGCGCTCGTAAAAGCGGTGCGCGTCGGTTCTTTTCTTGTTCGAGGTGAGCTGTACCATCGTGCAGCCCCTCTCCTTTGCCATTTCAACGGCCCTGGCCATCATCTTTTCGCCGATCCGCTTGTTGCGATGCTCGGGCGAGACGTGAACGGCCTCGATGGTGCAGCGCCAGCCGCCGCGGCGGAAAATGCCCGGTGTGAAAGTCAGTTGGAAGGTTCCCACACTGGCGGCATCGATTTGCGCGACCAGCAAGACCTGATTGGGATCGGAGCTGATGGCCTGAAATGCCGCCAGATAGTCGGGGCCATGCGCCTGCGCGGGATCGTCTATCAGGTCCAGAACCGTGTCGTGGGCGATCAGTCCGACGATGAAGGGCAAGTCGTCAACGGTTGCGTTGCGGATTGTGAGGTCGGACATAAGGCATCTCCAGAACGATGCGCTCATGTTTCACGATTCGGCGCTCAAGTCCTTGCCTTGCCAATCCCCATACGGGCCAGGAGGCCATCACGGCGGACGAAATGGTGGTAGAGGGCGGCGGCGATGTGGATGGTGAGCAGCAGAAGGAAAAGGCGGGCCAGGAGGCCATGGGCCTGCCGCGGCGCCAGGGCATCAAGGTCGGGGATCGGCGTGCCGGATGTCAGCGCTGCAATGACCCCGCCAACAACATTGGTGGCGATGCCCGAGGCGGCGAGTGCGATGATAGCCGCGTAAATGAGCATGTGGACGATTTCGGCGATGCGTAGCTGGACAAGAGGGACGCCGGCGGGCCGGGCCGGTTTGCGGTCGGCAAAGGCCCACCACGCGATGCGGAACAGCGTGAGGGCGAGCGTGAGCAGGCCCAGGGCGATATGGGGCAGAAGAAGCGCGCGCCGGGCGCTGTCGTCGGTGGCTGACGCGGCGTTGAGACCCAATGCGATGAGTGCCACGATCATGGCCGCGGTGATCCAATGGATGGCGATGGCGACGGCGCCGTAGCGGTCCTGAGTGCTCTTGAGGCCCATTTGCATTCCCTCTGTCATCTGATGGACGAATTGGATAGCATGCTATGCAAATTAAATAGCATGCTATAGGATTTCGATGCAACGGTATGTTTCCGAGGGCTATCTGGCCAATTGGGCCGCGCGGCTGTTTTTTCAGGCGATGGATCGGGCAATTCGGCCGCAAGGGCTTACCCCGGCCTATGTTCCTGTGCTGTTGACGATCAGCGATCAGGGCGAGGTGACGCAGTCCGAGCTGGCCACGGCAATCGCAATCGAACAACCCACCATGGCGGGGACGCTTGCCAGAATGGAACGGGATGGGTTGGTCGAACGCCGCACCCACGCCAGGGACCGCCGCAAGAGCCTTATCCGGCTTACGGCGCAGGGGCGGGAAAAGATAAAGGTGGTTCGCGCGGCGGTTAGCGCCATCAACGCGCAGGCGGTCGATGGCTTTTCCGAGGAGGAGCGCAAGGTTTACCGGGCGCTGATGCGGCGGATCATCGACAATCTGGGCGGGGTGTCGGCAGACGATCAGGACTGAGCCAGAGCGATGAGGGCCCTTGTATCGACACCGGACGGCAGCGTACCGAAGGTGTGCCCCCAATCGCCACCGAGGCGCGTTGCGGCGAAGACTTCGCCGGCAAGGGGTGTGGGGCCGCGCAACAGAAGGCTGGTCTGGAGCAGCAGTGCCATGGTTTCGGTGACGCGGCGGGCCTGTGATTCATCGGGCGATTTGGCGAGCATTGCTTCCAGCCCGGCGATGCCGGCATCGAAAGCGGCGTGGGTGCCGCGCGCGCTGTTCAGTTCGCTCATCAGAGTCTCGAGAGCGCCGGGTGAGCGGGCAATGGTCCGCATGACGTCAAGGGCGATGATGTTGCCCGAGCCCTCCCAGATCGCGTTGAGCGGCGCTTCGCGGTAGAGCCAGGGCATGGGCGTGTCTTCAATATATCCCATGCCGCCCAGCGCTTCCATGGCTTCGGCGGTGACGAGCGGGCAGCGCTTGTTGTTCCAGTATTTGGCGAGCGCGACGGCGAGGCGCGCAAATTCGGTTTCCTGATCATCGAAGGCGGTGGCGACACGCATGGCCAAACGCAGTGCTCCAAGCCATTCGAGGGTCAGATCGGCCAGGACCGAAGCCATAAGCGGCTGATCGATCAGCGTTTTTCCGAAGGTTTGGCGGTTGCGCGCCCAGTAAAGGGCTTCGACGAGCGCGCGGCGCATCAGGCCCGCAGGAGCGACGGCGGTGTCGAGGCGGGTGTGGTGGACCATTTCCAGAATTGTGCGAACCCCGTCGCCGGGCGCGCCGAGCAGTTCGGCATGGGCACCGTGATATTCGATCTCGGCAGAGGCGTTGGCACGGTTGCCGAGCTTGGCCTTCAAGCGCATCAGGTGGATGGCGTTCAGCGTGCCGTCGGGCAGGCGGCGCGGCACGAGAAAGCAGGAAAGGCCCTCCGGCCCTTGCGCGAGGGTGAGGAAGGCATCGGACATGGGTGCCGAACAGAACCATTTGTGTCCGGTTAACCGGTGCGCGCCATCGGCCGGTTCGGCGATGGTCCGGTTGGCGCGAACGTCCGAGCCGCCCTGCTTTTCGGTCATCGCCATTCCAATGGTGGCTGAGGTTTTTCCGGCGAGAGGGGTATCGGCGGGATCGTAGGCCGGGACGCTTGCGAGGCGCGCGAGGTCGGCTGCCAGTCCGTCATGGCGGCGCAGAACCGGAATGGCCGCGTAGGTCATGGTCATGGGGCAGCATGTGCCCGGCTCGATCTGGCTGGCCAGGTACACCATGGCGGCGTGAGCGGTGTGGCCGCCCGGTCGCGACTCGATCCAGGGCAGGGCGGCATAACCCGCTTCAAGACCAATTGCCATGAGGCGGTGATAGGCCTCGGGATAGACGACGGTGTCGATGCGCCGCCCGCCGGTATCGAAGCGCTCGAGCACCGGGCCGGGTCCGGTGGCGAGGCGCTGGCCGTCCGAGACCGTTTCGGACCGGCCCAGGCGCTCGGCCAAATGGCGCGGGGCCGTTTGATTGCCCGGAACGACCGCGCGCAGCACCGGATCGCCGTTCCACAAGGGGAGGGCACCGCGCAGAGGCGGCTGGTTGGTGATCGCGAAAGGATCAGCAGGGCTCATTGGTCCTCTCCATCTCGCGATTGGACCCTTAGAGGAACTGAGGGTCAACCGTCCCGAGGAACCTTTCGTTCCGAGCGCCCGTTTTGCCGGTGCGGGAGCGTTATGAAAAGGAATGGAAATATGGACGAGCGGGAACGCGAAACGGTTGTTGTCACCAATGGTGGCGGCGGGGGCGGAGGATTGATCTTTGCGGTGATTATCGCGCTGGTTGTGGTCGTCGGCGTCATATATTTCGTCAACGTCAATTCTGGTGGCACGGGCGGAACGGTTTCGGTCGACGTGCCGGCGGTGGACGTAACGGAATAATGGCGCGAGCGGGCGATGTTGAGCGGCTTGTACTAAGCGATGATGGTCGTTTTCCCAACAGCGCGCTTGCCGTTCTGGTCTATCGCGCGGTGATCGCGGACGCTTCGGCCGATGCGTTCAAAACCCTGTTTTCGCGAAATGGCTGGCCGGCCCAATGGGTTGGCTCGATCTTTGAGTATCATCACTATCACTCGACCGCCCACGAGGTGCTTGGCGTTGCCGGTGGCAGCGGCAAAATCGCGCTGGGCGGTCCGCAAGGGCGCGTCGTGGGCGTCAAGGATGGCGATGCGGTTGTGATCCCCGCAGGGGTTGCCCATAAGCTTGAAAGCTCAAGCGCTGATTTTGCCGTCGTTGGGGCGTACCCGCCGGGGCAGGATTGGGATATCCTTACAGGCGAACCAGGTCAGCGCGAGGCAGCGCTTGCCAATATTTCCAATGTGCCGATGCCCCAAACCGATCCGGTACGGGGTGAAAACGGAACATTGCCCGGGGCCTGGAGCGAGGGATAATCGATGAAATGGCGAGGGCGTAAACGATCGTCCAACATAGAGGACAGGCGCGGCTCGAGCGGCGGTATGTTCCGTCGGTCCTCGGGTATGGGAGGGTCGGGGTTTCGCATTCCCACCGGCGGCCGATCCGGTGGAGGAATGGGGATCGGGGTCGTCGTCATCATTCTCATCGTCGGGGTGGCCCTCGGCATCAACCCCATGTCGCTGCTCGACGGCAGCCTGGGCACGGGAACCAGCGGTTCGGGCTCGGTCTCGCGGCCGCTGCCCGAGGCGGGGCAGGACGATCTTGCCGATTTCGTTGCCGTGGTCGTTCAGGACACCGAGGATTTATGGACCGAAGTGTTCATCGAAAACGGCATGACCTACGAGCCGGCTACGGTGGTGTTGTTTGCCGATACCGACAGTTCGGCCTGCGGGCTGGCGGATGCGCGCACCGGGCCGTTCTACTGTCCGGGCGACCAGAACGTTTATATCGACCTCTCGTTTTACGAAACGCTGCGGAACCAGTTCGGTGCTCCCGGCGATTTCGCCCAGGCCTATGTGATCGCCCACGAGATCGGACATCATGTGCAGAACCTCGTTGGGGTTCTGCCCGAGTATTCGCGCGCCATACAATCGATGAGCGAGGAGCAGGCCAACGCCTATTCGGTGCGGATCGAATTGCAGGCCGATTGCTATGCCGGAATATGGGCGAGCTATGTCGGCGAGGAAAACCTGCTCGAAAACGGCGACATCGAAGAAGCGATCAATGCCGCCGAGCAGATCGGGGATGACGCTATTCAACGCCGGACGCAGGGCGTTGTCATTCCCAAGACCTTTACGCACGGCACCTCGGCGCAGCGTCAGGAATGGTTCGAGCGCGGATACTCATCGGGAAATGTGGGGCAGTGTGACACGTTTTCCGATGGGTTCTAGGACGGTCACTTGATCTGAAAAATGAAGGGCCTCAAGTTCTGATTCAACTTGAGGCCCGGTTCATTTCGATTCCGGAACGCGGGCCAAGCCGTTGTTCCGGAATCGATTTTTCTAGAGCCGTTCAGGATTTGATTGAATCAAATCCTTGGCTCTAAGCCTTTGTTTTATCGCGTGTCCGAACCGCAAAACCGTTTCCACTTTTGCTGGACACGCTCTAAAGCGTGATGCGATAGACGCCGAAGCCCGCTTCACTGGTTTCGCCGGTCGGCTCGATGGTGACGGCGGTCACGTCGGCCAGGTGTTGTTCGGCGGCAGGGCCGGTTTCGAACAGGACGGTGGTGTCGCCGATCTCGGCCAGCGACCAGTTGCTGTCGGCAGCCGGATCGATCGTGCCCTGCTCGACGATGTAGCGCACGATCAGATCACGATTGGTATCGGGGCCCATGAAGATGATCTTGTCCGGTCCGATTCCGGGGAACCCGCCGCCACCGCCGGCGCGGTAGTTGTTGGTGGCAACCACGAACTGTGCTTCGGGATCGATGGGCTGGCCGCCGAACATCAGATCGACAATGCGCTCGGCAGTCTCGTTCTCCAGCGCGCCGCCGTCAGCGGCGTATTTGGAGGGCTGTGTGACGTCGATCTTGTAGGTCACGCCGTCGATCACGTCGAAATTGTAGGACGGGAAGGACGGGTTGATGAGCGGGGCATCGCTCGAACCCGGCTCGACCTGGTTGAAGATGCCGGAGGAACGTTCGAGCCATTCCTTGACATCGGCACCGGTCAGCAGCACGGCCTGGATGGTGTTGGGATAGAGATAGAGATCGGCGACGTTGCGGATGGCCACCGGGCCGACGGGGACGTCTGTATAATATTCCGGACCACCGCGGCCACCGGCCTTGAAGGGCGCGGCGGCCGAAATGATCGGAATGCCTTCCCATTCGGTGCCGGCCATCATCTGCTCGAGATAGGCCTTCTGGGCGATGTTGACGATCTGGACCGACGGATCGTCGGCGACCAGGGCGAAGTAGGAATGGAGCGGGGCGGCGGTTTCGCCGACCGGGCGGCGAACATAGTCCAGGGTGGCCTGATGCTCCTCGTCGACCGCTTCGGCGACGCTGTCTTCGGACTCCACCGTCGGGGTCACCGCGCCATCGACGCGTTCATAGATCGGGCGCGCTTCGGAGGTGTGAGAAAGGATCGACCATTGGCCGGCATCGTCGACTTCGAGGAGAAGATCGATGAGGCCCATATGGCTGCCCCAGAAGCCGGCCATGACGGCGGGCGTTCCGTTGAGCGTACCGGCTTCGATATCGACGCCCTCGATTCCCTCATAATCGGGACCGGGGAAGACGAGGTGCTGGTGGCCGGCGAGAACCACGTCGATGCCTTCGATGGCACCGAGCTGGAGCGAGACGTTTTCCTGCATCGGGCCTTCGCCGATCTCGATGCCGCCATGGTTCATGGCGACGATGATATCGGCGCCTTCCTCGCGCATGATGGGCACATAATATTGTGCGGTTTCGATGATGTCGCGCGGGGCGACCTTGCCGCTCAGATGCGCTGAATCCCAGGTCATGATCTGGGGCGGAACAAAGCCGATCAGGCCGATACGGATGGTCTTGGTTTCACCCGCGCCATCGGTCAGTTCCTTTTCGACGATCACATAGGGTTCAAACAGCGTATCGTCGTCAGCGATATTGTCGGGCAGGGTCTCGCCGCGCACCACATTGGCGAGGACGACGGGGTATTGCGCCCCGGCCATCGCCGTTTCGAGGAATTCGAGGCCGTAGTTGAACTCGTGGTTGCCGATGGTGCCTGCATCGTAGCCCAGCGCGTTCATGGCTGCGATTGTGGGATGGATGTCCTCGTCGTCGACGCCACGCTCATAGGCGACGTAATCGCCCATGGGGCTGCCCTGGAGCATGTCGCCATTGTCGAGCAGGATGGCATTGCCCGCTTCGGCGCGGATGTTCTCGATAATCGAGGCGGTGCGGGCCAGACCGAGCGTGTTGTCCTCGCGATCGGCGTAATAGTCGTAGGGGAGCAGATTGACGTGGATGTCGGTGGTTTCAAGAATGCGCAGATGGGCCTGATTGGCCTGGGCCATTACCGCAAAAGGATGCATGACGATGGCGGCTGCGCCGACCGATGCCGTGCCTGCGAGAAAGGCGCGGCGGCTGATTGAAAGTTTGTGGTGCATGATGTCCCTCCGAAAGGACGCTGGGGTTTGTTGAATCACCAAGAATGATGCAAGGCGCTCGTCTCCCCATTGCCGCAGTTTTCTGACGGCCCGATGACGCGCGCGTAGTCTTTTGTATCGCGCTTCCGAACCGGATAACCGGTAGCCACTTATCCTGGAAGCGCGAATAACGTCCTCCTTTTTTATCGTTTGGTCAAATTATGACAGCGCACTCTGTGGAAATTTCCACAGAGCTGCTGACACCGTGTGTCACAGCATCGGGCTAAATTCGCCCGAACACCAAGCGGAGAACATCAATGAGCGTGAAAACCTACCATGGCAGTTGCCACTGCGGAGCGGTGCGGTTCGAAGCCGATATCGACCTGGCCGACGGCACGGGGAAGTGCAATTGCACCAGTTGCCGGAAGCGGCGGTGGTGGAGCGCCAGCGTCAAGCCGGAGGCGTTCCGGGCATGGGAGGGCGAAGAGATCTTGATTCCCAATCGCATGGGAACGGCCATGTTCTGTCCGGGATGCGGGATCACGCTGTTCGGGCGGGTGGCCAAGGCGGAATGGAACGATGGGGAGAGCGTTTCAATCAACGTCGCCTGTCTCGATGACGCAACGCCCGAAGAACTGATCGCTTCGCCGGTCACCTATTATGACGGGCTCAACGACAATTGGTGGGAGGTGCCGAGCGAAACCCGGCACCTCTAAACCCTACTCGGCGACGACTTCCATGCCCTTCTGCTCGCGCACCAGGTTGATGAAGCGCTTGAAGAGGTAATGGGCATCGTGAGGGCCGGGGGAGGCCTCGGGGTGGTACTGGACCGAAAAGATCGGCTTGCCTTCAACGGCGAGACCTGCGTTCGATCCATCGAACAGGGACGTGTGGGTTTCGACCACGCCGGCGGGCAGGCTGTCGCGATCGACCGCGAAGCCGTGGTTCATCGAGGTGATTTCGACCTTGCCGGTGGTGAGGTCCTTGACCGGATGATTGGCACCGTGGTGACCCTGATGCATCTTTTCGGTCTTGCCGCCGAGGGCGAGGCCGAGGAGCTGATGGCCGAGGCAAATGCCGAAAACGGGCTTGCCGGTCTCCATGACCTTTTGAATTGTCGGCACGGCATATTCGCCAGTGGCGGCAGGATCGCCGGGGCCATTGGACAGGAACACGCCATCGGGATTGTGCGCCATGATGTCTTCGACGCTCGCGGTGGCGGGAACCACAGTGACACGGGCGCCCTGATCGGCGATGCAACGCAGGATGTTGCGCTTGGCACCGTAATCGATGGCCACGATATGGAAGTCCGGGTTTTCGACGCGTCCGTAGCCCTCGCCGAGCCGCCAGCGCGTCTCGTCCCACTTGTAGGTCTGGGTGGTCGAGACTTCCCTGGCCAGATCGAGCCCTTCGAGGCCGGGGAACTGGTCGAGCTGGGCCTTGAGAGCCGCGTCATCGAAATTGCCGTCGGGCGCATGGGCGATAACGGCATCGGCCATGCCCTTTTCGCGGATCAGGGCGGTCAGGGCGCGGGTATCGAGCCCGGCGATGCCGATGATGCCGCGTTTCTTGAGCCAGGCGTCGAGACGTTCGGCGGCGCGATAGTTGGAGGGGCTGGTGACGTCGGCCTTGATGACGGCACCGCGGATACCGGAGGCTGCGGCCATGTTGACGGTCTCGATGTCTTCATCGTTGGCGCCGACATTGCCGATATGAGGGAAGGTGAAGGTTATGATCTGGCCGGCGTAGGAGGGGTCGGTCAGGATTTCCTGATAGCCCGTCATGGCGGTGTTGAAACACACTTCGCCAGCGGCCGTGCCCACGGCGCCGATGCCGCGGCCCTCAAGGCGCGTCCCATCGCGCAGGATGAGGACTGCGGTGGGGGCGGATTCTTTCCAACCGGTCACGAGGCTTCTCCATTTTCTTACATCAGAGCCATACGGCTCACGACTTTGTTTTGTCGCGCTTCCGAACCGAATAAATGGTATCCACTTATTCTGGAAGCGCTCCGTTCAGGCGCGCGGAACCTCCGGCCATGCCTGCCGTTTGTTGGTTCTGCTCCGCCCTATATTGAATTTGCGCGAACCTATTTGAAGGGCACGGCGCGGTCAACCGAGTCGTTTGGAATTGAAAGTATTCAAAATCAAGTGCTTAGCATGAATCGGGCAAGCGATTGGCTTTGCGGACACGCTTGGGCTATAGGAACGGCACCAAAACAGGATAACGAACCTCAAGGGAAACCGATCATGCGCGATCAGATCAGTGCTGCCATGAAGGACGCCATGAAGGCGCGCGACGGCCGCCGGACGACGACGCTGCGCCTCATCAATGCCGCCATCAAGGACCGCGAAATCGCGGCGCGGGGCGAGGGCAAGGATGGCATCGGGGACGAGGATATCCTCGCCATCCTGCAAAAGATGGTCAAGCAGCGCGAGGAATCGGCGATGCTTTACGGCCAGAACGGGCGGCCCGAACTCGAAGCGCAGGAGCGCGAGGAAATCGAGATCATCAAGGAGTTCCTCCCCAAGCCGCTCACCGAAGCCGAGGTCGATGCGGCGATCAAGGCGGCCATTGCCGAAACCGGCGCAGAAGGGCTTCGCGATATGGGTAAGGTCGTGGGTGTGCTCAAGGCAAAATATCCCGGCCAGATCGATTTCGGGCAGGCCTCCAAGCAGGTCAAGGCACAATTGGGCGCCTAGACTTTTCTCTCTTTGATATCAGGCGTATGGTTCCCGGGTTGTTGCGGCTTTAGGGGACTGTCATGGCTGACGAAAAGAAATCGTCTCGCTTTCCTTCCATTCTGACCGGGCTCCGCGGGGCGCTCATGCTGCTCGCGGGGATTTATGCGGTGCTGTTTCCCGGCGCGGCGCTTCTTGTGCTCACGACCTTCGCGGCGGCGCTGTTTGTCATCGACGGCGTGCTGGGCTTGTGGGCGATCACTTTCGGGGGCGGCAAGACCGGCAATTTCTGGTTCGATGTGGTGCGCAATGCCCTCTCGATCATCGTGGGCATTCTGATCCTCATTTCGCCCTTGCTGGGCACGCTGATCACGGCGGCATTTCTCGTTTATCTGGTTGCCTTCCAGGCAATTTTCGTCGGGGGCATGGAAATCGTCGTGGTTGTGCGCGAACGTGAGCTTTACGCCAAAATCTGGCCGGTGCTGCTGAGCGGGGTGCTCTACGTCCTGTTCGGGCTGTTGCTTGTCTTCTGGCCACTCGAAGCGGCCGTGGCCCTCGTCATGGTCGGTGGCGTGCTGATGATGGTCTTTGCCTTCGGCCTTATGGGGCTGGCCTGGCGGCTCTACAGGGCCGGGCATTGAGCCTGTGAATAACGGGGGAAAGCGCACTGGCAGGTGACAAAGCACCGGCCAGTGCTTACCTAACACGCATGCGCTTTTCCGATCATTTTCTGGACGAGATTCGAAACCGCCTGCCGATTACGCAGGTGGTGGGTGAGCATGTCGTCTGGGACAAGCGCAAATCCCAGCCCGGTAAGGGTGACATGTGGGCGTGCTGCCCCTTCCACGGCGAAAAGAGCCCGAGCTTCCACGCCGACGACCGGCGGGGGCGCTATCATTGCTTTGGGTGCGGCGCGAGTGGCGATCATTTCCGCTTTCTGACCGACAAGACCGGGATGAGCTTTCCCGAGGCTGTGGAACTGCTGGCCGGGCGGGCCGGCGTCCCCATGCCGGCGCGGGACGAAAAAGCGGAAAAGCGCGCCGAGGCGAGGCGGTCGCTCTACGATGTCATGGAGCTGGCGACGGCGTATTTCGTTGAAGCGCTGGCTCACAATGTGGGTGCGCGGGCCCGGGGCTATCTGCTCGAGCGCGGCGTTTCCGGCGCCATGCAGCAGCGGTTCAAAATCGGGTTTGCGCCTGACAGCCGTAACGGGCTCAAGGAATTCCTGGCGGCCAACGGCGTTTCGGCCAGGGAGATGATCGAAACCGGGCTGGTCGTCCATGGCGACGATATTCCGGTGCCCTATGACCGGTTCCGCAACCGGCTGATGTTTCCCATCACCGATTTTCGCGGGCGGGTGATCGCGTTTGGCGGGCGGGCGCTTTCCGCAGATGTGGCGGCCAAATACCTCAATTCGCCGGAAACCGAACTCTTTCACAAGCGCCAGACGCTCTACAACGGGCAGGCGGCGCGGCAGGCGGGGTATGACAGCAAGCCGCTGATCGTCGTCGAAGGCTATCTCGACGTCATCGCCGCCGTCGCAGCCGGGTTCGAGGGGGCCGTCGCCCCGCTCGGGACGGCGCTGACCGAAGATCATCTCAACCTTCTCTGGCGGATGACCGATATTCCGGTGCTGTGTTTCGACGGCGACAGCGCCGGCATGCGGGCTGCCGAGCGCTCGGTCGATATTGCGCTTCCGCTGCTCAAGCCCGGCAAGAGCGTTTCGATCGTGACGCTGCCCGGCGGTCTCGATCCGGACGATCTCATCAAGCAGCAGGGACGGCAGGCTTTCGCCGATCTGATCGGCGGCGGGCGATCATTGGCCGATGCCGTATGGGCCATGGAGACGGCAGGAGGCATTCCCGAGGCCCCTGAGCAGCGCGCTGCGCTCGAAGCGCGGCTGCGTGAACGGGCGGCGCGGATTTCCGACGTTTCGGTGCGGCGCCATTACAGCCAGGCGTTCGACGAAAAGATTTCGTCGCTGTTTATCTCGACGCGCGGGCAGTACCGGCGAGACGGGCGAAACAATGGATATGAGCAGCGGCGCACCGGGCAGCGCGGCAACCCCAAGATGCTGGTCTCGGACACGCTGCGCAATTCACGACTTTTGAAAGGTGGGGCGACGCCCGGGGTCATTCCGCGAGAAGCGGTGATCCTGATGAGTCTGGTCAATCACCCCGAACTGGCGCAGGCCCGGCTCGAGGCACTGGCGGAAATCGAATTTCAGTCCTTGCCGGCGCGGCAGGTCCTTGCCGCGTTTCTCGACCTTGTGACCGTCCATCCCGACCTGGGCCCGAACGGGATCGCCGAGGCCCTGATCGCGCGCGGACATGGGCCCGTGCTGGACAAGATGCGCGGCCAATTGGCGCGGCAGGGGATATGGCAGGCCGATGCCGATACCGCACAATCGGACGCGGAAACGGGATTAAAACACTCGCTGGCCTTGCATTACAAATCCGTTCAACTAAATAGGGAACTCAAAGCAGCCGAACTGGCGCTAGGCGAAGACCTGAGCGAAAACGCATTCGAGCGGCTGCGCGACATCCAGAATCAGATTTCCAGTGTCGACGGTACTGAGGCATTGATCGAGGGATTTGGTTCGCTATCCGGGCGTGCGACGCGGAGTCTTTGAAAAAAGATGATTCGTGTCAGCGCGCTTTTGCGTGTATGGACCGCTCCACCCGCATATGGATTCGAGCCAATTTCAGGGTTTTTTGACGCTCACGCAGCGATTCGTTAACCCTGTTATGTCTTTCAATCCCAGTTCCAATGCGATCATCGGGTGATGACACCAGTGCCGCAAACCACGGTGCGGCTCAGGAGAGCGAACTATATGGCCACCAAGGCAGCCAACCAGACCAAGACCGAGACGGACAACAAGCCGGAATCGCAGACCGAGGGCCCCGACGGGCCGCTTCTCGATCTTTCCGATGCCGCCGTCAAGAAGCTCATAAAGACCGCCAAGAAGCGCGGCTATGTGACCTATGAAGAGATCAATGCGGTTCTGCCTTCGGAAGAGGTAACCTCCGAGCAGATCGAAGACATCATGGCCATGTTCTCGGACATGGGCATCAATGTCGTCGATGAGGACGAGGTCGAAGAGGCCGAGGCCGACAACAGCAGCGAGGACGAAGGCGGCGAGATCGCGACGACCGGGACCACTGCGGTCGCCAACACGTCCAACGCCAAGTCGGGGTCCGACAGGACCGACGATCCTGTGCGCATGTATCTGCGCGAAATGGGATCGGTCGAGCTGCTTTCGCGCGAGGGCGAAATCGCCATCGCCAAGCGCATCGAGGCCGGCCGGGAAACCATGATTGCCGGACTGTGCGAAAGCCCGCTGACCTTCCAGGCCATCATCATCTGGCGCGACCAGCTCGCCGAGGGTGAAATCCTTCTGCGCGACATTATCGATCTCGAAGCCACCTATGCCGGCCCCGACGCCAAGATGGCGGACGCGACGGCCGGCAATGACGACGAGGACGAAGACGAGGAGGCGCCGGCACCGGCAGGTGTGTCCTCGAGCGCTCCTGCATCGCGTGCCGAGCGTCCTGCAAAGGCCGAAGGCGGTGAGGAAGAGGGCGCCAGCGAAGGCGGCCAGCCCGACGACGACGATGACGACGACGAATATGAGAACAATCTCTCGCTCTCGGCCATGGAGGCTGAACTCAAGCCCCAGGTCGTCGAGACGTTCGACCGGATCGCCGAGACCTATGGGCGGATGCGCAAGGTCCAGGACCAGCATGTCGAGGACCAGCTTGCCGCCAAGTCTCTCGATGCCAGTGAAGTCAAGGAACTCGATGCCTGGCGCACGCAGGTGATCTCGGACGTCAAGTCCCTCTCACTCAACGCCAGCCGTATCGAAAGCCTTGTCGAACAGCTTTACGACATCAACAAGCGCCTCGTCCGCAACGAAGGCCGCTTGCTGCGTCTTGCCGAGAGTTACAAGATCAAGCGCGACGACTTCCTCAATGCCTATTACGGGTCCGAGCTCGATCCCGATTGGGCCGACAAGGTGTTCCAGCGTTCCGAAAAGGGCTGGGCTGATTTCGTGGCCCGTGAACGGGCGACGATCGACGAACTGCGCGCCGAAATCCAGACGCTTGCGACCGAAACCGGGCTCGACATCGCCGAATACCGCCGCATCGTTTCCAAGGTGCAGAAGGGCGAGCGCGAAGCCGCCATTGCCAAGAAGGAAATGGTCGAGGCCAATCTGCGCCTGGTGATCTCGATCGCCAAGAAATACACCAACCGCGGATTGCAGTTCCTCGATCTGATCCAGGAAGGCAATATCGGGCTGATGAAAGCCGTCGATAAATTCGAGTATCGGCGCGGCTACAAGTTCTCGACCTATGCCACCTGGTGGATTCGGCAGGCGATCACCCGTTCGATCGCCGATCAGGCGCGCACCATCCGCATTCCGGTGCATATGATCGAAACGATCAACAAGATCGTGCGGACCAGCCGCCAGATGCTCCATGAAATCGGTCGTGAGCCGACGCCGGAAGAGCTCAGCGAAAAGCTGCAGATGCCGCTCGACAAGGTCCGCAAGGTTCTGAAAATCGCCAAGGAGCCGATCTCGCTCGAAACGCCGATCGGTGACGAGGAGGATTCGAACCTGGGGGATTTCATTCCCGATACCAATGCGATCCAGCCGATCGATGCGGCGATCCAATCGAACCTGCGTGAGACCACAACGCGCGTGCTGGCCTCGCTGACGCCGCGCGAAGAACGTGTGCTGCGCATGCGGTTTGGGATCGGCATGAACACCGACCATACGCTCGAGGAAGTGGGCCAGCAGTTCTCGGTCACCCGCGAGCGCATCCGCCAGATCGAGGCCAAGGCTCTGCGCAAGCTCAAGCATCCGAGCCGTAGCCGCAAGCTGCGGAGCTTTTTGGACAACTAGTCCGCTTGGCGTTAAGTTCAGTCAAATCGGGGCGGCCAACGGCCGCCTCGTGCATATGGAGGGTTCGGAATGTCGTTTTGGAAAAACCTGTTCGGGGGCGGCGGTGAAAAGCAGCCGGCAACGCCGAGCGTGGAAGCCCGGGAAGAGTTCGAGGGCTACGTCATCAAGGCGATGCTGATGAAGGCCGGGGGCGAGTATCAGATCGCGGGCACCATCGAAAAGGAAGTCGATGGGGAGACCAAGACCTATTCCTTTATTCGCGCCGACAAATTTTCAGACAAGGACGACTGCGCCGCGGCAACGCTGGGCAAGGGCCGACAGATCATCCGCGAACAGGGCCGTTTCCTGTTCGACTAATTTCGTATGTCCCCAAAACACCTGCGGGCTGTCGCCTCGGCGGCAGCCCTGTTCAGTTTAAAGATTGGAAATTTCATGGCCAGGAAGCCAACCGTGCGCACGGAATTCGTGCTTTTCGATATCGTTTATGAGGACGGCAGCCAGCGTTCCAACCGCAAGGTTGACGGCAGCCTGCTCGGTGGCCTGGATGGAGACGAGCCCGCGCTGACCGCCATCATGGACCAGGATCGGGCCATTTCAGAAAAATCGGGCGTGCCGCCGCTCAAAATCGTTTCGATCAAGCGCAGCGGCAAGAAATAATCCGATCTCAGGGAGCGGCGATTGCCGGTTCCTGAACGATCTCGGGGCGTCCGGTGAAGTTCTCACTTCCCACTGTCAATGCAAACCACCCAAATGCGAGCACCGCAATGACCGCCGCTACCCGCAAGGCGATGTACCCTGCGTTTGCGGGGCGTGTGTGGTCGGGGTCGAGATAGGTCATATCAAGCCTCCCGCTTTTTTATCCGGTCAATGATAAGCGCAAAATCGGCGATTCGTTCCCAAAAAGTTACCGCTCTGCGGCCTTGTGGATTTCTGCAACCAGGGCATCGGGAAGGCTGAGCCGGCTGGCGAGAGCGTCGAGATAAGCGCGCTCGGTTGCGGTGTCGGCTTCGATGGCCACGAGCGAGGCAGCGTATATCTCGGCGGCGTGTTCGGGGGTATCGGCGCCGCGCACCACTGCTTCTATATCGAGCGGGGTCGAGAGTTCATCGAACACGAATGCCTTTTCCTGAGCCGAAAGGTTCATGTCCTCAAGGCGTTGGAAAATGCGTTCCTTTTCATCGGCGTCGATGCGGCCATCGGCTTTGGCGGCCGAAATCATGGCGCGCACGAGCGCCTTGCCCAGCGCTTCCTGTCCCGTTTCATCGCTTGATGCGGGCATAAAGGGCCCTTCGGGCGGGGTTTCGACATCGGTGGCGGTGCTGTCCTGCCGACTTTTTTGCCAGGCATTGTAGGCCAGACCGCCGATGGCGGCGAGCGCGCCGTATTTGGCAATCTTCTTAATGCCTCCACCACCGAGCAGCATGCCTGCGGCAAGGCCGGCGGCACCGGCACCGGCCGTGCGCTGCATGTTGGGGTCGGTCTTGAGGGCGGTCACGATCTTGTCGATATCGAACATTGGATTAAAGAATCTCCGAAGCTTTTTCAGGCCTACAGATGGGGATTGCGGGCAAAGCGCGCAAGAATTCTTTCCAAAGTTTAACCGCGCCGCCTATCATTGCCGCCGGACGGTGTGGAGAACGGCACGTGGAAAAAATCGACTTCAAAAAGCAGCTCAAGGCGCTTTACGGTCCGACGAAATCCATGGGCTTTCACGTGGTCGAGGTGCCGACGACGCGATTCCTCATGATCGACGGCCACGGCGATCCCAATGTCGTGGCTGCATACCGGCAGGCGATCGAGACGCTCTACGGCGTGGCCTATGCGCTCAAATTTGCGTCCAGGACGCAATTGGGACGAGATTACACCGTCCCGCCGCTCGAAGGGTTATGGTGGGCCGCGGACCTCGCAAGCTTTGCCGCCCGCGAGAAGGACAAATGGGACTGGACCATGATGATCATGGTGCCCGACTGGATCGGGCCGGCGATGATCGCGTCCACCATCGAAACCGTACGCAAAAAGAAACAGCCACCGGCACTGGATCTGCTGCGGGTCGAGGCGTTGGAGGAGGGCAGGGCCGTTCAGGTTCTGCACATCGGATCTTACGATGACGAAGGGCCCGTTCTGGCCCGGATGCACGAGGATTACATACCCGATAATGGCTGGGTGCCGACGGGCAAGCACCACGAAATCTATTTGGGGGATCCGCGCAAGACCGCGCCGGAAAAACTCAGGACCATATTGCGGCAGCCGATAAAAGAAAGGCCGGAGCTGTAAGCCCCGGCCCGTGAAGCTCTATGTGGTCAGCCCTTATCCGGCCGCACCGTTCATCGGGGTGATGAGCGGGGTGATGCGGCGGATCGTGACGCGGCGGTTGGTGCGCTCGGCAGCCTGTGTGTTGACCTTGAGATAGCGCTCGCCATAGCCTTGCGTGGCAAGGTTTTCGGCGGGGACGCCATAAACGCGGGTCAGCGCATAGGCAATGGCTTCGGCACGACGGTCGGACAAGGCCAGGTTGGAGATGTCCGATCCCACGGCGTCGGTATGGCCTTCGATGAGGAAGGTCTCGGCCGGGTTCTGTGCGATCAGGGCCAGCATGGCGTTGGCCGTAGCCGAGAGCGTGCCGATCTCGCTTTGCGAAATATTGGCACTGCCGGTGTCGAAGGTCAGATCGGCGATCTCAAGACGACGCACCATGTCGCGCAGACGGGACGAGCGCTTGACTTCGTCGATCGTGTAGTAGCGCTGGATGGTTTCCACCGGCGGCTGGTCGAGGAACGTGGCAACCTGCTGCTCGTTGGCAGAGGACGCGTTGAGCACATATTCGCTGGGCGGAATGTTGAGCACCAGCGGCGGGAGCTGACGGCCCGGATCGATCCAGCGGCCCTGATCGTCGTAGCGGCGATAGCTGGGATCGACATAGACGAGCAGGATCTCACGCCCATCGGGCTCAATGCGCGAACGGCGGATAACGTCGCCATACTGATCGCGGATCGTTACGATGCGGCTGCCATCGGCCCGGAGAATGGTTTCGCGGGTGCGGCCCTCCGAGAGGTTCTCGACATAGTACTGCTGATCGTCGGGATAGACGATACGCGGAGTGTCGGGCGTATCGATGAACTGATTGGCGCCAATCGCAAAGATGGTGGCCAGGCCGATAGTGGCGATGACCTCGGCATTCGAGGGGCCCTCACGAACCGGGCCAACGAGAACGCCGCCCTGCTGATTGGCCTGCTGCTGGCCGGCGCCTTCCTGTAGCGTAGCAGCGGCTGAGTCCGATGCTGCTTCCTCGATCTGTTGGATCGAGACTTCCTGACGATCCTGGCCCTCTTCCATGTCAATCGACGGAATCTCGGTTACATCGACCGGCTCGGCAGCAGGGGCCGGTTCGGCGGGCTCTTCAGCCGGGGCTTCGGCTTCAACATCGGCCTCGGCTTCGGCTTCGACCTCACCCTCCGCTTCAACGGGCTCGTCGGCCTGTGCGTCGGCAGAGGCTTCCGAGGCAGCGTCCTTTTCGCTGTCAAGAAGCGGTGCGACTTCGCTGGCGTCGATTCCCTCAGGCACGATTTCGCCCTGGATATCGCCTTCGAGAACGATGTCGTCATCCATCTCCTGGGCCGGTTCCTGACCCTCGGGCTGGGCTTCACCTTCAGCCGGTTCCTGGCCTTCGGCGGGCGCGGGTTCAGCCTCGGCCGGCGGTGTTTCTTCCATACCGTCAAGCGCGGCCTGGACGTCGACTATGTCGAGTTCGATATCGAAACCGCTCAGGCATGCATCGAGGTCGGACTGGCCAAGGGCCTCGCAAATGCCGCGCAGTTCGGCTTCGGCATCCACCACGGCTTGAGCGGTGGCCGTGGTGTCTTCGCCGGCGGCGACCGCGGCCTCGAATTCGGCGACGGCGGTTTCATAGGCCGCCACGGCTTCGAGCAGGGAGGCAGGGACCGCAGAGGTTTCTTCCGCAGCAGGCTGCTCGGCAGGGGGCGCGGCTTCTTCGGCCGGAGCCTCAGGAGCGGGTTCAGCCTCTTCCATGGTTTGGGGGGCTGGCTCTTCGATCGGGGCAGGCTCGGGCTCAGGGGCCGCCTCCTCGGCGGGCTCTGGCTCTTCGACCGGCGCAGGGGCCGGTTGTTCAACGGGTTCGGGCTCGGCTTCTTCCGGAGCCGGCTGCTCGGCCGGGGCAGGCTCAGCCTCTACGGGCGCGGGCTCTTGGGCAGGTTCGGCTTCGGGAGCAGGCGCTTCATCCTCTGCGGCAGCTTCCCCTTCCGCTTCGACCGATATTTCGGCCTCCGGCGCCGGGGCGGCGGGCGCTATTTCCCCGCCTTCGAACATGGCGATGCAGGCATCGATATCGTTCTGGCCCATGGCGGCACAAAGGGCGCCGAGTTCTCCTTCAGCGGCAGCCAGTGCTTCCTGTGCGGCCGCCACGTCGCCACCTTCGGCCTCAGCGGCCTGAACGGCCGCCTGTGCTTCGAGATAGGTCTGGATGGCGCCGGCGAGCGCGGGGGGAGCTGCTTGCGCGAGGGTCAATGATGGAGCCGCGCTTTGCGCAAAAAGCGGCGCCACAGGGGTGCCGAGCATGAGCACAGCGGTACTGGTCAAGAGCAATTGTTTGAGCTTCATGGGATTTTCTCCTCTGCCCCCCGGCAAATGATATGGCCGCTGAGCGCGGTCACACGAAAAGTCACGATACTATTGTCAAAATGACGCCAAGCTGAACGAAAGCGGGGCGTGCCCAAACGACACGCCCCGATCGGTAAATGTTACTCGGCGGGAGCGGGCTCGGCAGGAGCCGCTTCGGCCGGAGCTGCCTCGGCAGGAGCCGTTTCAGCGGGAGCCGTTTCCACCGGGGCGGCAGCTTCGGGAGCCGCTTCAACAGCCGGGGCGGGCTCGGTCACCGGTGCGGTTTCTGTCGCGGGCGGCGTGGTTTCAACCGCTGTCGGGGTCGTTTCCACAGGCGCCGGCTCGCCGCCGCTCAAGGCGATAAATCCAATAATCAGCACTGCGAGAACAAGCACGCCGCCGATCCACCAACCGGCGCTGCCGCCGGAATTGACTGCATAGACGCGCTCGCGCTCGGTGCGATTGCGATCCGTGTAGTCGCGATCAATATCAGCCATTTTTCAATCTCCATTCATTTCAACACCGGAGGCGGATAGCCGCGATAGGGTGTCGGGGGTCGAGCGCGTGCCCTCCTGGCGGCGTTGCAGAAGGGGCATTGCGTCACCACCAGAAGGGCACGCGCTCGAGATGTCACAAAAACGCGATCAACCCGTTTGGGTTCCGCGCCGAACTCCAGATAGGCTGCAATGGAAGGAAAGGAGTGCATCTATGAGGCAATCGAGCGAAACGCTGGAAATCACCACGCACGGGCAGGGACTCTACGAATTCACCTCAGAGCTTGGACGTTTCATGGCGATGAGTTCAGTGCGCGAGGGGCTGTTGACTGTCTATTGCCGGCACACGTCATGCTCCTTGCTGGTCCAGGAAAATGCCGATCCCGACGTCCAGACCGACCTCAAGTCGTTCTTCGCCCGATTGGTGCCGACCGGCATGGAATGGATCGTTCACACCACCGAAGGCCCCGACGACATGCCGGCCCATATCAAATCGGCGCTGACCCAGACCTCGATTTCCATTCCGGTGATCGATGGACGGCCGGTTTTGGGCACCTGGCAGGGTCTTTATCTTTTCGAACATCGCGATGCGCCGCATCGGCGCCAGGTCGTCATGCATGTGCTTGGCGAAGGTTAAGGGGGAGGGCTCGACAGGTGGCAACAAGTGCCCGATATTCACGGCGTCGGGCTGCGGCAACGGAGTCGGGCGGCCATTCATATTCTTGCACAGGGCGCATGCCTTCCCCGCGCCCAGGAACACACTTTCTTGTCCGATATCATCACACAATTTCTTCCCTTCGCCATCGGATTGGCGCTGACGGGGGCCGTATCCGGCGTCATGGCCGGTCTTCTGGGCATTGGCGGCGGCATCATCATGGTTCCGGCCATGGTGCTTGCTTATCAATTGCTCGGCTATAATCCCGATGTCCTCATGCATGTGGCCGTGGGCACCTCGTTGGCCGTCATCATCCCGACCGGCCTGCGCAGTGCGCGTGCCCATGACAAGCGCGGGGCCGTCGATCACAGAATTGTCCGGCTATGGGCGCCCTGGATCGTTGCCGCTTCCCTTCTGGGCGGACTTATGGCCGGACTTTACAGTGCCGAGGCGCTCAAGATCATCTTTGGGGTGATGGCGCTGTTCATCGCGCTCAACATGGCTCTGCCGGTTCAGCGCAAATTGATGGAATCGTTGGCCGGGGTGCCGATGGTCAATCGCATCTCCGCGGCTGTTATCGGTTATGTTTCCGCGCTCATGGGCGTTGGGGGCGGATCGCTGACGGTGCCCACGCTGAGCGCATTCGGAACGCCCATTCACACGGCGGTTGGCACAAGCTCGACCCTCGGCGTAATCCTTGCCATTCCAGCGGTCGTCGGTTTCATCATTTCGGGATGGAACGCTGTGGGAACGCCGCCGCTCAGCGTCGGGTTCATAAATATCCCGTCATTTATTCTGATCGGAGGGCTCGCGACCCTGACCGCGCCGATTGGCGTGGCGCTGGCTCACAGGCTCGATGCGGGACTGCTCAAGATCGTGTTTGCGATCTTTCTGGTGGTGGTGGGCGCACGCATGATCGCACAGGCCGTTGGTATCTGAAAAAGGGCCGAGTCGATGGACCCGGCCCTTCCAGAACATCTTCGAGGGCTTCCAGAAGGGCCCTAGTTGTTGTCGTCCTCGATTTCCCATTCGACGGTCGTGGTGATCGAATAGGACATTTCACCCGCTTCCACAGGCACCGAAGCGTCAGCGGCCACTTCCATGGCCTGAGCGCGATACATGGGCATGGGCGGCTGCTGAGTGTCCACTTCCCGGATCGATTCGATTGAGCCCAGGCGCAGCCCCGCGGCTTCGGCATAGGTTTCCGCCTTGGCCATGGCGTCGGCGAAGGCCAGTTTGCGGGCTTCTTCCTCAAGCTTGGTGACATCATCGACGGCGAAAACGATGCCGTTGATCGTATTGGCGCCGACGGTTACCGCCTGATCGAGCACCGAGCCGAGAGCTTCGAGGTCGCGGACCACGATGGTGACGGTGTTGGAAACCTGATAGCCCTGAATTTCCGGCGGCAGGCTGTAGCCATTGTCGTCGCGGCGGTCTGAATAGACATATTGCGGGCTGACGTTGAAATCCGAGGTCTGGATGTCTCGATCTTCAAGGCCGGCTTCACGCAGGGCGGCGACAAGGTCGGCCATGGCGGCCGAATTGGCGTCGAGCGCTTCGCGTGCGGTCTCGGCCTGCGTTGTCACACCGGTGTTTATGGTGGCCATGTCGGGTGCGGCACGCACGGTTCCAGTGCCGCTCAAGGTCATGGAATCGGCAAGCGCCGGGCTGGCCAGCAGCGCGGCCATCGCGATGGGTGCGAATGTCAGGGGAAGGCGCATGAATAGTCTCCTGGAATTCTTAAATCATTGGAATTGGTTGTGCCCCACGCAGAACGCTCAAGTTTTCCTAATGCATTGAGACGGATTTGCGGCAGCGGGGCCGGCCGGGGGAAAAAACGGCAAACAGATGCAAAACCCCATGGACCTCAAAGCGCCGACCCGCTAGGAGAACGAAGCGTGGGCCTGTAGCTCAACTGGTTAGAGCCGACCGCTCATAACGGTCTGGTTGGGGGTTCGAGTCCCTCCGGGCCCACCATTTTTCATTCGCGCCAAACTCGCTCCGCTCGCTGGCTCCGTGAGGGGCGGGCGAAAACCCGGGCCGCCGTCGCGGCCTTGGTCCGGTTCGCGATTTCACCGCTTACCCCCAGCATTGTCTCTGCCGCTATCAGGAGACTCGTGCCCAGGCGCCGACGAGCCGTGGGTAGAAAATGCTGGGATCCTCGCCGGACTGGGCTTCATCGATCAACCGCTCATGGAGCGTTTCGATGCCTATTTCTTCGGTGCTTGCTATACCCAGAGCGTCCATTGCCGGCATCAGGCTGCGGGTGGACTCGACAATGAAGGCGAAACCGTCGACGTCCTGATCGTTGCTGATGCGCGTAAGGCCGATCATGCCGGGGGTCAGACCGGCGGCCCGAAAGGCGGGATAGAGGCCGGCGCCCATATCGGCGGATCGCCCCGAGCGGCGATAGACTTCTGCGATCCGTTCTATGGATTTGTGCAGAAGCGGCAGGGCCGGTTGTGCGTAGGAGGTTGAAATATCGAATTCGATGAAGCTGACCAGCGTGCCCGGACGCAGTCGGTTCACCAGTCCGGCAATGGTGGCGCCGGGATCGGTCATGTGCAGCAGGATGAACCGCCCGATCACCGCGTCGATGTCGGGCGCGATATCGACGGTCTCCAATGTGCCCGGGACAAACGATATATCGAGCCCCTTGGCCTCTGCCCGCGCATGCGCGACCGAGAGGGCTGCCTGGGATGGATCGAGACCGGTAACCGCCCCGTCCGGGCCGACAATTTCGGACGCTATCAGCGAGACGTCGCCAACGCCGCAGCCAATATCGAGAACACGCATGCCCTTTTCGAGTCCCGCCCGCAAAAGGATATCGCGGGTCAGATCTGCAAACAGGGCAGCCTGCCGTTCCAGCCGCACCAATTCGCGTTCCGAATGGCCCAGTATGTAGGCAGGGTCTTGTCCTTTGGGCTGCGAGTTGCTCATGAAGATCCTCGGGAAATGGCCGGATGGGCTCGGCTCGACTGCGATGTTAACGCGGTTTACACGCGCGATCCGCTAAATTGGCTGGATTGATATACTCGGCGGAACCTGGGATGTTTTACAGCCGCATAGATACAAGGCAAGCGCGTATCGCCCTGGCTGAAACCGGAAAGTCTGGTTTCCCGGTGCTGTTTGTGCATGGCAATTCGAGTTCCAGCAAGGTTTTCGTGCGGCAAATGGAGAGCCCGCTCGCGGACCGGTATCGCCTGATCGCACTCGATCTGCCCGGACATGGAGCATCCGATGACGCGGCAGACGCCAAGGCGGCCTATACAATCCCAGGGCTTGCCAATACGGTTGGCGAGGTGCTCGACGCCCTGACGATCGATCATATCGTGATCGTCGGTTGGTCGCTGGGCGGCCATGTCGGCATCGAGTTGCTCGACAGGGATCCACGCATAGCGGGCTTGATGATCGTGGGGACGCCGCCCGTCGCGCGTGGTGTTTTGGGCGTGTTGCGCGGTTTCCAGCCCCAGTTCGACCTGACATTGACGACGAAGGGCCGGCTTACGGGCCGGGAAATGGACAGGTTTGCCCGGCTTTGTTTTGGCGAAGCCGCATCGCCCGAACTGCGCGATGCGATTGCGCGCACCGACTGGCGGATGCGAAAGATCATGGGCCACGGCCTGATGATGGGCGTCGGTGTCGATCAAAAAAAAGTTGTCGAGCACAGCGCGCTGCCCCTCGCGGTGGTCAATGGGGAGCGTGAGCCGTTCGCTCGCCTCGATTACGTCGCCAGTCTCGATTATGCCAACCTCTGGGATGGGAAATGCCATGTCATAGGGGCGGCCGGTCACGCGCCCTTTCTGGAGGCTCCCGAGAAATTCAACACGCTGCTCGAACGATTCGTCGACGATGCGGCCGCCATTGCAGCCGCTGGACGGGTCTCCGGGCTTCGCCGGCGCCTGGGCTGATTTTGCGGCGCAGCGCGATCGGGGTCGAGCAAACCGGTCGGCTGGATCGAGCCGGTCTGCAACGTATCCGATCCGTCTAGTGGAGGTTTGCCGGACCCACGCGTGGCAGGGTCGCGGGTGTCATCGCATGAAGCGGCACAGGGTTTGATCCGAAGAGCATTTCCAGTTCGGCCGATGTCGCGTTCATGAAGGGATAGCGGGCGATCACGCTCTCGCGCACCGCGCAGTAGTCGATTCCCATCAGACTCAACTGTTTTTTCAACCCGTGATACTCGCGCGGCGGGCACAGTGGCCGCATGCCGAACAGGCGCCGATAGAAAGCCTGATGCTCTACCCGCACCGAGGCCAAGCCCAAATTGGCGCTGTAATATTCCGAAGCAAGAAAGCCCAGTCTTGCGGTGATATAGGGCAGTTCGGGATGCAGGCCGCTCATCGAGGGATGCACGGCAAAGCGGGTCGGATCGACAACGATGTGCCCCTTGTCGATTTCCGGCTTCAGAGTTTCGGGAAATGCGTCGACGGTGGGCGAGTGCGGGTTTTCAGGGCTCGCGTAGTGGACGCGAATGGTGCTGACCATCGCGCCGTCCATATGGACGCCGAAAACATGGACGTTATCGGCATCGTCATAGCCGTCGGTCAGGCGCTTTTCGAAGCCGATCGGGATCATGCCTTCGCGAACATACGCCTCGTAGCGCAGGTTGAATGCTTCTTCCCGCTCCTGGGTGGCTTCCAGTCGCCGATATTCGATCCTGTCAAGGAAATCGATCAGGCGCTGGGAAAACGAAACGACCCCAACTGGTGCTACGGAACTCATGAATTGCCCTCCAAACCGTACAGAGGACAACTTTAACTAACTTTTAACCAAGGTCAATTGGTGCTTGTCAGGCGGTGGCGTCAGTAAATCGCGCCTTTGCGTTTTTGACATTGCCGTGACGCTCGGTTATTTTCCAGTTTAACGAAATATTAACCAAGTAATATTGGAGCGTTGCAAGCCGGAACCCTAGCAGCTTTAAAAACGTTCCGTGCCTTTTAAGGAATTCAATGGCAAAATGAATGGCTCGCAGAGGGCAGAAAATTGAAATCAGCATGCTGGCTGCGGCGGCAATATTTAAAATTGCTGAGACATAGTGAGCGGATTTTAAAAGCTTTCAATTTATATCGTATTGGTTCCGCAGGGGTATGGCGAATTAACCATGGGTAAAGGCTCTCCCGAAAACGCGCCCAACCTGCCCGCCGAGGTCTATATTTCCTCGGTGAGTGCTCTTTACAGGGACAGGCGCTCGCTCTTTTCCGGAACCGCGAGTGCAATCGCGGCCTCACTGGTAACGGGCTGGATAAGCGGCATCATCTGGCTGGCATTGTGCGCCGTTCCACTTGCCCTGACGGGCTTTGTGCGCTGGCTGGACATGAATGCCTATGAGCGCAGCACTTCGGGTACGCAGACGGTGGCAGACACCCGCCGCTGGGAACGGCGTTATATCGTCGGATCGTCCACCTTCGCGGTGCTTCTCAGCCTCTGGTGCTTTCTTGCGTTCGCGCTTTCGTCCGATCCTGCGGTTCATCTGGTGAGCTTTGCCGTTTGCCTTGCATACATGATTGGAATCACGGGGCGCAATTATTCGTCGGACCAACTGGTGACGTTCACCACGGCCTGTGCGGCGATACCGATGATACTGGGCCTCTTGCTGCACCTCGAGGCTGCCTATCTGTTCCTGGCGCTGGTACTGGTGCCGTTTTTCCTCAGCGTCAGAACCATCGCCACGCGGCTGAGGTTCACGCTCTTTGACGCCGTGGTCGCCTCGCACGACCTTCGCGCGCTTGCCACTCATTTCGATACAGCAGTCAACAACATGCCGCATGGCCTGTGCATGTTTGACAATGAACACAGGCTCGTCGTTTTCAACGATCGTTTCACGAGCCTGCTCAACCTCGACGCGAGGGCCACCTGGAAGGGGCAGGAGGTCGTGTCGCTGCTCGAAACGGCATTGGAAGCCAACGGCGTTCTGCCCGGTGCGCGGGAAGCGGTGTTTGCGGCTTTCCGGGAATGGAGCGGCGCCGATGGCAGCGGTGCGCTGATCCTCGATGCGACGGGATACAGGATTCTTCAACTGACGTTCCAGCCCATCGAGGCAGGGGGCTTTGTTCTGCTCATCGAGGACATTACCGAAAAGCGCAAGGCAGAGGCGCGGATCGAGCACCTCGCGCGCTACGATGCCCTGACGGGGTTGCCCAACCGGTCTCATTTCCAGGAACAGTTCGAAGCCGTGATCGGGCGCGGCCGGCCCTGTGCGTTGCTGTTTATCGATCTCGACCAGTTCAAGGTCGTCAACGATACGCTGGGTCATCCTTGCGGTGACGCGCTTTTGTGCCTCGTGGCCGACCGGCTTCGCAAGGTGATGAAGTCTTCGGACATTATCGCACGGCTCGGCGGAGACGAGTTCGTGGTGCTGCGCGAGTTGAAAGGGCCGGCCGACGAGGCGAGTCTTGTGGCACAGCGAATCGTGCGGACGCTGAGCGAAGCGTTTACGGTCGACGGCCATCAGTTCGTTATTGGCGCAAGCATAGGTATTGCCCTGACGCCGCGTGACGGCACGACCTTCGAACAGATGCTCAAATGCGCGGACTTGGCGCTTTACAGCGCGAAGTCGGACGGGCGTGGGGTCTGGCGCTTTTTCGAACCCGAGATGGATGCCAGGGTTCAGGCGCGCCGGGCGATGGAAATCGATATCCGCAACGCGCTCGACAACGGCAATTTCGAGGTGTTCTTCCAGCCCATCGTCAATCTTCGGTCCGGTCGCAGTGTCGTGTGCGAAGCGCTGGCGCGCTGGCGGCATCCCGAACGGGGACTGATCTCGCCCGAAGAATTCATTCCCGTCGCCGAGGAAACCAACCTGATTATCGAATTGGGTGGCCACATACTGCGAGAAGCCTGCCGGCAGTGCGCGAGCTGGCCGGGAGACGTGCGCGTCGCGGTCAATATTTCGCCGGTTCAATTCCGCAGGGGCGATGTCATTGCTGCGGTAGTCTCGGCGCTCGAAGGTGCGGGGTTGCCGGCCCATCGACTGGAGATCGAGATTACCGAGTCGCTGCTGCTCGAAAACACGGCGGCCGTTCGCTCCACGCTGGAAAAGCTGCGTGAGCTTGGCGTGCGCATCTCGCTCGACGATTTCGGCACCGGCTATGCGAGCCTGAGTTATCTCCACCACTTCCCACTGGACAAGGTCAAGATCGACCGCTCGTTCCTGCAGGACGTGGAGGTGAGCAGCCGGTCGCGACGCCTGCTTGCCGGTGTTGCCAACCTGAGTTCGGAACTGGGCATGTCCGTGGTGGTTGAGGGCGTCGAAACCTCAAAACAGCTTGCACTGCTGATGGAGCAGCCCGGCGTCCGCCTGCCGAAGTCGCCGGTTTTCTTGCCTCTGGCCGGTTCGATTTCGAGAAAGTGGCCTGAGGTCACAACCTGCGGCAGGTGCTCAGCAGGAAATCGAGAAAAGCCCGCGTGCGATTGGAAAGCAGGCGCCTGCTTGGATAAACCGCCGAGAGCACCGATGCGTCCTGATCGAATTGCACCTTGTCATAGATCTCGACAAGATCGCCGGACTGCAATGGCGACCTGCAGTATTGATCGGGCAGAAACGATATTCCCATGCCGTTCATGATGGCTTCGCGCACGATGATCGGATCGTTGACCTTGACGACACCGTTGCTCAACGGAAGGCGGCGGCGGACCCCGCCTTCGCGAATGGCTATGCCCGCATGCGCATAGCGGGTCTCGCAGATTCTCAGATGGGACAGGAGGTCGTCGGAGGTGTGCCCCAGATCATACCCCGCGGCATAGCGAGCGCTTGTGACCCACATCAGGCGTCCCTGGTAGAGCGGTCGTGCCACGAGGTCGGTGTCCTCGATTGCGCCCACCACGACGGCAAGGTCGATCTGATCGCGCAGGATGTCGAGCTTTTGGGTGGTCACGATGATTTCCAGCTCTATCCCGGGGTATAGGGACGTAAAGCCCGGCAGGTGAGGGGAAAGGACTTCCCGGGCAAAGGCAGGCGGTACTGCCACCACAAGACGGCCGACCGGCTCGGCAAGCAGGCCGCCCATCACGGCGCGGGCATTTTCCGCCTGCTCGATAATGGGCTGGCATTGACGATAGAAGGTCTCGCCGTCGGCCGTGATGCGCAAATTGCGCGAGTTGCGGTCGATGAGCCGGGTGCCGATCGCCTGTTCGAGCCGTGTCAGAATCTTGCTTACCGCGGACTTTGACATGCCAAGCTGCCGGGCAGCGGCGGAGATGCCGTTCTGGTCAACGATCGCTGCGAAAACCGGTATGTCGTCGAGCTGGAACTGCATCGGGCTATCGTTCACAAATGGAAACGAAGTGTCTCTAGTCTGATTATTGTTTCCTTCTGTGACATTCAATAGCCTTCTGCACGCATCGAACCATCCGATAGAGGATGGACGATGCCGGGAACGTATTGGCTGTGGTGAAAGTGCTCCGTGCAATCAGCTACGGCGCAGGGTGGAGGCAGAATGCCGGTCGAACCGATATTTGACGTTGCCCATCTCGGGCACGTCGAACTTTTAAGCAATCGCTTCGATGAGAGTCTTGATTTCTTCACGAGAATCTATGGGCTCAAACAAAGCGGAAGCGAGGGAGATAGCGTCTATCTGCGGGCCTGGGACGACTACGAGTTCCATACGCTCAAGCTGACGCGTTCGGATACCACGGGCATTGGCCATGTAGCCTATCGCGTGTCATCGGAGGCCGCGCTCATGCGGCGCGTCGCGGCAATCGAGGCGAGCCGCTTCGAATCGCTGGGCTGGGTCGAAGGCGATCTCGGGCATGGCAGGGCATACCGGTTCGAAGACCCCTTCGGGCATGTCTTCGAGATTTATTGGGACACGAGGCACTACGATCCCGCGCCCGAAGACCGGCCGGCGCTGAAGAATCTGGCCAGCCGCTTTCACGGGCAGGGAGCGTCGCCCCGTCGGCTCGATCACATCAATCTCCTGGCCGAGGATGTCACCGAATTCCGCGCCTTCATGGAAACCTGTCTGGGAAGCCGCGTGACCGAGATGATCGAACTCGACAACGGCCGGCTTGGCGGTTGCTGGTTCACCGTCAACAACAAGACCTATGATCTGGCCTGCACCGAGGAGCACGGGGGCGGGCAGGGACGGTTTCATCATGTGACCTATGCCACCGACCAGCGTGAAGACATTCTGCGCGCCGCCGATATTTTCCTTGAGAACGGGGTGCATATCGAAACCGGTCCGCACAAACACGCCATCCAGGGCACGTTCTTTCTCTATGTCTGGGAGCCTGCGGGCAACAGGGTGGAACTCGCCAATGCAGGCGCCCGCCTGATCCTGGCGCCGGACTGGAAGCCCGTTGTCTGGACGGAAGCCGACCGCAGGAAGGGTCAGGCGTGGGGTCTCAAGACAATCGAAACGTTTCACACGCACGGCACCCCGCCGGTCGGAAAACCGTGAGCAGTCGAGGAACGCGAGCCTGTGGTCGTGCCCAAACATTTCGTGTTGACCAATTATGGGAAGTCAACATATGATACGTTAACATATTAATTTGCCGTCGGTGCCGTGACGCATCAAAAGGAGACGGCAAACTAGACCCTGGGTATAGCGGGTTCGGAGCGATGCTCCGCCACGCGGTCCCAGTGGAAGACGGGCCCAAGGGCGCCGGATTGATATGCAGCACGGGAGGAAATCATGACTGCAAAATCATTGGCTGCGGCATTGGCCGCGGCGACATTGGTTGCGACGCCAGCACTGGCGGTCGAGCTCAAGCTGGCTGACTTCCAGCCTCCCACTCATTTCGTCGTCGACTCGGTCTATACGCCGATGGCAGAGGCGATCTCGGAAGGGACCGATGGCGAGGTCACGGTGCGCGTCTTCATGGGCGGCGAGCTTGGCCCGGGCCCGGCCGAGCAGTACAATCGTGCGGTTGATGGCGTTGCCGAAATCGTATTCAGCCTGCCTGGCTATACCGCCTCGACGTTCCCCAAAACACTGCTTGCGGAACTGCCGGGCGTGATCGATCCGGAAACGGGCACTGAGCGCATGCTTGCCAATATCGACATGCTCTCGGACGAGTATCGTCGCGTTGTGCTTTTGAGCCTGTGGAACAACGCGCCCAATCTGCTGTTCACCGCGAGCCAGCCCATCCGCTCGATGGACGATCTGAACGGCCTCAATATCCGCGTGCCGTCCCGCAACGCCGGCTTGGTCGTCGAGGCCTGGGGTGGCGTTCCGGTTTCAATGCCCGCGACCGACGTTTACAACGCGATGCAGACCGGCGTCATCGATGGCGCCATGATCGACGCTACTACGCTGACCGCATTCCGCCTTGCCGAGGTGACCAATTACATCACGGTCGGAATGGACACCGCGATTTCGCAGTTCTTCCTGGTCATGAACCGCGACGGTTTTGAAAGTCTTTCAGACGACCAGCAGGCCGTGGTCCTCGAGGCCGGCCGTGAGGCCGCGCTCAACGGGAACGCGGCGTGGCTCGAAATCGCCAATACGGCACTCGACGATTTCGCGGCAACCGAGGGCAAGGAAGTGATCGAATTGTCCCCCGAGGCCGTCGAGGCTTTCAATGCCGCATCCGCGCCCGTTGTCGAGCAGATCATCGAGGAAGCCGAAGCGGCGGGCGTCGACGCGCGGGCCTATGTGGAAGCACTCGGCGATGAGTGACGTCCCGACCGGCGGCAGGGATGGTGGATTGTCCCACTCGGCATTGGTCGAGTGGGCGGTCCGCGGACTGACCCTGCTTTCGTCGCTGGCCTTGATCGTTCTGTTACTGGCGACGTTCGTGGGCGTCATTATGCGCTACTTTCTTTCCGCGCCCATTCTCGGCTCCAACGAGATCATACAGCTCGGTTCTGTGGCGCTGGTCATGTTGGCGATGCCGGCGGCGGCGCAGCGCGAGGCCCATGTCAGGGTCGATGTTCTCGATGGCGCAATCGGCCCGTGGGGCCGGTTTATCGGCGATATTATCGCGCGCGTGCTGGGCATGTTCCTGCTGGGCGTTCTGGCATGGCGCGCCTGGGACAAGGCGTTCGACGCTTTTGAGTATGGCGACGTAACCAACATGATAAGCATTCCGTTCTGGCCGTTCTATGGGCTGATGGCGCTGAGTGCCGTTCTCTACGTGGTTGTTCTGACGCTGCAGCTTCTGGACATCGTTCGGGCCGGAGCGCGTGCCAATGACTGATTTTGCCATTGGTCTTTCGGGCATCGGGGCGATGTTCATCCTGATGATCCTGCGCACGCCCGTCGGCATGGCAATGCTGGCTGTCGGTTTTGTCGGGACCTGGGTGCTGAGCGGTGGACGAGCGGCCAACGCCCTGTTCCTGACCGAGACCTTCTCTGCGGTCTCCAATTATTCGCTGACGGTCATTCCGCTTTTCATCCTGATGGGAAACATCGCCTCGGTCGCAGGGTTCAGCAAGGGGCTCTATGACGCGGCCTTTGCCTGGGTGGGGCGGATGCCCGGCGGGTTGGCCTCCGCTTCGATCCTTGGCTGTGCCTCGTTTTCCGCCGTCAGCGGGTCGTCTGTCGCGACCGCCGTGACGATTGGCAAGGTAGCCCTGCCGGAGATGAAGCGCTTCGGTTATTCGAGCAGTCTGGCGACGGGCGCCGTGGCGGCAGGGGGAACGCTCGGTTTCCTTATTCCGCCATCGACCGGATTCGTCATCTACGCGATCCTCACCGAACAGAGCATCGGTCAGCTTTTCATGGCGGGCATCCTGCCGGGGCTGCTGTTGACGGGACTGTTCATCTTTACCGTTCTGATCGTAACGCTTCGCGATCCCGCCGCCGGGCCACGTGGACCGCGCATGCCCTTTGGAGAACGCGTCGCCGCCACCTTGCGGGCGTTGCCGTTGATCCTGGTCATCATCGTTTCGATCGGCGGCATCTACCTCGGTGTTTTCACACCGGTCGAGGCGGCCGGTATCGGCGCCGGCCTTGTGGTCATGATGGCCTTGTTCACGGGCAAGCTGACGCTGCGATCAGCGACACTGGCCCTCTCGGACACAGTGCGAACCACAGCGATGCTCTATCTCATCATCATTGGCGCGAGCGTGCTCAATCCGTTCCTGGCGCTGACTGACCTGCCGGGCACATTGGGAGAAGCGATGACCTCGCTCGGGCTCGGACCGTACGGCGTTTTGCTGCTTATCGTTCTTGCCTATCTGGTGCTGGGCACGTTCATGGACGGGCTTGCAATGCTGGTGGTTACCATCCCGATTTTCTTTCCCATCGTCGTGGGCATGGGGTTCGATCCGATCTGGTTCGGAGTGATTGCGGTGGTCATGATCGAGATGGGGATGATCACGCCGCCGGTGGGGATGAATGTCTTTGTGGTGAAAGGCATCGCACAGGACGTCCCGATGTCCACCATCTTCCGCGGCGTTCTGCCGTTCTGGTTGGCAATGGGACTGGGGCTGTTGCTTATGGTGCTGTTCCCGCAGACTGCCCTGCTTATTCCCCAGGCGATGTTCGGATAAACCAGGGCCGGCGCATCGGTCGTGCGCCGGTCCGGTCCAGGGCAAGACCTATTGTTCGTCTAAAGCCCGCGCTGCTGCGGCGGCCTTGGCGGCAAGGGCTATGAACTGCTCGTATTCGGCGTCGTCGAGTCCGGGCAGAATTTCCTTCTGAAGGCGTTCCACAAGAGGGAGCACCTCGGAGAGGAGGGTCTCACCTCTGTCGGTCAAGCTGAGGACGCGGGCTCGTCTGTCGCTTGTGCTCACATCGCGTTTCAAAAGGTTTTTCTGCTCCAGACGATCGACGACGGCGCCGATTGTGGCCCGATCCTTCCCGATGGCTTCGGCAAGCCCGGCCTGGTCGGTGCCCGGCCGATCGCGGAGTGCGTCGAGCGCAGCGAACTGAACGGGGGTCAGGTCAAAACCGGCCTCGCGGGCACGCTGCAGGAACACCTGCGTCGAGTATTGGTGCAGACGACGGATCAGGTGTCCCGGCATTTTCGAACTCATATACATCCGGCGTCTCCCTCGGCCTCCGTTCAGCATCGAATCTGGCGATCAGAATAACGAAATCGCACCCTCGGCCCTACTTTTAATGTTGACCGGGCGCGAAGAACATCAATATAATAAGTACACATACTAAATTTGCGAGGAGTGAGGCGTGCAGTATCATTTCAATGGTTTTCGTCCTGGCGATCCCGACATAAGCGATGCCGCCCCCGGCAGGGAAGCCGGACAGGGTGATCTTCCCGATACAGTCGATGTCCTCATCGTGGGCGCCGGTCCGGCGGGGCTGACCCTGGCGGCGCAACTGGCGGCCTTTCCCGAAATTCGTACACGCATTGTCGAGCGCCGGTCCGGTCCCCTGGAAAAGGGACAAGCCGACGGCATTTCCTGCCGTTCGATGGAAATGTTCAATGCCTTCGGCTTTGCCGAAAAGGTCCTCAAGCAGGGCTATTGGGTCAATGAAACCACGTTCTGGAAGCCCGATCCGGGCCGGCCGGGATCGATTGTGCGCAATGGCCGGATTGAGGATGTGGAGGAGGGGCTTTCGGAGATGCCCCACATGATCCTCAATCAGGCGCGCGTACACGATATGTATCTCGAAATCATGGCAAAATCCGCATCGCGGCTGGTGCCGGACTATGGTCTGGAGTTCGTCGATCTGGAAATCGACGAGGCGGCTGGCGACTGCCCGGTAAAGGTCACCCTTGAACGGCAGGACGGAGACCGGAAAGGTGAAGTGATCACCGTTCGCGCGCGTTATGTCGTGGGAAGCGACGGCGCGCGGAGCGGTGTCCGCAAGGCGATAGGGCGCGAGCTTGTCGGAGATTCGGCCAATCAGGCCTGGGGCGTCATGGATGTGCTGGCGGTTACCGATTTTCCCGACATTCGGTGCAAGACGCTGATTCAGTCGGAAAACGAAGGCAATATCATCGTCATACCGCGCGAAGGCGGGTATCTCACCCGGCTCTATATCGAGTTGGACAAGCTCTCTGCGGGCGAACGGGTGGCCAGTCGCAATATCGGCATCGACCAACTTATCGCGGCCGCTCAACGCATTTTGCATCCCTACAGCTTCGATGTCCGGGAGGTCGCCTGGTGGTCGGTGTACGAGATCGGGCAGCGGCTCACCGACAAGTTCGACGATGTCCCCCACGACGAGGCAACCCAGCGCCTGCCGCGTGTCTTTATCACCGGCGACGCCTGCCACACCCACAGTCCCAAGGCCGGGCAGGGGATGAACGTTTCGATGGGAGACGCCTTCAATCTTGGCTGGAAGCTGGTTTCGGTGCTCACGGGCCGGTGCGAGCCGGATATTCTTCACAGCTATTCCGCCGAGCGCCAGGCGGTGGCGCAGGACCTTATCGCGTTCGACAGGGAATGGTCGCGCATCATGAGCGAGCGTCCCGAACAGGGCGACGGCGAGAACGGGGAGGAGCCCAGGTTCCAGCGCTACTTCATACAGCATGGCCGCTACACGGCGGGCATGTCGGTAACTTACACGCCGTCGGTGCTAACAGGTTCCGATGCATGGCAAGACCTTGCAACAGGCTTTGAAATCGGCACACGCTTTCACTCGGCTCCGGTTGTGCGGCTCACCGATGCGAAAGCCATGGAACTCGGGCACACGCTTTTGGCGGACGCGCGGTGGCGTCTTTATGCCTTTGCTCCCCACGAGGACCCAACGCTTGAAGGAGGCAGGATCAGGGCACTTTGCCGGTTCCTGGCAGGGGCCGGCAACTCGCCGGTTCGTACTCATACGCCGGCTGGTGAGGACATCGACGCCATCATTGATGTGCGTGCCGTCTTCCAGCAGGATCACAGAAAGCTGGCGCTCGAGGCCATGCCGGAATTTCTGCTGCCGCGTAAGGGAAAACTGGGACTGATCGACTATGAGAAAATGTTCTGTCCCGATCCGCGGAAGGGGGATATTTTCGAGATGCGCGGTATCGACAGGCAACGGGGCTGTCTGTTGGTCGTAAGGCCGGACCAGTATGTCGCGCATGTGCTGCCCATCGACGCATATGACGAGCTGGCGGGGTTCTTTGCAGGATTCATGCGCGTCGTCCCGAAATAGGATCTGCAAGGCACCAGCTTTCCCACCGGTCGAGCGATCGCGCCTGAAACGTGCGTCCGCCGTTCAGCAGCGACCGGTTTCCGATGGGCATAGGATGCCTGCGTCCAGATCGTAGCGCTCGGCCAGTTGGGCCAATGTCCCGTCGGCCCGGATGTCGGCAACCGCCGACTCCACTGCGCGCTTCAGCGTCAGGTCGCCCTTCCAGAACCCCATTCCAAGCGGAATGCGTTCAAGTGGTGTGCCCAGCACTGTGATCGCCAGATCAGTGTCGGAAAAAGTGGTGCTGGCCAGAAGCGCTTCGGTGATCGCGGCGTCATAGTCGCCAGCCTCCATGCGCGTGCGCAGGGTCGCAGCGTCGTTGACGATGGTCGCTGTGATGCCGCGCTGGCGGATATACTGGCCAAGCCCGATGCGGTCGAGGCCGGTGAGGCCCGCCATGAAGCCCACCGGGCTTTCCACCGTATCGATGGTGGCGCCGGGGGGAGCAACCAGAGCCCATCCGGTCACGAGATGGGGCTGGGTTGTGTCGAGGAACGAGCTCGTTGTTGAATTGATGGCGATCCCGCCGGCCAGCATCTGGCATTGGGCGCGGTTGATGCGCCAGTTGCGGGGATTGAAGTCTCGACCCATCGACGCGTTCGAAACGATATTGAGCCGCCAGCCCAACCGTTCGGTGATTTCCTGCATCAATTCGACTTCGAAACCCGGCATATCCGCATTATCGGTTACCAGCGGCGGGTAGAGGTTGGGCATGCACACGCTCAAACGACCGAGGCGGTCGACTTCATGGCGCGCATTGTCGGGCGGCAGAAAACTCACGGCAAACAGCAGCGCAAAGCAGAGTGCCAGCGGAATCATGTCGAACAACCAATGCCGCTTTCGCGGACCTGTGGGGGCGGTGGCGGACATCAGACTTTCCGGAACTCCCACATGGCCAGCAGGAACAGCCCCACGGCCATGATGCCCACGACCTGAAAGCCCAGCGCAGGATCGAACTGGTTGAACTTGATGAGGATGCCGCGCATCGCGTCAACGGCATAGGTCAGCGGATTGTGCTCGACGATGATGACCAGCCATTCGGGATAGGTGACCAGCGTCTGGGCACGGGTCAATGCCGGATCGAGTGGGAAGACCGAACTCGCGGTGAAATAGAGCGGCAGGATCACCGCGTTGGAAAACACCCCGAAGCTCTCGAAGCCCCGAACGTAATTGGCAATGACGATGCCGAAGGCGGTCAGCCCGAACGCAAGGGCGAACATCAGGCCAATGGCCGCAAGGATGGTTTCCCACGTCAGAATTACGCCGACAAAGCGCGCGACGACGAGCACCATGCAGCCATGGATGACAGCGGTGGTCGCACCGCCCAGAACCTTGCCCAGCAGCACCATGTTGCGCGACATGGGCGAGACCAGCACCTCGCGCAGGAATCCGAATTCGCGGTCCCAGATGAGCGAAACGGCCGACTGGATTGAGGTGTAGAGAATGTTGAGGACGATAACGGCGGGGAAGATGAACTGGAGATAGGTGTAGGGCACCACGAACCGCACTTCGCCATAGACTTCGCCGCGGAAATAGGGATTGAGGCCGATGCCGAGGATCAGCACCCACAGCAATGGCCGGCTGATGCCGCCGATCAACTGGCCCTTGTCGCGCAGAGAGCGTTTGACCTCGCGCAGCCAGATGGCATAGACGCCGACCAGTTGTCCCCATATGGCGGTCATCGGGAGCTCCTATTCATTGAGATTGCGGCCGAAGAATTCGGAGGCCGGGTCGGTGAGAACGAGGTCGCGGATGCGGTTCCAGAGATAAGACCGCAATTCGAGGAACCGCGGATCGGCACGCATCTCGACGGTAAGCCGGGGACGCGGCAGATCGATCTTGATGGTTTCGAGCACTTTGCCCGCGCCCATCACCACGATCGTATCGGCCAGCACCAGGGCTTCATCGACGCTGTGGGTGACAAACATCACGGTTGGGGTCAACCGCCGCCAGATGGCAAGCAACTCGCCCTGCATCAATTCGCGCGTCTGCGCATCGAGGCTCGCAAACGGCTCGTCCATCAAAAGCACGCGCGGTTCTCCCGCCAGCGCGCGGGCCAGGGCCACGCGCTGCTTCATGCCACCCGAAAGTTGAGCGGGGTAGGCTTTGGCCGACCGTGAAAGGCCGACGAGGTCGAGATAGTGCCGGGCGCGCTCGGCGCGCTCGGCTTTGGAAATCTCGAGGCTTTCGAGCGCAAATTCGATATTGGCCTGCGCGCTGGCCCAGGGAATCAGGCGAAAGGCCTGAAAGACGAACCCCATATCGGGCCCGGGCCGGGGTGGCTGACCATCAATCCCGATCGCCCCCGCGTCGGGAGCGATCAGGCCGTTGGCCAGCCGCAGAACTGTCGTCTTGCCACATCCCGAGGGACCTATAAGGGCAACGAATTCGCGTTCGGCGACATTTAGGGAAACGCCATCAATGGCCGTGTTGACGGTGCCGTCCGGCTGCACGAAGCGCTTCTCGACATCGGAGAACGTAAGCAGGGTTTTTTGGCCCTGCGGCTCGGTTGCCACGCGGTTACCTCCCGGGAAACGGACGACACTCATCTATCGGCGGGGTCCATGGTTTCGTCAGTGCCCAGTTCGGCAAGAACGGCATCGACCGGCCCGAAATCGACCCAGTCTTCGAGCGCGAGCTGCTCGAAGTTGGCGAAGTCTTCGGTTTCATAGAGCCAGTCGCTGGTAAAGCCCAACTCCTGGACGCTCATGCCCCCGTTGACGCTCCAGCTTCCGGCAAAGGATTCCGCCAGCATTTCGAGCACTTCGGGGCTGACGTCGGGGCGCACTTCGATCATTGCGTCGACCCACATCTGGGGGTTTTTGGCAAAGTCGCGCGACAGCTTGGTCAGCGCCCGGATCACCGCTTCGACGTCCTCGGGCCGTTCGGCCAGAACGTCGCCCGAGACGGCGTTGACCTTGTTGACCACCGGAGCGCCCTCATAATAGGTGTCCTGGTCGATCAGCACATGCAGCCCTTGGGTATCGGGCAATTCGCTCCACACGCCGATGGACATCGTGGTTGCGTCAACCTGTCCGGCAAGGAGCGCCTGTGCACGGATATCGGGCTGGCCGAGCGAGACAATCTCGGAATCATCTATGGAAACGCCCTGGCTCGACAGCACCAATGTCGAAAGCGAGTGGTCGAGGCTTCCCACCCGTCCAACGCCAAAGCTGCGGCCTGCCAGATCGGCGGGCGTTGCGATATCGTCCTTGGAGGCGATGAGGAACGGCAAGGATTTGTTGGGCGAGGTCACGGCGCGGAAATCGGTGGCGCCATTGTGGATCACCTGCAAGAGCGCATCGACACCGATATTGGCCATTTCCCCTTCGCCCGACTGCAGCGCGGCGATGGCGGAGGGTGTCTGCTGGACGCGAACGAGTTCGACATCGACGCCTTCAGCTTCGAAATAGCCCAGCTCGGCGGCCAGATCCATTA
Source organism: Pelagibacterium halotolerans B2 (assembly GCF_000230555.1). Lineage (GTDB taxonomy): Bacteria > Pseudomonadota > Alphaproteobacteria > Rhizobiales > Devosiaceae > Pelagibacterium > Pelagibacterium halotolerans. The sequence goes on along the minus strand of NC_016078.1, from coordinate 2,061,176 downwards.
CCGAGTTCGGCACCAGGGGCGGCTCGAGATGGGTGAGGATCAGGCGGAACGGCTCGCTCGATTGCGCCAGTCCGGCGCCTGTCATCAGGGCCAGGCTCGCGACCGATCCGGCCAGAGCCAGCATCATTGATTTCGTGGTCATTTACTCTCTCCCTTTGGGTTTCAGCGCCGCCATTTGGCAAGGCGCAGTTCGACAAAACGCAGCCCCTCGGTCACGATGACTCCGATGACTGCCAGCGAAAGGACGATGACGAAATATTCCGCCATCCTGAATGTGTTGCCATAGACGGCCAGAAGGCCGCCCAGGCCGCGGACGGCCGTATAGAGCTCGGCAACGACGGTGTTGATAAGTCCGATCGTAGCGCCAAGACGCAGGCCGACTATGACATAAGGCACTGCGCCGGGCAGGACGATTCGGGTGAAGATTCGAAAGCGCCCCGCGCCGACCGAACGCGCCATTTCGATCAGCTCGGGATCGGACTGGCGCACGCCGGCGTAGGTGTTGATGAGAATGGGCATTACGGCGCCCAGAAACACAATGAACACCTTGGCCTCGCTGCCCAAACCCAGCAGCACGATGATGAGCGGGATGAAGGCGACGCGAGGGGTGGCCGAGAGCGCATAGACATAGATTTCCAGCGTGCGGCCAAACAGGTTGAAGGCACCCATGGCAACCCCGAGCGGGATGGCACAGAGAATGGCCAGGCCATAGCCGGAAAGATAGATCGAAACGGAATCGATAAAGGCCGTTTGCAGCCTTCCTTCCTGCAACAGGCCGCCAGCGGCCAGTAGCGTCGCCCAGGGCGAGGGGATTATGTTGCGCGCCACGTTGACCGAGGCGATCCACCAGAGGACGATCAAAAGCGCGAGAAACCCGATGCGGGTTGCCGCCACCAGCCACGGGCCGGGATCTTCGCCGTGCTGTACGGCCATTGCTTTTGGTGCGGGCTGGCTCATCCACGCCCCCGTTTCTTGCCTGCGGCAGGCGGCGCTTCGCGCAGATCTCGGCCGGTGAGGGACAAGAATACGCTCTCAAGGCTCGGTTGATCGACAGAGACCTGGCGCAACTGGGTTCCGAACTCGGCGAGCAGGGCATCGGCGCTGCCGGCATTTTCTGCCTTTATGAGCAATTGCCCCTCGGCGCCTTCCACCGTTCCGGGGTAGCGCTCGATGAGGGCCGCATGGGCCTGAGGCGTGCGGGGGGTCACGCGGAACAGGCTGGTGCCGTGGGCGGCCTTGAGCGCTTCGGGTGTGCCGCGTGCCAGGATCTTGCCGTGATCGATGATGCAGATCGTGTCACAGGTATCGACCTCCTCGATATAGTGAGTGGTCACGATGATGGTCAGGTTCTGGCTGGCCCGGAGCTGTTCAAGATAAGACCAGATCTTGGCCCGCGACTGGGCGTCGAGCCCCACGGTCGGCTCGTCGAGAAACAGGATTTTTGGCTCGTGCATCAGCCCGCGTGCGATTTCCAGCCGCCGCCGCATGCCGGCCGAGAGCGTGCGCACCACTGCATCGCGCCAGTCGGAAAGCTCGACAAGGGCAAGCATTTCCTCGATGCGCCTGCGCCGGTCGGCCCGGCTCATCTGATAGACCATGCCGTGAAAATCGAGATTCTCGAAAACGGAAAGTCGCGTATCGAGCGTTGCCTCCTGAAAGACCACGCCGAGTTGGCGCCGCGCCCGCAGCGGGTGTTTCACGACGTCGATACCGGCGATTTCGGCCCGCCCGCCATCGGGCTTGCTTATGGTGCACAGGATATCGATCAGGCTGGTCTTGCCGGCACCGTTGGGACCGAGCAGGGCAAATGTCTCCCCCTGCGGCACCGACAGCGACACGTCGTCGAGCGCCAGCACACGGCCGAAGCGTTTGGACACACCTTCGACCAGGATTGCGGGGGCGCCGGCGGCATCATCGCTCATGAAAGAACTCCCTGTGCCCGTAGCGTACGGGTGAATAGCTGGCTGATATCATCGTCGGTTGAAACCGTCACGAAATGCCAGTGCTTCGAATTGAAAAGCCCGCGCAATTCCTCCTGCCGCGCGGCAAACAGCTTGCGATAGCGGCTGAGCAGGCCCGCGTCGATGGCCAGTTCCAGTTCCTCACCGGTTTCCGCATCCTCGATGGTCACGATGCCGGTTTCGATGCCCGCCGGGTCGATTTCCTGTGGTGTCAGGATCTGCACGGCCAGGACTTCATGCCCGGCGGAAAACAGGATGTCGAGGACAGGGCTGATGTCGCCGTCCCACCAATCGCTGATAGCTATCACGAGGCCATGGGACGGCAGGTTTCGGCGCAGCGTCCGCAACGCATCCTGAAAATCGCTTCGACCAGCATCCTGCTCTTTGGCAATCCAGTCAAACATCAAATCGGCCCGTGCCGCACCGTGCCATCGGGGAGAGAATTTGTTGCCCTTGTCGCCCGGTACGACAACTTGAACACGATCCCCGCCGGCCAGAGCGGCAAAACCCAACAATTGAGCAACGAGCTTGGCGCGCTCGCGCTTTTCCCCCTTTCCCGCCGCCATCGATCCGGAAAGATCGAGGACGATGGTCACCGGCAATTGCTGGTTGAGCGAATATTCGCGCACAACGAATTCGCCTGTCCGTGCGTAGAGGTGCGGGTCGAGATGGCGCGTGTCATCGCCCGTCTGGTAGGGGCGGTGGTCGATAAATTCCATGCCCGGCCCCTTCCGGCGCGAACGGCGCTCGCCGGTGCCGACAGATGGCTGCGCAAATGCCGGCAGCAAGCGGCTGGTCGTTAAGCGTTCGAGAAGGGCGGACGGTGGGCGCATCAGAGCTTGCCCATTGTCTGGTCGAACAGGCGCAGCAGCAATTTGTCGATATCGATATTGGCGGCCCGGCCTTCGAAATTGACCTGCACGCGATGGCGCATCACCGGCAGCAGCACGGCCCGCAAATCGGCGACCGACACATGGTTGCGGTCGGCCATGAAGGCATGCGCCTTGGCTGAAATCACAAGCGACTGCGCGCCGCGCGGGCTGACCCCGAACCGGACATAGCGCGAAACGTCCTTGTCTGCCGTTTCGCCACCCGGCTGCGTTGCCAGACAGAACCGGGCAACGGCCTGCTGGATGGCGGTGGCGATGGGAACCGAGCGGACATGGCCCTGAAGCGCGATGATATCGGATGCCGTCATCGCCTGTGTCAGCTTGTCCTTTTCGGTGCCGGTCGTCGCGGTCAGAATGCCCGTCAACACGTCCTGGTCGGGGTAGGGCACGTCGATGCGGAACAGAAACCTGTCGATCTGGGCCTCGGGCAGCGTATAGGTGCCTTCCATCTCGATGGGGTTCTGCGTGGCCAGTACGAAAAAGGGCTGGGGCAGGTCCATTGTGGTTCCACCGGCTGAAACCGTGCCCTCCTGCATGGCTTCGAGCAGGGCCGACTGGGTGCGTGGGGTGGCGCGGTTTATCTCATCTGCCAGAAGCAACTGGGCAAAGATCGGGCCCTTGCGGAATTCGAGCTGGGTGCGCCCATCGGCGCCGGGAACCAGCACCGAAGCGCCGGTAATGTCGGCGGGCATCAGGTCCGGCGTGAACTGCACGCGCGAAAATGTGAGGCCGGCGGCCCTGGCCAGCGAGCGTACCATAAGTGTCTTGCCTACGCCTGGAGGGCCTTCGAGCAAGACGTGCCCACCGGCCATCAAGGCGATCAGCATGAGATCGACAACGCTCTGCTGACCGATCACCGTTGTCGCGATCGATGCCCGGGTCCTGACGAGAGCTTGCCGCAGCGCGGCGAGTTGGGCGGCGCCGTCTTCGGCCTGTGTGTGTGGCGAGATCGCAGTCATGAGGTTGTTGCTCCTTGGCGCGAGGGCTGATGTCGGGTCGGTTCTGGTCCGGTTTTGCGCCGGGCCGAAAAGCGGCGATAGCGCAGGCCGAGATCGATGAGAAAGACGGCGAATGCCATCAGGGCCCATACCGGCCAATTGTGCAGCCATGCAAGTGAAAGGCCGGCACCCAGCGTCGAAATCTCTTCGGGTGTTATCGCCATTCCTCCTGTCGCACGGGCCAGCGCTTGTGCTCCTCCGTTGCGCGAGAAATCATAGCGCGTATCGTAGGAATGGTAATAGGACGTCTGGATAGGTTCGGCGTTCTCGCCCTGGTCGATGCTGAGGCCGTAGCGGCCCACAGCATCGAGCACGCGGCGGCCCTCATAGAGCCCGGGACGGACCTCGGTCAGTGCCGTGGTTTCCGCGTCTCGATTTTGGGGCGGCTCGATCGTTGCCACCAGCGAGCGGCCCGTCAGCGGCAAACCATCCTCGTCAAGCGCGCTGACACGCAGGTCGAGATAGTCGCCATCGCTTGCCGTGGTCAGTGTCAGGCCCGGCCGCGGTGTGGTGGGCTGGAACTGGAGCAGGATGTCGTTCCACAGCGCGCCGTATTGAGGCAGGCGCTGCCAGGCGTCCGACCAAGGGCCCGTGGCGTCGGTGGTCAGCGCCATCACCATGCCGTTACCGTAGCGCCAAAAGGCGAGCACGGGCATATCGCGGCCTTCGTCATCGGTCGTGGTTGCCACCAACTCGGCATCGGGCTTGGCGGTGGTGCCGACAAAGCCGGCGAGCGGCGGCAATTGTGCAGGGAGCGCCTGGAGAAAATTGGCGCTGCGGTCCTGCCAGATTGGTTGCGTGGGGCCCTCCTTGACCGGGGAGGCGAGCAGCATCGCTTCCTGAGAAAGGATCGAGGGAAGGGCCTCGAAATCCGCGGTCACATGCGCCGCACCGCCACCGAGATCGGCGATGGTGCGGGCAACCGTCGTATCGGCGCCCTGGCCGATCGCCACGGCGGAAACCGTCACGCCTTCGGCGCGCAACCTGCCGACAATACCGGGGAAATCGCCGGGCTGGCTCAGGCCGTCGGTCATCACCACTATATGTTTGGCTGCCGCATCGATGCCTTCGAGCATTTCCAGCGCTTCAAGGAGCCCCGGATAGATCGCGGTCCCGCCGCCTGGATCGAACCCTTCAAGCGCGGATTGCACGGCGTCAGGTGCGTCGGTCAGCCGGGTGAGCGGCAGCAGGGCCCGCGCTTCGGCGTCGAAGGCGATGATACCGACCCGGCTCTGAGGATTGAGCAGTTCGGTAGCGGCCATGGTAGCGCTTTTGGCGACGTCGAGCCGGTTTCCCTCGCCAACCGGCTGCTGCATCGAACCCGAGCGGTCGAGAACGAAAACCATCACGACTTCGGGCGCATCCTGGGGCACGCGGCTCGAAAGCGGCGAGAGGGCTTCCAGCGGCGTGCCGAAATAGCCGCCGGGACCGAAGCTGTTCGGACCACCAAGGATCAACAATCCCATGCCGTAGTCCTCGACCGCCGTTTCGATCAGCGATTGCTGCAAAGTCGTGAGGGAAAGCGCAGGGGTGTCGAGAAGGACGATGTCACCGAATCCCAGCCAGTCCTTGAGATAGTATGGAGCCCGCCGCGGCTCGAAAACCACAGCTTCAAGCCCCTGGTCTTCGAGAAGGCCGCGAAAAGCCTCGCCATGGGCCGGATCGGCGGAGATGATCGCGACGGGCCGCACCGGAGCGGTCGAGAGCACCTGGCCGATTGCATCGTTTTGCGGGTGGGCGTCGGTGGCCGCGAGACGGAACTCGACAAGGTTTTCGCCGCTTTCGATGTCCGGCAGCACGGCCTCGACCCTGTTCTGCCCGGCTGCGAGGTCGATGTCCTGGCTGGCAATGGCGTCGCCGTTTGAAACGATCTCCATATTGACCGTCTGCACATCGGCGCTGTGGACAAGCGCGGTCAGCGGGATGGCCTCTCCCGAAAGGACCTGCTCGGGCACATCGAGGCGCCCGACAAACACCTCCCCTTCCTCGAGCGGCGGCGTTTCGAGATAATCGACGATGATCCCCCGTTCCGCCAACGCGCGTTCGAGCGCCGGATCGGAGGCGGAATCGCCGGCAAGAACCAGGTATCCGTCCCGGTCGGGCGGGATCATGGCGGCGGCAAGTTCGAGTGAACGGCGCGTGTGGGTAAGGCGCAGAACATTGGGCGCAGCAGGACCGGATGTGCCCAGATCGGCAATGATGGAGGCCGCCGGACCGGTGGCCAGCCCCCCGATTTCGGGCGATCCCAGGCCACCGGCGGCGATTTCCTGCAGCGTATCGGGCTGAGCGGTCACGACCACGACGTTCGCCTGCGACACCGGCCATGGCCAGGGGAGATTGGCAATTGCGGCGACGAGCAGAGCCAGTGTCGTCAACCGGAGTAGGGAGAGACGCGGCAGCCAGCCTTGTTTGCGGGCGGTAAGGGCACCTTCCGCAAACACAACGAACAGGCCCGCTGCGAGCAGCCAGAGGGCCCAGCTTTGTGGCCAGTCCACGGGATTGGACCCCTGCGGGCCGGGGAGGGCTTGCTGCTGGGGAGCGGAATTGACCGCCAACAGGCGGGTCAGCGCACCCTGCCCGACACGAAACAGCCCAACCTCGTGCGGTACAAAATCGCCCTGCGGCACCCGCGCTGAAGCGGTTCCGGGCGCTTCGAGGTTGATGAGGGGCTGGCCCAGCAAACGGGCATCGATCCGGCATACCATCCCCACCGTGCAACTGGCCGGTGGCGTCGCGCCGGGTTTGCGTCCAAGCCAGTCGATGAGATTGGCGACAAAGATCGGCATGCTGCTCGTCTCGGGCCAATTTGACTGGCGCGGATCGAAGCCGATGCGGATGTGGCGTCCAGTCTCGGTCGCCTCGGCGGTAATCAGTGGCGACCCACCGGTGGAAAGCAGAGTTGCGGCGTCGGGATTGGCGGCGAGGGTATGGGCCTCCGTTATCTCAATGGACGACCAATCGATATCGCGCGCCAGCGGGTGATCCGTTGTCCAGTCGTCGGGATCGGCATCGGCCAGTGGCGCCCCGCCGGTTTCGATTATGATCGAATTTGTGGCCGGTGCGGTCGTTGCCTGATCGCCTTCGACAATGACGAGCCCGAACGCATCCGCCGGTTCCCCCAGGGCAGAATCCTGGAATATCCGCACTCCCGGCACCGCGTTGAGTGCCCGAAGCAGGGGCTGCTCGCCATCGCCGACATAGAGAATATCGAGCGTTTCGTTCTCGGGGTCGGCAATGAAACGCAGCCGATTGTCGCGCGGGTTGGCGTCCGCCGGAACAAACGCCGTCACAATGCCCGGACCGGGCAGTTCGATATCCTGTGAGAATGCGATTATCCCGTTTTCCGCGTCGGATCGGTCGAGGGCGATGGTCGCCCAGTCGAGCGGCGTCCTGCCGCTTTCGGCGGAATATTGCACGGTGAGGGAAAGGCTTTCGCGGTCCCCACTCAGCACTGCCTCTCCACCCAGCGTCCAAATGTTGGCTGCCGCGTCCTTCAGGGTCAGTGTTCCGCTGATGCCGCTATTGCCGCTGCCGGCTGCGACGATGTGCTCGGAGAGAGCAATGTCGCCGATTGCATCGACAAAGTGTTGGGGCGCGGATTGATGTGAAACGAAAAGAACTTCCGTGGCCTCGTCGGTCCGGGCAATACCGGGAATGAGGCGGGCCGTTTCATGCCAATCGCTGATGCCATCGGTCAGCGACACCTCATCGAGGGCCCTGCCAAGCGCATCGCTGGTCCAGGCCCAGCGGGCGGCGACATAGCCGGGTCTTGGCCCGGCCGCGATGAGCGACAGTTTTTCGGGCGATGGCTGGGAATTGCCAAGTCCTGCAAGGACCTCGGCCCTTGCTGTTTCAAACGCCGTCTCTCCGTCCGTGCCGTTGCGCATGCCAGCGCCGGTGTCGATCACAACGATCATATGGTCGGGCACGGCGCGATTGCCCCAGAACGGCTGGGTCAGGGCGAATGTGAAAAGCGCAACGGCCAGAAGCTGGAGGAGGAGCGGAACCGTGATCGGCGGGATCAGCCGCGCCTTGGGCTTCAGGCCCCCATGGGTCTGCAACTGCCGCCAGAGCGTGAGGCTGGGCACGACCTGTCGATATTCCCGGCGGCTGTGCAGGAACCACACAAAGCCCGCGGCGAGAGCCAGGATCGCAAAAAGGGGCGCGGCAAATCCGATCATTGAGCCGGGCGCTCGAAATAACGGGCCGTGATGTCGCGGGCGGAGAGCGGGATGAAATCGCGCGCCACGGGCTCGGAGGACCCCGATCCCGTTTGACCGCCGATTGCGTTGGCGGCGCTTGCTCCGCCGTCTTCGGCCGCCTGCGGGACGATCTCGATACGGATCCGGCTTCCGCCCGATTGCGGCTCGGCGCTCACCACCAAATCTTCGCCCGGCTCGGCACCCAGTTGCGCAAAGGCGTCGTCGGCCTGCATGTCCTGTTCACCCAAACCGGCCGCGTTTGAGAGGCCGCGACCCGATTCCAGCGCAGCCCCGACGGGAATGCTGCCGATGGATTGAAGTTGCTGGGGTTCCATCAATTGCGGTCCTTCTCCGGACGAACCGCCGCCAAGATCGGTCGGTGGTTCGCCATTGGAGACGATTTCCGCATCGGCCAGCCGCTCGTCATCGGACCGATTGGCGTATTGCTCGGCAAGTTCGGGCCGCGCTTCATACATGCCGGGACCCTCGGGCGTTGCCTGTACGGCATCGCCGCGCCCTTGTGGTGGCTCCAGTGGCTGGGCGGGCGAAGGTGCCGTTGCGTTGCGCATGGCTTCAAGACCGGCCTCGAGTTCATTGAGCCGCGTTCCCTCGCTATCGCCGAGCCAGGCCGGTGGGTTCTCCCCATAGGTCGCCGCCGCCTGATCGAGAAGGTCATTGATCTCGCGGGCCAGCGCGTCAGAAAGGCCCTCGGCACCGGCGGTCTGCGCCCGTTCCGCCAGCGTCCTGGCAACGGCGCCGAGCAGCAGATCGTCGCGCGCCTGTGCATCCTCGGCCAGTATCTCGGCGATAGTCGAGATTGTCTCGCTGTCTGCGGGCAGGCCTTCGGATTGGGCCTCCACAGCAGGCTGGGGAGTCGTCGCTGCGGGTATCTGGAACAGCCACCAGGCCGCGACCCCGGTCGCCGCCGTCAGGACAAGAGCGAGGGCAAAGCCCGGAGTCATGAGCTTTACCAGCCGCGAGGGGGCAAGGCCGTCGAGGCGGTTGCGGACCGATCCGACCAGCTCGGCCGGCACCGGCCTGTTCAGTGATCCCGGATTCTGGACCAGCTCGACAGCGGTGCCATAGGCCTCATCGAGCCCGCTCGCCTTGTCGATGAAAAATGCCTCCTCGACCGCCGTCCTGCGCCGCATCCAGGCAACACATCCCGCCGTCAGCAAGGTCGCCAGCCCAACGGCGAGCAGGACCGGCGGGGCATCGATCGATACCCGCCCGAAGCGGTCGAGAGCGATGACGACCAGCAATGCGACGGTCACTGACAAAGCGAGGGAGACGGCGATCCGCGCGAGCGTTCGGGCCCGGCGCCGGGCGATGACGCGGTGCAGGGGCGAAAGTATCGGATCTGTCAGGGCGATTTCGGCCATGGGTCACCGTGCGCCAAGCAGGCGGGCCAGATCACCGAAGAACGTTGCCGGAAGGCTGCGATAGGTGAGGACGGCCAGAACGGTCAGGACAATCGACACATAGAGATGCCGCCTGACCAGCCATTGATATGCCCCAGGCGCCAGTGCCAAAAGCAGATAGCCACCAAGAAACGGCGGTATGGGGATGATGTTGAGGGCCAGCGTCCACCCGGCGACGTCGGCCATCATCCGTATGGTCGCATCGGTAAAGGCCGCGCTGCTGGTTGGCCAGGAGGTCGCCACCCAGGGCAGGGCGAGCAGTACGAGACGGCCGAACAGGAAGATCGCTGCCATGGTCAGGAGCGCGACAACGACAGGGGTGGCGCGTCCCAACCGGCCACCGGCCGGATCGACCGCAACGGGCCTTATCCATCCTGTGCGTGCCACCATGCCCGACAGGAGCCCGAATATGTCGACATGCACGAAGGGATTGAGGGTCAGCTTGCCGTCATAGGCGGGCCCCCGATCGCCCAGAAGCCGTGCGAAACCCGCTACGGAAAAGCCCATCAGGGTCAGAACCACGATTGTGGCGATGGCCCGTGTCAAAAGCTGCAGAAAGCTCAGATCGAACATCGGCAAGCCTTCGCGGCGACGTCATGCATGAACCCCGGAACCGTCATCTCTCAATTGCCGTTCGCGTCGGTCAGCCCGTTCTCGGCCAACAGCATCTCGATTGTACCGTCGGCCTCAAGCGCATCGATGGCTTCGGACAACACAGTGTTGAGATATGTATCTTCGGCCCGCGTGGCTATGCCGATTTCAATCGGGTCCACTGGAAAGGGCAGGTCGTAGGAATAGCTGAACCCGGCTGCTTGCGGATCGCCCCCCGTGGCACCGAACAGTCCGTACTCCCAGATCATGCCGGCGCTGATCGTACCATCGATAAGCCGCTCGAGCATCAGTTCGTTGTCGGGGTAGGGCGTGCGGCGCCAGGTGCTCTCTTCGGCCTGTGCGCCCAGATACTGGATCAGGCGGTTATCGCCCGCCGCCATCATGCGCACGCCTATGGTCTCGCCGAAGGGGATATCGGCCAGTGCCGCCGATTCCGAGCGGGTCACCAGAACCGTCTGGGCGCTGAGATAGGGTTGGCTGATGGTCATCCAGTCCGGATTGCTCGCCGAAAGAAGGAACCCCATGAAGCCGTCGCATTCCTGGGCCAGCATAATGAACATCTGCTGTTCGGTCAGCACGATGCGGTAGTCGAGCGGCAGCGGGCGTGTGGGCCAGTCGCGGGCGCCGACTTCATAAAATTCCACCTCTGCCAGAAGGCTTTGTCCTATGGCTTGCGCCAGGTCACGCTCGAATGCGGCCAGAACACCTTCGGGATTGATGCAGAAAACGAGCTTGCTGCCTTCCTGGCGCATGCGTTCGGTGTAGAGATCGCGCGGAACGATATCGAAGGACTGGGCGAATGCCGATCCGGCGAAAAGGGTTGCGGCGATGCCGGCTAGCCCAATCCGGGACGTCTTGCTCAAGCGCTGCATCTATCCTCCCCGACAGTACCCGGCATGTAAAGACAAGAAGGGGTCCAGCGGCGAACCGCTGAACCCCGGTTTGACGATCAGGCCTTACTCTTCAGGCAGAGCGAAGACATAGACTGCGGAATTGCTGCCACCCTGGTCGACATTGCCTTCGGCGATCATCAGAGCCGACGAGAAGCCGGCAGGACCTGCCGGGATCGCGACGTACTGACGGCCATCGACCTCATAGGTGATCGCATGGCCCGAAGCATCCGATGCGAGGCGCGAGCGCCACAGCATATCGCCGGTTTCGGCGTTGAAAGCCTTGAGATAGCGATCGCCGCCACCGGTGAACAGCAGATTGCCGGCAGTCGTCATGACCGGCGAGTACTGTGCAGCGGGCTGTTCCCAGCTCCAGACGGTTTCGCCGGTCGAGATGTCGATGGCGTCGATACGGCCAACATTGGTCTCTTCGGGCGGCAGCGTGTACGAGGAATCGGTGTTGTACACGTCAAGGGCTGTCGGCTCGTTGTCACGTGGCGTGGAAATCTGGCACGTGTTGTTGAGCGGGATGTAGTAGATGCCCGTGTTCGGATTGAACGCGGAGGGCGGCCAATCGCGGCCACCGAGATAGGCCGGGCAGTGCTCCACCGGAACGCCAATCTCATCGAGGATGACATCTTCGTTGACGGTCACGAGACCGGTTTCGTCGATGCTTTCGATCATGTTGGTATAGGCGGTGTCACGAGCCCAGAGGAATTCACCGGTCTCGGCATCGAACTGCCACATCGTACCGGTCTTGCACGGCACGCCGGTCAGCACGCGGCGGCCTTCGCCCGAAGCGCTCGCACCGATGGCGCGCAGGCCATCCATGGAATCGCTCGGGTTCACGTCGGTATCGGCGACGATCATTTCGAACGTGCATTCCTGGTCCCAGTTATCGCGGGGCAGGGTCTGGTGACGCCAGGCGATCTCGCCGGTCTGCGGGTCGACCGCAAAGCGGGTGTTGGTGCCGTAGAGCGTTCCGCCCGGAGTGCCACGCTGGACTTCGGAAGCCGGGCCCACAGCGCTCGAGCCGTAGAAGACGAGGTCGAGTTCGGGATCATAGGTGATCTGGCCCCAAACGCCGGTCATCCAGCGCGATTCGTAGTCATTGCCCCAGGTTTCGTCACCCTCTTCACCCGGCTGTGGGATGAAGGTGTTGCGCCAGAGTTCTTCACCGGTTTCGGCGTCATGGCCGGAGATGAAGCACCCGAAGGCAGAATACTGGCAGGTCGAGCCGGCGACGATCACGCCATTTGCCACGATCGGGCCGGAGGTGTTGGACACAAGGTCGGTGCCCTGGCCACGGTCGACTTCCCAGGCCAACTGGCCGGTCTTCATGTCGAGGGCGACAAGGAAGTTGTCCCAGCTCATGAAGTAGAGGTGGTCGCCATAGATCGAGATGCCACGCTTGCGGTCACCGAGCGAATGCAGGGTGTTGGTATCGGGCAGGCGGCGGCGGTACTGCCAGATCAGATCGCCGGTTACAGCGTCCAGAGCCTGGATGGTGTCGCCGGGGTTGGCGATGAACATGACGCCATCGTAAACGATCGGCGAGGTCTGCATCGGGCCGGTTTCCAGGCCGCGGGCCCAGACCATCTGAAGCTGATCGACATTGTCGGTATTGATCTGGTCGAGCGGGCTGAACCGATAGTTGTCGACAGCGCGACCATAGGCGAGCCAGTCGCCGTCATCGGGATTCGCAAGCATTTCGTCGGTCACCGGCGCCAGATCGCTGATCGCGGTCTGGGCGAACGCCGGTACGGCGAGCAGCCCGAAAGCGGTGGTCCCCGCAAGGACCATTTTCAACAGTTTGGAAGACAATTGCCTCACTCCCTTTCCCTTAAGATACGAGTTTGTTGTTTGGCAGTCGGGAAAGCCGGTCTCCGGCTTTCCACAGGTCGTTACCCATCGTGATCCTAGCCCTCGGGCGTCGGTACGATCATGATGGCCGAAAGCGCCTCTTCGGTGCCTTCGAGTTCGGCGTCGCCCGCCGGGGCGCCATGCAGTTCAAGCAGGTAGGCGACGATGTCAGCGTATTCCTGGTCGGTGAACCAGCCGGCATTGCCCGGAGGCATGTTGGAGCGCATGTAGTCGAAATAGGTGTAGAGCGGCTGATCGGCGTACTTGCTGTCCAGCGCATAGCCGATCAGGCCGGGAGCTGCGGACGAGCCACGCGCCGTGTTTGAATGGCAGGTTGCGCAATCGGTGCCAAAAAAGCCCATGCCGCGATCGGCCTGCTCCTCGGTGTAAACACCGTCGAATTGTCGAACGCAAATGCCGACGTCGCGGCAAAGACGGCTATGGCGGCAGCGGCAAGCGCCGTCCGGCCAACGGGACCCAGCCCGGTGGGTTTCCACATACTCAAATCCTTCATCTTCAGAACTGGAATTCCTCCTCGTTTTGCCGACCGCCGGTTTTCCGATCTGTCGGCTGCGCTCACCCGTTGTGGCAATTTGCCGGGCGACGAGGCGTCGCATTGTGAAACGCCATTTCACAAAATTGCGCCTTAGTTCCGCGCCGAGTCAAGCTGATATGTCAGTATTGCTGCGCAAAGTTATTTCGATTTCGGACGGTTCACCGGAAAGAATATGCGTGTCCGGTCTGAATTGCCCAAAATTTGGCCCTAAAACGCGCATGCCGACCCTGTGGCCAGGATCATTTGCAGCGCCGTACAATCGAGGATTAGACGAAAGTCTAGTTACATGCATTATACTGTATTACTAATCCGGGAAGGGTGTGGGGCCACGAGGGGAAGGCATGGTTTCGTACAAGAAGGTTGAGGCGCTGAGTCGGGGCCTTTCCATATTGCGGTATGTCAACGAGGAGCAGGAGGCTACGGTGGGGAGCCTTCATGCCAAGTCCGGGCTCGACAAGGCGACTATCGTGCGCATGCTCGAAACGCTCGAACAGGAAGGCTACGTGACCCGGTGCGATGGCGCTCATTGGCGGGTGACGGGAAAGACCATTCTCCTCTCCGGCGGGTATTCGGCCGTGCGCGAGATGGGAAGGCTGGCCAGTCCGGTTCTCAGCGAGAGCCGGGAGATTCTCAAATGGCCCGCCAGTTTCGGGATTTTCGACCGCGATGCCATGATCATCGCCGATACGACCCATGATTGGCGCGGCATGATGGTCACCCGCCAGCCCAACCATCGTCCACCGATGTTGACGACGTCGCTGGGCCGGGCCTATCTGGCTTATATGGATGACAAGGAGCGCGAAGCGCTGCTCGATTTGCTGCGCCGCGACCCCACAGGCTGGAACGCCCTTGCCAACAAGCCGGCCAAGATCAGGGAACTGATCGCCGATATCCGCAAGAAGGGATATGCGGTGGCCGACAACAACTATATGGCCCATACATTCGGCGGCGATATCTGGGGGATGAGCGTTCCCGTCAAGGGCAGGACGCGGCTGTATGGAGCCCTGGTCATCATGGTTCTGCGCCGGGTGATCGGCGAGGAAGAGGGGGTGCTGGACCTGGCGCCGCGCATGCAGGAGGTCGCTCCACGCATAGCGGAGGCTTTGGGCGGATAGGACAAGGAGGAACGGCGATGCCGACCGGACTGCGCTGCGCCATCATGGTGGTTTTCGCCCTGTTTGCCTGGGCCGCCAACGGGCACGAACCCGGGCAATGGCAAAATGGTGTCGAGGGGCCTCAACCGCGCTCGGAAATGGCCGTGGTGCAGGATGGCTCCCGGGCCTACCTGATCGGCGATTATGTAGGGGCCACCGAGGTGTTGATCTACGATCTCGATGCCCGGCGCTGGAGCGTTGGCCCCGACTTCCCCTATCCGGTGCATCACCCCGTGGCCGCCGCGCTTGGCGGCAATGTCTATGTCTTCGGTGGCTACATCAATGGCTGGGAAGCGAGCGATTCAGTCTGGGTTCTCGATGGGGAAACGATGGATTGGAGCGAGGCGGCGCCCATGCCCTCGCCCCTGGCCGCTGGCGGTGCTGCCGTGGTTGACGGCAATATTCATGTCGTCGGCGGCTCACTGTCGGGCGCCGTCAATACCGACGCTCACATGATCTACGACCCACAGGCCGATACCTGGGAAACCGCAGCGCCGATGCCGACGCCACGCGATCATCTCGGCATCGTCGCGATTGCCGGCGAAATTCTTGCCATTGGCGGCCGGGTCGATGGCGATCCGGCATTCAATCTCGATACCGTAGAGATTTACGATCCGCAAAGCGATGCCTGGCGTAGCGGCGCGCCGATGCCGACGGCCCGCAGTGGCGTGGCAGCCGCGGTGCTTGACGGTAAGGCATTCATTTTCGGCGGTGAAACGCGCGAGGTGACCTTTGCGGCGGCCGAAGCCTACGATCCGGTTGATGACAGTTGGATCGAACTTGCTCCGCTTCCCACGCCGCGGCACGGTTTCGGCGCGGTGGTCCATGACGGGCAAATTCTGACCCTGATGGGCGCCCCGACGGCGGGCGGAGACCGGTCCGCGCTCGTCGAAGTCTTCGTGCCCTCCAACCCATAGACTGATTTTGCTTGCGGGCAATTCTCCGGCGGCATAGGGACGGGCATGGTCTCAATTCTCTATGTCATGGCCGCCGATCCCGAATACGGCCCGCATCTGCGGGCCCGAATCGATCCGCTTATGACGGGTGTCGGCCCGGTCGAAGCGGCAATTGCCGTAACCCGTGCGCTCGCCGAAGCGAAAGCCGGATACGGCCTGCCCGACCTGGTCGTGTCGCTCGGCTCGGCTGGATCGGCAACGCTCGAGCATACCGGGGTCTATCAGGCCATCTCGGTTTCCTATCGCGATATGGACGCTACGGCACTCGGGTTCGCCCCGGGCATAACGCCATTTCTCGACCTGCCGCCGGTTCTGCCGCTCGAACCGCGCATTCCGGGGCTGGCTCCAGCACGGTTGTCGACCGGGGCCAATGTGATTTCGGGGGCCCGGTATGCAGAAATCGATGCCGATATGGTCGATATGGAATCGTTTGCCGTGCTGCGCGCATGCCAGGCGTACGAGGTTCCGCTGGTTGTGGTGCGTGGCATTTCCGACGGGGCAAGCGAACTCACGGGCATTTCCGACTGGACGCGCGACCTGGCGATCATCGACGAAAAGCTGGCCCGTGCGGCCGATCTCATCGAGGCCCATGCAAACGCCATTTTCTAGCAACCAAGTGCGGTCTGCTTCATTGACCTGCCACATCGCCATGACAATTATGCACTCATGATTTCTGTTGCGTCCTACAACATCCGCAAAAGCGTGGGCACCGACTGGCGGCGCGATCCGGGCCGCATCCTCGATATCATTTCCGAAATCGGCGCCGATATCATTGCGCTGCAGGAAGTCGACAGGCGCTTTGGAAGCCGTGCTGCGTCGCTGTCACCCGAGATGGTCGCAGAGCGGAGCGATTACTTTGCCATCAGTTTCGGGGTGAGGGAGCAGAGCCTTGGCTGGCATGGCAATACCATCCTCTATCGCCAGGGCATCGACGTGCTCGACACCAAGACCCTCACACTGCCGGCACTCGAGCCGCGTGGGGCGGTGCTCGCCGATTTTCAAGTTGGCCACGAACGCCTGCGCGTGATCGGGCTGCATCTGGGGCTCGTCGATCTGTGGCGCCGCCGGCAGGCACAGTCGGTGCTCAACCAGCTCGATGTTCTCGACGAAACATTGCCGACAGTGATTATGGGCGACCTCAATCAATGGACCACGGAAGGCGGTTGCCTGGCTCACTTTGCCGAGAACCATCAGGTCATCGCGCCGGGACCGAGCTTTCATTCCTCCCGACCGGTGCTCAATTTCGACCGCATTATCACGACGATGGATATCGATGTGGCAGCGTCGGGCGTTCACATGTCGGATCTGGCCCGCAAGGGCTCGGACCATTTGCCGGTGTGGGCGCGGATCAGAATAAACGCTCAGGCACGCGAGATCGCGCAGTCGGCTTAAGGGCGGGGCTTGCATTGGCCACAGTTATTGGCCATCTGTCGCCCCAGCACAGATGTCTCCCGAAATGACCAGAGTTCCTCATGGCCGCGCCACTCCTCGCCCTGCAATCGATCCGCCTCGTCATGGGGTCGACGCCCCTGCTCGAAGGGGCTGAGCTCTCGGTCGCTCCGGGAGACAAGATTGCCCTTGTGGGCCGCAACGGGTCAGGCAAATCGACCCTGCTCAAAATTGCTGCCGGGACCATCGAGCCCGATGGGGGTGAGCGGTTTTTCCAGCCCGGTGCAACTGTGCGCTACCTGCCCCAGGAGCCCGATTTGTCGGGCTATCCAACGACGTTGGCCTATGTCGAGGAGGGGCTGGAGGGAGCCGATGACCCCTATCGTGCACAGTATCTGCTCGAACAATTGGGTCTCACAGGATCGGAAAACCCAACCTCGCTTTCAGGCGGCGAGGCGCGCCGTGCGGCGCTGGCCCGTGTCCTGGCGCCCGAGCCCGATATCCTGCTTTTGGACGAGCCCACCCCCCCCACCCACCTCGCCCTGCCGGTCATCGAGTGGCTGGAGGGCGAGCTCAAATCGTTGCGGTCCGCGCTTGTTCTCATCAGCCACGACCGGCGATTCCTGTCCGATCTGACGCGCAGCACGGTCTGGATCGACAGGGGCCAGACCCGCCGCATCGACCAGGGCTTTGGCGCGTTCGAAGCCTGGCGCGACGATTTCCTCGAGCAGGAGGAAAAGGAACAGCACAAGCTTGCGCGCAAGATCGCGGCGGAAGAACATTGGGTGCGATACGGGGTCACCGCGCGCCGCAAACGCAATGTGCGCCGCATGGACCTGCTCAGTGGCCTGCGCCAGCAGGTCAGGGACTATCGGGGGCCGCAGGGCACCGTCAAAATGACCGTGGCCGAGGGCCGCAGTTCGGGCGCCATGGTGGTCGAGGCCGAAAATATCTCCAAGGCGTTTGGCGATCGCGTCGTTGTCGAAGACTTTTCGACCCGCATCATGCGCGGTAGCCGCGTGGGAATCGTGGGGCCGAACGGGGCGGGCAAGACGACGCTGATCCGCATGCTGACGGGCGATCTCGAATCCGACAGCGGCACCGTGCGGCTCGGCACGCGGCTGGAGCTGGCCGTGCTCGATCAGCGCCGCGCCTCGCTCGATCCCGAAGCCACGCTCAAGGATGTTCTGACCGGCGGTGGCAGCGACACGCTGACCATCAATGGTCAGCCCAAGCATGTCATTGGCTATATGAAGGAGTTCCTGTTCACCCCCGAACAGGCCCGCACCGCTGTCGGCAAGCTTTCGGGCGGCGAACGCAATCGGGTGACGCTGGCCCGCGCACTGGCGCTGCCGTCCAACGTTCTGGTGCTGGACGAGCCGACCAACGATCTCGATCTTGAAACCCTCGACCTGCTCGAAGAGATGATCGCCGATTATCAGGGCACCGTCATCGTGGTCAGCCACGACCGGGACTTTCTCGACAAGGTGGCGACCTCGATCATCGTCGCCGAAGGCGATGGGAGCTGGAACGAATATGCGGGGGGCTATTCGGACATGGTCGCCCAGCGCGGGGCCGGGGTTTCGGCCCGGCGCGTGGAAAAGACAGCGCCTGCCGCAAAGAGCAAACCGGCGCCCGCCGCTCCGGCACACCAGCAACGGCGCAAGTTGTCGTTCAAGGACAAGCATGCCCTGGAAACGCTGCCGGGGGAAATGGATGGTGTGCGCGAGAAAATGGCGGCGCTCCAGACCGCACTGGACGATCCCGGCTTGTACAACCGCGACCCGAACAAATTCGAAAAGGTCACCGCCGACCTTGCAACCGCCCAGCAGAATTTGGTCGAGATGGAAGACCGCTGGCTGGAGCTCGAGATGTTGCGCGAGGATCTCGAAGGCTGATTGTGGCGCTCACAAATCTGCGATCACATTTATCCTTTCCCGATTGTAAACCAATATCCTGCTAGGCGAGGACCGGAACACAAGGGTATAGAATATGCGGTGTTCCGGGCCGATTGGCCGCTTTTCCAGGATGTGCGGTGAGCCGCGGGGGACCATCCAGATGCGAATGAGGCGTGGTGCCGAAAGGCAACACCGTTCCTTTCTGCATCGAGGACGGCGGAACAATGTCGCGCCTGCCATATTTGATATCGCGCCGTGCATGGCATCCGCACAACGAAAAAGCAGACAAGATGACCTCATTGACCACGACACTCCCCCGCCGCCGATTCCTCACTGGGGCAGCCGGCCTTTCGGCCCTTGCGCTTGCCGGATGTTCGAGCATGGGCACGCCCGCGCCGGAGGTGCCCGCCCTCCCGCAATTCGATCCGTT
The DNA here is from genome assembly GCF_000230555.1 of Pelagibacterium halotolerans B2. Taxonomy (GTDB): domain Bacteria; phylum Pseudomonadota; class Alphaproteobacteria; order Rhizobiales; family Devosiaceae; genus Pelagibacterium; species Pelagibacterium halotolerans. The sequence continues at coordinate 2,041,956 of NC_016078.1, read as the reverse complement.
TTACGTCAACATGTATCGCGGCGTGCAGGACGGTGAATTCTACGTGCCGGCCGTCGATCTGCGCTATGTCGACGACGTCTATTATCGCCGGGTCGTTCCCGATCCCACGGGCGAGCGCCCGGGCACCATCTATGTCGATACCGCCAATCACTACCTCTATCTGGTTCAGGAAGATGGCCAGGCCATGCGCTATGGCGTCGGTCTGGGCCGGGAAGGGTTCGGCTGGTCGGGCCGCGGCACGATCCAGTTCAAGCGCCGCTGGCCGACGTGGACACCGCCATCGGCGATGATCGAGCGCCAGCCCGAACTTGAGGAATGGCGCAATGGGCAGCCCGGAGGGCTGGACAATCCGCTCGGCGCCCGCGCGCTCTACATTTTCCAGAACGGACGCGACACGCTCTATCGCATCCACGGCACGCCGGAACCCTGGACCATCGGGTCCAACGTCTCTTCGGGCTGTGTGCGCCTGATGAACCAGGACATCATGGATCTCTATTCGCGCGTTTCGACTGGCAACACGCTTATCGTCGCCTGACCGCTTTCGGCGTTTGCGCCAGACCCGCCCGTCCGGTACCAACCGGGCGGGTTTTTCATTGAGCAGGGCAAAATGCGTTCATTCGACGTCATCGTGATCGGAGCCGGGGCCGCCGGCATGATGTGCGCCGCGACGGCCGGCCAGCGTGGACGTTCGGTCCTTATCATCGATCATGCCGAGGCGCCGGGTAAAAAGATTCGCATCTCGGGTGGCGGGCGGTGCAATTTCACCAACATCCACACGACCCCGCAGTCGTTCCTGTCGCAAAACCCCAAATTCGCCATCTCGGCGCTCCGGCGTTACCGGCCCGCCGATTTCATCGCGCTTGTCGAACGCCATGGCATCGCCTACCACGAAAAAACCCTCGGCCAGCTCTTTTGCGATGGGTCGGCCCGGCAGGTCATCGATATGCTGCTCGAGGAAATGCGCATCGGTGGCGTGACGCTTGAACTTGGTAGCAGTGTCGAATCCATCGAGCCTACGGACAGCGGGTTTGTCCTGCGCCTGCCCGATGGTCCGGTCGCCGGCGCATCGCTGGTCATTGCGACGGGTGGCAAGTCGATCCCGAAAATGGGAGCCACCGGGTTTGCCTATCAGGTGGCGGCGCAGTTTGGCGTTCCGGTTGTCGAGCCGCGTCCCGGGCTGGTGCCGCTCACCTTCGAGCCGGGCATGCTCGAGCGCTTGCGTCCGCTTGCCGGGGTGTCGGTGGATGCGCGGGTGTGTCATGGTAAGACAGCGTTCCGCGAGGGCCTGCTGTTCACGCATCGCGGGCTGAGCGGGCCGTCGATCCTGCAGATTTCATCCTATTGGCGCGAAGGCGATGCCCTGGCCGTCGATCTTGCGCCGCGAACCGACACGGGCCAATGGCTCGCCGAGGCGCGGGCCCGCAACGGAAGGCAGAGCATTCTGAACGCCCTCTCAGAGCTGTTGCCGCGCCGGGTGGCCGAACTGGTCGTGACCGAGACGGGCGTTTCGGGCAATCTGGCCGATATGGACCGCAAGGCGATGGAAGCGATCATTGCCGCTGTTTCAGGATGGCGGATCAAGCCGGTCGGCAGTGAAGGCTATCGCACCGCGGAAGTGACGCTCGGCGGCATCGACACCGCCGCACTCAGTTCGACCGATATGCGGGTCAAGGCAGTGCCCGGCCTCTATTTTATTGGCGAAGCCGTTGATGTCACCGGCTGGCTCGGCGGTTACAATTTCCAATGGGCCTGGGCCTCTGGCAGGGCGGCGGGCCTGGCAGTTTAGGTGCTTAGCCCGGCGCGATCACTGTATGAACCGTCCCGGCAATGTTGGCGAGACGCAGATGGGCGCTCGAGGGTGAAAGCTGGCTGGAAGCGAACATATAACCCGCCACCGCGAGGCCGATGATTGCCAGCCACCCGATAGCAAATCCCCGTCGGTTGTAACCCCGTATCGGAGCGGAGGACGCAGAACGGGCGGGGCGGCGGGCAAAGCCTGGAAAACTCATAAATCACAAATCCGGGAGGGGTTGATGATCGGCCCTCTTATCGGATGTGAATGTGCTTTCGCGATGGCGCAAACATGCCAAGACGAGGGCATTGGCGACACATTTGCGCCTTGCCATAGCGGCGAATGATTCAAAGGAAACGGGCTGCCCCGGTATTGCGTTCCAACGCCCCGACTTGTCGTGGATTCTCGTTCCGAAGGGGAACCAAGCGGACAGGGTAACGTTCAAATGCCATGACGGTTGGAGCGCCGACCGGGGCAAGAGTTGAGCCTCGCGGTCCCAGCCCGAGAACTTGAAACAAGCGATTTCAGGAGAAAACTAATGTATCGCAAGCTTCTTGCCACGACCGCGCTGGCCCTGGTTGTTACCGGCGGCGCATATGCTCAGGAAATGGCCCCGGCCGATCCGGCCATGGCCCCTGCAGACCCTATGATGGAAACTCCCGCGGAACCTGAAGTTCCCGAGGAGCCCCTTGTCAGTGCCGAAGAAACCGGCATCAACGCAGATGGCTGGCTCGCCACTGAAATTATCGGGGAGACCATCTACAATTCGACAGGAGACGATGCCGAAGCCATCGGTGACGTGAACGATTTCGTGCTCGTGCCGAAGAAGCTCCGGCTGAAGACGCCATGGCTGCCGAAGAAGCTCCGGCTGAAGACGCCATGGCCGCCGAAGAGTCCCCGGCCGCTGACGCCGATGCTGCCATGGACTTCGACAGCTTCGACGCCGTTGCCACTGCCGATATCTCGGCCGACGAGCTGACCGGCACGGCGGTTTACGGTTCGGGCGATGAGGAAATCGGTTCGATCGGTGACATTCTGCTTTCGGAAGACGGCACTGTCGATGCGGTCATCATCGATTTCGGCGGCTTCCTGGGCATCGGCACCAAGCCTGTGGCCGTCGACTTCGAAAACCTCACCTTCCTGCGCGATGAGAATGGTGGCCTTGTGCTGCGCACCACGCTCACCGCAGAGGATCTCGAGGCGGCTCCCGAGTATAATGAAGAAGCCTACCTCTCGGCTCCCGAAGACAATTCGCTGATCGTCGAATAACACAGATCACCATCACCATTGGAAAGGGCCGGTTGAAAAGCCGGCCCTTTTTGCATGCCTCGCCCGAGGGGAGAGGGTCCAGGGCCGGGTCATGGTGGAACTGGCTGCTCACCACCGGCATTTCTCGTGCAAAGGAGAGATGCCATGAACGACAAGAATATACCTGTCTATTTCGATGTCGGCGCTATCGCTCGCACGCCCGCCGAGATCGCTGCAGATCCCACCTTGTCGAACGCACGCAAGATCGAGCTGCTCAAGAGCCTCAAGGAGCGCCATGTCGCGCCTGAGGACAAGGGCATGCTTGGGGACGCCGATCTCGAACTCGACAAGCTGTTGGAACTCAACGCATTGGCCAATGATCACTGACATTGGATACAAAAAGGGCCGGTCCAATGACCGGCCCTTTTTCCCGCTGGCACGTTTTAATCGTCGTCGTGATCGCTGCCCGACGTGCCGAAATACCATCCGATGGCAATTGCGGCGACTGCGGGCCAGAAAAGGGGGCCCTTGGCACGGGAAGCAAGGCGGAGCCCCGCCGATGCCAGTGAGACCGTGGAGGCCATCATTGCCGTGTTGGCGGCGTTGCGGCGTCTTTCTTCCTTTTTGCGGTTGTTGCGCGCAATGACGACGGCCAGCGCAATCCCGGCGATGGCGACGAACCCGGCACCCATAAGCAGGGCGGCGCCCAGCGCGCTGGTTTCCTGGGCCAGCCAGATATAGAGCGCGGCAACGAGAAATCCGAGCCCCATCAGCCCGATCAGGCTGATGATGGCATAAGCTGCAACCGACTGCCCCATCGACCGGACGGCCGATGTTGCGCGGCCGGTTACCGCGGCGAAAGGTGCGGTCAGCGCCATGGCGCCGCTCCTTAAAGGATTTTGGAGAGGATGTAGCCGACGCCGGCCGCGATAAGCACTGACTGGATCGGTTTTTCCCGGATCACCGACTTCAGCTCGCCTTCCGCGGCCCCGAAACTGTCCTGGACCTGCTCCAGCGTTTCTTCGCCCTTGCGTTCCGCAGTCTTGCGGAGGCGGCGAGCCTCGGTCTTGGCTTCGTCGGTACGGTATTTGACGACATCGCCCAGTGTGGCCGTTATGGCGGCAATGTCTTCGCGCAGCGCGGCGATTTCGGCATCGAGATCCTTCGCCGGATCGTCGCTATTGGTTTTCGCTGTCCGTGCAGTGGTTGCGGCTCGGGCCATGATTGGCCTCCCATGTTGGAGTTATACCCGCAATCGTAACGCCGGAAAGAAAAAGAGGTTCCGGGCCGCTTGCCCGGAACCCCTTAATTTTGGGCAGTTTTCGCTATTTTCAGGCTGCGCTTGAGGAGGTGAGGTTCATAACACCGACCGCAACGGCGTCGGGACCGAACTCACCATCGCCCTCGAGCTTGAGAATGGCTGCCAGCTGGGTGCGGGCACGGCTGACGCGGCTTTTGATCGTGCCCACGGCACAATCGCAGATCTCGGCCGCTTCCTCGTAGGAAAATCCCGAGGCGCCCACCAGGATAAGCGCTTCGCGCTGATCTTCGGGGAGCTGGTTCACGGCCTTTTTGAAATCTTCCATGTCGAGCCGTCCGACCTGTTCGGGATGGCTCGACAGCTTTTCGGCCATCGCGCCTTCGGGATCGGACACCTCGCGCTTGCGCTTGCGCATCTGGCTGTAGAATTCATTGCGCAGGATCGTGAACAGCCAGCCCTTGAGATTGGTGCCCGGCGTAAACGAGGATCGCTTGTCCCATGCGCGCACAAGGGTTTCCTGGACCAGATCATCGGCCTTGTCGGCTGCACCGACAAGAGACATTGCAAATGCACGAAGGTTGGGAATTACGGCGAGAAGTTCGGCGCGGAAATCGTATGTGTCTGACATGGCCGCCTCCTATTCGGACTTGGACTTGTCATCGTCTCCGAGCTTGCCTAGCAGCTCAAGCAGACGATCGGGAACCGGCTCTGCGACGACGTCGTCGTAGAGTTCGCGCAGCTTGAGCCCAATGAAGGCTTGTGAATCGGCCCCCAGGCTTGGCTTGCCTTCGCTCTCGTGAACCTTTTCGTCCTGATCATCACCAATCATGCTGTTCTTGCTGCTGAGTTGCGTCACGTTTACCCCACAAAGCGACTTGTTGCTGGCTCCGGAAACGTCAAGGGACAAAAAAAGTTCCATGGTTGCGGAACTTTTTGTCAAAGGTGCCGTTATCGGTCCATTGTCGCTGCTTGCGCGTCAAGCGAGACGACTATGCGAGGGAGCTATATTTATGAATCTTGCTGAGTTGATTGCGCCGCACATTCCGTATCTCAGACGTTTTGCGCGGTCGTTGACCGGTAGCCAATCGAGCGGTGACGCATATGTGTCGGCCACGCTTGAGGCACTCGTTGCAGACAGGTCGATTTTTCCGACCGATCTGGATCCCAAGGTCGCCCTGTACAAGGTCTTTTCCCAACTCTGGAAATCGGTCGATATCAATCTGGCCGACCTGCCGCCTGCGGCCCACGCATGGGAAGAGCAGGCCCGCCGCAGTCTGCGTGCGATCGCACCGCTGCCGCGCCAGGCGTTCCTTCTGATGGCGGTGGAGCGGTTCTCCAATGACGAGGGCGCTGAAATTCTCGGTGTCAGCGACGTGGAATTTGCCGATCTCATCGAAACCGCTTCCACCGAGATGGCGCGGCAGGTCGCAACGACCGTTCTTATCATCGAGGACGAGCCGCTGATTGCCATGGACATTGAACAGATGGTGGAATCGCTGGGTCATTCGGTGACAGGCGTTGCGCGGACGCACAAGGAAGCGGTCGAGCTTTTCAACCAGCGCCGCCCCGGGCTGGTTCTTGCCGACATCCAGCTTGCCGATGGCAGCTCGGGCATCGATGCGGTCAACGACATGCTGCGTTCGGCCAGCGTTCCGGTGATCTTCATCACCGCGTTCCCTGAACGTCTTCTGACCGGCGAACGACCCGAACCCGCCTTTCTTGTCACCAAGCCTTTCCAGCCCGACATGGTCAAGGCGCTGGTCAGTCAGGTGCTCTTCTTTTCCGAGCAAATGGAGCAGGCCGCATAAATCGGCACGGCGCCGGAACAACCCGGCGCCCGGTTCGTTCTTTCGTAAGTTCAGTATTTTACGGGAGTACGATCGATGCTTGGTTGGGCACTGGCATTTCTCATTATAGCTATCATCGCCGGCGTTCTCGGATTTGGCGGGATCGCCGGGGCAGCGTCCTCGATTGCACAGATTCTATTCTTTGTATTTCTCGTCGCAATGGTTATTGGTCTCATCATGGGGTTGGCTCGGCGGACACGTTAGCCTCCCCTCGGGACGGAAATCGGACCGCCTGCTGATGCGGTTTAAGTGGGGCTTGTGGAACACTCGGACAAACATGCGTCGACTATGAAGGGTCAGGACAACGGAAAGTCAGGCGGGGGTGCCCTTGAGAGCTCACGCCGCTTCGCGTTTGCCATGCGGGCCCTGAGCCGAACGCCGGTTTCCCTGAGTTATCAGAATCGGGATCTGCTCTATGAGTGGGCGGAAAACCTGCCCGCCGGCATAGAACTGGCGGATGTGCTGGGAAACACAGATGCCGATTTCCTGCCCCGGCTGGCCGCCGAACGCCTCAGGGCCACCAAACTCCATGTCATTGAAACCCGCGAACCCCAAAGGTTCGAGCTGCCGGTCAATATTGGCGGAGAAGTGCGCTGGTTCGACATCTGGATCGATCCCGATCTCGAACCGTCGGGTTCGGCGATGGGGGTCTATTCCACAATCATCGATATCAGCGCCCAGAAGCGCCGCGAAGTCCAACTCAAGAACCTGTTGCGCGAGGTCAGCCACCGCTCGCGCAACCTTCTGGCGATCGTGCTTTCGCTTGCCTCCCAGACTGCGCGCAGCGCCAACAGCATCCCCGGTTTCGTTACCGCGTTTTCAGGGCGATTGCAGGCTATTGCGCGCGCCCAGGACCTGGTAACGGATCGCGACTGGCAAGGGGCGTTGCTCAGCGATTTGATCTCTCGTCAGATCGCGCTTTTCCATCGGGACAATGCCCTCCCTGTCGAACTCAAGGGCGATGATCTCGTGGTCTCACCCAATGCCGCGCTCTATGTGGGGCTCGCCATCCACGAACTGGCGTCCAACGCCGTGCGCAATGGCCAACTCTATCCCGGCGACGGGGCGATCCATGTGGCCTTCAGCGTCGAGTCCCGGTCGGATGGCGGACGTAACCTGGTCGTCAAATGGACCGAGCGTCTCGGTGCTGGAACGACGGCTCACGAGATCGAGCCGCTGACCCGCAAATTCCTCGAAAGCGTCGTGCCCCTGGCGGTGGATGGGATGGGCGAGCTTGCCGTCAACGGCAGCCGCGTGGACTATGCCCTGCGCATAGACGGCAATCACATCACCTGATCCCAACGTTAGGGAAATCCGGTCCCGCAACGAGGAAAGACCGGGAGCCTTTTGGGACTCCCGGCCTTTCTGATAGCGAAAGCGCTTGGGGGAAACGCATCCGCGTTACCTGTGAACGCCGGTTGCTGAAATTGGTTCCGGTCTCGCATAAAAAAAGAGGATCGCCGGGCAGCAATCCTCTTTAGGGTCAGGGCTTGGCACGATGAAGGTAGGGGCGCCTCCATCGGCTGTCCCTAAAACGCGCCCGTGGCCCGCCGGTTCCGTTGTCGCTGCATTTTTTGTTCAACCATGTTGGAAGCGCATGAGCGCCATGACGCTAAAGGTGCTGGAACGCGGCCGGAACTCGTGCAACACTCAAATTCTCTGAGGGGAGGAACAGACATGAACCATGGGTTGCGACATGCCGCAAAAGCCGATCGTTTACGATGCTCCCACACCTCAGCCCCGGGCTAACGATGCTGAAACGCTTCGCAACGAAATCCTCGAAAAGCTGACCTATGCCGTTGGCAAGGATCCCATCGTCGCGCGCCGCACCGATTGGCTGACCGCGACCATCCTGACCATTCGCGACCGGATCATCGACCAATGGATGGAATCGACGCGCGATACGTGGCGGACCTCCCAGAAGCGCGTCTATTATCTCAGCCTTGAATTTCTGATCGGCCGCCTGATGCGCGATGCCGTGTCCAATCTGGGCATGATGGAACAGGTGCGCGAGGCGCTTGGGTCCTTCAACGTGGACCTTGACGAGTTGATCGAGCGCGAGCCCGATGCCGCGCTCGGCAATGGCGGACTTGGCCGTCTTGCCGCGTGTTTCCTTGAATCCATGTCGAGCATAAAGGTGCCCGCATACGGTTACGGCATCCGCTATGTCCATGGGCTTTTCCGGCAGGAAATGAGCGATGGCTGGCAGGTGGAACTGCCCGAGGACTGGCTGGCGCACGGCAATCCCTGGGAGTTCGAGCGGCGCGAAAGCGCTTACGAGATCGGGTTCGGCGGTTCGGTCGAGCCGGTGACACAGCCCGATGGCAGCGTGCGGCAGGTCTGGCATCCGGCCGAGCATCTCAATGCCGTGGCCTTCGATACGCCGGTGGTTGGCTGGCGCGGGGCGCGCGTCAACACGCTGCGCCTCTGGAGCGCCCAGCCGATCGACCCGCTGTTGCTCGACCGGTTCAATTCGGGCGATCATATCGGGGCGCTCGAGGAGAGCGCCAAGGCGGTTTCGATCACCCGCGTGCTCTATCCCGCCGACTCCACACCCGCCGGCCAGGAACTTCGGCTGCGGCAGGAATTCTTCTTCTCCTCGGCCTCGCTGCAGGACATCGTGCGCCGTCATCTCCAGCAATATGGCGATCTGGGGTCTCTGCCCGACAAGGTGGCCATCCAACTCAACGACACCCATCCGGCAATCTCCATTGCCGAGATGATGCGTATCCTGATGGATGTGCAGGGGCTGGCCTGGAACGAGGCGTGGAAACTGACCAAGGGCATTTTCTCCTACACCAACCACACCCTGTTGCCCGAGGCGCTGGAAACATGGCCGGTGGCGCTGCTCGAGCGGCTGTTGCCGCGCCAGATGCAGATTGCTTATGCCATCAACGCCATGGTGCTCGAGGAAGCGCGTGAAAAGGGGCTCGAGGATTCCCGGATCGCGGCGATTTCCCTGATCGACGAGAATGGCGGGCGCCGGTTGCGCATGGGGCAGTTGGCGTTCGTGGGGTCGCATTCGATCAACGGCGTTTCCGCGCTGCATACCGAATTGATGAAACAGACGGTGTTTGCCGATCTGCACAAGCTCTACCCCGACCGCATCAACAACAAGACCAATGGCGTCACCCCGCGCCGCTGGCTGATGCAGTGCAATCCGGCGCTGACAAGGCTGATTTCCGAGCGCATCGGCCCCGATTTCCGGGACGATATCGAACAGCTTATCAAGCTCGACGCTCACGCCGAGGACAAATCGCTCCAGGACCAGTTCGCAGGTGTCAAGCGCGGCAACAAGGAGCGTCTGGCGGCGCTGATCAAGGAGCGGGCGGGAATTTCGGTCTCACCCGATGCGCTGTTCGACATCCAGATCAAGCGCATTCACGAATACAAGCGGCAATTGCTCAACATCATGGAAGCGGTGGCTCAGTACAACATGATCCGCGCCCATCCCGAAAAGCGCTGGGTGCCGCGGGTCAAGGTGTTCGCGGGCAAGGCGGCGCCGAGCTACTGGAACGCCAAGCTCATCATCAAGCTCATCAACGACGTCGCCAAGGTCATCAACAACGACCCGGCGGTGCGCGGGCTTCTGAAGGTGGTGTTCCTTCCCAATTACAATGTGTCGCTGGCCGAAACCATCATCCCGGCGGCCGATCTGTCCGAACAGATCTCCACCGCCGGCATGGAAGCGTCGGGGACCGGGAACATGAAGTTCGCGCTCAACGGGGCGTTGACCATCGGCACGATGGACGGGGCCAATGTCGAGATGCGCGAGCGGTTAGGCCCTGAAAACATTGTGATTTTCGGAATGACCGCCGACGAGGTCGATGACGTTCGCGCCCAGAACCGCGCCCCGCGCGAAATGATCGAAGCCAGTCCGACGCTGCGCGAAGTTATCGAAGCGATCGGGTCGGGTGTGTTCTCTCCGGACGACCGGGCGCGTTATCGCTCCCTGATGGACGGGCTTTACGACCATGACTGGTTCATGGTGGCACGCGATTTCGATGCCTATTGCGCCGCGCAGCGCAAGGTCGATACGCTCTGGAGCGACCGCACGGTCTGGAACGCCATGGCCATCCGCAATACGGCCCGAATGGCCTGGTTTTCCTCGGATCGCACGATCCGCGAATACGCCGACGATATCTGGGGAGCGCCGCACATTTGACGATTTGACTGCGGGACGCCGGAACTGAGGGGTCCCTGGCGGGTTCATAACAAGACACTGACGCGCTGACGTCAGAGGGGGAGTAGAACACTTGGCAAAAAAGCAGTCCGGTTGGCAGGCCGATCCCAAACAGATCGCTCGCGTGGTGAGCGGCCAGCACGACGACCCGTTCTCCATTCTGGGCCTGCACGAGAGTGACGGCCAATGGACACTCCGTGCACTCGTGCCCCACGCCCAATGGATCGAGGCGCGCACGCTCGACGGCAAGGCCTTGGGAAAGCTGGAAAAAAGGGACGATGCGGGATTTTTCGAAGGCCGTGTGGCCATGGACCGTTTTCAGCCCGTACTCTACCACGCCGGCAATGAGGGGGGAGAGTGGGATGTGATCGATCCCTATTCCTTCGGTCCGGTGCTCGGCCCGATGGACGATTATTACATCGGCGAGGGGTCCCATCTGCGTCTGTTCGACAAGATGGGCGCCCATTTCATGACATTCGAGGGCGTTGAAGGCACCCATTTCGCCGTCTGGGCACCGAACGCGCAGCGGGTTTCGGTGGTGGGCTCGTTCAACGACTGGGACGGTCGGCGCCATCCGATGCGGCGGCGCAACGAAATCGGCATCTGGGAAATCTTCCTGCCCGGCGTCCTGCCCGGCGCCCAGTACAAATACGAGATCCTCGGCAAAGCGGGGAACCTGCTGCCGCTCAAGGCAGACCCCTACGCTCAGCAAACGGAGATGCGGCCAAAGACCGCCTCGGTGGTGGCCGATCCGACGCCGTTCGCCTGGACCGATAACGCCTATATGGAAGCGCGTAAGTCGCGCGACTACCGGCGCGAGCCGATGAGCGTTTATGAGGTCCATCTCGGTTCGTGGCGCAAACGGCCCGATGGCGGCTTCTTGAGCTATGACCAGCTTGCCGACCAGCTTGTGCCCTATGCGGCGGACATGGGGTTCACCCATATCGAATTGCTGCCGATCTCCGAGCATCCCTACGATCCGAGCTGGGGCTATCAGCCCACCGGGCTGTATGCGCCGACGGCCCGGTTCGGCGATCCGGCCGGGTTCGCCCGGTTCGTCGATGCGGCCCACAATGCGGGGCTGGGGATCATCCTCGATTGGGTGCCCGCCCATTTCCCGACCGACGAGCACGGACTGGCCAAGTTCGACGGCACCGCGCTTTACGAACACGCCGATCCGCGTCAGGGCTACCACCCGGACTGGAACACGGCGATCTACAATTTCGGGCGCAAGGAAGTCTCGAGCTTTCTGACCAACAATGCGCTCTACTGGCTGGAAAAATTCCACATCGACGGGCTGCGGGTCGATGCGGTGGCGTCCATGCTCTACCTGGATTATTCGCGCCAGCCGGGCCAGTGGGTGCCCAACAGCCAGGGCGGCAACGAAAATATAGAGGCGATCGCCTTCCTCCAGCGCGTCAATGCGGAGACCTATGGCAACCACCCCGGCACGTTCACGGTGGCGGAGGAATCGACGAGCTGGCCGGGCGTGACCGCGCCGACCTATGCCAAAGGGCTGGGGTTCGGGTTCAAGTGGAACATGGGGTTCATGAACGACACGCTGCGCTACATGCAGCGTGAGCCGATCCATCGCCGCTTCCATCATCACGACCTGACGTTCGGGCTGCTCTACGCGTTCTCGGAGAATTTCACCCTGCCGCTCAGCCATGACGAGGTGGTCCATGGCAAGGGTTCGTTGCTCACGAAAATGCCGGGCGACGACTGGCAGAAGTTTGCGAACCTTCGCGCCTATTACGCCTTCATGTGGGGCTATCCGGGCAAGAAACTGCTGTTCATGGGGCAGGAGTTCGCCCAGCGCGAGGAATGGAACGAGGCCCATGCGCTCGACTGGTGGCTGCTCGACGCGCAGTTCCACGAGGGGGTGCGGCGGCTGGTGTCGGACCTCAACACCGTATATCGCGAACTCCCGGCGCTGCACGGCCGGGATTGCGAACCCGAGGGGTTCGAATGGATCATCGCCAACGATCAGGCCAATTCCGTTTTGGCCTGGGTGCGCAAGGCACCCGATGCAGCGCCGGTGGTGGTCATCACGAACCTGACGCCGGTTCCGCGCGAAAAATACCGGCTGCCCATGCCGGCCGCGGGGCGGTGGATCGAGCGCATCAACACCGACGCCGGCTGGTATGCCGGCTCCAACACCGGCAATCAGGGCGTGGTCAACGCAACCAAAGGCAATGAATTCGGTTATCCGGCAACTGCGGAAATCGTTCTGCCGCCGCTGTCGACCCTCATCCTGCAATTTGAACCGGAATAGGCAAAACAATAATCGCCGCCGGAGAGGGACCAGCCGGAGGCGCAACAAAGGAGAGGATCATGGTCGACAAGAAGAACCCGGCGCCGCTTGCCCGCGACGCCATGGCCTATGTCCTGGCGGGCGGGCGCGGCACGCGGCTCATGGAATTGACCGACCGGCGGGCCAAGCCGGCGGTCTATTTCGGGGGGAAGTCGCGCATCATCGATTTTGCGCTGTCCAATGCCATCAATTCGGGCATTCGCCGCATTTCGGTGGCCACCCAATATCAGGCGCACAGCCTGATCCGGCATCTCCAGCGCGGCTGGAACTTCCTGCGCACCGAGCGTAACGAGAGCTTCGACATCCTGCCGGCCAGCCAGCGGGTGGCCGAGGACATGTGGTATGCGGGGACCGCCGATGCGGTCTATCAGAACATCGATATCATCGACGACTACAACACCAAATACATCGTCATCCTGGCCGGCGACCACGTTTACAAGATGGACTACGAGATCATGCTGCGCCAGCATGTGGACACCGGCGCCGACGTGACCGTGGGCTGTCTCGAAGTGCCCTCGAGCGAGGCTTCGGCGTTCGGCGTGATGCATGTGGACGGGCGCGACCGGATCGTCGAGTTCATGGAAAAGCCCAAGGACCCGCCCTCGATCCCCGACAAGCCGGGCATCTCGCTGGCCTCGATGGGCATTTACGTCTTCGAGACCAAATTTTTGATGGACCAGTTGCGCCGCGATGCGGCGGCCGAAGGGTCGAGCCGCGATTTCGGCAAGGACATCATTCCCCATATCGTTGCAAAGGGCACCGCCTGGGCGCACAGGTTTCCGCGCTCCTGCGTGCGCTCGGAACACGAGCAGGTTTCCTACTGGAAGGATGTGGGGACGATCGACGCCTATTGGGAAGCCAATACCGACCTCACCGACATCACGCCCCAGCTCGATCTGTACGACCGCGAATGGCCGATCTGGACCCATGCGGAGATCACGCCGCCCGCCAAGTTCGTCCACGATATCGACGGACGGCGCGGACAGGCGATTTCCTCGCTCGTTTCGGGCGATTGTATCGTTTCGGGTGCCCAGTTGCGGCGCACGCTGCTGGCGACCGGCGCACGGGTCAATTCCTATTCCGAGCTCAACGAGGCGGTGGTCCTGCCTCAATGCACCATCGGGCGCGGCGTGCGACTCAGCAAGGTGGTTGTCGATGCGCGGGTGGAAATTCCCGAAGGGCTGGTGGTCGGGGAGGACCCCGAATTCGATGCCAAATGGTTCCGGCGCACCGAGAGCGGCGTCACCCTCATCACCCAGCCCATGATCAACCGGTACCTTGCTTCGAAATGATGGACGTTCTCTCTGTCACCTCCGAAATCTACCCGCTGGTCAAGACCGGGGGGCTGGCCGATGTGGCCGGGGCGCTGCCGGCGGCGCTGGCCGATCACGACGTCGCCATGCGCACGCTGGTGCCCGGCTATCCGCAGGTCAAGGCGGCCATCAAGCGCGGACGGACCGTTGCAACTTTCGATGACCTGTTCGGCGGGCGGGCGGAACTGATCGCGGCCCGGGTGGCCGGGCTCGACCTCATCGTGCTCGATGCCGGACATCTGTTCGACCGGCCGGGCGGCATCTATGTCGACCAGACCGGCGCCGACTGGCCCGACAACTGGCAGCGTTTCGGCGCGCTCTCATGGGTGGCGGCGGAGCTGGCGAGGGGGCTTGTCGAAGGCTACCGGCCCGCCATCATCCACGCCCATGACTGGACGGCGGCCATGGCGGCGGCCTATGTGGCGTTCGGTGGCGATACCCGGACCAAGGTGATCCTCACCATCCACAATATCGCCTTCCAGGGGCAGTTCGGGGCGGATATCTTTCCCCATCTGCGCCTGCCGGCGCAGGCTTTCGACATGTCTGGCGTCGAATATTACGGGGGTGTCGGGTTCCTCAAGGGCGGCATGCGCTGTGCCCACGCCATCACCACCGTCAGCCCCACCTATGCGCGCGAAATCCGCACGCCCGAATATGGCATGGGGCTGGAAGGGCTGCTCAATGAGCGCGGGCACGATCTTTACGGCATTCTCAACGGGATCGATGCGACAGCCTGGAATCCGCAGACCGACCCCGAACTGCCCGCCCATTATGGCGCCGCCAACACCAAGGCCCGGGCCACCAACCGCGCGGCGCTGGCCGAGCGCTTCGGGATCACGGCGGAGGCGGGGCCGCTGTTCGGGCTGGTTTCGCGCCTGACCTGGCAAAAGGGCATCGATATCGTTGCCGAAAATGTCGACTGGCTGGTCTCGCTTGGCGGCTCTCTTGCGGTGCTGGGCTCGGGCGACGTCCAGCTCGAAGCGGCGATGTCTGACGCGGCGTCGCGCCACCCGGGACGGGTGGGGTTCGTCAAGGGTTATGACGAGGCGCTGTCCCATCTGATGCAGGGGGGCACGGATGTGATCCTTGTGCCCTCGCGTTTCGAGCCATGCGGGCTGACCCAACTCTACGGCCTGCGCTACGGCGCCATTCCTCTGGTCAGCCGCGTGGGCGGGCTGGCCGATACGGTAATCGACGCCAATGAGGCGGCGGTTGAAGCAGGGGTTGCGACCGGCGTGCAATTCTCCCCGGTCGACGGGCCGGCGCTGGGCGAAGCGATTTCGCGCACCGTCGCGCTCTACCAACGGCCCGACATCTGGGCCCGCATGCAGCGCAAGGGCATGAAGACCGACGTTTCATGGACCAACAGTGCCGGAAAATATGCCGCGCTCTATCAGAAGATCTTGGGGGAAGCCCAGTGAGCATCAGGACCGTCTCCACAACGCCTTTTTCCGACCAGAAGCCGGGGACCTCGGGGCTGCGCAAGCGGGTCAGCCACTTCCAGCAGCCCAATTATGTCGAGAACTTCGTCCAGTCGCTGTTCGACAGCCTGCCGGGCCGGGAAGGCCAGACGCTGGTGATCGGGGGGGACGGGCGCTATTTCAACGACACCGTCATCCAGATCGTCATCCGCATGGCGGCGGCGAACGGGTTCGGCAAGGTGATGGTCGGGCAGGGGGGGATTTTATCGACCCCGGCGGCGTCCCACATCATCCGCCATTACAAGGCGTTCGGCGGGATCGTGCTTTCGGCCAGCCACAACCCGGGCGGGCCGGACGGCGATTTCGGGATCAAGTACAACGCGTCCAATGGCGGGCCGGCGGCTGAAAAGATCACCGATGCGGTCTATGCGCGGTCCATGGAAATCACCCAGTATAAGAGTGTCGATACCGCCGATATCGACCTTGGCCAGATCGGGGTGCACGACGTTTCGGGCATGAGCGTCGAGGTGATCGATCCGGTGGCCGACTATGTGGCGCTCATGGAAACCCTTTTCGATTTCGACGCCATCGCGGCGATGTTTGCGGCGGGTTTCACCATGCGGTTCGATGCCATGCACGCGGTGACCGGGCCCTACGCAAAGGCGATCATCGAGGGCCGGTTGGGCGCATCGCAGGGCACTGTGGTCAACGGCATCCCGCTCCCCGATTTCGGCGGGGGACACCCCGATCCCAACCTCGTCCATGCCAAGGACCTTTACGATCTGATGATGAGCCCGGACGCGCCCGATTTCGGCGCGGCGTCCGATGGCGATGGGGACCGTAACCTCATTATCGGGAAAAACCGGTTCGTCACCCCCTCGGATTCGCTGGCGCTCTTGGCCGCCAACGCCCATCTCGCGCCCGGATACAGCAACGGGCTGGCGGGTATCGCCCGCTCGATGCCGACCAGCGCGGCGGCCGACCGGGTGGCGCAAAGGCTGGGGATCGCGCTTTACGAGACGCCCACGGGCTGGAAATTTTTCGGCAATCTGCTCGATGCCGGGCAGGTGACCATCTGCGGCGAGGAAAGCGCCGGGACGGGATCGGATCATGTGCGCGAAAAGGACGGGCTGTGGGCCGTGCTGCTCTGGCTCAACATTCTCGCTTCGCGCAAGCAGGGCGTCGACGAGATCGTGCGCGAGCATTGGGCGACCTATGGGCGCAATTATTATTCGCGGCACGATTACGAAGAGGTCGATGCCGACGATGCCCGCGCGCTGATGACCGATCTGCGCACCAAGCTTCCGGGCCTGCTCGCCAACGGGTTGGACGGGCGCAAGGTGATCCTTGCCGACGATTTTTCCTATAACGACCCGGTGGACGGCTCGACCGCCACGGGACAGGGGTTGCGCATCGGGTTCGATGACGGTTCGCGCATCGTCTTCCGGCTGTCGGGAACCGGAACGGTCGGGGCGACTTTACGGGTTTACATCGAGCGGTTCGAGCCCGGCGACGGCACGCATGACAGGGATACCCAGGAGGCTCTTGCCGACCTGATCGCACTGGCCGATGCTGTCGCCGAGATCAAGGCCCGTACCGGCCGCGATGCTCCAACGGTCATAACCTGACGGAAAGTCCCCAAATGTCACGAGACAAGCAGCCTGCCTCACCCGCGCCGCTCGGCGCGACGGTGACCGATGCCGGTGTGGATTTCGGGGTCTATTCAGAGACCGCCGAAAAGATCTGGGTGTGCCTGTTCGACAGTCAGGACGAGGAAACCGACCGGATCGAGCTCACCCGTGACCAAGCCAATCGCTGGTCGGGGCATGTGGCGGGGATCGGCGAAAATGCCAGCTACGGGCTGCGCGCCGACGGGCGGTACGATCCGGCGCAGGGCTATTATTTCGATCCCAACAAGCTTCTGGTCGATCCTTACGCGCGGCGCATCGACAGGACGTTCGTGCGCAGCCCGAAATTGCGGCTGGCGCGCGATGAATCGGTCGATACCGCCCCTCTGGTGCCCAAGGCGCTGGTGCAGGGGCCGGTGCGCGAGCCGCTCTGGGAGCCCGATACGAGCCGTCCGCACCTGATCTACGAGCTCAATGTCCGCCCCTTCACCATGCGCCACCCTTCGGTGCAGGGACCGCTGCGGGGAACGCTGGCGGGGATGACGACGGGGTATGTCGTCGATCACCTCAGGCATATGGGGGTGGATGTGGTCGAACTGATGCCGATCGCCGGGTGGATCGATGACGGGCACCTGCCCTCGCTGGGGCTGACCAATGTGTGGGGGTATAACCCCATCACCTATTTCGCCACCGATCCGCGCATCATCCCGCGCGGGCCGCAATCGTTGCGGCATATGGTCGAGACCTATCGCGAAGCGGGGATCAGGGTGGTGCTCGACGTGGTTTACAACCACACGGGCGAAGGGGATTCCCAGGGGCCGGTCATTTCGATGAAGGGGCTCGATGCACTGACCTATTACCGCCATGTCGAAGTCGATGGGGCGATGGAACTGGTCAATGATGCGGGCACCGGCAACACGCTGCGCTGCGACCATCCGGCGGTGCAGGACCTTGTGATCGACAGTCTACGCTATTGGGTGACCGAATTCGGGATCGCGGGGTTCCGGTTCGACCTGGCGACGGTTCTGGGGCGGTCGCTGGACGGGTTCTCGCGCGATGCCGAACTGCTCGAACGCATCAGGACCGACGACATCCTCAAGGACTGCCTGTTGATCGCCGAGCCGTGGGATCCCGGTCCGGGGGGCTATCATGTCGGCCAGTTCGGCGAGCCGTTCATCGAATGGAACGACCAGTACCGCGACACGGTGCGCAAATTCTGGCGTGGCGAGGACCACATGATCGGGGCATTGGCGGGAAAGCTGGCCGGCTCGGCCGACCAATTCAACCATGACGGGCGCAAGCCCTCGGCCAGCGTCAATTTCCTTGCCGCCCATGACGGGTTCACGCTGGCCGACCTGGTTGCCTACGAAAACAAGCACAACGACGCCAATGGCGAGGACAATCGCGACGGGCACAACGCCAATTATTCCTGGAACAACGGCGCCGAGGGTGAGACCGATGACGAGGCGATCAACACGGCGCGCAGAAATGACGTAAGAGCTTTACTGGCCACGCTTTTCGTCTCGCATGGCTCACTCATGTTAACGGCCGGCGACGAGTTCGGGCGCAGCCAGGGCGGCAACAACAACGCCTATGCCCAGGACAATGAGATCACCTGGCTGGACTGGGAAAACGCCGATGGCGACCTCGTCAATTTCGTCGCCGGCCTTTCCGACATGCGCCGCAATCACCCGGCCTTCAGGAGCGACAAGTTCCTGACAGGGGAGAAATCTGACGGGTTCAAGGACGTCATGTGGGTCCGCGCGGACGGGGCGGAAATGACCGAAGACGACTGGAACCGACCGGATTCCGGCGTTTTGGGGATGTTCCTGCACGAGGAGGGCGAGATCTTGCTGGCCTGGTTCAACAGGCTGCGCGAGGAAATCGAGGTCGTCCTGCCACCCGAACAGGGACTCAATTTCGAGGTCGCGCTGGTTTCGGCGATCGATGCCGAGATCGTCATCGAGAACGCAAGGCTGACATTGCCACCGCGCAGCGTCGTCATTCTGGCGCATGCCAACGGAAAATCGTGAATCGCTCCTCATTCGATTGTGGCCAAACTTGCGTTTGTCGATTTTGGAGATGCTGCTGGACCCTGGGAACAAGTCCCGGAGGCCAGCAGGTTGAGTGAGGACGGAGCGTTTCGTACTCAATTGCCATTCCGGCATTTATTGCCGGAATCCGGTGCATCGCATGCCCAAAAAGCCAGACTAGACCCGCTCAGGATTTGATTGAATCAAATCCTTGGCTCTAAGCCTTTGTT
Source organism: Pelagibacterium halotolerans B2 (assembly GCF_000230555.1). Classification (GTDB taxonomy): domain Bacteria; phylum Pseudomonadota; class Alphaproteobacteria; order Rhizobiales; family Devosiaceae; genus Pelagibacterium; species Pelagibacterium halotolerans. Next base: position 2,022,686 of record NC_016078.1, on the reverse strand, counting down.
TTATCGCGTGTCCGAACCGCAAAACCGTTTCCACTTTTGCTGGACACGCTCTAGCCCGCAACCACTTCCTCGGCCGGCCGGTACTCATACCCCAGAACCTCGGCGACGGGTTCGCAGGTCACGGCCCCATGCGCCACGTTCAGCCCGTTGCGCAGATGGGTGTCGTCGGCCAGCGCCTTTTTCCAGCCCTTGTTGGCCAGCGCCAAAGCGAAGGGCAGGGTGACGTTGTTGAGGGCATAGGTGGATGTACGCGCCACCCCGCCGGGCATGTTGGCCACGCAATAATGGACGATATCGTCGACCACATAGGTGGGGTCGGCATGGGTCGTGGGCCTTGAGGTTTCAAAACAGCCGCCCTGATCGATGGCCACATCGACAAGCACCGCGCCGGGCTGCATTGTGGCCAGCATGTCCCGCGTCACCAGTTTGGGTGCCGCCGCACCGGGCACCAGCACGGCCCCGATCACCAGATCGGCCTCGGCTATGGCGGTCGCGACCGCCGCGCGATTGGAATAGAGCACGCGGGCCGAAGCGCCGAAATGGTTCGAGAGGCGTTCGAGCGCTGCGGGGCTCTTGTCTAAAATTGTCACATCGGCCTGCATGCCCACGGCCATCTGCGCGGCGTGAAAGCCCACGACGCCACCGCCCAGCACGGCCACCTTGGCCGGGTGAACGCCGGGAACGCCGCCCAGCAACACGCCGCGTCCGCCATGGGATTTTTCCAGCGCCGTCGCGCCGGCCTGAATGGACATGCGCCCGGCCACCTGGCTCATGGGCTTGAGCAGGGGCAGGCTGCCGGCCGGGTCGGTCACCGTCTCATAGGCAATGCAGACGGCGCCCGATCTCACGAGGTCCGCGGTCTGTTGCGGATCGGGGGCGAGGTGAAGATAGGTAAACAGGATCTGGCCATCGGAAAGCATGGCGCGCTCGGCGGCCTGCGGTTCCTTGACCTTGACGATCATTTCGCTTTTCGAAAAGACGGCCCCGGCATCGGGGGCGATTTTGGCACCGGCGGCCTCGTATGCCGCGTCGGTGGCGCCGATCCCGGCGCCGGCACCGGTCTCGACAAGAACTTCATGGCCTGCAGCGCTCAGTTCGGCGGCGCTTTCCGGGGTCAGGCCGACCCGATATTCATGGTTCTTGATTTCTCTCGGCACGCCGATACGCATGTCGATCTCCTCTTCTTGTGAAGATGACAGTGTAACGCCGCTTGGGCACAGTAGCGTTGCAGATTGCGCAGCAATTATTTAGAGATACGGGATGGTATTGCGCCAAAGAGACGGAATGCGTGATGAAATTGCCCATTGATGAAATCGACCGCAAAATCCTGCGGTTCATCCAGGCGGATTCCGCGCAATCGATGGTGGAATTGGGAGACCGGGTGGGGCTCTCGGCTTCGGCCTGTCACAGACGGCTCAAGGCGCTCGAGGAGCGTGGGTTTGTCGCCGGATATCGCGCTGTCCTGAATCGCTCGAAACTGGGCCTTTCGATGCAGTTCTTCATCGAGCTTTCGCTGACCAGTCAGTCCGACAAGACGTTCGAGGCGTTCGAGCGGGCGGTGCGTGACATCCCCGAAATTCTCGAATGCCATCTGATGGCCGGGCAGTCCGACTATATCCTGCGGGTCGTCTGCCAGGATGCGGCGGCGTTCGAGCGGCTGCATCGCGAACTTGTGGCGCGGCTGCCCGGTGTGGCGCGCATCCACTCAAACTTGAGTATTCGTGAAGTCAAAGAATGGAGCAGTCTGCCGGTATAGTTGCGCTTTTGCCCTCACAAACGCGGTATTCGAGTGGGAATTTTATGAAAATTTAATTTTAATACCTGTTTGTTTGCGTATCAAACGCTGCAGGTGCTCCATGAAATTCTCCCGTCCAAGTATCAAGAACATAAAGCTGTCCACTTCGGTGGTTTTTCTGTTTCTCGCGGTTCTTGCATTATCGATTGGAAGTATTTTCTGGCTCGTGGATAGCGAGTTGCGATCCGAGATCGCCCGCACCGCGCACGACAACCAGCAATCGAACCTGCGCGTGGCGGCCACGATGCTCGCGGACGCTGTGGAGGGCGGCGAGGTCGTCTGGAACAGCGATAACGAGGTTTCCGGTGTAACGCTTCCCGCCATTCCCGAATTCACCGACAATGCGCTGATCGACAAGATTACGCAGGTGACCGGGGAGACGGCGACCGTCTTTGTGTGGGACGAGGAAACGCAGGATTTCTGGCGCCGCACCACCAATATCATCAAGCCCGACGGGACCCGCGCCATCGGAACCGAACTGGGCCAGAGCGGGGCCGTCTATCCGGTGGTGATGGACGGACGGACCTTCCTTGGCGAGGCCATCATCCTGGGCAATCCCTATTTCACCGCTTATCAGCCGATCATGAGCCCCGACGGCGATATTCTGGGCATCCTTTATGTGGGCGTGGAAAAGGCCAAGATCGTTGCGTTGCAGGATCAGGTGCTGATGCTGCTGGGCGGGCTGTCGCTGGCCGTGCTCGTCGTGGCCGGAGGCATCGTGCTTGTCGTCTCGCGCCGTCTGATGCGTCCGCTGGGGCGGCTGGCAGCGGCAATGGAAGAGGTCGCCACCGACCCCGTCAGCGCGCAGGTGCCCTATACCGGCCAGGGCAACGAGGTGGGGCTTATGGCGCGGTCGGTGGAAGTGTTCCGCCAGAACGGGGTCCGCGTGGCCGAAATGACCGATGCGGAACGCCAGACGAGTGAAATGCGCCGGGCCGAGCGTGCCGCCATGATGGAGCAATTGCGCGATGCGTTCGGGGCGGTGGTCGATGCCGCTATCGAGGGCGATTTCAGCCGCAGGGTGGACGAGACCTTCCCCGACGAGCAGCTTAACGCGCTGGCCCGGAGCGTGAACGGGCTCGTCTCGACCGTCGCCAACGGGCTCGATGAAACCGGGGAGGTGCTGGCCGCGCTGGCGCAGACCGACCTGACGCGGCGGGTGACGGGCGAGTACAGCGGGGCCTTCGACAAGCTCAAATCCGATACCAATGCGGTGGCCGACAAATTGACCGAGATCGTCGGGCGGTTGCGCCAGACCTCGCGCTCGGTGCGCACCGCGACGGGCGAAATCCTTTCGGGCGCCACAGACCTGGCCGACCGCACGACGCGGCAGGCCGCGACCATCGAGGAAACCTCGGCGGCCATGGAAGTGGTGGCCGCGGCCATCGCGTCGAACGCCCAGCGGGCGCAGCAGGCGCTCGAACGGGTCAACGAGGTTTCCGAGCTTGCCGGCAATGGCGGCGAGGTGATGGGCGAGGCCACGACGGCCATGGAGCGCATCACCACGTCTTCGGGCAAGATCTCGACAATCATCGGGATGATCGACGACATCGCGTTCCAGACCAACCTTCTGGCGCTCAACGCTTCGGTGGAAGCGGCGCGGGCCGGGGAAGCGGGCAAGGGGTTCGCGGTCGTCGCCATCGAGGTGCGCCGGCTGGCGCAATCGGCGGCGCAGGCGTCGTCCGAGGTCAAGGCGCTGATCGAACAGAGCGCCAGCGAAGTGGGTGGCGGCTCGAAACTCGTACGCGACGCGGCGGGCATGCTCGAACAGATGCGCGAGGCGATCATGGCCAATGCCCGATTGATGGGCGAAGTCGCCAGCGCCAATCGCGAACAGGCGGATTCCATCTCCGAAGTGAACAGGGCGGTGGGCCAGCTCGACGAGATGACCCAGCACAATGCCGCGCTTGTCGAGGAGACGAACGCGGCAATCGAGCAGACCGAGGCGCAGGCCCGCCAGCTCGACGACATCGTCGATATCTTCCGGGTCACCGAGGGCGCTCGCGAGCGGACGCAGCCGGCGGTGCGGGCGGCCTAGCGCCGGCATTGCCCAAGGCAAGACCAAACCTCCTGTGCAGCCTGCCCAAGCCTTAGGCAATTGGTTGGGCTTGCACAGGATTTGGCATTTTTTACTTTACAGTCAAAAATCGCCGCGCTTCTATCATCCCTGGCAAAACCAAGGGGTAAATCCATCATGCTCAACCGCAGAGTGTTCACGCTGGCCGCCGGGTCGCTGGTTCTGGGCGCAAGCCTTGCCGCACCGGTGCTGAGCCAGGAGTTGACGCCGGTCCGCTTCACGCTGGACTGGCGCATCGAAGGTCCCGCCGCCGGCTTCATGCTGGCGCGCGACAACGGGTATTTCGAACAAGAAGGGCTCGATGTGACCTTCGATGTCGGCAATGGCTCGGTCGAGGTCATTCCGCGCGTGGCGACGGGGGCCTATGACATGGGCTTTGGCGACATCAACTCGCTCATCAAGTTTCTCGACGAGGACGCAAGCCAGCCGATCAAGGCGATCATGATGGTCTATGAAACCCCGACCTTCTCGGTCGTGGGGCGCTCTTCGCTCGGCATCACCGAAGACCCGGCATCGCTGGAAGGCAAGACGCTGGGCGCGCCGCCGCCCGATGGCGCGTTCGCCCAGTGGCCGGCGTTCGTCGAGGCTTCGGGGATCGATACGTCCGATATCACAATCGAATCCATCGGCTTTCCGGTGCGTGAGCCGATGCTGGCGCAGGGCGATGTGGACGCCGTTTTCGGGTTCGCCTTTTCGGTGATCCTCAACCTCAAGGCGCAAGGGGTGCCCGACGAGGATATCGTGCCGATCATGATGGCCGATCACGGGCTCGAGCTTTACGGCAATTCGATCATGGTCAACACGACCTTCGCCGAGGAAAATCCCGAAGTTGTCGAAGCCATGCTGCGCGCCCTGGCCAAGGGCTTTGCCGATGCGGTGGCCGATCCGGCAGCGGGTGCTGCGGCGGTGGTCGCGGCCAACGACATTCTCGATATCGACATCGAGACCGAGCGGCTGGAAATGGCCAATGAGATGAACATCAACACCGCCTACGTCCAGGAGAACGGGTTCGGCGGTATCGATTTCGACCGTCTCGACCGCGCCATCGCCCAGCTTGGCACCTCGATCGGCATATCGTCGGACATTTCGGCAGCGGACGTCTTCGATGACAGCTTCCTGCCGCCCGCCGAAGAGCGCATGTTCGAATAATCACGCTTTGGCCGGGCGCGATACGAGCCCGGCCATCAAAGGGGGCGGGCCATGAGCAAACCGCTCGTTGAAATCGAAAATGTCGACATGCGCTATGGCGGGGCCGATGGCACGCTGGCGGTGTCGGGGCTCGATATGAGCGTCGCCAAGGGCGAGTTCGCCGCCGTGGTCGGGCCGTCGGGGTGCGGGAAATCCACGCTCATGAAGCTGGTCACCGGCCTGCACATCCCGCAAACCGGCGTGGTGACGGTGGCGGGGAGCTATGTCACCAAGCCTGTATCCATTGTCGGCATGGCGTTCCAGAACCCGACCATGCTGCCCTGGCGCACGACGCTGGACAACATCCTGCTCCCCCTCGAAATCGTCGAAAAACACCGCCACCGGTTGCGCCGGCACAAGGCGGAATATGTCGAAAAGGCCGAGGCGCTGCTGGAAACGGTGGGGCTCAAAGGCTTCGGCTCGAAATTTCCCTGGCAGCTTTCGGGCGGCATGCAGCAGCGGGCCAATCTGTGCCGCGCGCTGATCCACGAGCCCGAACTCCTGATGCTGGACGAACCGTTCGGGGCGCTCGATGCGTTCACCCGCGAAGAGCTATGGCAGGTGATCCGCGACCTTCACGCGGCGCAGGGCGTCACCATCGTTCTGGTCACCCACGATCTGCGCGAGGCGGCATTCCTGGCCGACACCATCCACGTGATGAGCGCGCGGCCGGGGCGGGTGGTCAACGTTCACAAGGTGCCGTTCCCGCGCCCGCGCGAACTCGACGTGATGTACGAGCCCGCGTTCAACGACATGGTCCACGCGCTGCGGGCCGAAATCGCCGAAGCGAGGGCCGTGGCATGACCGATACGCCTGCACCCGCCGTTACGGTCAGCAAGCCGATTGCCAAAAAGCCGTTCAACTGGCTGCCCTGGATGCCGTGGATCTATACGGTGGCCCTGTTTGCCATCTGGGAAATCGGGGTGCGGCTTTCGGGGCTGCCGCATACGGTATTTCCAGCGCCCACGCGCATTTTCGAGGCGATTATCCAGTATTGGCCCGCCATCCAGCGCCATTCTATCCAGACGCTTTATACCACCACGCTCGGGTTCATCCTCGCGGTGGTCGGCGGGCTGGCGCTGGGGCTTTTGATCGGCTGGTCGCGGACGATTTATGCCGGGCTCTATCCGATCATGGTGGGGTTCAACGCCATCCCCAAGGTGGCGCTGGTGCCCATTCTGGTCATCTGGTTCGGCATCGGCACGGTGCCTGCGGTGCTGACAGCATTCCTCATCGCCTTCTTCCCCATCGTCGTGAACGTCGCCACGGGGCTTGCCACCATCGAGCCGGAAACCGAGGACGTGTTGCGGGCGCTGGGGGCGAAAAAGATGGACATCATGCTCAAGGTCGGCATTCCGCGCTCGATGCCCTATTTCTTCGGCTCGCTCAAAGTGGCGATCACGCTGGCCTTCGTCGGGTCGGTGATTTCCGAAACCGTTGCAGCCAATTCCGGGCTTGGGTTCATGATGAGTTCGGCCCAATCCCAGTTCAACGTGCCGCTGGTCTTTGCCGGGCTGGTCATGCTGGCTGTCGAGGGCATCATCATGTACGCGCTGATGGCGTGGATCGAAAAGCGCACGACGGGATGGGCCCACCGGTCGACCACAATGGCGGGGTGAGTGCTATCGCGGCATCTCGATAATCACGTCCCCCGCCTTGGTTTCCTGCTCGACATAACGGTGCGCCTCGGCGATGGCCTCGAGGGGCATGACGCGGTCGATGACGCCGTGGAGCTTGCCCTTTGCCACCAGGTCCCTCAGGACCAGCATGTCCTTGGCTTTGTCGGGCAGGGGGCGCAGGCCGGTGGTCGCCAGCTTGCCGCGTCTGGCCTGCGCGTCCTTGCCGCGTATCATGGCCCACAGGATCGCGAATGAAGGCGTGGTCGTGAGATAGATGCCGCGCGGCTTGAGTGCCTTCTTGCACGCCAGATAGCTGCTTTTGCCCACTACGTCGAAAATCACGTCATAGGCGGCGCTGGCACGTGTGAAATCGGATGTGTGGCGGTCGATGATCGCATCGGCGCCCAGGCTCGAGACGAGATCGGCGTTGCGTGCGCTGCACACGGCGGTGACATGCGCACCCATATGGCGGGCCAGTTGAACGGCCACCGTGCCGATGCTGCCTGCCGCGCCATTGATCAGGATCGATTGTCCGGGCTGCAGCCTTGCCTCGTCACGCAGAAACGGCATGGCCGTCAGAAAACTGTAGGTCAGGCCCGCCGCCTCGCCGAAATCGAGCGCGTCGGGCATGATGGCAAGCGGCGCGTCTTCGGGCATGGCGACATATTGCGCCATGGCGGAGGGGTTGGGATCGGTTGTGCCGAACACGCGGTCGCCGGGCGCAAAGCGTATGACGTCTTCACCCACGGCGGCGATTTCTCCGGCGACGGCTCCCCCTGGAATGGGCGCCTTGGGGCGCAGCAATCCTGCGAAAAACCGCACGATAAAAGGGTCGGCTGCCCTAAAGGCGCAATCGGGTAGGGTGACCGTCGAGGCCCGCATGCGGATCAGCACATCCCTGGGTCCCATGACGGGCATTGCGGTTTCGCGCACGGTGATGACTTCGGGTGGGCCGTAGCGGTCGATCCATGCAGCCTTCATGGTGGCGGCGTTTGCTGGTTGGGTCATTGGCTGTCCTCATCATATTGAAACGCCTCTTCAAGCGGCACGCCAAAGGCGCGCGCTATACGGAAGGCAACTTCTAGAGAGGGCGAATAGCGCCCCTGTTCGATGGCCACCACGGTCTGGCGGGTGACGCCGACTTTTTCGGCCAGCGCGGCCTGGGTCATCTCCCCGGCGTGGAACCGCAGGGTGCGGATGGTGTTGGAGATTTTCGGTTTTCCCTTGCCCATCCGGTCTATCCGATCCGGTAGTAAACAAGCTGGGACGCGGCGAAAACGCCGCCCGCCAGCATGGAAATGCCAAACAGGGCGTGGGGCACCAGCACGGGGTCGAGCCCGACCGCAAGCGCAATGATGATACCGGCGGTCGCCACCGAGAGGACGGCGTAGCCATTGCGCATGGAGCGCGCGCTGACCGCAAGGTCGCGCTCGTCCCCGGCCTCGTCGACAAGTTCCTCGCGCTGGACGATGGAGACCACGATGGTCACGACGATGGACGCCACGATGTTGAAAACGATCACGTAAGCAATTGCCCAAAGCATCTGCCAGGCGCCGGCCGAAACATCGGCCGGTGGACCGTCGGTCGCAAGGCCCCAGCCCACCCATGCCGAGATGACGAGGGCGCTCGTCACCATGATCAGTGCATTCCATTGCTTGTAGCTCATCGCATTTTTCCCGCGTTTCGATGTGTGCGGAAGGGGTAGCTTCGATATCGAATAAAGTCAAGTTTTTTTGACATAGAGTAAGGTAAATCAGATTTTCAGTCGTATTTACTGGACTTGTGCCGGTTCGACTTGACTCAATACAAGTTTGAACTAATATAAGTCACATCTTGAAATATGGAGGGCTGCGGCCGTGGATTTCGGACGCTATCTGGGCAGCGTTGCCCGATCTGTGCATGACACCACGCGGGAGGGGATGCAGGTGCGGGTGGTGACGCTGGCCCGGTCCTATGCGACCAGCGTGGAGGACCTTTGGGACGCCATCACCAATCCCGAGCGGCTGCCGCGCTGGTTCCTCGAGGTCACCGGCGATCTCAAACAGGGCGGGCGCTACCAGTTGCAGGGCAATGCCGGCGGAACCATCCTCGTTTGCCGGCCGCCAGAAGCGCTGGACCTGACCTGGGAATTCGCATCGACACTGAGTTGGGTGGACGTGCGGCTGTCGGCAGAAGCGGAAGGGGCGCGGCTGGTTCTGTCCCACATTGCCGAACATCCAAACGAGTTTGTCGATAAATACGGTTCGGGTGCCGGCGGCATTGGCTGGGACCTGGGGCTGCTGGGCCTTGCGCACCATCTCGACAATCCGTCCGAAAAGTTCAACGAGGAAGAACTGGCCGCCTCTCCTCAAGGCCGCAGCCTGATCGCCGATGTCGGGGCGGCCTGGGGCGAGGCCGATATCGCGGCGGGCGACGATCCGGAAAAGGCGCGCGCCGCTGCCGCCCGCTCCATCGCCTTCTTTTCGGGGGAGGCGCAATAGACGTGCACGCCTTCGACATTCTTGGCGACCCCGTCCGCCGCCGCATCCTCGAGTTGCTGTCCTCGGGCGAGAAGACCTCCGGCGCCGTGGTCGAGATCATCCAGGCCGAATTCGGCATCACCCAGGCTGCCGTATCCCAGCATTTGCGCACCCTGCGCGAAAGCGGCTTTGCAGCCGTGCGGCCGGAAGGCACGCGCCGGTTCTACAGCGTCAGCCCCGAACCGCTCATGGAAATCGACAGGTGGCTCGAGGATTTCCGCGCGCTCTGGGAGCCGCGGCTCATGGCGCTCGAAACCGAAATCGAACGCGGCAAGCGTCAGCGGCGGACCACCGACCGGCAATGATTTCGGCACGGCCGGATGACAACGCAGGTGCTACCATTTCAACATGACAGGCTCTAAAAGCGGCCGCGAAACTGTGCGCCGAGACTGGCGTGGGTTGCGCCGCCGATATGGCCCGCATCGTGGCTGAGAACCGCGCCGAATTCCAGTTGCGCCTGGGTTTCAAGCTCGATCTGATAGTGCAGGCCCAGATCGATCTGACGGCCCGCCGGGACCAGATCGGCCCGGTGATCGGCCATGACCACAGCGCCCTGGCGCGTGCGTCCAACAGGCAGGGAAAGGTCGATCGAACCGGTTTCGAGCCTTAGGGGCTGGGACACGGCAATGGTGAGCCGGTCGGACTCTCCGAAGAGATTGGACGCCGCCACGCCGATCTGGAAGGCTGAAAATGTCAGGTTGTCCATGCCGGTCACATAACCCGAGCCGCCCCCGGCCGCAGCGGTGCCGGTTTCGAGCCCGGCAAAGACCAGCCCGTCATGCCCGATTTCAAGCTCTGCGGACAGGGCAGCGGAATTGATTGCGGCACCGGCCGGAGCGCCCATGGGTCCATAACCGGAAAGCCCCAGGACGCCGCCCTGTTCGTGTGCGGTCAGCATCGATGCCTTCAGGCCGAACGATCCCAGCTCGAGCCCCAGTGCCGCACCCACGCCGCCGACCGCGCTTTCCGAAAGCGTCGCGTGGCTCGTCACCAGCCCGTAATGCTCAAAGGTCCAGGGGCCGGCCGCGATTTGCCCGACCATGGCGGCGCCGTGCCCGGAAAGCGCGGAGAGCGATCCGGTCATGGCCGCGGGGCTGGTCAATCCGCGGAACGAGGAAACCAGGTCCGCGCCACCAAGGGCGGCAACGTCCAGCCTATAGGTTCCGGCCCCGAAATCGGCTTGTCCCGACCCGCGGTCGTCGCCGCTGACGGCGAGCATATCGAAAGCCGAACTTTCGGCAAAAAGCGGCAGGGGGTGGGGCTGACCGGTGTCGGGCTCGGATGTTACCGCGAGGATGTCGGCGGGCATCAGGAACGGCGTATCGAGCCGGTCGAACACCGCGATGTCGATCCCGGCAAGCCCGGCGCGCGTGCCATCGCCATAGGCCGAGCCCGAAACCAGGGCGGCATTAGTGACAATAATGCGTTCGGCGTTGTCGAGCGACCGGCCATTGACGAGGGAGACGCCATCCACCGGGCTGAGCGCCGCGGCAATGTCGAGCACGCCCATGCCCCATTCGTCCGAATAGGCCTTGATCACCCCGCTGCCGAAATCGACCGTGCCGTCCTGCGCGAAATCGGCAAAATCGGAATAGGCGGTTGCCAGCAGGCGCTTTGTCCATTCCTGCGACGACAGGGACGGAAAGGCCTGGGCCATGATGGCTATGGCGCCGGAAACCTGGGGCGCGGCAAAGGAGGTGCCGGTACCCAGCCCATAGGCCGTGTCGCTGCCCGCAGCCGCCGAACGGGTGGTCCCGTCGGCGAAGAGGCAACGGGCCGCCATCTCGCCGCAGGCGGCGGACAAACGCTGGGCGCTGGTGATCTGGTTGGCGCTGTCGGTCTGGAACAGGCCATTGCCGACCGCGATCCAGGCATCCTCGACCTCGGGGATGAGGAGCGGCAGCGCGCTCGATGCGTCATTGACCGACAGGGTGTCGTCGTTGGACATGGCCCAGACGATCACACCGCTCGACTGGAAGGCCTCGAGCTCCTCGAAATAGTCGTTCCAGGCGGCCTGAGTTCCCCCGGCAAGACCGGCGAAAGCCTGCGCAACGCTCGAGCCGTTTACGGTCATGTGGTCGCGCACGTCCGAGACGAGAAGCTCGCGCGTGGGGTCGCCGGGCGGTGTGTAGAGCAGTCCCCAGGAATTGTTCTGTGCGACGGCGCCCATGCCGGCGGCCTGGGCCGTGGCGCCGGCAAGCTTGGCGAGATCGATTTCGGAGCGGTTGTCGTCGCGCAAATAGCTTGTGAGGTGCAAATCGGCATCGGGGGCGAACCCCATCATTTCTCCCTGATCGTCGCTGCCGGCAATCAGCGCCGCCACATGGGTTCCGTGCGACGAGCCGCCCGCGACGGCGATGTTGCCATTGGCAACGATATCGGCGCCGGAAAATTCCTGATGGGTGATGCGGAAACCGTCGTCGACAACCGCCACGCGCTGGCCCGCACCGGTCCAATCGCCCGACAGGGCCAGATCGAGCCTTGCCAGTTCGTAGGGGTGGGACTGATTGGAGCCGCCGCCTTTGACATCGGCGTCAACGCCCAAAAAACGCGATGCGCTTCGAATCTGCGCCGCGCGTGCGGCGTCGAACGTATGAGCGACCGAGGCGCCGATCCAGTCGCTCGAATAGTCGGGCTGGGGCGAACTCGGCCCCGATTGTTCCGCCGTATCATAGCTGCTGCCGCCGCCTCCGCAGCCCGCGAGCAGGACGCAGAACCCGGCCAGGGACGCAAATCTGGTAAAGCGGCGGGCAGGCGGCAAGGACAGGATTCCGATTCGTGGCAGAGTATCGACCGTTCGAAAAGAAGTGACCGGGATTTGGGCTGCCTGCTACGGCGAAATCAGACAAATCCCCATTTTTGCGGGCCAATGGATCGAACGCGACCCCTCATCGCGTTCGATGCCCGGCCGATATGCACGCAAAGATCAGGGACGGCCCCGTCCTGCATCATCGGGCCGGCCGCGCCCATCATCTTCGTCTTCGTCCTCGGCTTCGATTTCGATTTCTTCCTCCTCTTCTTCCTCCTCCTCATCGTCGTCATCGTTCATGTCGGCGGCCAGCACGGCGCCGCCGCTCATGGTGTTGGCGTGGTCCAGAGCCTCGGTGGACCGTCCGCCCGACGCTTCGTGCGCGGTCAGCAGACCGGTGAGGCGATCGTTGGCCGATTCCTCGCCGTCGGGGTCGGTGATCTCGGCTTCGCAGCCGGCAATGGGCTCAAGGCCGAGAAGTTGCGCGATGGTCTGGGGGTCGCACGAGACGACCTCCTGGGCCAGTGCAGCGCCCGGTGCTGCCATCGAGAGAGCGGCGATTGCGGAGATGAGCGAGAGTTTCATTGACATTTCCCTTTCGATCCGCCGGGCGTGTCAGGCAACACGATGCCGAACGCGGCACGCCGGGGATAAACGCGCCGCGCCCGGCGCAATGAGATGAAACAGAGCGGGTGACACCAGGTGCACGGGGGGTACAGCATAGGAACTAGCGGTGTCACCCGTTCTGACGTACCATGACCACGGGTCCGGTTCGCGAGCAGAGCCTAGCAACAGCAAGCTGACGCGGGCCTGATGGCTTTGTCAGCGTTTTGTCAGCTTTGGCGGTTCAAAATGGCGCGGGGCTGGAACGGGACCGGGAGCGTATCGAGATGCGCTCGAAATCCCTGACGCATCGATTGGCCGGTTGCGTCCCATCCCCAGATGACGCGCCGCGGGCGCGAAATTAGCAGGTCCGGATCCCAGCCATGCGCATCCTGTCAATCATTGCTTTCGGCGCGATCCTGGCGCTCAGCCCGACCCTTGCACCCGCTCAGGGCAATTCGGCGCGTCCCGATGTCGGGCCACCCGACAATCCCGGCCTCGACATTGCGGCCGACAATGCCGGCGGCGGCGATGGCAGCGACAATGCCGAGGGCGCCGGTGCGATTCCAGATCCGGACGAGGCCGGAAATGGTGCGGCCAACGCACCCGATATTCCCGGCAATGGCGCGGGCAACGCCGCGAGCGGCGGGGCGGCTGCGGGTCAATCGGCGCAGGATCGGGCCACCCGGGCGGTCAGGACAGGGCAGGCGGTGCCGCTGGACCGGGTGCTGGGGCCGGCTCTGGAACAGAACGGGGGCACGCTTATCGATACGCGGTTGTTCACCGTGGATGGTTTTCTGCTCTACGAACTCAAGATACTTCTGCCCGACGGGACGCTCGATACACTCTATTATTATGCGCAAACCGGCAATCCGGTCAGATAGGAACCATGCGTGCATTAGTCATCGAAGACGATCCCCGGATCGCCTCCACCATGGCGGCGGCGTTGGCTGCGGCAGGGTTTGCGGTAACGGGCGAGACGGATGGGGAGGAGGCATGGTTTCGAGGCAGCACCGAGCCCTTCGATGTCATCGTGCTCGACCTTGGCTTGCCGCAGCTCGACGGCATGACCCTGCTCAAGCGGTGGCGCCAGGAGGGAATGACGCGGCCCGTCATCATCGTAACGGCACGGGGGCACTGGGCCGAAAGGGTCGACGGGATTGAAGCCGGCGCCGACGACTACATCGTCAAGCCGTTCCGGCCCGAAGAGCTGGTCGCACGGGTCCGGGCTGTCCTGCGCCGGTCGAGCGGGCTGGCCTCGCCGCGCATCGAAGTGGGGGACCTTGTCATCGACACGCGCATGCAGCAGGTCCTGCGCGGCGGCGTGCCGCTGGGGCTGACGCCGAAAGAATACAGCCTCTTGTCGTATCTGGCGCATAATCAGGGGCGGGTCGTTTCCCAGTTGGAACTGACCGAGCATCTCTATGCCCAGGATTTCGAACGCGACTCCAATTCCATCGAGGTGCTGGTGGGCCGTGTGCGCCGCCGTGTCGGGGGGCAGATCATCAAGACGCGGCGAGGCTTTGGATATTATGTGGAAGGGCCCGGCGCGTGAGGGGAACATCGCTTCGCCTGCGGCTCCTGATCGGGGCAGGCGTCTGGATCGGCCTGGCGATGATCGCGGTGGGGTTTCTGCTGGTGCATCTGTTCCGGGTGCATCTCGAGGCGTCGGCCGAGACCGAACTGAGGGCCACCCTCAATCGTCTGGTGGCCCAGGTCGATGGCATCGATATGGGGGATCTGGACCGCCCGCTTGCCGATCCACGCTATGAGCTGCCCTATGGGGGCCTCTACTGGCAGATCGACGGGCCCGGCGGGGAAGCGCTCGCGCGGTCGCCCTCGCTGTTCGACGTGACGCTCGATCCCGGAGAGGTCACTTCGCCCGCATTGAGCGGCCTTGACGGGCCGGCCGGGGCACCGCTCCTGGGATTGAGCCAGGCGATCGGGTTTTCGGGGGCTCCGGACGACCGGCTGGTCGTTACCGTCGCGCGGGATCGCGAGCAGATCGATCTTTCGGTGCGGACCTTCTCGATGCAACTGGCCAGCGCGCTCGCGCTGGTCTGGGGCGCGCTGACGCTTGCCGCGGTTCTGCAGGTCCATCTCGGTCTTGCCCCATTGGCCAGCCTGAGAACCGGTATCGCGGATATCCGCACGGGGCGCGCGGCGCGGCTGCGCGACGATTATCCAATGGAAATCGGTCCGCTGGTCGATCAGGTCAACGGGCTGCTCGATGCGCAAAGGGCCATGCTCGAATTCGCGCGTGCCCGTGCCAGCGACCTGGCCCATGGATTGCGGACCCCTCTGTCGGCCCTGGGCGCGACGGAAGCGCGCCTGCGTGACCACGGGGACCATCAGGAGGCCGATGCGCTTGACCGGCTGGTGCGGACCATGAATGAGCGCATCGAATATCAGTTGCGTCTCACCCAGTTGCGGCTGCGCTCGACAAGCGCGGCGGCCAGCACGCCATTGGCTCCAGCAATCGAGCAGGTCGTTTCGGTTCTCAAGCGCACCGAGCGGGGCGCAATGATCGCCTGGGAAATCGCATGCCCGGAGGGCGCCATCGTTCAACTGGACCGCCATGACCTCATCGAACTGATCGGGGTCGTGCTCGACAACGCCCAGCGTCATACCCGCGATACCGTCGAGATAACCGTCGGCCAGGAGGATGAGAATGTGCATGTTGTGGTTGCCGACAACGGTTCGGGCATGACCGACGAGCAGATGAAGACGGCGCGGCAACGCGGCGTCCGCCACGACCAGAGCCAGACCGGCACGGGGCTGGGATTGTCGATCGCCCAGGATATTGTCGAGATCAATGGCGGCAGGGTACTGCTTGAACGCGCTCGGCTCGGGGGGCTCAGCGTCAGGCTTTTCCTTCCGGGCACGCTGCGTCCCGACTGAACCAACGGGCCGTTGCCCTTACGTCCGGCAAAGCTGAATTTATGTCGGGTTGTTGTCGGAATGAAGGGGTTCCGGCCGTCCTCGGGACAGTCAGGGGAGAATTGCGATGACCATAACGATTACGGCCTTTGAACGCTCGCCCGATGGCGGCAGGGGGCTGGCGCGCGATATGCGGGTGCGCTGGGCGCTTGAGGAGGTGGGGCGGCCCTACGAGGTTCGCCTCGTTTCGTTCAAGCAGATGAAAGAGCCCGATCATCTCGCGCTGCATCCGTTCGGGCAGATCCCGACCTATGAGGAGGGCGATCTTGCCCTGTTCGAGACAGGGGCGATCGTATTCCATATTGCCCGGCACAATCGGGGCCTGTTGCCGGAAGATGACAATGCCCGGGCGCGCGCCATCACCTGGATGTTTGCCGCGCTCAACACGGTTGAGCCGCCGATCGTCGAACGCGAACAGTCCCGCTACGTGGTGGGCGACAAGCCCTGGTACGGCGAATTGTTGCCGGTCCTTGAGGATCGCGTGCGCGTGCGGCTCGATCAGCTTGCCAGTCGGCTGGGCGATGCACAATGGCTCGACGGCGCGTTCAGCGCGGCCGACCTTATCATGGTGCTGGTGCTGCGCCGGCTGGAGGGATCGGGGTTGCTTGAGGAATATCCCAATCTATCGTCCTATGTGGCGCGCGGCGAAGCGCGGCCCGCCTATAAGCGGGCTTTTGCTTCCCAATTAGCGGTCGCCAATCATGATCGAGGCGCCGAAGACGCCGAGCGCCAATAGGCCGAAGCCGAAAATCATCACGATGTTGGGATTGTGGACCCAGCCCATGGGGGCGAACCGGCCCAGCCACACGGGATGATAAATCGCCACGCCGAACCCCGACCAGCCCCCTGCAAACACCGAATAGAGCCGCTCGCGCCATTTCGCCCTGGGCAGCAACCCCTTGATGGCGGCAGCAAGGATCATCAGGCCGGCGACGGGGACGAGCAGGGTCTGGAGCATGGCGGGCGGTTTCCGGTTGAACGGGGTCGATATACGCCCATCCTTGCCGCGGCGCCAGAGCGGTGATGTCACATATTGGCGGTTGCAGCGGCATTTGCCTTGATGCCCCATTCCTCCAAAACCCCCTCCGTCACCCCGGCTCCCCGCTTTCGCGGGGACAGGCCCGAGCCGGGGCCCAGTGCACTCCGCACCGGCGACGGAACCGCCAGCGCTGCCGGTTACTGGATCCCGGATCAAGTCCGGGATGACGGCGATGGAGAGGGTGGCGTCGGTTGACCTAATCCCGCTTTTGCGTCAGGGCCATGCCGGCGATGATCATGGCGACGCCGATGGCGCTGGCGATAAGGTTTTCGGTGTTGCCGCGCGCCAGATCGAGCAGCACGCCCGAGATCATCTGCCCGCCGATGACCAGCATCGCGGTATTGATGGCGCCGATGCGGGCAATCAGCCAGCTTCCCGAAGCGACGAAAATCACCCCGATCGTGCCGCCCAGATAGGCATACCACGGAGCGCTCAAGGCGCCTTCCGGCCAGAGGCCGCCAATAACCAGACCGAGAACCGTGAGGACGGCAAAGCCGACGATGTGGTTCCAGTACGAGGCGATCAGCGCCGTGGTGGACAGGGCCAGCCGCCCGTTGAGTTGGCGGGAAAGCGAAACGAGGATGCCCGCGAGCAGGGCGAAGACAATTGCCGTGGTCATCGTCCTATCCCTGTCCGAAAATGATGATCATCGAGCCGGCAAAAATCAGCGCCAACGCGGCGAAATCCTTGAGCCTCGGGATGCGTTTGGGCAGGCCGAACAGGCCCCAGCGGTCGGCGGCGAGCGAGAAAAGCACCTGTCCGGCAAGACCCAGGGCAAGCGTGCCCGATAACGCCAGCGGGGTATTGACCGTGGTCGAGGTCAGCGTCACGGTCAGCGCGCCCGAGACGCCGCCGAGATAGGCCCATAGGGGCGCGCGGGGCTTGTCGGTCGCCGTGGACGAGTGTGGGCCGAAGCGCAGCAGCGCCAGAAAGATCAGCGCGGCCACCGTCCCGGTGCCATGGGCCACCCACGAGGAATACATGGCCCCGCCGTAAAGTCCGACCAGCCCGTTGAAATCGACCATCAGGGTCAGAAGGCCGCCACTGGCGAAGGCCAGAAGCAGGTGCAGCGGGGCGGGCCTGAGGGCGGATGACGAATTGGATGACATGGCGAATCGTCCAGTGGGCGGTACACTGGCTATAAGCGCATTCGCCCGTCCGCCAAAGCCATCGGTATCCGATTGCGAAAAACGGGCAACACTGCCGGGGCGGCCTGTTGCCAGGCCCTCCTGCCGTGCCATACTTGCCGCGAGGAGATTTGCCGCCATGCCGCATTCGCACCAGACCGTCGGGGGAGGGCCCAAGAAGGTTCTCTATACGCTCCAGACCGTGGCCCGCATGGGCGTGGGCAAGGCGGCCAAGGCGCTGACGGCAAAGAACGCCTGCAAGGCCTGTGCCTATGGCATGGGCGGGCAGATGGGCGGCATGACCAACGAGCTGGGCGAGTTTCCCTCGGTCTGCAACAAATCGGTGCAGGCGCAATCGACAGATATCCAGCCGGCCATTCCCCACATCCTTTTCTCCCACGAGCTGGACGACCTCAAGGAGTTGACCGGCAAGGAGATGGAGCATCTGGGGCGCTTGGGAGACCCGATCTACAAGGCGGCGCGTTCGGACCGCTATCAGGTGGTCGATTGGGACTGGGCGCTCGATCACGCGGCCAACCGGCTTCTGGCCACGGTGCCGGACCGGACGTTCTTTTACTCTTCGGGGCGCTCATCGAACGAGGCGGGGTTCATCTTCCAGCTTCTCGCCCGGGCCTTCGGCACCAACAATGTCAACAACTGTTCCTATTTCTGCCATCAGGCGACCAGCGAGGGGCTGGCCACCACCATCGGCAAGGGCACCGCGACCGTCGAGCTTGCCGACCTCACCGGCGCCGACATGATCTTTGTGATCGGGGCCAATCCTTCGTCCAACCATCCGCGCTTCATCCACATGCTCAAGCATTGCCGCGACCGGGGCGGGGAGGTGATTGTCATCAATCCGGCGCGCGAGCCGGGGCTCGTCAAATTCGCCGTACCCAAATCGCCGTCATCGATGCTCAGGGGTGGCGATGAGATCGCCTCGGACTATCTCCAGCCGCGTATCGGGTCCGATATCGCGCTCATGGCTGGCATCGCCAAGGCGGTGCTCGAGGCGGGAATGGAGGATATCGATTTTATTGAAAAACATTCCGCCAACATTGGGGCCTACAAAGCTCAAGTCCATGCAATTTCGTGGGAAACAATCGAAACGGTGACGGGCCTGTCGCGGGCCGAAATCGAGCGCGTGGCGCATCGTTATGGCCGGGCGAAGAACGTGGTCTTCGCCTGGGGGATGGGCATGACCCATCACGTCCATGGCGTTGAAAACGTTGAATCAATTGCCAATCTCGCCCTGTTGCGCGGCATGATCGGGCGGCCCAATGCGGGGCTCTTGCCGCTGCGCGGACACTCCAATGTGCAGGGCATCGGCACCATCGGCGTCAAACCGCTGCTGGCCGAGGACGTCATGGCCGAAATGGAGCGGCAGTTTTCGATTTCTCTCAGTCGTTCCAAGGGCTTGGACACCATGGCGTGCCTGCACGCCGCCCATCGCGGCGAAATGGACGCGGCGGTCATCATGGGGGGCAATCTCTACGGCGCATCCCCCGATACCGCATGGGCGGAAAAGGCCCTTAACTCTATAGGATTCAAGCTCTTTTTGACTACAACCCTTAATCTGGGGCACGTCCATGGGCACGACGATACCGAGAGCCTGATCCTGCCGGTAACGGCCCGCGATGAGGAATGGGAGCCGACAACCCAGGAATCGATGTTCAATTTCATACGGTTATCTGATGGCGGCATCGACCGGCTGGCCAATGTCCGGCCCGAAAGCGTCATCCTCACCGACCTTGCCACCCGCATCCTTCCCGACAGCCCGATCAACTTTCAGGCGTTCAAAAAGCACGCCGAAGTGCGGCGCGCCATTTCCGAAATCGTCCCCGGTCTCAAGGACCTGGCCGAGATCGATGTGGCAAAGCGTGAGTTCCATATCGCCAATCGCGTCATGCACGAACCGCGGTTTTCGACGGTGGACGGCAAGGGGCATTTTCAGGTGATCGCACTGCCGCAAACCCCAGAGGCGCCCGAGGGGCGCAAGGCGCTGACACTGGCGACGATCCGCTCGGAGGGCCAATTCAACACCATCGTTTACGAAGAGACCGACAGCTATCGCAACAAGGCGCCGCGCTGGTCGGTGCTGCTCAACGGCAAGGACATGGAGGAGATGGGCATTGCCGAGGGCGATCTGATCGATCTGGCGTCCGAGCAGGGAAAGATGAGCAAGCTCAAGGCTCTGAGCTTCGATATCCCCCGCGGTTCGGCGCTGGCCTATTATCCGGAAGCCAATGTGCTGGTGGGGACGGCCATCGATCCGCGCTCGAAAACGCCTGCCTTCAAGTCGGTGCCGGTATGGATAGAGCGATAAATGCCGGTCGTCGGGGCCGGCATTCCCGGCTTCGGCTGTTTTCCCATCTCGCCGATCACAAACGCATCGCGGCCGCCGATCTTGCTTTGTCGCTGATCCTTGCGGCCATTGCCGGTGCCATCAACGCCGGCGGCTTCATCGCCATCGGGCGCTATACCTCGCATATGACGGGGTATGTGTCCGAAGTGGCTGACGCCATTGCCATTGCCGACTGGCTGGTGGTGGCATCGGGCTTCGGGGCGGTGATCTGCTTTGTTGCCGGCGCCGCCCTTTCCGCAATTCTCATCAATTGGGCAAGGCGGCACACGCGCTGGAGCCAGTACGCCCTGCCGCTGGCGCTGGAATCGGTATTGCTTTTGCTCTTCGGTGTTCTGGGGATCGTCCTTGCCGGCGTTTCCGGCTTTGCGCTGGTCGCCGCGCCGCTGCTGTGTTTCCTGATGGGTCTCCAGAATGCGACGATCACCAAGATTTCCGGGGCGCGGATGCGCACGACCCACGTCACCGGGCTGGTCACCGATATCGGGATCGAGCTTGGCAAAGGGCTCTATCGCAATCGCGATCGCAATATTGCGCGGGAACGGGACGTAAGGGCCGACCCGCGAAAGCTGCGAATGCTGCTCTCCATTGTCGGCTGCTTTTTCGCCGGGGGGCTCGTGGGAGCCCTGGGGTTTGCCCAGTTCGGCTTCGGATTTGCCTTGCCGTTGGCCGCTCTCCTTGCCGCCTGCGCCATCCCGAGCTTTGTCGGCCACCATCGGCGTGCGCGCAGATACGGCTGAGTTTTTCACACTTATCCCCGCACCCTGGACCTCCACCATACTGGCTTCACGAACCCGCGCATATGGACGCAAGCGCAACGAACGTTTGGGCGGGTTCGGTCCGGGTTCCATGCGGGTCGCCGCAGGGAAGGCCCAAAGCGGACGGATGGCCGGACGAGGAGTGGTATCCACGTCGTACCGAGGAAACCCGGAGGGGCACCGCGGAAGGCACCAGCGATGGTGTCATCCCGACAAACCCCAGCCCGAGACGCCGCCATAAGCCAAAAACCCCGGATGCATGGGGCGATGATCGCTTCATATATACAAATTTCAGTGCGGAGCGTTCATCGCCCCATGCCGTCTATCCCATCAGAAACCGAGGCGATCTCGCCGTCGGAGGTTTTTGCGCGGCCATTGCACCGCATTCCGGCTTGTCCTACATACGGCCCCAAGTTTCTGAGACACGAATTTCCAAAGAGGCACCCGCTTTATGGCGCGTCAATTCATCTATCATATGCACGGCATGTCCAAGGCCTATTCCGGCGGGAAGAAGGTCATCGACAACATGAACCTCTCGTTCTACCCCGATGCCAAGATCGGCATTCTCGGGCCGAACGGGGCGGGTAAATCGACGCTTCTCAAAATCATGGCCGGGATCGATACCGAGTTTACCGGCGAGGCCTGGGCGGCCGATGGCGCGACGGTGGGCTATCTTCCCCAGGAGCCCCAACTCGACGAAAAGCTCGACGTCAAGGGTAACGTCATGATCGGGGTCAAGGAAAAGCAGGCCATTCTCGATCGTTACAATGAATTGATGATGGACTATTCCGACGAGACGGCGGACGAAGCGGCCAAGCTCCAGGACCAGATCGACGCCGACGATCTCTGGGATCTCGATTCCAAGGTGGAAATGGCGATGGACGCGCTGCGCTGCCCGCCGGGGGATGCCAGCGTCACCAATCTTTCGGGCGGTGAAAAGCGCCGCGTGGCGCTGTGCCAGCTTCTGCTCAGCCAGCCCGACCTTCTGCTGCTGGACGAACCGACCAACCATCTGGACGCCGAAACCACGGCCTGGCTGGAAAAGCACCTGCGCGAATATCCCGGCGCCGTGCTCATCATCACCCACGACCGCTACTTCCTCGACAACGTGACGGGCTGGATTCTGGAGCTCGACCGTGGGCGCGGCATTCCCTATGAGGGCAATTACACGGCTTACCTGACGGCCAAGGCCAAGCGCATGGCGCAGGAAAAGAGCGAGGATCAGGCGCGCTCGAAAGTGCTGGAGCGCGAAAAGGAATGGCTTGGCCAATCGCCCCAGGCGCGCCAGACAAAGTCCAAGGCGCGTATCCGGGCCTATGACGAACTGGTCAAGATCAACGAGGCGCGGACCCAGTCCAACACCGCCCAGATCATCATTCCGCCCGGCGAGCGGCTGGGCCAGAACGTCATCGACATCGACGGCGTCAAGAAGGGCTTTGGCGACCGGCTGCTGATCGACGGGCTGAGCTTCAAGCTGCCGCCAGGTGGCATCGTTGGCGTGATCGGGCCGAACGGCGCGGGCAAGACCACGCTGTTCAAGATGCTGACGGGGCAGGAGCAGCCCGATGAAGGCTCGGTTACGGTCGGAGAAACCGTCCACATGGGCTATGTCGACCAGAGCCGGGACAGTCTCGATCCCAAAAAGAGCGTCTGGGAGGAAATCTCGGGCGGCAACGACATCATCAAGCTGGGCAAACGTGAAGTCAATTCACGCGCTTACACCTCGTCCTTCAACTTCAAGGGCGGCGACCAGCAACAGCCTGTCGGCACGCTTTCGGGCGGACAGCGCAACCGCGTGCATCTGGCCAAGATGCTCAAATCGGGGGCCAATGTCCTGCTGCTCGACGAACCGACCAACGATCTGGACACTGAAACCCTCGCCGCGCTGGAAGAGGCGCTTGAGGAATTCGCCGGCTGCGCCGTCATCATCTCGCACGACCGCATGTTCCTCGATCGGCTTGCCACCCACATCCTGGCGTTCGAAGGCGACAGCCATGTGGAATGGTTCGAGGGCAATTTCCAGGATTACGAGGCCGACAAGGTGCGGCGGCTCGGCCCGGATTCGGTCAATCCCAAGCGCGTGAGCTACAAGCCGCTGACGCGGTGAATCGATTAGGTCGATATTCTATCATCAAGATAGAGCGCTGGCGTCATTGCAAACACCAACATTGGGCATCCGCCAGCGCCGCCGCCTAGAATGCGAGGTTCCAGCTTATCAAAATGGGTTGTCGAACCGCCGAAGGTACTGGAATCACGGCCAAATTTTTTGCGATTGGCGTGGAGCCATTTTTGCAATTGGGTAGACCGAGTTACCATCACTCCTACATCGCTAACCCTCAAATCATAAAGAAGGCGGAAGTTATTTAGATCGCGATCATAGAATGGATCTTTGTTGTTCCATTCGACCTCCAACGCAATTTTGCCCTTGAAGCAGTCAACTTTGTGCGTTGGACTTTCACTCTCGACACCGTCTACGACGATCTTGGTTTCGAATTTTTTCTCAACCCAGCCTAGGGCATACAGCTTTGAATCAATGGCCGAGGCGGTTTCGGTCTTGTTCCCGCCTTTGGCTGCAATCTCGGAATGGGGAAGCCGAAATGCCTTTAGCACCTCTAGGATATCCGCCCATTCCGCCGAGTGACCATGCTCCAAAATCGTTTGGGCATTGCGCCAATCGTAACAATCCCATCCATCGATAAGATCAATTTTGGGAAGGCCAGTCATTCCGCCGCCGAGTTGTAAGGATAGGTCGCCCAATTGGGCTTGTAGCTTTCATCGGCCTGATTGCCCCAATAGGTCCAATTGGCTCTGGTACCACGGGCGAACAATTCGAGATACGGACCTTTCGAGCAGCTTTCGATCAACTCGTACTGTTCGTCAGGCTTGCGCGAATGTTCGCGCTTCCGCGAAGACATATAGTTGACTTGGCTACGTCCCGGGGCCTCTGTACGAGCTTTTTTACCCCTCACACCGAACAGAAGAAGCTCAGTGACATTGCGGAAGTAAAAACCTACGCCACGTCCATCGGAGCCGCCATCTTTGCGGACTTTGTGCCAGACAATGTTAGCCTTGTACTGGAAGCCCCAGGCATCAAGTACCCGCAACCCGTCGGGCAGCAAAGCGTTCGGCACCCAGAGGTACAAGTGGGCGGTCTCGGTTGTAACCTCGGGTAATGGAAGCTCGCAGATTTCGTCGGTTGACATTGTGCCATAGCGCGATAGCCGGCGATGCTCCGGTGCAACTTTGCCTGTGCGATTCATAAAGCGCCAAGGCGGATCGGCGAGAATGGTTCGGTATCGATTTCCGGCCAACTTTTTGCGAAAATCGTTTGTTGTGTCGGTTGCGTTGTCGGTGAAATGCACGTTCATGGTCAGCCCTCCGGGTTATAACCATATGCGAAGAACAGAACAGGAACAACTGTGAACCGGTTTTGTTAACAGACACTTTCATATGAATTATATGAAGGTACGGTTACCCGAGTCGGAGTCCTCCAGCAAATGCCACATCAATTTACCCTCGAAATCGACGACGCCGTCTTCACCGGCATCGAAGCCGGGGAGGGGATTCCTGTGGTGTTCCTGCATGCGGGGGTTTGTGACCGGCGCATGTGGACCAACCAGGTCGAGGCGGTGGCGGAAGCGGGGTTCTGGGGCATTGCCTATGACCGGCGGGGGTTCGGGGACACGACCTCGCCCGACGAAGGGTTTTCCCATCTCGAAGATCTCGAAGCGGTGCTCGACGCGCTGGACGTCCATGCGGCGGTGCTTGTGGGGTGTTCGATGGGCGGGGCGCTGGCCATCGATTTCGCTCTGGCCAATCCCGAGCGGACGGCGGGGCTGGTGCTTGTGGGCACCTCGATCAGCGGGGCCAGGGTGCCCCACCTTCCGCCGGAAATCATGCAGATTGCCAACGCCATGGAGGCGGTGGAGGAAAGCGGTGATGTCGATGCGATCAACGCGGTCGATACCCATGCCTGGCTCGATGGGCCGCTTTCGGAAAGCGGGCGCGTGAAAGGCGAAGTGCGGGCGCTGTTTCAGGCAATGAACGGGAATATATTGCGCAAGAGCGAGATGACGCGTGAGGACAAGCCCGAGCCCGCCATCGACCGTATAAGCGAGATCGATACCCCCGCTCTCTTGGTGGCGGGCGACCTCGATTTCCCCCATATCGTCAACCGCCACGACGATCTGTCCGAAGAGATGGAGAACGCCTTTGCCGTGGTGATCGAGGGCACTGCGCATCTGCCCAGCCTCGAGCGTCCCGATCTGTTCAATCCGCTGCTGCTCGAATTTCTCGGCATGGTGACGGGGCAGGCGGACAATGAGGAGTGATCGAACCGATCACAAACTCTTGCTGGTGTGTGGGCGGTTGGCGGCATAGTCTGGCGCCTGCAACTCCCGGTTCAAAGGCCTCCCCATGACATCGATCGAAGGCGCTCCCGCCGCCAAGGGCGTGCGGTCTCCCCGTCCCACCGGGCCGGACGAAAATGTGCGCCTGGGTGTCCTGGCCGCGTTGGCGACCTATACGATCTGGGGCGTGCTGCCGCTGTTTTTCAAGCTGCTCGAACATGTCGATCCGGTCGGCGTGGTGGCGAACCGTATCCTGTGCTCGCTGTTTTTTGTGGTGGCCATTCTTTATTTCCGCCATCAGTTCGGCGGGGTCCGGGCCGCGCTCAAGGACAGGCGCACCGTCTTGTTGATGTGCGTTTCGGCTGTTCTGATTGCCGGCAACTGGCTCATTTTCGTTTGGGCGGTGGGCAACAACCATGTGCTCGAAGTGAGCTTTGGCTATTTCATCAATCCGCTGGTCAGCGTGGCGATCGGCATGGTGCTGCTGTCGGAAAAGCTCAGCCGGACGCAAGCACTCGCCATTGCCATTGCCGTTGTTGCCATAGCCATTCAGGCCGTCGGCCTGGGCAGCGTGCCGTGGGTTTCGCTGGCGCTGGCGCTGACTTTTGCCTTTTATGGCTATGTGCGCAAAACCGTCGATGTGGGCTCGGCGGCGGGGCTGGCCATCGAGACGCTCGTTCTCATTCCGATCAGCGCTGCTTATATCCTTTATCTGCTGACCGGGCCGGCGCCCGATTTCTACGCCGATCCCACCACCACACTGTTTCTGGTGATGACCGGTCCGATGACGGCGGTGCCTCTGGTCATGTTCGCCTTTGCGGCCCGGCAATTGCGGCTATCGACAATCGGCATGTTTCAATACATCGCGCCATCGCTACAGTTCGCGGCGGCGGTTTTCGTTTTCGGCGAAGATCTGTCGCCCGCCAGACTGTTCAGCTTTGCGCTGATCTGGATGTCGCTGGCGGTATTTTCCTATGGCTCCTGGCGGGGACGCGGGCCCAAACCCGCCTAAACCGGTTGCAGGTCAGTGCGCAGGCTGGCTTGTCCAACCTTGGTCAAAATCTCCGCGATGCTGCGATAGAGCGCCTCGTACGGCGAATTGGCACGCCAGACCAGCCGGAGGATGCGGGCCGCACCGGGGGCGCCGAGGGTATGGAATTGGATGCGCTTGTTGTGTTCCTCGCGACGCAGGCTGATGGTGGGGAGAAGGGTGACGCCATAGCCATTTGCGACCAGTTCCAAAATTGTGGTCAGCGATGTGGCGGCGAAAGTGCGGCCCTGCATATCGGGCTTGAGGGCGCAGGCATCGACCATCTGGTCGCGCAGGCAATGGCCCTCTTCGAGCAGCAGGAACTTGTCTCGCGGCAGGTTGGCGAGACTGACGGGATCGGGCAGCTCGGTGCCATGCCGGGTGGCGAGGACGAACGGATCGGCAAACAGGGCGGTCGAAATGAGGTTGGAGCGGTCGGTTTCCGTGGCGATCAGCGCAATGTCGAGGTCGCCCTCGCTTAATGCCGTCAAAAGCCGCTCGGTCTTACCCTCGCTGATCGAAAAGCGGATATCATTGAGGCCATCTGTCAATGCCGGCAGAATCTCGGGGAGCAGATAGGGAGCGACAGTGGGGATCAATCCGAAACGCAAGGGGCGGGCGGGCTGTCCCGCCGCCATGTCGGCAAACGTTTCGAGATCGACGGCGGCGCTCAGAACGCGACCGGCATGGACCAGGAGTTCGCGGCCAAAGGGGGTCAATGTCACGGTCTTGCCGAGCCTGTCGAAAATCTGGGTCTGGCAACGATCTTCAAGCAGGCGAATTTGCTGGGACAGCGCGGGTTGGGTGACGTGGCAGCGTTGGGCGGCGCGACCGAAATGGCCTTCCTCGGCAATCGTTTGCGCGTAATGAAGCTGGCGCAGGGTGATGGTATGCATAGGTGGCCTTAAGAGCTCGATTAGTTATTATTATCAGAATTGTCAGTTTTATCAATTTGCATGATTGACGCACTGGCGCTAGGAAAGGCCATCTCTTTAGAATCGATACAAACTAGGAGGCCTCATGTCCGACAAACCGACAATGACGACCAGCGCCGGGGCGCCGGTTCCCGACAACCAGAATTCGATCACCGCGGGCCCGCGCGGCCCGGTGCTGATGCAGGATTATCAGCTTATCGAAAAGCTGGCGCACCAGAACCGTGAGCGCATTCCAGAGCGCGTGGTGCATGCCAAGGGCTGGGGTGCTCACGGCACGCTCAAGATCACCGGCGACATTTCGAAATACACCCGCGCCAAGGCGCTGCAGCCGGGCGCTGAAACGCCGCTGATCCTGCGCTTTTCGACCGTTGCGGGCGAGTTGGGCGCCGCGGATGCCGAGCGCGACGTGCGCGGCTTTGCCATCAAGTTCTACACCGAAGAGGGCAATTGGGACCTCGTGGGCAACAATACTCCGGTGTTCTTCGTTCGCGATCCGCTGAAATTCCCCGATTTCATCCACACCCAGAAGCGTCATCCCAAGACAAATCTGCGTTCTGCGACGGCGATGTGGGATTTCTGGTCGCTTTCTCCCGAAAGCCTGCACCAGGTGACGATCCTGATGAGCGATCGCGGCTTGCCTGTGGCGCCGATGTTCATGAACGGGTACGGGAGCCACACCTATTCGTTCTGGAATGATGCCGGTGAGCGGTTCTGGGTGAAGTTCCACTTCAAGACCCAGCAGGGCCACAAGCACTATACCAATGAACAGGCCGAGAAGGTCATCGGCTCGACCCGTGAAAGCTATCAGGAAGAGCTTTTCGGAGCGATCGAGAAGGGCGAGTTTCCCAAGTGGACCGTCCAGGTGCAGATCATGCCCGAGGCGGACGCGGAAAAGACCTCCTACAACCCGTTCGACCTCACCAAGGTTTGGCCGCATGGCGAGTATCCGCCCATCGAGATCGGCGTGCTCGAACTCAACCGCAACGCCGAGAACTATTTCTCCGAAATCGAGCAGGTTGCGTTCTCGCCGTCCAACATCGTTCCCGGGATCGGGCATTCGCCCGACAAGATGCTGCAGGCGCGTGTTTTCTCATATGCCGACGCCCACCGCTATCGTCTGGGAACGCATTACGAGGCGCTTCCGGTTAATGCCCCCAAGTGCCCCGTGCATCACTATCACCGCGATGGCCAGATGAATTTCTATGGCGGCATCAAGACGGGCAATCCCGATGCCTATTACGAGCCCAACAGCATGAACGGGCCGGCCGAGGACAAATCGGTTCAGGAGCCGCCGCTGAAGATTTCGGGCGATGCGGACAGGTACAACCACCGCGAAGGCAATGATGATTTCAGCCAGCCGCGGGCCCTGTTCAACCTGTTCGACGATGGGCAGAAGCAGCGCTTGTTCTCCAATATCGCAGCAGCAATGAGCGACGCGCCCGACGAGATCAAGGAACGCCAGTGCAAGCTGTTCGATCAGGTTCACCCCGATTATGGCGCGGGTGTTCGCGCAGCGCTGGCAGCGAGCAAGGACGATCGCCCGGCGGCGATCTCGGCAGCGGAATAAGGTTCACGCCATCACTCGAAACCCTGGGGTCCGGCTCTCAAGCGCCGGGCCTTTTTTTTGGGTACGGGAAAATACCTAGCTTTTTATTCAAATATGTCTTGATGAATTCAGCGCCCCGAAAAGACGCTCCCGATAGGTTGGCGAAATATGCGGCAATCAGCCGGGGAGAACATCATGACCGAAGCAACCGAAAGCGTGCGGGCGTTTGCAAATTTCAGGGTTCTGAATGGCGAGGCCGATGCGGGCGAACGCGATCACCTGATCCGCAACCTGGCGCAATTGTTCTCCTATGTCTCGGACAGATGCGACGACGAGCAGGTCGCGCAGTATGACGAGGTGCTGTGCCAGCTCGCCGACATCGTCGAAGTCGAAGCGCGTGAGCATGTCGCCAAACTGTTGGCGCCACTCGAGCGGGCCCCGGGATCGGTCGTGCTCAAGCTCGCCAACGATGTCATCGAGGTGGCGGCATCGCTTCTCGAGTTCTCGCAGGTGCTTTCCGACGACGACCTTATCGAGATCGTCGAGCAGCGTTCGGAATCCCATCGGATCGCAATTGCGAGCCGGAAGGGGCTGGCGGGGCGCGTGGGGGAAGCCATTGCAAAGTTCGGGGGAGAGCCCTCTGTTACGCGCCTGCTGAGCAATGCGCGAGCCGAAATCACCTATCGCACCGTCGATCGGATCGCGCAGCGGGCCCATGAGAGCCAGGCATTTGCCCAACTGCTTCGCGGCCGCAAGGACATCGATTGGGCCGAGGTTCGTGCCGAGGTCTCGACCGCCGGAATGTCGGCGCTTGAGGATATCGGCATTTTTTCGCGGGCCGAGAATCCGGGAACGGCTTCGCGAGTGCAAGCGGTTGTGTACAACCGGATTAAGAACCAGGCAGGGTTTTCCTCACAGGAATGGAAACTGGCCTGGAACCAGGTGAAAGCGCTTGCAGACCGGCGGCGGTTCGATCTCAAGGCGCTGCATCGGTTCACGCGGTTCGGCTATGGTCATCACACGGCCGCCGGGCTCACCATGCTGCTCGAGGTACGCCCCGAGATCGTGGTAAAGTGGCTGGCGATGCAGGACTATGTCGCCTTTACGGTGGCGGCGCGGGCCATAGGGCTCGATGCCGATCTGTTCGAGGCCGTCGTTACGGTGCTTCCCTGGCGCGACCTGCCGAGCCGCGCCGATATCGTCAATGTGCGCAGACGCTACGAAGCGCTGAGCGAGGACGAGGCGTCGGGCATTTTCGATCTGTGGCGGTCTCATTCCTTCCGCCGCCGTCAGGAAGAGGCGGTGGCCTGAGTCCGGCCGGCCTTGACAGGAATGATATAAAGATATCTTTATGTCCCCAGCCATTTTGACAGGTTGGGACCGGGATGCGGCAACCGCAGGACATCGTCTTGCTTTTGAAGGCGGCGGGTGAAGTCACCCGCCTGCGCCTGCTTGCGCTTCTGGTTCAGGGCGAGTTGTCGGTCAAGGATTTTACCGAAATTCTGGGTCAAAGTCAGCCGCGGATTTCCCGTCATCTGAAGTTGCTGGCCGATGCCGGGCTCGTGACCCGGCACGCCGAAGGCGCGTGGGCCTATTACCGTCTCAATCGCGACAGGACGAGCGGACCGCTGGCCGATTGGCTAATGGAGCATCTCGATACCGACGCAGCCGAATTGCGCCGGGATATCGAAAAGCTGTCCGCGCTGCGCGTTGCCCAGCAGGACCGTGCGGCCGCATATTTCGCGACAATCGCGCAGAGCTGGGACAGGCTGCGGAGCCTGCATGTCGCCGATTCCGCGCTGGAAGCGGCAATCGTCGAAGCGGCGGGGCAGGGACAGGTCAATATGTTCCTCGACCTGGGGACGGGCACCGGGCGGATGCTCGAGTTGCTGGAGGGGAAATACGCCGAGGGAATCGGGCTCGATTCAAGCCGGGAAATGCTTTCGGTAGCGCGGGCCAAACTCGATGCCGAGGGCATTGAGAACGCACAGGTCCGGCTGGGCAATATCACCGAGTTGGACGACTATCGCCGAACGGCCGATCTGGTGATGCTGCATCAGGTGCTGCATTATTTCGATGACCCCTCCATTGCGATCGGTCATGCGGCGGCTTGCCTCAAACCCGAGGGGCGGATGCTGGTGGTCGATTTTGCGCCGCACGATCTCGAATTTCTGCGCACCGAACAGGCGCATCGCCGGCTGGGCATGTCGGAAGAGCAGATGGCGCTATGGGCGCGGGCGGCGGGCCTTGCAGTCGCTTCGTGTCGAAGCTTTCCACCATCGCGCGACGATGGGCTGACGGTGTGCCTGTGGGTGCTCGAAACCATAAAATCAAACGATAAAAAAGGAGTCTGATCGTGGTGTCTGCGACAGGCGAGAGCCGGCTGAGCCGTCAGCCCGAAAGTGGGCGTCCCGAGCTTGCCGTGAGCTTTGAGTTCTTCCCACCCAAGACCGATGTCATGGAGGAGAGATTCTGGGCGAGTCTTTCGCGCCTCGCCCCGCTCGGCCCGCGTTTTGTTTCGGTGACCTATGGCGCGGGCGGTTCGACGCGCGAACGCACGCTGCGCATGGTGTCGCGGATCACCAATGAGACCGGCGTTCCGGCGGCGGCGCATCTGACCTGTGTTGGCGCGACGCGCGATGAAGTCGATGACGTGGTGCGCGGTTATGCCGAGGCAGGGGTCAAGCGCATCGTCGCGCTGCGCGGCGATCCTCCCGAAGGGGTGGGGCATGCCTTTACGCCGCACCCCGATGGCTACAACAGCGCTGCAGATCTGGTGGCGGGCATCCGCAAGCTGGGCGATTTCGACATTTCAGTCGCTGCCTATCCCGAAAAACATCCGCAAAGTGTCGACTGGGATGCCGATATCGACAATCTCAAGCGCAAGTTCGACGCAGGAGCAGACCGGGCGATCACCCAGATGTTTTTCGAAAACGGGGATTACTGGCGGTTCGTCGAACGGGCGCGTAAAGCGGGGATTTCCGCGCCGATCGTACCCGGCATCCAGCCGATCCACAGCTTCCGGCAGATTGCGGGTTTTGCGGGACGGTGCGGGGCCTCGATCCCGCAATGGCTGGCGGACCGGTTCGATGGGCTCGATGACGACCCGGAAACCCATGCGCTGGTTGCAGCCGCGGTCGCTGCCGAGCAAGTGACCGAACTTCTCGATTCGGGGATCACTGAATTTCATTTCTATACGCTCAACCGCTCCAATCTGGTGCTGGCGCTGGCACGTCTGCTCGGTATCCGTCCCTAAAGGAGGGGGGCGGGAACGCCGCTTCAGGTTCCATTCACCAAACTGCTGCCATTTTCGGGAGCGAAGAGATTGGCCGTGCGGGCACACTGGCCATTGCGTTGTGTTGTCGTGCGGTGGAGCCAAGCAAGGCTGAAGCTTTTTCTCGCCGCACTCCAGGCTGAACGGAATATGAGATGTTGCTTTCCAGACCTGTTGCATCGGGCGCGATGCTGGTTTTGCTGATGGGTGCAGTCGGTGCTGCCGCGTTGCAGCAGGAGCCGGCCATGCGGGGCGCCGGTGTGGTTGAATTTGCCGATACCGGCGACGCGGATGGTGAAGCGACTGCGGCGGATCGTGTGGTGGAAAGCGCGGGATTTCCCGTGGTGCCGCAAGCGGAGCGGGATCGGGCGGGAGAGCCCACGCATGGCCCGATCGTCACGGTCAATGGACGTCCCCTGGGCGAGGACGCGCCTGCGGACAGCCAGGATGCGGCAACAAGGTCTGCCGAGACACCTGCTTCGACAAACGATGCCGCCGCGGAACCGCAACCGGTTACTGGCGACGCGGTAATGGTGGCGGTGGAACCGCCGCGTCCTCAGCCGCGGCCCGAAGGGCTGGGGGTGGTTCGGCAACAGGATGAGACCGGTATCGACTACGATGCGATAGCCGAGGCGGCCCGTGCATCGAACCAGACAATTGTGCCGTCCGACACAGGTTTTCCTTCACCTCCCGAAACGCAGCGGCTGGCACCACTGAGCGGGCAGGATGGCGGATACGATCCGCGCACCGGATATAGTCCTGAGCAGGACGAACTGGTGGGGGTTGTCGGGCCTAATGGTGAAATTCTCTGGGTCTATGAAGAACAAGTCCCCACTCTCAACAGCCGCGTTACCGTCCAGCGCCGGCAGCAGGTTCCGCAGAGCAATCCGTTCGGCTTCGTTTACGACTAGGCGGTACGTATTGACGCACAACCGATGTGCCGTCTTGCTTGTGCCAGATTGCTGCGGACGATAAACAACCTCTGAGCAAAGTTGGCGGGAACACGGTCATGTCGCTCTGGCAACAAATCGCAGCGCTGCTTGGCTCGTTCTCGCAAGGGACAGGGCTGGCAGGCGGCATAGCCAGCATTTTCGACCCCGACAACTGGATGCCGGGCGGCCGGGAAGCCGCGTTCACCATGTCGATCATCGCGCTATCGGCCAAGATGGCCGTCGCCGATGGCGTTGTGAGCCGGCGCGAGGTCAACACCTTCCATACGCTTGTCGATATTCCTGAGGGCGCGGACGCGCATGTGGATCGGTTCTTCGCTCTCGCCCAGCAGGACGTCGCCGGGTTCGACAGCTATGCGCGCAAGGTGCGCAAACTGTTTGCCGACAGCCCGGCAACACTGGAGCATGTGCTGGACGCATTGTTCGAGATTGCGACGGCGGACGGGTTCGTGCATGGCGACGAGATGGCCTATCTTGAGGCGGTGAGCGAGATTTTCGGCTTTGATTCGGTTCGCTTCGAGCAGATCGCCTCCCAGCACGTTCTGCTCCCGACGGGGCATCGCGATCCCTATGCGGTGCTGGGACTGGCCCCAGACGTCACCGATGACGAGTTGCGCCGTACCTATCGGCGGCTGGTGGCCGAGCATCATCCGGACCGGATGATCGCCAAGGGCGTGCCCGAGGAATTGATGGGGCTGGCGTCGGCAAAAATGGCGTCGATCAACACGGCCTACCGCGATGTAACCCGTGCGCGCGGCACACGGCCGGCACTGGCCTCCACTCAATCGACTTGACCATATCGGGGTCAGCACCCTACATCAGCCGGTCACCAGTTGACCGGGCGGCCGCTGCGTGAGCAGAGGAAAGTCCGGGCTCCATGAGAACACGGTGCCGGGTAACGCCCGGCGGGGGCGACCCCAGGGAAAGTGCCACAGAAAGCAAACCGCCCCGGCTTTGTCCGGGGTAAGGGTGAAAGGGTGCGGTAAGAGCGCACCGGGTGCCTGGCAACAGGGGCCGCACGGTAAACCCCACCGGGAGCAAGACCGAATAGGGACGATGGAGGCTTGCCTCGGCCGCGTTTTCACGGCTTGTCGTCCGGGTTGGTTGCATGAGGGCTCCAGCAATGGGGCTCCCAGATGAATGGTCGCCACGTCCGCGTTTGCGCGCGGGCCCTACAGAACCCGGCTTACAGGTCAACTGGTGACCGTTTTGCCCGTTCTTTGTGCCTCCAAATCGGTTTGGGAAACAAAATCTTAAAGACTGGGATGCAATCTGCTCAAAGTGGACCATTTCCACTTGTTTGAGTTTTGAGTACCGGCCGAAATCATCGGCTGGCCCAAGGAGCGCCGGGCGCGAGTATCTGACCAGATGGGCGAGCCACAATCCTCCCATGAATCGGTGTTGCTGAGCGAAGTGCTCGACGCGCTTGCGCCGCTCGATGGCGCGCGCATAGTCGATGGCACGTTCGGGGCAGGCGGGTATTCGCGTGCGCTGCTCAAAGAGGGTGCGCGGGTGATCGGGATCGATCGCGATCCGACGGTGGCGCCGTTTGTTGATGCGCTCACGAGGGAATTTCCAGGCCGCTTCGCATTTGTTGCCGGCCCGTTTTCCGAGCTCGACGCGCTGGCTGGTGAACGGCAGGTCGACGGCGTGGTGCTCGATATCGGGGTGAGCTCGATGCAGCTCGACCAAGCCGAGCGCGGCTTCTCGTTCATGCGATCCGGTCCGCTCGACATGCGGATGGGACGAGAGGGCGAAACGGCTGCCGATCTGGTCAACACGCTGAGCGAAACCGATCTTGGCAATCTGATCTTTGCGTTTGGCGAGGAGCGGGCTTCGCGCCGCATTGCCAAGGCAATCGTTGCGGCACGCGAAACCGCGCCGATCACCGACACACTCGAGCTGGCGCAACTGATCGAAAAGACCGTCGGGCGCAAGCCGGGTGCGCCGCATCCGGCGACGCGAACGTTCCAGGGATTGCGGATTGCGGTCAATGGTGAGTTCGACCAACTGGTCGGCGCGCTCTTTGCCGCCGAACGTATTCTTCCCGAGGGCGGGCGGTTGGCGGTGGTAACCTTCCATTCGCTGGAAGACCGCATCGTCAAGCGCTTTTTCGACCAGACCAAGACGGCGGCGCCCCGATCGCGGCACCTGCCGTATTCGGCGCCTGTCGAGGCGTGCTGGGCGCCGGTTCGCAAAGCGGTGAGGGCGGGTTCTGCAGAACTGGGGCGCAACCCCCGTGCGCGGTCTGCCACCCTGCGCAGCGGAGTGCGGACATCGATCGCCGCACGACCCGAACAGGCGGCAGGGCTCGGTGTTCCCGGGTTCAGGCGGGGCGCGGCATGAGCAGGTTCCTCCAGCGCCTCAACATCGTTCTCGGCGTCATCGCGGTCATTGCGGTTGTCGCCGTCTATTCGCAAAAGCACATGGCCGAACTGACCGCTGAGAAGATCGGGCGTATCGAAAGCGCTATCGCCCAGCAGCAGGCCGACCTTTCGATCCTCAAGGCCGATTGGGCCTATCTCAACCAGCCGACGCATATTCAGCCGATCGTCGACCGGCATAACGACGTGCTCAACCTGCAGGTCGCCGAGGCAAAGCAGTTCGGCAGCTTTGCCGATTTGCCCATGCGACCGCAGCAAAGGCTCGACACAGAATCTCTCGACGCGCTGTTTGAAACCGTTGAGGCGGGCGAAGATCCGATCGGTTCCCTCCTGGAGGGCCTGTTATGAGCACAATCACCCCGGAAACGATTTCCATCGACGGCACGCGCAAGACGCGGGGCAACCTGACCGGTGCGCGGATTCGCTGGGCCATGGCTTTCGTCCTGATCGTCTTCTCGGTGATGCTGGGGCGCTTGATCTGGCTGGGCAATGTCGAACTCGACACCACCATCGAGGGCCAGACGCGCGACGCGATCATGGCATCGCGTCCGGCGATCCTCGACCGGAATGGATTGGAGCTGGCCGTCGATATCCGTGTGCCTTCGCTTTTTGCCGAGCCGCGGCGGATACTCGATGTCGATGAAGCTGCCGACGCTATCCTTACGGTCTTGCCCAATCTGGACAGCGCCTGGCTGCGCGACCGGCTGACGGGGGATCAGGGCTTTGTGTGGGTGGCGCGAGAATTGACCCCCGCGCAGCGCGACCGGATTATGCGGTTGGGCATTCCCGGGCTCGATTTTCTCGAGGAAAGCAAGCGGTTCTATCCTGGCGGCACTGTGGCTGCCCATGTGATGGGCGCGGTCAATATCGACAATGTCGGGATCGCCGGCGTCGAAAAGCATCTCGATGACGACAATCTTGCCCTGCTGCAAAATCTCGGACTTGCCCGCGACAGCGCCCTGACCCCCGTCAATCTGGCAATCGACCTGCGTGTGCAGAGCATCCTGCACGAGGAACTGGTGGGCTCGCTCGAACGCTATCAGGCGATTGCCGCTGGCGGAGCAATCATGGACGTGCGGACCGGCGAGATCATCGCCATGGCCTCCATTCCCGATTTCGATCCCAACAATCCCGGGACCATGCTCGAGGAGGGGCGCTTCAACCGGCTGACTGCGGCAAAGTTCGAGGTGGGCTCGATCTTCAAGCCAATCACCTTTGCTGCCGCCCTGGATTCGGGCGCGGCGCAACTCACCGATACCGTGGACGCCCGGTTCGGGGTGCGTTTCGGGCGGTACACAATTGAGGATTTCCACGGGGAATACCGCGTTCTGACGGTGCCCGAGGTGTTCCGCTATTCCTCCAATATCGGCACCATCAAGATCATGCAGGCTCTGGGCAAGGATAATTTCCGGGCCTTCCTGACGCGGATCGGGCTGGACGGTGCTCCCGATATCGAGCTTCCAGAAGTCACGAGATCGAGCATTCCGGCGAGCTTTTCGGAAGTTGGGGCTGCCACCGCATCCTTCGGGCACGGGCTGAGCGTCACGCCGCTGCAGATGCTGACCGCAACCGCGGCGCTGGTGAATGGCGGTCATCTGATGGATGCGACGCTGTTCCCGCGTACCCAGGAGGATGCGCTGGCGGGGTCGACGCAGGTCATTTCCCAGCAGACCAGCGACTATATGCGCTATCTGATGCGGATGAACGGGGTGATCGGCTCGGGCAGCACCGGCAACAGAATTGCCGAGGGCTATCGCTGGGGCGGCAAGACGGGCACCGCGGAAAAGGTCGTGGACGGACGATATTCGAGCAGCCTGGTCACGGCCTTTTTTGCCTCTGCCTTTCCGCTCGATGATCCTAGATATGCCCTGATTATTTTTGTAGATGAACCCAAGGCAGAAAATGCGCAATCGGGCCGTACCGCGGGTTGGAATGCGGGGCAGATGTCGGCTCGGATCGTCAAGCGCATAGCGCCGATGCTGGGCATCCAACCCATTATGGGGCCGCAAATCGATGCGCAACTGGTTCCGGTCCAGCTCCGTAACGGGGCCGAATTTACCGGGTTCTGATGCAAGTGGCGGACAACGGGGGACGTTATATTGCCGCATAAGCTTACCGATATCCTGCGCCGGGTCCAAGATGGGCCAGCCGTGCCCGACATCGAAATCGGCGGGCTCAACGCCGACAGCCGGTTGATCGGGCAGGGTGACGTGTTCTTTGCGCTGCCAGGCACGCGCGGGCATGGAAATGTCTATGCCCAGGATGCGGTTGGCCGGGGCGCTGTGGCAATCGTCACCGACGAGGCATTGAAGGGCGATCCGGGCGTTCCCGTCGTCATTGTCGAGGACGTGCGGGCCGCCTATGCAATTGCGGCCGCAAATTTCTGCGGACCGCAGCCGGCGATCTGCGCTGCGGTGACCGGCACGAACGGCAAGACGTCGGTTGTCTCCTTTCTGCGTCAGATCTGGGCCTATGCCGGCATAAGGGGCGCAAGTCTGGGCACTTTGGGGTTGATGGTGGGCGACGAGCACGTTCCGGGCGAGTTGACCACACCGGACTCGCTGTCGCTGCACAAAACCCTCGCAAAACTCAAGGCGGACGGCGTTGACCATGTCGCACTCGAGGCCTCCAGCCATGGCATCGACCAGCGCCGGCTCGACGGGGTGAAATTTACTGCCGTTGCCTTTACCAATCTCAGCCGCGATCATCTCGATTATCACGAGACCATCGAAGCCTACCGCGACGCCAAGCTGAGGCTGTTCCGCGAGTTGATCGATGGCGATGCGACAGCCGTCGTCGATGCGGAGAACGAGGAGGGAATGCCCTTCATGTTCGCGGCGCTCGACAAGGGCGCGACGGTGTTCACCGTCGGGGAAGGCGGAGCGCATATCGACATCGAAAGTGTCGAAAGCGAGGGGTTCGGGCAGCGGGTCAAGGGCAAGCTGGTGGGCGAGCCCATGGAGTTCCTTTTGCCGCTTGTGGGGCGGTTTCAGGTGGACAATGCCGTGGTCGCTGCGGGATTGGCCATGGCGACGGGGGTGGCCAATGGGGATGCCATTGCTGCGCTGGAGACGCTCGAAGGGGCCAAGGGGCGATTGGAGAATGTCGCCCAGCGCGGCGAGGCGGCCGTGTTCGTGGACTATGCCCATACGCCCGATGCTCTCGAAAATGCGCTTGCGGCGCTTCGCCCCTTTGCGAAGGGACGACTGATCGTGGTGTTCGGGTGCGGCGGGGACCGCGATCCCGGAAAGCGTCCTCAAATGGGTGAAGTGGCCGAAAGGCTGGCCGATCGGGTGATCGTCACCGACGACAATCCGCGCACCGAGAATGCGGCAGCGATCCGCGCGCAGATCGTGGCTGGGGCGCCGGGCGCAGCCGAAATTGCCGATCGGGCGGAAGCGATCGGTCATGCAATTGCCGAAATGGGGGCAGAGGACGTTTTGCTCGTTGCTGGCAAGGGGCATGAGGACTATCAGATCGTGGGCAAGACCAAGCACCATTTTTCCGACCATGAGGTCGTGCGCGCGGCCTTTGGGGCCTGAGGATTTCGTGGCCGCTCTCTACAGGATCGACGAGATTGCAGCGGCGAGCGGCGGTGTGGCCCGCGATGTGGCTGCCGATACCGTTTCTGCCATCTCCATCGATTCCCGTGAGATTGCCCCCGGCGCGTTGTTTGTCGCCATCAAGGGCGAGAATTTCGACGGACATGATTTCGTTTCCAAAGCCGTCGAAGCGGGGGCGGTTGCAGCGCTGGTGAGCCGGGACAGGGCCGACGCCTTGTCGGGGTTGCCGCTCATCATTGTCGAGGACGCGTTGGATGGACTTTATGGACTGGCGGCATTTTCCCGTTCCCGATCAAAGGCCCGCATCATAGCGGTCACGGGAAGCGTGGGGAAAACTTCGACAAAGGAAGCGCTTCGAGTGGCGCTGGAGGCCAATGGGAGGACCCATGCCTCGATCAAAAGCTTCAACAATCACTGGGGTGTGCCGCTTATGCTGGCGCGGATGCCGGCGGATACCGAGTTCGGGGTGTTCGAGATCGGTATGAGCGCGGCAGGTGAGATCACACCGCTTTCGAAACTGGTTCGTCCGCATGTGGCGATGGTGACGACAGTTGCGCCCGCACACCTGGAATTTTTTCCCTCAGAGGCGGCGATTGCCGATGCCAAGGCGGAGATCTTCTCCGGCGTTGGGCCGGGAGGCCTGGCGATCATCGGGCGCGATCATGGGCATGTGGAGCGGCTGGTCGGCGCGGCGGAGGCTGCGAGGCTGGCAACGCTGACCTATGGATTTGCCGACGCCGATGTGAGGATTTCGGACTATCGTGCCACACGAAGCGGAGCGGAAGGTCACGTCGAGGGCGATGGGCTCTCGCTCGATCTTTCGATTGCCACCGTCGGGCGGCACATGATGGCCAATGGAGTGGCGGCGCTGCTGGCCGCACGGGCGGTTGGCGGCGATGTGCAGAAGTCGCTTGCGGCTCTTGCTTCCCATGGGGCGCCGGAGGGGCGCGGGGCGGCGATTTTGCTTGGCGAGCGGAGCAATCCGATCCGGCTGATCGATGAGAGCTACAATGCCAATCCGACATCGATGCGCGCAGCGCTCGAGGTGTTCGCGCAAATGACGACGCCGGGGCGGCGGATACTGGTGCTCGGGGATATGCGCGAATTGGGCACAGCGTCGGCCGATTATCACGCGGGACTGGCCGATGCTGTGAGGGCGGCGAAGCCTGATCTTGTGTTTGTGGTGGGCGAGCATATGGCGGGGCTGGGTGAAGTTCTGCCAGACGGGCTTGTTGCGGGGCGGGCACAGGCTGTGGACGAGATTGCCGAAGCTGTTTTGGAAACGCTTGCGCCGGGCGACTCAGTTATGCTCAAGGGATCGAACGGAATGAGGCTGGGCGCTTTGGTGGCCCGGATACGAGACCGGTTCGGCGAAAAAGAATAAAGGCACAGACGGTATCCCATGCTCTATTTCCTGCAGCAGTTTGCTGACGCCTTTCCGGTCTTCAACGTGTTCCGCTACCTCTCGTTCAGGACGGGTGGCGCCATTATCACGGCGCTGTTCTTCGTGTTCCTGTTCGGACCGGGCATGGTCAATTCGCTGCGCATCCGTCAGGGCAAAGGGCAGCCGATCCGCGAGGATGGGCCGCAGAGTCACTTGTTGACCAAGAAGGGCAAGCCCACGATGGGTGGGCTGATGATCCTTTCGGGGGCACTGGTTTCGATCCTGCTGTGGGCGGATTTGTCCAACGTCAATGTCTGGGCCGTGCTTGTGGTTACCGCCGGGTTCGGTCTCGTGGGTTTTTATGACGATTATCTCAAGGTCAAACACCAGAACCACAAGGGGTTCGGGGGCAAGCAAAGGCTGTTGATCGAGTCCGCCATTGCGCTTGTAGCCTGCATCCTGATCGCCAGTCAGGCACCCGACGGGTATGAAAACGCTCTGCTTTTGCCGTTCGTGAAGGATCTGGCGATCAATCTGGGTCTGTTCTATTTCGTCTTTGCCGGCTTCGTTATCGTGGGTGCGGGTAATGCCGTGAATCTGACCGACGGGCTGGACGGCCTGGCCATCGTGCCGGTGATGATCGCGGCGTCGGCGTTCGGGCTGATCGCCTATCTTGTCGGGAACCAGGTTTATTCGGACTATCTGTTTTTGAACTTCGTGCCAGGCACGGGCGAGCTTTCGATCATCTGCGGAGCGCTGATCGGGGCGGGGTTGGGGTTCCTGTGGTTCAACGCTCCGCCGGCACAGATCATCATGGGCGATACCGGTTCGCTGTCTCTGGGTGGGGCGCTGGGGACGATTGCCGTGGTCACCAAACATGAGATCGTCATGGCCATCGTGGGCGGGCTGTTCGTGCTCGAAGCCGTGTCGGTGATCGTTCAGGTCGTGTCGTTCCGGCTGACGGGCAAGCGGGTATTCAGGATGGCGCCCATTCACCATCATTTCGAGCATCTGGGCTGGACCGAGAGCCAGATCGTGATCCGGTTCTGGATCATTGCGATGGTGCTGGCGCTGATCGGGCTGAGTTCGCTCAAACTGCGCTGACGTTTTCTCGTCATCCCCGAGCGTGAGCCTTTCTTTTCAGGCATGACAAAACCTCCGACGGCCAATGACCTCGGACTATGAACTGGTCAGACGGCATGGGGCGATGAGCGCTCCGCATGGTTTAGTTTATATATGAAGCGGTCATCGCCCCACGCACCCGGGGTTTTTGGCTTATGGCAGCGTCTCGGGCTGGGGTTTGTTGGCTTTTTTGGGTCGGTTGGTCGAACCGGAAGGGCCATCCCCGGATCAAGTCCGAGGACATGCTTTTCCTGCCAACCTCCCGGTTCCCCAAATCACCGGTGCCCCTCCGGGTTTCCCCGGTACGACGTGGATACCACTCCTCGCCCGGCCATCCGTCCGCTTTGGACCTTCCCTGCGGCGACCCGCATGGAACCCGGATCGGTCCCGCCGGAAGCTCGTATGCATCCTCGTCCCTGGCGACACCGTGCGCAAACAATGGCACGGGGGTGAGGGGGCGGGGATAAGTTTTTACGGCTGGGGCGGGCAGAGGCTTGCTCTCCGGCATCTCATCCTCCCCATCGTCATCCTCGGGCTTGACCCGGGGATCTGCAACGCCGCTGTTATGCAGCGCAGAAGCGGCGCCCCCTCGCGTCACGGCTCCTCAGCCTCTTCACCGGCTGCCCGATGCAGCGGGTCCCCGGGTCAAGCCCGAGGACGACGAAGGGGGTGAGGGGTGGTGATGGAGCCGGGAGCGCGGCTCAACACCCATCGCTGTCCCCGACCCGATCCGGGACGCAGCAGCCTTGCCTATGCTCCGGAGCGTGAAGAGAGGTACATGGGCCCGGCGTTCGCCGGGGAAGCGAGGGGGAGAGGTGAGGAGCGGGGGAAAAGCACTTAGACCCTGCCTGGAGTTTATCCCGACGAACGCCGGGGCCGGGCAGGAGGGAGGGAGAAAGAAACGCAGATGATAAGTTTTGCGACGTGAGCATCATGGTTGCGAAATGGTAACCACTGGGGTGGTAATTTCGCATTCTGCAATTTTGTGCCCATGCGTACCGGAGTATCCCGTGACTGCCATTTCCGCCTGGTTTTCCCGTGAGCGAAAGACGCCGATCGCCGAATGGTGGTGGACGGTGGACCGGGAACTGCTGTTTGCGCTGATTGCGCTGATGGGGTTCGGGGTGCTTTTGAGCTTTGCGG
This sequence comes from Pelagibacterium halotolerans B2, assembly GCF_000230555.1. GTDB lineage: Bacteria > Pseudomonadota > Alphaproteobacteria > Rhizobiales > Devosiaceae > Pelagibacterium > Pelagibacterium halotolerans. The sequence goes on along the minus strand of NC_016078.1, from coordinate 1,980,230 downwards.
CGAGCCCGCCGGTGGCCGAGCGGATCGGGCTGGGGCCGTGGCATTTTACACAGCGGCACGTGCTGTTCTGCATCCCGGCCCTGGGCGCTGTGTTTCTGGCTTCCCTGGTCAATGCGCGCTGGGCGCGGGTCATCGGGCTGGTCACGCTGGTGGGGGGCGTGGTGCTTTTGGCGCTGACGTTGCGCTACGGTGTTGAAGTGAAGGGCGCGCGGCGCTGGATCTCATTTATGGGCCAATCGCTCCAGCCCATCGAATTCGTCAAACCGGCGCTCGCGGTGATGTCGGCATGGCTGATATCCGAGCAGATGAAGCGCAAGGATGTGCCCGGCCATGTCCTCGCGCTGGCGGCGACAGGGCTGGTGGTGGGGCTACTGTTGCTCCAGCCGGACGTGGGGCAGACCATCCTCGTTGCTGTGGTCTATGGCGGGTTGCTGTTCCTGTCGGGTATTTCCTGGCTGGTGATCGGGGTGCTGGGGCTGGCGGCGATCGGCTTGCTGGTCCTTGCCTACACGGTGTTTCCGCACGTGGCGCGGCGTATCGATGCCTTCATAAACCCCGAGACGGGCGACAATTACCAGGCTGAACGGGCGCTTGAATCACTGCTCGAGGGCGGATGGTTCGGCATGGGGCCGGGCGAGGGAATCGCGAGGCGCTATCTGCCGGACGCCCATGCGGACTTTGTGTTTGCGGCCGGGGCCAGCGAGTTCGGCATTCTGTTCTGCCTGATGCTGGTGGGACTGATCGCCTTCATCGTCATCCGGGCGCTCAATCTGGCGATGCGGCAGCAGAACCTGTTCAACCGGCTGGCAGCGAGCGCACTGGCGATCCAATTCGGCGTGCAATCGGCATTCAACCTGACGGTCAATCTCAACCTCATCCCGCCCAAGGGCATGACGCTGCCCTTCGTTTCGTATGGCGGCACGTCAATGATTGCGATCGGACTGTCGATGGGGCTATTGCTGGCGCTGACGCGGCGCAAGCCCGAAGAAACCTTTGCCACCGGCCTGCCGATCCGCAGCGCGCTCGATCATTCGGCCGTGTCGGGCAAACGCTGAACCGGTCGCGCCTTGGATCAAGTCCGCTTTTCCTTGAATCGCGGACTTGATCCAGGTCTTTGTCTTGTTGCGCGTCCGAGCCGCAAAACCGTTTTCACTTTTGCTGGACGCGCTCCAGCGCACCGAACAACAGGTTGATATGAGTACATTTGCATTGATGGCCGGGGGGACGGGCGGACATCTTTTTCCGGCCATGGCGCTGGCGCAGGAATTGCGCCGGCGTGGGCACGACATTCATCTGGTGACCGACGAGCGGGTCAGCCATTACGGGGCCGAGTTTCCGGCAAGCGGCATCCATGTGGTGCAAGCGGCCACGCCCTCGATCCGCAATCCGGTCAAGTTCGTCAGGGCCGGGTTCACGATTTTGGGGGGGACAGCAACGGCCATAGGCGTACTGCGCGAGATCAAGCCGGCGGCTGTGGTCGGGTTCGGGGGCTATCCGTGCTTTCCGCCGTTCCTGGCGGCGTCGGTGCTGCGCATTCCGGGCATTCTCCATGAGCAGAACGCAGTGATGGGGCGCGCCAACCGGGCGCTGGCGCGGTTTGCAAAAGTGCTGGCCATGAGCTTTGCGCAGACAGCGCATGCGGACAAATTTTCGCTTCAAAAAGTGCTGGTGGGCAATCCGGTGCGCGACCGCGTTCGGGCGATTGCCGGGATGAGCTATCCGGCGCTGGCCGAGGACGGGCCGATCAATCTTCTGGTGTTCGGGGGCAGCCAGGGCGCACGGGCGTTTTCCGACATCGTGCCGGCGGCGATTGCCGAACTGGACGAAGATCTGCGGCGGCGTCTGGTCGTCACCCAGCAATGCCGCGAGGAAGATCTCGACCGGGTGGCGGAAGCCTATCGTGCGGCGCGGGTGAATGTGGAACTGGCGGGGTTTTTCACAGACCTGCCCGAACGCATCGTTTCGAGCCATCTGGTGATCGGGCGGGCCGGGGCCTCGACGATTGCCGAACTGGGCGCGCTGGGGCGCCCGTCGATACTGATCCCGCTGCCCGGATCGCTCGACCAGGACCAGAAGGCCAATGCGCTGGTGATGGAAGAGGCCGGGGGTGCCTGGGTTTTCGATCAGGCCACGCTTTCACCGCAATCTCTTGCCACCCAACTCAACGATCTCTTCCTCGCTCCGGATCGCCTTCGGGCGGCAGCTTCCGCCGCGCTGTCGGTGGGCATGCCCGATGCCGTCGAACGGCTGGCCGATCTCGTCGAGCAAACCGCCAAAGGACAATCATGAACACCAAGATGCCACGCGATATCGGGCCCGTGCACTTCATCGGCATTGGCGGGATCGGGATGAGCGGTATTGCCGAGGTGCTGCACACCCAGCGCTATACGGTGCGCGGTTCGGACGCGTCGATGAACGCCAATGTGCAGCGCCTGCAGGCGATGGGCATTACGGTTATGGTCGGGCAGAAAGCCGAAAATATCGGCGACGCTGCCGTGGTGGTGGTCTCCTCGGCGATCAAGAAGGACAATCCCGAACTCAAGGAAGCGCGCGCCAAGGGGCTGCCCATCGTGCGGCGGGCCGAGATGCTGGCCGAAATCATGCGGTTCAAGAACGCGATTGCCATTGGCGGAACCCACGGCAAGACGACGACGACCTCTATGGTCGCGGCGCTGCTCGATGCGGGGCAGTTCGACCCCACCGTCATCAATGGCGGCATCATCAATGCCTATGGCACAAATGCGCGGCTGGGGCAGGGCGACTGGATGGTGGTCGAGGCCGACGAGAGCGACGGGACATTCGTGAAGCTTCCGGCCGACGTGGCGGTGGTGACCAATATCGATGCGGAGCATCTCGACCATTACCATAACTTCGAAGGCGTCAAGAAAGCGTTCCGTAATTTCGTCGAGAACGTGCCGTTTTACGGGTTCGCGGTGATGTGTCTCGACCACCCCACCGTTCAGGCGCTGGTGGGCGAGATCGAAGACCGGCGGATGATCACTTATGGGCGCAACCCGCAGGCCGATGTGCGGCTGATCGACGTCGTCAACGACAATGGTGTCTCGAAGTTTTCGGTGGTGGTGCGTGACCGGATCAGCGGCAGGACGCGGCTGATCGATGCGCTGGAATTGCCGATGCCCGGCATGCACAACGTGCTCAATGCGACAGCGGCGATTGCGGTGGCCCAGGAACTCAAGATCACCGATGCGCAAATCCGCGCCGGGCTCAAAGGGTTCGGCGGCGTCAAGCGGCGCTTTACCAAGACCGGCGAGATCAACGGAATCACGATCATCGACGATTACGGACACCATCCGGTCGAGATTTCCTCGGTGCTGCGCGCGGCGCGGCAATCGACAAAACGTGACGTGATCGCCGTGGTGCAGCCGCACCGCTATTCGCGGCTCAACGATCTGTTCGACGATTTTTCGGCGTGTTTCAACGAAGCCGATACGGTGCTGGTGGCGCCGGTCTATGCGGCGGGCGAGGCGCCGATCGAGGGCGTGAGCCATATCGAGCTTGTCGACCGGATCAGGGCGCGCGGACACCGCGACGCGCGGGCGATTTCAGGGCCGGAGGAACTGGCGAGGCTGATCGCCAATCGGGCGGGCGAGGGCGATTATGTCGTCTGTCTCGGTGCGGGGAACATCACACTGTGGGCGGCGGCGCTGCCGGGCGAACTGGAAGCCGAACTGGCTGGAAAGTCCAAGGCCAGCGCATGAGTTTTCCCGACCTTCTGCCGCAGTTTTCCGGCTGGATCGGGGGTGTCCGGGGCAATCTGATCCCCAACCATCCGCTGGCGAAGGCCGTGTGGTTCCGCGTGGGCGGGCCGGCGCAGCTCTATTTCGAGCCGGCGGACGAGGCGGACCTGGCTTTGTTTTTGAAAAACCTGCCGGCCGAGATCAGGGTGACGGTGATCGGGCTGGGCTCGAACCTTCTGATCCGCGATGGCGGTATCGACGGGGTGGTCATCAAGCTGCCGGCCAAGGCGTTCGGCGGGGTCGAGGTGCTGGAGGGCAATCGGGTGCGGGCCGGGGCGGGGCTTCCCGACGTCAAGATCGCCACGGCGGCAGCCAAGGCGGGAATCGACGGACTGGAGTTTTTCCGGGGCATTCCCGGGGCGGTCGGCGGCGCGCTTTACATGAATGCGGGGTGCTATGGCACCGAGGCGAAAGAGCGGGTGGTGAGCCTGCGCGGCGTGACGCGGCAGGGCGACATCATCGAATTGAGTAATGCCGACATGGCTTACCAGTATCGCAAGTCGAACGGGCCGGAGGGGGTCGTGTTCACTTCGGCGGTGTTCGAGGGCCTATCGGGGGATAGCGAGGACATTCTGGCCAAGATGCGCGAAATCACCGAGCGGCGCGAGAGCACGCAGCCGACCAATACGCGCACCGGCGGATCGACATTCAAGAACCCGGATGGACAATCGGCCTGGAAACTCGTCGATGAGGCGGGATGCCGGGGGCTGCGGATCGGGGATGCGCAGGTTTCGGAAATGCACACCAATTTTCTGGTCAATCTCGATGCGGCAAGCGCGCATGACATCGAGATATTGGGCGAAACGGTGCGGGCCAAAGTGCGGGAAAAGCACGGGATCGCGCTGGGGTGGGAAATCCGGCGCATGGGGCATTTCGCGCCGGGGCGCGAGGTCAGAGAGTTTCTCGACGGCGATGTGTTTGCCGGCGTGAAATAGCATCGCGGGTGCGGGGTGCGCGGCTGGCGCTGCGCCCCCTCACCCCGGCCCTCTCCCCGAGGGGAGAGGGGGAACAAAGTCAGCGGCTTTCCATCGGGGAGGGCAAAACAGGCGGGATGGGCGAACCAATGGCCAAACATGTTGCAGTGCTCAAGGGCGGATGGTCGCACGAGCGTGAGGTGTCGCTGAGCTCGGGTGGCGAATGCGCACAGGCGTTGCGCAATGCCGGGTATGAGGTCACCGAAATTGACGTCAAGCGCGATATCGCCTCGGTGCTGGGCGAGCTGAAGCCCGACGTGGTTTTCAATGCGCTGCATGGACGGTTCGGTGAGGATGGGACCATCCAGGGACTGCTGGAAATCCTTGGCATTCCCTACACCCATTCGGGCGTTCTGGCCTCTTCGGTGGCCATGGACAAGCATCAGGCCAAGGTGATGTTCAAATCGGCGGGGGTGCCGGTGACCGATCACGTGATCGCAACGCGCGACGCCATCGCCAGGAGCCATGTGATGGCTCCGCCCTATGTGGTCAAACCGTACAATGACGGTTCGAGCGTCAATGTTTTCATCGTCAAGGAGGGCCAGGAGCATCCGCCGCAGGAAATCCTGCGCACCGATTGGGACGGCGATGAAGAGCTGATGGTTGAGCGGTTCATTCCCGGGCGCGAGCTGACCTGCGCGGTGATGGGCGATGTGGCGCTGGGGGTGATCGAGATCGTGACGGACCTTGCCTTCTACAATTACGAGGCAAAATATGTGAGCGGCGGGTCGCGGCACGAGTTGCCGGCGCAGGTTTCACCGAAAATTTACGAAAAAGTTCAGAAGATGTCGCTGATGGCGCATGCCGCTTTGGGTTGCCGTGGGGTGTCGCGGAGCGACTTCCGCTACGACCCGCGCGGCGGTGACGATGGCGAGCTTGTGTGCCTTGAAATCAATACCCAGCCGGGAATGACCAAAACCTCGCTGGTCCCAGAGTTGGCGGCCCATGCCGGCCATTCGTTCGAAGAGCTGGTGAGCTGGATGGTGGAGGACGCAAGTTGCAACAGGTGAGGCGTAAGGAAGTCATCGGGGTTGAGCCCGCTTCCAGCCCTCTCGCGCCACCCGCGCCACGCATCGAGCGTCCTGCCCTGCGGGTGGTCCCGAGCCTTTCTCCCTTAACGCGCGACCGTTCGCCGGCCCTTGTTGGCGGACGGGGCATGCTGGTGCCGGTGCGCCGGCGCGGCGGGATGCTGGTTTCGCTGGGCAATTGGTGGGTGCTGCACAAGAAGCTGGCGCTGCGGGTTGTGGCGCTGGTTATCGTGGTTTGCGTTGCCGTGGGCGGCTATGTGCTGCGTGACGAAGTGTCTGAAGGTCTTGGCGTGGTCGGCAGCGTGCTGACAGGGCACATGGCCGACGCCGGGTTCGGGATCGAGAAGATCGAGATCAACGGGCTTTCGCTGACGCGAGAGGCCGATGTGGCGCGTGCGCTGGGGATCGAGGGCGGGTCGACCAGCCTTGGCTTCGATATTGCCGAAGCGCGGTTGCGGGTCGAGGAAATCCCTTCGATCGCTTCGGCGACGATCCGCAAGGTCTATCCCGACAGCCTGTTGGTTTCGATTACCGAAAAGACGCCCATGGCGCGCTGGCGGATCGACGGGGCGACCATGCTGATCGATGCTTCGGGCGCGCCCATTGCGCCGGCCAGTATCGAGAATGGCGATCTGCCGCTGGTGATCGGTGAGGGTGCCGGGGACAATGCCATGGCGATGATCAACCTCATCAACCGCTATCCCGATCTGACCTTCGATCTGGCCGCGATCAATCGTGTGGCCGACCGGCGCTGGGATCTGATCTTTTATTCCGGCCTGCGCGTGCAACTGCCCGAAACGGGCGTTGTCGACGCGCTGGGCCGGCTCAACGACTACCAGCTCGACCATCAGGTTCTGCAACGCGATCTCGATCTGATCGACATGCGCGTTGCGCAATATGTGGCCGTACGGCCCACCGTTCGCGAAGAAGAAGACGACCAATGATGACCTCTGCGATGACAGCGCGCTTGAAGCCGGTGCAGCCGGGCCGGTCTTCGCTGGTGACCGTGCTCGATATCGGTTCGACCAAGATCTGCTGCGTGATTGCGCGGCTGGTGCCGCGCGAGGGCAGGGCGTTGCGCGGGCGCACGCATATGGCCGAGATCATCGGATTTGGCTATGGGCCTTCCGCCGGGGTCAAGAGTGGGGTGGTGACCGATCTGGACAAGGCCGAACAGGCGATCCGTTCGGTCGTGGGCATGGCGGAGCGCGCCGCGGGCATCACGGTGCAGTCGGTTGTGGTGAATGTCACCGCCGGGCGGCTGGGCTCGGAAACCTTTTCGGCAAGCGTGTCGCTGGACGGCCATGAGGTCGAGCCGAGCGATATTTCGCGGGTGCTGATTGCCGTCAACGACCGCAGCGTGCGCGACGAGCGCTCGATCATCCATGCGCTGCCTATCGGCTACGCGCTGGACGGGCAGAAGGGCGTGCGCGATCCGCGCGGCATGGTGGGCGAGACGTTGGGGGTCGATGTTGCTGTGATCTCCGCCGAGACGCTGGCCATGCGCAATATCGAGCTGGCGCTCAACAAATGTCACCTTGAGGTCGAGGCGCTGATGGCGACGCCCTATGCTTCGGGGCTGGCAACTTTGGTCGACGACGAAGCCGATCTGGGGGTTGCCTGTATCGACATGGGCGGTGCGACGACGACTGTTTCGGTCTTCAACGAGGGGCACCTTGTCTATGCCGATGCATTGGCTATCGGTGGGCACCACATCACGCTCGATATCGCGCGGCAGCTTTCGGTGAGCGTGGCCGATGCGGAGCGGCTGAAGACGCTTTACGGGTCGTGCCTGCAGGGGCAGACCGACGAAACCGACGTGATCACGGTCATGCCGATCGGGGCCAATTCCCATGAATCGCCCAATTCGATATCCCGCGAAATGCTCACGCGGGTGATCCGGCCGCGCGTCGAGGAAATTCTCGAGGCGATCCTTGACCGGATGCAGGCGACGGGGATGATGGATATTTCGGGACGCCGGTTTGTTCTGACCGGCGGCGCGTCGGACCTGACCGGGTTGCCCGAACTGGCCCGGCGCATGCTGGCGCGCAATGTGCGTAATGGACGCCCGCTGGGGGTTTCGGGTCTGCCCGATCGCGCCAAAGGCGCCGCGTTTGCGACGGTGGCGGGGATGCTGGTTTATCCGCAGGTGTGCGGGGCCGAATATGTCCAGCCGCGCCCGACGCGCAAGCTGACCGGATCGGACGGGTATTTCGCCAAAGTGGGAAGCTGGCTCAAATCGGGCTTCATGTAAGAGGTGTTTGCCCGCCCGGATTGGTCCGAGCGGGCAAAATGTCGTTATTCGGCAATGCCGTAGATCTCAGCGATATCGTCGAGCAGCAGGTTGGCGGCGAGGATGCCGCCGGCGGTGTTCCAGATGGCGTCGGACACCTGATGAGCCTTGCCGGCCTTGACGACTTCGAGATTCTGCCAGAGCGGGTCGCTGGTCCAGTCTTGCGCCTGGGCGTCGCCTTCGCCATCGCCGGTCTCGTAGATGAAGTAGAACAGCCGGTCGCCCTCAGCTTCGGGAATGCGCTCCTTGGTGATCTGTTCGGCGAACTCTTCGCGGTCCTGGGCGGCGGGGCGTGGGAAACCGAGCTGGCGCAGTGTCAGGCCCGAGAAGCTGTCGTGGAAATAGATCCGCGACATGCCCGAGCCGAAACGGACCACCGAGATTTCTTCCTCAAGGTTTTCGCCGAGCTTTTCTGAAAGGTCCGCGACGCGGGCGTCATAGGCGGCGAGGAGTTCGGCGCCCTCGTCGGCGAGGCCGAGGGCTTCGGCGTAGAGATTGTAGTTGATGCGCCAATCGCCGCGCAGGCGTTCGGACATCACTGTCGGAGCAATTGCTGAAAGCTGTTCGTAAACCCCTTCCTGACGGGTCATGTTGCCCAGGATCAGATCGGGTTCGAGGGCGGCGATCAGTTCGAGATTGACGGCCGATTCCTCTCCTACGACCTCGACACCTTCCATCTGGCCGGCAATGTGATCGTACCACGGGTCACCGAGCCAGGAGCGGACAGCGCCGACCGGGGTTACGCCCAGCGCGAGCAGGGCCTCGGTGCCTTCATTGGTCAGGATAATGACGCGCTCGGGTGCGTCGGGTACTTCGGTGGTTCCCATGGCGTGGGTGATTTCGCGGCCCTGGGCCGCGCCCGAGAGTGCGACGGCGCCGGCGAGTGCCAGTCCGGCCAGCAATTTGTGCAGCGGCAACATGAATACCTCCTTGGTAACTTGACAAATGTCGTCATAAAATGATTTTGGGCAAATGGTCAGAAATTAAATTGACTGTCAACATCAAGTTATGAGGTGCCGCAGGTGCACACCTTAGCGGCCTCGCCTGGGGCCATAGCATCGCGATCGTCGCGCGGCGTCGTGCTGTATGGCAGCCTCGCTATGGCGCTGGCGATTGCGATGGCCTGCAGCGTCATGCTGGGTCTCAAGATCTATTCGCCCAGCCAGGTCTGGCGAGCATTTGTGGCGTTCGATGGCAGCGAAACCTCGGTGGTGATCGTCAACCTGCGCCTTCCGCGTGCAATCATCGCGCCGTTGACGGGGGCCGGGCTGGGGGTGGCGGGTGTCATCATCCAGACATTGGCGCGCAATCGTATCGCTTCGCCCGATACGCTGGGGCTCAATGCCGGCGCATCGCTCGCCGTGGTGGTGGCGAGTTTCTGGCTGGGGGTATCCTCGCTGGCCGGGTTGTCGCTGGCCGCGGCGGTGGGGGCATTGTTGACCAGCCTGCTGGTGTTCGGCATCGCCGCGGGAGCAGGGGGGCTATCGCCGCTCAGGATCGTGCTGGTGGGCGTGACCATGGCCGGGCTGGGGCATGCACTTGTCGAGATCATCCTGACATCCAATGAAGCGGCGCTCGAGCAATTGCTGTTCTGGCTATCGGGAGCAATCGTCGACCGGCCGATTTCGCTGGCGGTGAATGGTGGGGTCATGCTCGTGATCGGTGCGGCGTTGGGCTGGTCGCTTGCGCCGTCACTGGACGCGCTACAAGCCGATGATGCCACGGCGAGCGGGCTGGGCGTGCCGCTGGGCCTGGTGCGCGGCGCGAGCTTTATCGCCATTGCACTGCTGACGGGAAGCGCCATCACGATGGCGGGGCCGGTCGGGTTCGTGGGGCTGGTCATTCCGCATGCGGCGCGCGCCCTGGCGGGGCTGCGCCACAGGCACCAGATCGCGGCCGCCGCCCTGTTGGGTGCGATCTATGTGACGGTGGCCGATATTGCCGTGCGTTACGTTATTTATCCGGCGGAAGCGCCGGTGGGGGCGGTGACGGCGGCGGTTGGCGGCGTGGTGCTGCTCGGACTGCTCAAGCGGAGGGCCGCATGAGCACCATTGCCGCATCGCATCGATCGGCGCGAACCGGGCTTGTACTCGGGCTGCTGGCCCTAGGCTTTGCCGTCGTCGTGCTCCTGGGCGTGGCGCTGGGGTCGACCTGGATTCCGATTGCCGACGTCGCCCGGACATTGGCGGGATTGGGCGAGCGCACACAGTCGATCATCGTCTTCAATCTGCGCATGCCGCGCGTGGCGCTAGCCATCCTGGCGGGGGGTGCCATTGCGGTGGCCGGGTTTCTGCTGCAACGGGTGACCCGCAACGAATTGGCTTCGCCAAGCGTGCTCGGGGTGATCGATGGCGCGGCACTTGGCGTGGTCGCCTTCCTGATGCTGTTTTCCAACGAGAGCAATATTCTTGTCGTGCCCATCGTCCATCAGCCTTTGGCCTCGGCCATCGGCGCGGTTCTGGCCATTGCCACAGTGTTCGTCCTGGCCGGGCGGCAGGCGGTTTCGGCGATACGGCTGCTGTTGTTCGGCATCGCAGTGGCGGCCGTTGCCAAGGCTATCACCACGATCGCCATGATCGTGGGGCCGATCTATCGCACGGCGCAGGCGACGCGCTGGATCGCCGGGGCCGTCAACGAGGCGAGTTGGGGCGAAATCCAGATCACGGTTCTGGCGCTTGTTCCGCTGCTTATCCTGACGCTCATCGCGCTGCGCCATCTGCCCCCCGCCGATCTCGACGAGACCTCTTCGCAAAGCGTAGGGCTGAATACGCCGGTGTTCCGGGTCATCATCTTCGGACTGGCGGCGCTGATCACGGCAACGGCGGTTGCCTTTGTCGGGGGCGTCGGGTTCGTGGGGCTCATGGCGCCGCATCTGGCGCGCCTGCTTCTGGGCCGCAACGTCTATGTTGTGGTGGCAGGAAGTTTCCTTCTGGGCGCCATGATGCTGGTGGGTGCCGACATCATCGTGCGCGTGCTGTTTGCACCGCTCGAGGTTCCGGCGGGCACGGTGACGGCGGTGATCGGGACGCCCTATTTCCTGTTCCTGCTCATGCGGAGGCGATCGAGCGATGGATGATACAGTCAGGGTCCGGATCAGCGTCGAGGATCTGACGCTGGGCTACGGGCAGGCGATGGTTCTCGACGCGCTGAGCCTTCGGGTCGCGCCGGGACAGGTGACGGTGCTGGCCGGACCCAACGGATGCGGAAAATCGACACTTCTGCGCGCGATAAGGCGATTGCACCGGCCGGTGGCCGGGCGGATCCTTGTCGAGGATATCGACGTCGCCAAGATCGGGCACAAGGCCCTGGCCCGCCAGATCGGCCTTCTGGCCCAGAGCCCCTCGGCGCCCGAGGAAATGACTGTCGAGGATCTGGTGCGGCTGGGCCGCTATCCGCATCAATCCATGCTCCAGCCCTGGAACCCGCACGATACCGAGGCCATGGACAGGGCCATGGACGGCACCGGCGTGCTGCATCTGCGCCACCGGCGTATCGGATCGCTTTCCGGCGGACAGTTGCAGCGGGTGTGGATTGCCATGGTGCTTGCCCAGGAGACCGATATCATCTGTCTCGACGAGCCGGTCAATCACCTCGATATGGCGCACCAGATCGAGTGCCTGAACCTGGTGGGAGCGCTCAAGAACGATTACGGGCGTACCGTGGTGCTGGTGCTGCACGATCTCAACCTGGCCGCGCGGCACGCCGATGTCCTCGTGTTTCTCAAGGATGGAAAAGTGGTCGCGCGTGGAGCGCCTGAAGACCTGATGACCCCGGACACCATCGAGGAGGTGTTCGGGGTCAAAACCGCGATCATCACCGATCCGTTGCATGGACGACCGCTGTGCATTCCGCAATAGATCCCTATCGGCCCTCGTAGGCCGCCTCGAGGTCGGCGACGATGAGCTTTTTCATCTTGAGCATGGCCTGGGTGGCGCGCATTGCGCCTTCGGGGTCCTTGCCTGTGACCGTGCGGTAGAGGGCCTTGGGCACGATCTGCCAGGAGACGCCAAACTTGTCCTTGACCCAGCCGCACTGGCTTTCGGCGCCCTCGCCCTGGGTGAGCTTGTCCCAGTAATAATCGACCTCGGCCTGATCGGCGCAGTCGATGATGAAGGATATGGCCTCGGAGAATTTGAAGTGCGGCCCGCCGTTTATGGCGTTGAAACGTTGGCCGAGAATTTCGAAATCGCCGGTCATGACCGTACCCGGCTCGCCCATGCCACCTTCGGTGTAGCGCGTGGTGCCATGGATTTTGGTGTCGGGGAAGACCGAGGCGTAAAATTCCATCGCCTGTTCGAGGTTGTTGTCGAACCAAAGGCTGGGAGTGATTTTGGACATTGTTCCTGCTCCATTTAAAACCAATATGTTATATTCTTGTATGGTTATATACGAGCAAGCAGCAGAGTCAAGCGGGTGCTTTCGGGGGCGGGGCAAATCATGCTTAACATGCGGTGACTTTGTGGCTGTCAAGTCTCGCATTTTGCAGATTGGTTAACGAAATCGGTAGCTTTGTTAGGGCCCGGTTAACGAATTGAGCGCTACATCTTTGCCATACAGCCACTATGAGGCCAGAGATGACAATCAACCTACAGATTCCGGGAATCCAAGAACTTAAGCCGCGAATCACCGTCTTTGGCGTCGGTGGTGCGGGCGGCAACGCGGTCAACAACATGATTAACTCGGGCCTCGAGGGTGTCGAGTTCGTTGTGGCCAATACAGACGCGCAGGCGCTGGCTCTGTCCCGAGCGCAACGCGTCATTCAACTGGGCGTCGGCGTGACCGAGGGCCTTGGCGCCGGTTCGCACCCCGAAGTGGGGCGCGCGGCGGCTGAAGAAAGTTTCGACGAGCTCAACGATCACCTTTCGGGCTCGCATATGGTGTTCATTACCGCCGGCATGGGCGGCGGGACGGGAACGGGCGCGGCGCCGGTCGTGGCGCGTGCGGCGCGCGAGCAGGGCATCCTGACCGTCGGTGTGGTCACCAAGCCGTTCCAGTTCGAAGGCAATCGTCGCATGAAACTGGCCGACGAGGGGATCGATGAACTCCATCGTCACGTCGATACGCTGATCGTCATTCCGAACCAGAACCTGTTCCGGGTGGCCAATGAGAAGACCACGTTTGCCGACGCTTTCGCGATGGCCGATGAGGTGCTGTTCTCGGGCGTTGCCTGCATCACCGACCTGATGGTCAAGGAAGGGCTCATCAACCTCGACTTCGCCGACGTGCGCGCCGTGATGCGCGGCATGGGCAAGGCAATGATGGGGACGGGCGAGGCCGAGGGCGAAGATCGTGCGCGTCACGCCGCCGAAGCTGCCATCGCCAATCCGCTGCTCGACGATGTTTCCATGCAGGGCGCGCGCGGGCTTTTGATCTCGATCACCGGCGGCAAGGACATGACGCTCTACGAGGTCGATGAAGCCGCTTCGCGTATCCGCGAGGAAGTGGATTCCGATGCCAATATCATTCTGGGTGCGACCTTCGACGAGTCGCTGCAGGGCAAGGTCCGCGTTTCGGTCGTTGCGACCGGCACCGATGCTCTGATGGTTCAGGCGCTCGACCCGGTAAAGCCCAATGCCAACCGCCAGCCGCTACAGGCCAAACGGGTTCCTGAGGCCGTCGCCGCTCCCGCATCGGCCCCGGTTCCGCGGTCCGAGCAGCCCGCTGCACCGGCCCAGGCCAGCGCCCACATGAGCGACGATCAGTTCGAAGCTGCGGTTGCCCAGGCGATCAAGGATGGAAATTCGGCTGCTGCGGCAGCGGCAACCGCGGCCCGGCAGGCCGAGGATAATGGCGTTACGATCGAGCCCTACACCCCTGCTGCGCCCGTGCGCCAGCCGGTGGAGGAAGCCCAGCGCGCGCCAGAGGCGGCAATGCCCAAGCCGTACGTGCCTTCGGGCGCCGAACGCCCGCAATTGCAACGCCGTATCCCGCGTGCCGAAGACATGCCGCCGGTGGGGCGTCAGCAGATGGAACAGCCGAGGAGCGAAGAGCCGCGCAATGCGCGTGCCCTGTTCCGCCGCCTGGCTTCCAATGTCGGGCTGAGCCTGGGCGGTGAGGCTGAACAGCATACCAATGGTGAACGCGTGCAGCCCCAGTTCGACGATGCCGCTGCCCGCAGCGCCATCGAGGCCGCTCCGTCCCGTCCGGCCGCTCCGCGGCCACAGGCGGAAGGCGCGGTGGGGCAACTCGACGCACATGGACGTGCTCCGGCCCGTGCGCCGCAGAAGGAACAACTTGAAATCCCGGCGTTTCTCAAGCGCCACGGTTAATCCAAAATTGCCATTTAGGCTTTAAATCGGCCTGACACGGGTTTCGTGTCAGGCCGATCTTCGTTATTAGGGCGATTGGGCCATTCGCCAACAAAAGGGCCCGGAGTACCAATGAAAAACAACACCGTGCGCCAATGCACGCTGACGCGTCCTGCGGAATTTGCTGGAATCGGCGTGCATAATGGCAAGCCGTCGCGCCTTGTCATCAATCCGGCTGCCGCCGACACGGGCTATACGCTCACTCGCATGCTCGATGACGGTACGCAGTCAGCAAGCGTCAAGATCGATCATTCGCGGGTCAGCCGGACCTCGTTGTGCACGGTTATCGACCTGGGCAATTCGATCAGCGTGGCGACCGTCGAGCACGTGCTGGCCGCGCTGAACGGGCTGGGCATCGACAACGCCGAGATCGTTGTGTGGGGTGAGGAATGCCCCATCATCGACGGCAGTGCCGAGCCGTTCGTGGATGCGGTGCTCGATGCGGGTATTTCGATCCAGCCGCAGCGTAAGAAGTTCATTCGCATCCTGCGCTCGGTAACGGTGCGCGACAACGATGCCTTTGCGATGCTCGAAGCCTATAACGGGCGCGCCTTCGACGTTGAGATCGATTTCAACTCCAAGGTGATCGGCCGCGAACGTATGATCTTTGACTGGTCGCCGCGCAAATTCGCCATCGAGGTGGCGCCGGCCCGTACCTTCGGGTTCGTCGCGCAGGCCAAGGTGTTGCGTCAGGCCGGTTATGCCCTCGGGTCGAGCCTCGAAAATTCAATTGCCATCGAGGAAGAAAAGATCGTCAACCCCGACGGGTTGCGGTTCGAGGACGAGTTCGTCCGCCACAAGCTGCTCGACGCGGTGGGGGATCTGGCGCTGGCCGGACTGCCGATTTATGGGCGGTTCAAGTCCTACAAGGGCGGGCACGGGCTCAATGCGCTTGTGCTCAAATCGCTTTTCGCCAGCGAGGCCAATTACGAAATTCTCGAGGCAGACGCGCTGCCGCTCGAAATGGAAGCGCTGGGCGACCTTCCCGACAGGCTGTCTGTCGAGCCCTACTTGCGTTCCATCGGTTGAATAGGCGATAACCCCGTCACAGTTTTGAACAGATTGCCCGCTAGCGGGTTGTGGGCACGCGCGGGTCACGGTTTCTGCCCCGGGCCATGAGGACGGAGTTTTTCGTGAATATCATAGCCAGACCAAGCAAGGCGCCAAGGATTTGGAAGATGGCCGTGGCCATGGCCCTCGTTGGGGTGCTTGCCGCCTGCTCGCCCATGTCGATCTTTTCCCGTACCGCGGACGAAGAGCCCTTGGTGCCCGCCGACCAGCTTTATGCAAGTGCTGTCACCAATATGGAAAACAACCGCTACATAGCGGCCATCGAGGATCTGGAAACGCTTGAGCGGCAGAACCCGTTCTCGGACGTCAACGAACGCGCCAAGGTGATGCAGGTCTTTGCCAATTTCCGCCTCGCCCGCTATGCGGAGACCGTAAGGCAAGCCGATCAGTTCCTGGCGCTCTATCCGCGCTCCTCGGAAGTGCCCTATATCCTTTTCCTCAAAGGCAGCGCCAATTTCGAGCAGATCACCGATATCACGCGCGATCAGGAATTGGCGCAGGACACGATCGAGACGTTCACCCAGTTGCAGTCGAATTATCCCGATTCCCGCTATGCCCAGGAATCGCGCCAGATGTTGCTGATCGCCCGCGATCAGGTTGCCGGCAAGGAAATGAGCGTCGGCCGCTACTATCTGGGCAATGGGCAATATACGGCGGCAATCAACCGCTTCCGTGTCGTGGTCGAAGATCACCAGACCTCGACCCATGTCGAAGAAGCGCTGTTCCGGCTCACAGAGGCCTATCTCACGCTCGGCCTTGTGGGTGAGGCACAGACCGCCACGGCGGTGCTGGGCACCAATTATCCAAATTCCGAATGGTATCAGCGGGGCTTTAATCTGCTGCAGAACCAGGGCCTCTCGCCACAAATGATGACGGGCAACTGGATGGCGGACCAATAGGTCCCGGCCCAATGCAAGGTTTGACGATGCCCCGGCCACCGGCCGGGGCATTTTTGCAGGCGCTTGTCGGTTGCAATTTGTTCCTGTAATGTTCGCATTCTCAGCGGTGTGAATCTCGCGTTCGAGGTTTGCAGCGGGGGCGCCTTGCGGGGTACAAGTCAGAGCCAACAACGAACGGGAGAAGCGGGAGCGATGCTGAACACGCTTTCGGTCCGCAATATCGTTCTGATCGATCAACTCGACCTGGCGTTCGAGACGGGAATGACTGTCCTGACCGGCGAAACGGGTGCGGGCAAATCGATCCTTCTCGATGCGCTGACACTGGCGCTGGGCGGACGAGGGGATGCCGCGCTGGTGCGCAAGGGAGCCGATAGCGGGCAGGTCGTGGCGGTGCTCGCCCTACCCGAAAGCCATCCGGCGCGGGTTCTGCTGCGCGAAAACGAGATCGAGGACGATGCAGAGATCATCCTGCGGCGCGTCCAGCACGCGGACGGACGCACGCGAGCTTTTGTCAACGATCAGCCGGTTTCGGCGGGGCTTCTGAAATCGATTGGCGGGCTGTTGGTGGAAATCCATGGCCAGCACGATGACCGGGCGCTTGTGGATGCTGCAACCCACCGGGTGCTGCTCGACAGTTTCGGTGATTATGAGGCCGATCTGGCGGCCGTGTCGGCCGCGCACGGGCGGCTGGTGGCGGCCCAGAAGGCCGTCGACGTGCAGCGGGCGCGGGTGGAGCAGGCAGCGCGCGAGGAAGAATATGCGCGGCACGTGGTCGAGGAATTGTCGGCCCTCAAGCCCGAAGTCGGCGAGGAAGTCACGCTTTCGGAGCGCCGGCAATGGCTCATGGGGCTTGAAAAGGCGGCGGGCGAGGTCAATGACGCCGACGAAATTCTCAACGGCACCAACGCGCCCGGGCCAACGCTGGCCATGCTGTTGCGACGACTAACGCGGAAATCGGAGGCCGAGGCGGCGCTGTTTGCGCCCATGGCCGATGCCGTCGATCAGGCGCTTGTCGCACTCGATGCGGCGAGCGAGGCGCTTGATGCGATCCGGCGGGAGATGGCGTTCGACCCGCGCGAACTCGAGCAGGTCGAGGAGAGGCTGTTCGCACTGCGGGCGGCGGCGCGCAAGCATCAGGTCGACGCTGACGCCTTGTCCGAGGTGCTGGCGAAATATGCTGGCGACATTGAAGCGCTCGAAACCGGTGCAGAAACGCTTGTGGTGCTGGAGGCCGAACTGAGGGACGCCGGTGCGGAGTATCGTGAGGCGGCGGCAAAGCTCTCCAAGGCCCGCGAAAAAGCGGCCAGCGGGCTGAGCAAGGCCGTCGAGGCAGAGTTGCCCGACCTCAAATTGGGGGCGGCAAAGTTCATCGTGGATCGGCAGGTTGATAAAGAGCGGATTTCACCGCACGGGATCGACCAGATCGCATTTCACGTGCAGACCAATCCGGGCACGACGCCGGGGCCGATGATGAAGGTGGCATCGGGGGGCGAGCTGTCGCGGTTCCTTCTGGCGCTCAAAGTGGTCCTGGCGGACAAGGGCTCGGTGCCGGTGCTGATTTTCGACGAGATCGATACCGGTGTGGGCGGGGCCGTCGCCGATGCGATCGGCAAGCGGCTGGCGCGGCTGGCGCAATCGGTGCAGGTGCTGACCGTTACCCATGCGCCTCAGGTCGCAGCGCGCTCGCAGACCCATCTGCTGATCGAAAAGCAGGCCATAGAGGAAGGCGCGTTCAT
Organism: Pelagibacterium halotolerans B2; assembly: GCF_000230555.1. Lineage (GTDB taxonomy): Bacteria > Pseudomonadota > Alphaproteobacteria > Rhizobiales > Devosiaceae > Pelagibacterium > Pelagibacterium halotolerans. The sequence goes on along the minus strand of NC_016078.1, from coordinate 1,962,163 downwards.
GCGCACTCATGTGCGGCCGCTCGATATCGAGACACGGGGCGAAGAGGTGGCACGCATGCTGGCCGGGGCGACGATTACCGAGGAAGCTCGTGCGGCAGCGCAGCGGCTCATGCGCGAAGTTGGCGTTTAGGAGAGTGGTGTCGTGAGTATCGATTTGCCGGTGGACGAGCTGTCGCTGGAAGACGCAAAGAGTGAACTCGACCGCCTGCACCGGCTGATCGAAAAGGCCGACAGAGCCTATTATCAGGACGATGCGCCCGATATTTCTGACGCCGAGTATGATGCCGCGCGGCGGCGCTATATGGAAATCGAAACGCGGTTTCCCGAATTGCGGCGCGCCGATTCCTTGTCGGAGCGCGTGGGCGCGGCGCCGGTCGACGGATTTGCCAAGGTGCGGCATGCGGTGCCGATGCTGTCGCTGGGCAATGCATTCGACGATGCGGATGTCGCCGATTTTGTTCAGCGCGGGCGGAAATTTTTCGAGCGCGACAAAAATCTGGAACTGGCGTTTACGGCGGAGCCCAAGATTGACGGGCTGTCGGCCTCGCTTCGTTATGAAAACGGGATTTTCGTGCGCGGCGCGACAAGAGGGGATGGGACCGAGGGCGAGGACATCACCGAAAACCTCAAGACCATAGCCGACGTTCCCAAAAAGCTTTCGGGCGCGGGGTGGCCCGACGTGCTCGAGGTGCGCGGCGAAGTTTACATGACCCATGCCGATTTCGCGGCGCTCAAGAAACGCTCTGCGGAAGAGGGCGGGCAGGATTATGTCAATCCGCGCAACACGGCGGCGGGGTCGCTGCGTCAGAAGGACCCTTCGGTTACCGCCAAACGGAACTTGAAGTTTTTCGCCTATGCCTGGGGACAGGTCAGCGCGCCGATTGCCGATACGCAGTATGAGGCGGTGCAAAGGCTGGGCGAGTGGGGCTTTGTCATCAATCCACTGATGATCCGCACCACAAGCGTTGAAGACCTGCTCGGTCATTACCGGTCCATCGAAGAACAGCGCGCGACGCTGGGCTATGACATCGACGGGGTTGTGTACAAGCTCGACAGGCTCGATCTGCAGCAGCGCTGGGGGTTCGTGGCGCGGGCGCCGCGCTGGGCGATCGCGCACAAATTTCCCGCCGAGCAGGCGACGACAATACTGCACAAGATCGATATTCAGGTGGGGCGGACGGGTACGCTGACGCCTGTCGCTCGGCTGCAGCCGGTGACGGTGGGCGGCGTGGTGGTGGAAAACGCGACGCTGCACAATGAGGATTATATCGCGGGACGCGACAGCTTCGGGGCCGAGATTCGCGAGGGGTACGATATCCGCGAGGGCGACACGGTTATCGTGCAGAGGGCCGGGGACGTGATCCCGCAGATCGTCGCTGTGGTGCCCGACAAGCGGCCAGCCCAATCCAAGCCGTTCGAGTTTCCCCATGTCTGTCCCGAATGCGGGTCGGAGGCGGTGCGCGAGGTCAATCCGAAAACCGGAAAGCTCGATGCGCGGCGGCGGTGTACGGGGGAGCTGATCTGTCCCGCGCAGGCGGTCGAGAATTTGAAGCATTTCGTTTCCCGCAATGCGCTGGACATCGACGGGTTGGGGGATAAGCAGATCGCCGCCTTCCACGCGGAAGGGCGGATCAGGGAGCCGGCCGATATCTTCAGGCTGGCCGAAGAGGACACAAGGAGCTTGAAAAAGCTCAAGGATCAGGAGGGGTGGGGCGAGACCTCCGCCAAAAAGCTTTTTGCGGCCATCGACGCGCGGCGTGAGCCGGAACTGGACCGGTTCATTTTCGCGCTCGGCATCCGCCATGTGGGTGAGTCCACAGCGGCGCTTTTTGCCAAGACGTTCTCGAACTTCGAAGCATTTCGGGAAATGGCTTTCCGGGCCGGAAAGGGCGATGCGGAAGCCTATAACACGTTGCTGGGGATCGATGGTGTCGGCGACACCGTCGTGCAATCGGTCACGGGCTTTTTTGCCAATGAGCGCAACGAGAAGGCCATCGACGCGCTGCTCGCCGAGGTGAAGCCGAAAGACTATGTTGTCAGCATTTCCGCTGATAGCGCGGTGGCAGGCAAGACGGTCGTGTTTACCGGCAGTTTAGAGCGCATGTCGCGGACCGAAGCCAAGGCGATGGCCGAGCGGCTGGGCGCCAAGGTTTCAGGTTCGGTTTCGGCCAAGACCGATCTCGTGGTGGCCGGGCCGGGCGCGGGCAGCAAGCTCAAGCAGGCAGAGAGCCTGGGGGTCGAGGTTATCTCGGAAGATGAGTGGTTCGAGAGGACAGGGCAGGCATGATGGGCAAGGTCTGGCTGGCAATCATTATGTTTTTCGGCGCGATCACCGGTGCCGCCGCGCAGGAGAGGCCGGCCGATGTTTTGCGCGATCATCTCTATTCCGGCAGGCTTGCCGAGGGGCTGGTGGCGATGGAAGCGCTGGCCGATGATGACGCGGAAGCGGCATTCGGTGTTGGTGCTCTCACATTGTTTTCGAGCATCGAAAATCTTGTGCAGCCGCTTTATGCGCACGGATTCGACCCGGAGCGGGGGATAGCGGTGAGCCCTTTTTTCGGGATGATGGGGACAGAGGGAGAGGAAAGGACGCCCGAACCGCTGACCTATGAAGGCTTGCGGAGCTATCTCGAAGCGTTTTCCGATGATCTGGATACGGCCATACCCTTGTTGCTGACCGCGGCGGAAGGCGATTTTTCCGTCGAAATCGACGTCACGCGAATCCGCATCGATATCGATGGTGACGGGGAGGTGGGTGAGGCGGAATCGGTGGGCGCTTTCCTGGCGATGGCGGCCGGCGCCGGACAGCGGCTCGATATGGGATCGGGAATGGCGCCTGAACTGGGGCTGCCGGCCACCAGCTTCGCTTTCGATGGATCCGATGCCATCTGGCTGGCGGGGTATTCGCAGGTTCTGGCGACCCAGTCGGATTTTCTTTTGGCCCATGATTTTGAGAATTTCTTCAACGCGGCGCTACACCGGCTGTTCCCTGGGGCCGGGTTGCCGATGGAGACCTATCCCAACGCCGGGCAGTTGTTCATGGACAGCGACAGCGATGCATTGCTGGCCGATGCGATCGCCATGATCCACACGATCAACTGGCCCATCATCGATCGGGACCGACTGATTGGCGCAAGGGACAGACTTTTCAGCGTGCTCGATCTTTCGCGGCGCAACTGGAATTCAATCCTTGCCGAAACCGACGATCATCTCGAATTCATTCCCTCGCCCTACCAGACGCCGCTGGCGCCCGAGATGGCCGTGACCAAGGAGATGGTCGAGGCGTGGCGCGAGACGCTGGACGTTTCCGAAGCCATATTGCGGGGCGAGCTGCTTTTGCCACACTGGCGCTATGGCGGTCTCGGTTTCGATCTTGCCGCGTGGTTCGAGAATGCCGAGCGGACCGATGCGGTGCTGCTGTTTACCGGCCTTGATGCCTTGCCCTATCTCAAGGAGGGCGATGTCGCGGATGCGGAGTCCTTTGCCGCGGCCAATGGGGTGTTCGGTGGTTCGATCTGGAATTACGCGGCCTGGTTCAATTAGCGCGATAAGAGGAGCACCGGGACATGGCGGAGACCCACAAGCTTTCCTGCCATTGCGGCGAAATCGAACTTGAAGTGTCCCATGAATTGGGGCGGCTCGAGGAATGCAATTGTTCGACCTGCGCGCGATCGGGGTTCATTCACTGGAAGGTGCCGGTGGAAACGGTGCGGCTCGTGACGCAAAAGCGCCGGCTCTCGGTCTATCTGTGGCGCGACGCGGATGGCGGGCACCATTTTTGCCCGACTTGCGGCACTGCGGTCTTCCGGACCGGCTATCGCGACAGAATATCGGTCAACGCGCGGTGCCTCGTGGGCGTCGACGTCTATGCGCTCGAAATAGCGCGGCTTGACGGGCGCAATACAATGCCGCCGGGGCCGACGATGTGATCGGGGCGCCGGGCAGTCTTGCTAAAGCGGTGCGGTGGCCTGCTCCAGCCAGCGCCGTGCGCTATCGTCGAGATGCGGACCGATTTCGCGGGCGACGCGGGCGTGATAGGCATTGAGCCAGTCACGTTCGGCGGTTTCGAGCATGTCGACAGCGACAAGGCGCCTGTCGATGGGTGCCAGCGTCAAGGTCTCAAAGTCGAGATAACCGGGGGCAATTTCGCTTTCCTGCACGATGATGAGATTCTCGATGCGGATGCCGTACTGGCCCTCAAGATAATAGCCGGGCTCGTTGGAGAGGATCATGCCGGGCTCGAAGGGCACTGTGTAGCGCGGGGAAATCCCCGCCGGGCCTTCATGGACCGAGAGGAACGCGCCGACGCCGTGGCCTGTGCCATGGTTGAAGGTGAGGCCCACCTGCCAGAGAAACTGGCGGGCGAGAATATCGATCTGCGCGCCGTTGGTGCCTTTGGGGAACCGGGCGCGCGAGATGGCGATCATGCCCTTGAGGACCCTCGTAAAATGGTCCTTTTGCTGCGTGGTGACCGGGCCGGTGGCCATTGTGCGGGTGATGTCGGTGGTGCCCGAGAGATATTGAGCGCCGGAATCGACGAGCATCAATTCCCCGGGATTGAGGGTGCGGTTGGTTTTTTCCGACACGCGGTAATGGACGATGGCACCATTGGGGCCTGAGCCCGAGATGGTTTCAAAACTCACATCGACAGCGGTCCGCTCCTCGCGCCGATAGGCTTCGAGCATCTTGACGATGTCGATTTCCGTCAGCCCGCCATGGGGCGCTGCCTCATCGAACCAGGCGAGAAATTTGGCGAAGGCGATACCGTCGAGCTTATGGGCTTCGCGCATGCCTGCCAGTTCGACATCGTTCTTTTTGGCCTTGGGCAACAGCACGGGATCGCGCTTTTCGATCAGGCGCGCGCCGTTCGAAAGCACCGATTTGACCTGGACCGGCGCGGTTTCCGGATCAAACCAGACGGCGCGGCCCTGTTTAGCCAGATCGGCAAGTGTGGCTTCAAATCCGTCCTTGCTCATAAGTTCGGCGATATCGGACAGGGCGGAGCGGTTCTCGTCGGTGAGCTTGTTGTCGGCGAGAAACAGGGTCGGCCTTCCTTCAGCGGGGACTATGGCAAAACCGAGAACGAACGGATTGTGGGGAACGTCGCGGCCACGGATGTTGAACAGCCAGCACAGCGATTCCGGCAAGGTGAGAACGACGGCTGCCGCGTCCTCCTTGACCATCGTTGCGCGCAGTTCGGCGAGCTTTTCGGCGGTGGGCTTGCCGGTGCGGTTGTGGCCGAGCACGTCAATCGGTCCCTGCGGGGGCGCTGGCCGGTCTGTCCAAATCGCATCGATGGGATTGGCGACGGGTACAAGCTCAATGCCCGCCTTTTCCAATGGCCCTCTGATCGATGCCAGGCGGCCCGGCGTGTGCAGCCAGGGGTCGAACCCGATACGGGAGCCTGAGGGAAGGTTTTCGGCCATCCAGTCCCCGGGATTGGTCGTCGTCGTGTCGTGGATGGAAACCAGCGCGGTGTCGGTCTGGGCGGGGGCCTGAAGCGTATAGCGGCTGTCCACGAACAGGGCTGCGAGATCGTTCGTCACCACGGCCATGCCCGCCGAGCCTGTGAACCCGGTGAGGTATGCAAGGCGCGCGTCGCAATCGGGGACATATTCGCCCTGGTGAACATCGGTGCGCGGGATCAGAAATCCGTCGATCTCGAGGTCTGCGAAGGTGGTCCTGAGGGCGGAAAGGCGCGGGGCGACCTGGGCGGGGTTCGATTTTTCGTCGAAGGTCTGAAATTTCGCGTCCGGGATGGCGGCGTAGTCTTGCATGATGGACTTTCTCGTTAACCGTCCATGCGCTTCCGGCATGGCTGGGTTTCGCTTTGAGGTCTAACTAACAGAAGCGAATGGCTCTATCTATTGTCTCGAAGGCAAAGGTTACCCGAATTTGCCAAGCAAGGAGAGATGACATGGTTGAAGACAAGAGCTTCTTCCGCAAGGCACTGGATGCCATGATCGAAGCCCGCAGCCGTGAAGCGGCTCGTCAGGTCGATCGCTATACGCGGATTTACGGGTGTGACTTCGGCACGTCCAAGAAGGGCGCGGCCGAATAGAGTCGCATGGGGCTGATTTGCCCCTCAGCACTACCGTAAGCATGAGCCCCTACGGCCCGCCAGCCGCCGGGGCTTTTTGTTATGCTTTTTCAAGGATCAGGCTCGTCCAGTCCTTGCGGACGATACGATCCTTGAGCACCATGCCCTGGCGGTTATAGGCGGCGATGACGCGCTGCGCCTGGGTGTTGAGCAGGCCCGAGAGGATGATGGCGGCGCCGCGGTCGGCGATGCGGCCGATATCGGGGGAAAGTTCAACCAGTGGACCGGCCAGGATATTGGCGATTATGAGATCGTAGGGTGCGTTGCCCCGGATCGTCGTGTGATCGAGACCTGCGGCATCGACGGGGACGATCATGTGGCCGACGCCGTTCGAGCGGGCGTTTTCCTGGGTGATGCGGACGGCGAGGGGGTCTATGTCGGAGGCGATGACGGGGAGTTTGCGGCGTTTGGCGACGGCGATGGCGAGGATGCCGGTGCCGGTGCCGACGTCTATGGGGCGCATGGGTTTCTTGCGCTTGAGGACGCGCTCGATGGCTTCGAGACAGCCGGTTGTGGTTTCGTGGTGGCCGGTGCCGAAGGCCTGGGCGGCGTCGATGCGGATGGGGATCAGGCCGCGCGGCAGGGCGTCCGTCTCATGGCTGCCATAGACGTAGAATCCGCCGGCTGTCACGGGTTTTAGGCCCTCGAGCGAGCGTGACACCCAATCGGCATTTTCATCAATAGGATCAATGGCAAAGCCGACATCTCCGCCGAGAATTTCGCGGGCAAGAGCCTCGAAAGCGGTGATATCTGGCGGGCTGTCACAGGTGGCCTGGAATACCCATTCGCCGGTGTCCTCGTTCTCGTGGGCCGAGGCGGTGAGGGCCAGATCGTCGCGGTCCATCACGGCGTCGACAAGGGCATAGGCCTGGTCCTTTGTGAGCGGGGTGGAGATCTGATCCTGGGGCATTGGCGTCACTTTCGCTGGACTGGCGCGGGTTGTGAAACGGGCACACCGATAAGTCAACATTGGCCGTAAAAGCTATGGACTTGAGTGAAATTTCGTTCCATGTTTGTTCTAAATTGGAAAATATTGGAAACCCGTGAAAATTTGCCATTCGCGGCAGGGTAGGCGAGTGTTGTTCCCCCGGCGAGGTGAGGCACGCGTTCGCCCGTGCCGGGGACTGGAGGAAAGATGTATGGATTGATCGGACGGATGATCGCGACGGAGGGGCGGCGCGAGGAGTTGATGGCCATTCTCAAGGAAAGCGCCGGCGGGCGCATGCCGGGGTGCCATATTTATATCGTTGCGCGGTGCAAGGAGCACCCGGACGGAATCTGGGTAACCGAAGTGTGGGATAGTCCCGAAAGCCACAAGGCATCGCTGGAACTGACGGCGGTGCAGGATGCCATCGCCCAGGCGCGACCGTTGATCGCGGGGTTCGACAACAGGTTTGAGACCGAGCCGGTCGGCGGCATCGGGCTTTAGGTTTGCGAGGGTGCGGCCGGAACGGTTGCCTTGCCATCCCGCCCGATCGCCGCAGCACGAACCGAAGGGCCGGTGTTTCCGGCGGCGCCCATGGATCCCGGCTTTCGCCGGGAAAGCGAAGGGGAGGCGGGCGCTACAGGTATTTCGACCGCCCGGGCGAAAAGCGCAAGCGCGGTCAAGCCGGGGGCTGGCGGTTGGCGCAATGGTGGGGCGGTAAAGGCATCAAGGGATATGTCCGTGCGGTTCGTGGGCAAGGTGATCTGGTATATCGAGAGCAATTTCCGCAAAGGGGTTGGGCTCGATGAAATCGCCGCAGCCTGCGGAGTGTCGCGGTTTCATATGTGCCGCGGCTTTGCAGCGGCAACCGGATATCCGGTCATCGACTATCTGCGGGGCCGGCGGTTGACCGAAGCGGCAAGGCAACTCGCGGCGGGTGCGCCCAGCATACTCGATGTGGCGCTCGAAGCGGGATACGGGTCCCACGAAGCCTTTACCCGTGCCTTTCGCGACCGGTTCGGCGTAACGCCCGAGACGGTGCGGGATGGAGGCGCGGTGGATCAAACCCTGCTTGTGGAGCCCATCAGAATGGACAGAGCAAACGAAACGATAATCGAACTGGAAGAACCGCGGCGCGAGCGGAGCGGACCGCTGACCATCGTCGGGTTGAGCCGGCGGTACAAATATCGCGAGGTGGGCGGCATTCCCGCGCAATGGGTGGAGTTCCAACCCTTCGAGGGCACGCTGGGGGAGCGCAAGGGCCTCTGGTATGGCGTGTGCGACGGGTTCGACGAGGCCGAGGGGACTTTTCGCTATACCTGCGGTGTTGCCGTCGAGCAGCCCGGTGATGTGCCCGCCGAACTTGACGTCATCAAGCTGGCCGCCCGATCCTACCTCGCCTTTGCGCACAAGAGGCATATTTCGGAATTGCGGCACACGATGAATGCCATCTGGAGCCGGTATATGCCCGCCAGCGCCGATACCCCCGACGGCGATGCACCGATGTTCGAGCTTTACGACGAAAAGTTCGACCCCAGGACCGGGCATGGCGGGCTGGAAATCTGGATTCCGATCAAGGGGTAAGGCGCGGGTTTTGAACCGATGCTACCGATTGGAGTGCCCGATCGGAGCCGGGGCGATGGTGGGAGAATGCAGTGGCAATCCTCCATCGTCGCGCCCGGCGCCGTGCCCGGAACCGGCTCTTTTCGGTCCGGCCCCGACCGTTCTGTCGGAGCTTCGGTTGGGCGGCGCGAGGGTCACTGCCGCGGACCGAGCAATCACCACCGGATTCGGTCTGTCGTATCATCCGCGCTCGGCTGACCGGGTGATCTCCTGCCGCAATTGGTCGACCTTGGCACCGGCCCACTGCCTGGCGTCGTCGCCGAATACGAGCCGTGACGGTACCTCGCCCTGTGAAGCAAGAGCCACGATCCGTGCGGCGAGCAGCTTCGGATCGCCCGGCTGGTTGCCGTTCGCCCCGTCCACGAACGCGCGATACTGCGCGATCGCCTCTGCATAGTCTGGAATGTCGATGCTGCCGAAGCGCGCCGACTTGCGGTCCATGAACTCAGTGCGCAGCATCCCCGGCTCGACCAGGAGAGAGCGGACGCCCATCGGTGCCAGCTCCTGGGCAAAGCCCTCCATCCATCCTTCGACGGCAAATTTCGACGCGGAGTAGACCGCGCCCCCGCCGTTGGAGACCAGCCCGCTGACCGACGAGATGGTGACGATGAGGCCAGAGCGACGCTGCCGCATGTGGGGGGCGACCGCGCGCGCGACATTCATCGTACCGAACAGGTTGACCTCGAACTGACGCCGCACCGCGGCATCGGTGAAGGTCTCGAAGAAACCCAACTCGGCATAGCCGGCATTGTTGACCAGCACGTCGATCGCACCGAACCGCTCGACGGTCTCGGCGGCGACCGAGGTCGCGGCCCGGGCGTCGGTGATATCGAGCGCGAGGGCGTGCAGGCGGTGGTGTTCGCCCGCGAAGGCATCGCGCACCGCGTCGGCGGACCGCGCCGTTGCCACTACCGTTTCGCCCGCATCGAGCGCCGCGCGCGCGATCTCGCGTCCAAGCCCCCGGCTTGCGCCCGTCACCAACCAAACCTTGCTCATCGCCTGTTCCTCGCTTCTTTCACTGGTCCTGACTAGTTAGTTCTGCTAATTGATCAAAACAATGGCCTAATCAGTAATAGGCTCCAGTAGCGGGGATCATCAATGCGTCCGGACCAGCTCGGCGACCTCGCCGTTTTCGCAGCGATCGCTTCCGACCAAAGCTTCACGCGTGCCGCGAGGCGGCTCGGGGTCACGCAGTCGGCGTTGAGTCAAACCATGAAGCGGCTGGAGGGCCAGCTCGGTTTTCGCCTTCTCTCCCGCACGACGCGCAGCGTCGCCCCGACCGCTGCCGGCGAACGCCTGCTCGCCACCCTGTCGCCGGCACTGGCCGGGCTGGACGACGAGATCGAGGCGCTGTCCCAGGCGCGTGGGGCAGCGATTGGTACCGTCCGGATCACGACGGGCAAGCACGCCGCCGACACGGTGCTGTGGCCGATGCTGCCGGCTTTCATGCGCCGCCACCCCGGCATCGAGGTGCAGGTGTGCGTGGAGGATGGGATGACGGACGTGGTTGCGGGCCGCTACGATGCGGGTGTTCGGCTGGGCGAGCGGCTGGAAAAGGACATGATCGCGCTTCCGATAGGGCCCCCGCTTCGCGTCGCGGTGGTGGCCGCTCCCAGCTATCTGCGCGACCATCCAGCTCCAATAAAGCCCGCCGACCTCACGGCGCATCGGTGCATTGCCTACTGCGACGCGCATGGCGATCTGTCTCCGTGGTCGTTCGAGCGCGACGGCCATGCGGTGACGGTCACGCCAGGCCGCGGGCCGGTGTTCAACGACGGCGACCTGCTGGTGGCCGCCGCCCTCGAGGGCTTCGGCATCCTCTACATTCTGGACGATCTGGTGGCGGCGCCGATTGCCGATGGCCGGCTCATTCGCCTGCTGGAGCCGTGGTGCGAGCCGTTCGCCGGCTACCATCTCTATTACCCCGATCGGAAGGGGACGACGGCGTTCGAGCTGTTCAAGGAGGAGCTTCGAGCACGCAGGGCCGTATAAAGGCCGGCTCGGCGTCGGAATTCGAACTCGATCATTGCGGGACCGCTCACTGGGTAAGCCTTAGAGCCGTTCAGGATTTGATAGAATCAAATCCCCGGCTCTAAACCTTTGTTTTGTCGCGTGTCCGAACCGCAAAACCGTTTCCACTTCTGCTGGACACGCTCTAGCCCTTGAGGCGTTCGATCAGAGGCCGGAGCTCTGCCAGCGTTTCAATTTTGGTGAAGCGGGGGACGTTGCCCGGTTCCTCGGCGCGCTCGTAGTCCCAGGTGAGTTCGTGGGGGACGTAGGTGCCCCAGCCGCCCGCTTCGATGGCGGGGAGGACGTCCGAGCGCAGGGAATTTCCCACCATCATGGCGCGGTCGGGGCCGTCGCCGTGGCGGGCGAAGGCGGTGGCGTAGGTTGAGGGGGATTTGTCGGAGACGATCTCGACGGCGTTGAAAAAATCGCCAAGGCCCGACTGGGCCAGCTTGCGCTCCTGATCGAACAGGTCGCCCTTGGTGATCAGCACCAGGGTGTGGCTGGCGGTGAGGGCTTCGAGCGTCTCGTGGACGTGGGGCAGGGTGTTGACCGGATGACTGAGCATTTCGCGGCCGGCGGCGACGATGCGGCCGATGGTGTCGCCGGGCACCTTGCCATCGGTGATCTCGATGGCGGTCTCGATCATTGAGAGGGTGAACCCCTTTATGCCGAAACCGTAATGGGCAAGGTTGCGCTTTTCAGCTTCGAGCAGGCGCGAGGCGAGGATTTCAGGCTCGGCATAATCAGCCAGCAATTCGGAAAAATGGGCTTCGGTGAGCCGGAAGAAGTGCTCGTTTTCCCAAAGCGTGTCGTCGGCATCAAAGCCGATTGTTGTGAGGGTGCTCATGGGTGTTGTTTGCCACGTTCCGGGCGGGAACGGTAGGGGGCAGGCGCTGCTTTCGATGACCGGATAGCGGTTTGGCGTCAGGCCCAAACGCGCGGGGCGGAGGCGGCTTTCTTGGCGGCGTAGAGCTGCCGATCGGCCGTGAGGAACAATTGGTTGGGGTCGAGTTCGGCGGTGCGCGAGGTGAAGGCGATGCCGACCGAGGCGCCGATGGGCAGCAGATCGCCGTTCCAGGGGACGGGGCCGAGAAGGCCTTGAGTCAACACGCGCAGGTCGCGTTCGACCGTCGCTGGCGAGCCGACCGGCGGAAGTAGGACCGCAAATTCGTCGCCGCCGATGCGCGAGACCAGAATTGCCTGCGGGAAGGCCCGCCGCAAACGCCTGCCGAACGCGACAAGGCAGGCATCGCCGGCGGCGTGGCCCCAGCGGTCGTTGATCTGCTTGAAGCCGTCGAGATCGAACAGGATGAGCGCGCCGACGCGAACGGGGGCCGGCTCGTCGGCGGGGTTATCGAGGAAACGCTGGAACCGGGCACGGTTGGCAATTCCGGTCAGGGGGTCGCATTCGGCCAGCGCGCGCAGGACCTCCCAGCGGGCCCGGTCCTCGGTTATATCCTGCTTCATGCCGTAAAGGGTTTCGGCCCGGCCGTTGACGCTGCGCACGGCGGCGTTGATCCGTATCCAGCGCTCCGTGCCGTCGGGGCGGATTATGTTTGCATCGAGCGAAAAGGCGGAACAGGTCGCGATGGCGTGCGAGCGCCTGCGGCCCAGCAATTCGCGGGACGCCTCGGTGTACATTTCCACCGCGATCTGGCGCTCGGGCGCGCGCGTTCCCGACAGGCCGAACATGTCGAACACGCCGCCGGTCCAACTCAGCGCTTCGCTGGAGAGATCGCACGAGAACGCGCCCATGGGAACGATCGATGCCGCCTGTTCGTAAAGGCCCAGCGCGTCGGTTTCCCGATTGCGTCCGGCGGTCGGAAGGGCAGGTTCGTGCAAAAGTATGTTCTTCATCGATGCCGTTCCCGGCCGCTCCCCAAATTCGCCTCCAGCTTGGCATCGGCGGGTAAAGGTTGCGTTTAGCTCAAGGGGTCGTTTTCGCCCAGAATGTTGGCGGTCATCTTTTGCAGCACGGCATTGGCCCGCGCGATCTCGTCGGCCGAGAGGCCCTTGGTGGCCTGGGCGATGAAATCGCCCACAATGGCGGTCAGGGGGGCTTCGAGGGCCCGGCCCTTCGGGCCGAGATCGACAAGGACCGAGCGGCGATCATTGGGCGCGGGGGTGCGCTCGAGCAGGCCCTTTGCCACCATGGAATCGACGAGGCGGGTGACGGTCGTCCGGTCACGCAATGAGACGGCAGCCAACTGACCCATCGACTGGGGCGCGTTGGGCCAGAGCAGCATGAGCATCGCCCATTCCTCGGCCGTTATGGCATAGCCCGCGGCCTTGAAGCGCTGCTGCACTTCGGCGCGAATGAGAAACGACAATCGATTGACCCAATGGGGCGTGGCGGCTTGATAGTCGAACATTTGTGTGTATATTACACTATATGTAATTAGCACGCAAAGGTGCGTTCATGAATGAAGGCATCGAAACGGGTTCTCTCACTGTCGTCGGGAAAACCGGACGGTTTCCAAAGATTGCGCTGATCGAGCCCAATGGGCATGGTTATATCGTCTTTGCGCTTGAAGTCGATCACAGCCCGTTTCCGTTTTATCTCACGAACAGCGCGGGCAAGCGGCGGCTGTTGGCCGATCTCAAGGCGTTGGCGGCAGAAATCGGGGTTCTGGAAGGCGTGCGGGAGGCTGTCGTGTTCAAGGCGCTAGTCGTGCCGCCGGGGGAAGGCCGCTATAAAAAGTCCCGTCCCGACGTGGCGCAGGCCCGGTTCGACGTGGTGGTCCTGATCGAAACCGATACGCCGGAAAGGGCGCGGGGGTTGCTCTCCAGTTCAGCATTCGGCGCGCTGGAAGCGTGCGGACGCGCGGGCGCAAAGCGGGCGGAGCTGATCGTGGGCCACAATGTGCGGCGGATCGGGCCGGTCGACCACCGGCGCGACGGGGTGTTCCTTTTCAACTATTTTCTTGCCGAGAGCCCGGAGCGAAACCTAGCGGTTTGGGAATATACCGCGGGGTGGTTTGCCGACCAGACGGGGCTGGACAATTCGACGGTAATTCTGCCGGACGCGGGGCACTCGGGTGGGCTGACGCTGATCAACCATTGCCGCTGGGACCGGTTGGGCGACGTGCTGCCCAGCCTTTTGTTCAAGCGCTCGTTCCGCGATTATGTGCTGGCCAATTTCGACGCCAATCGCACCGCGCCCATGCCGGTGCTCTACAGGCTGGCGTGACCGCGCTATCCGTCGAGCTTGCGTTTGAGCAGCTTGATGCGGTTGGCCGCTTCGAGGCTGGAGAGGTCGTCGTCATAGGCGTCGGGTTCTTCGGCGCGCTGGGCGAGGCAGAGCAGTTCGGCGGCCTGGGACGCTGTCATGGGGCCTTCACCGGAATCGTAATCTTCATGATCGTTGATGCGGAAGGCATCGGGATTTGCCGTGGCGATACCGGGATGAAGGTCTGACATGGGGGCGCTCCGCTGGGCTGAAGTGTATGCAGACAAAACACTTTGCGTGGCCCGGCGGTTCCGCGTGTTGATCGATGTCAAAGAGAAATCGTGGTGTCGCCACAATTGGCTGAGGCGGTGAGGAAGCGGACGGGGGTGATTGCCGCGCGGCAAGGCAATCACCCCCGCTTCACGAAACTATCCAACACCTTTTTCGGCCCGGCCTTTTCGAAATCGATCGAGAGCTTGTTGCCTTCGGCGGCGGTGACGGTGCCGTAGCCGAATTTCAAATGGAAGACGCGTTCGCCCACGCCATAGGCGGCCGAGGGGCCCGAGGAGCGGGCGACGAGGTCGCCGTCTATGGTGACAGGGCCGGGGCCCTTGCGGGCCGATTGCTGGCGCTGGGCGCGCTGCCAGCCGGGGGTTTCATAGACGCTTTCGAAGGGGTCGCGGTTATCGAACCGGGTGGTGGCGCGGCCGCCATAGGTGTAGCCGCCATATGAGGAGCCGGTATCTGTGACTTCGACGACCTGGGCGGGGAGTTCGTCGAGGAAGCGCGAGGGGATGGCGGATTGCCAGAGCCCGTGGATGCGGCGGTTCTGGGCCAGGGAAATGCGGCAGCGCTTTCGGGCGCGGGTGATGCCGACATAGGCGAGGCGCCGTTCTTCCTCGAGGCCGGCGAGGCCGGATTCGTCGAGGGCGCGCTGGTGGGGGAACAGGCCTTCTTCCCAGCCGGGGAGAAAGACGGTGTTGAATTCGAGGCCCTTGGCCGAGTGCAGGGTCATGATCGAAACCGCATCGCCGCCTTCGCCGGAATCGCGGTCCATGACCAGCGCGATGTGTTCGAGAAAGCCGCCGAGATTTTCGAACTCCTCCATGGAGCGGATGAGTTCTTTCAGGTTTTCCAGCCGGCCGGGGGCGTCGGCGGATTTGTCGTTCTGCCACATGCCGGTGTAGCCGGATTCATCGAGAATCTGTTCGGCCAGTTCGTGATGGGGAATGATGCGCAGTCGGTCGGCCCAATCGTCGATCTGGCGGACCAGTTCGCGGAAGGTCGAGCGCTGTTTTGGCTTTAATTCCTCGGTCTCGATCAACTCGCGGATGGCGGCCAGCAGCGGGATTTGGGCGGCGCGGGCGGTGTCGTGGACGATCTGCAGGGTGGCATCGCCAAGCCCGCGCTTGGGGACGTTGACGATGCGTTCGAGGGCGAGATCGTCGGCGGGCTGGGCGACGATGCGCAAATAGGCCA
Source organism: Pelagibacterium halotolerans B2 (assembly GCF_000230555.1). Classification (GTDB taxonomy): domain Bacteria; phylum Pseudomonadota; class Alphaproteobacteria; order Rhizobiales; family Devosiaceae; genus Pelagibacterium; species Pelagibacterium halotolerans. The sequence continues at coordinate 1,946,857 of NC_016078.1, read as the reverse complement.
GCGCGTCGCGGATTTCCTTGCGCTCGTAAAAGCGCGGGCCGCCGATGACGCGGTAGTTCAGCCCTAACGTGATGAAGCGTTCTTCGAATTCGCGCATCTGGAACGAGGCGCGCACGAGGATGGCCATATCGTCGAGCGGATCGCCCTGACGCTGGTATTGTTCGATCTCCTCGCCGATCTGGCGGGCCTCTTCTTCCGAGTCCCAGACTGAGGTTACCGAGAGTTTCTCACCTTCTTCGCCAACATCGGTCTGGAGCGTCTTGCCCAGGCGGGACTCATTGTTGGCGATCAGGTGCGAGGCGGCGGAGAGGATGTTTGAGGTCGAGCGGTAATTGCGCTCGAGCTTGATGATCTTTGCGCCGGGGAAATCCTTTTCGAAGCGCAGGATGTTGTCGACCTCGGCGCCGCGCCAGCCATAGATCGACTGGTCGTCATCGCCGACGACACAGATGTTCGAGCTGTTCACTCCATCGCGGGACTGGGCGAGGAGGCGGAGCCACATATATTGGGCGGTGTTGGAATCCTGGTATTCGTCGACCAGCATGTAGCGGAAGCGGTCGTGATATTGGGCGAGGACTTCGGGGTTTTCCTTGAACAGGCGAATGCCTTCGAGGAGAAGATCGCCGAAATCAGCGGCGTTCAATGTTTTCAGCCGCGCCTGATAATCCTTGTAGATCTTCTGGCCCTTGCCATTGGCAAAGAACCCGGCGTCGGCGGGGGAGATGTCCTTGGGGAGCAGGCCACGGTTTTTCCAGCCATCCATCATGGAAGCGAACTGACGGGCCGGCCAGCGCTTTTCGTCGATGTTTTCGGCGGCGAGCAATTGCTTAATGAGGCGAATCTGGTCGTCGGTGTCCAAAATCGTGAAATCGGGGCGCAGGCCGACCAGTTCGGCGTGGCGGCGGAGCAGGCGGGCGCCGATGGAGTGGAAGGTGCCGAGCCATGGCATGCCCTCGACCGATGCGCCGACCAGCTTGCCGATGCGCTCCTTCATCTCGCGGGCGGCCTTGTTGGTGAAGGTCACGGCGAGGATCTGGTTGCCACGGGCCTTTCGCGTGGCAAGGATGTGAGCGATGCGGGTGGTCAGGACGCGGGTTTTTCCAGTGCCGGCGCCGGCGAGGACGAGGAGGGGGCCTTCGGTGGTTTCCACCGCCTCGCGCTGTTCGGCGTTGAGGCCGGCAAGGTAAGCCGGCTCGCGTGCGGCGAACTGGGAGGTGATGGGGCCTTGCGGACGATGGGGCGGGGCGGCTGACATACGGGCTTGACGAATCTCTTTTTGTTCTCCTGCGCAGTATATAGGTCCGATGACGGCAAAAGTATATGCACAGGCCAGTTTGCCGCTGTCACAGAAGTGTTGTCGAGCGGGCCTATCACCCCGGCGTGATTTTCACGCATCAGGGGATTGCAATGACCAAATCGACTTTACTCGCGGCACTCGCTGCCGGGCTGCTCGCCAGCGCGGCCATGCCGGCGCAGGCAGCGTTCTTCAACCGTATCGCCAGCTTTCCGGTCGCAGAAAATGCGCCCGATGCCGAAGTGACATCCTCGGAAATCATATCGGCCTCGGAAGACGGGATGACGCTGGTCTATTCCGACAGCCCCGGTGGTGGGATCGGGTTCGTCGACATCACCGATCCGGCCGCTCCTGTCGCTGCCGGATACGTCGCCATGGACGGTGAGCCGACTTCGGTCGTCGTGATTGGCGAGTACGCCTTTGCCGGGGTCAACACTTCGGAGAGCTTCGTGGCGCCTTCGGGCCACGTCGCCGTCATCGACATGGCCAGCAAGGAAATCGTTGCGACCTGCGAGGTTTCGGGCCAGCCCGACTCCGTTGCCAAATCGCCCGACGGCACGCTTTTGGCCGTGGCGATCGAGAACGAGCGCGACGAAGACCTCAATGACGGGGAAATCCCGCAGCTTCCCGCCGGGAACGTGACGCTGTTTTCGACCAGCGATCAAGGGCTCGATTGTGACTCGATGATCGAAGTCGACGTGACCGGCCTGGCCGACATCGCGCCGAGCGATCCCGAGCCCGAGTTCACCGATTTCAACGAGAACAACGAACTGGTCGTCTCCATGCAGGAGAACAACCACTTCGTGATTATCGACGGCAATTCGGGCGAGGTGATCAATCATTTTTCGGCAGGATCGACCGATCTGGCGGGCATCGACACCGAAGACGACGGCGTGCTCTCGTTCACCGGGAGCCAGGATGCGCGCCTGCGGGAGCCGGACGCCGTCAAATGGATCGACGCCGACCATTTCGTTGCCTCGAACGAGGGCGACTACAATGGCGGGTCGCGCGGTTTTACCATCTATAACAAGGATGGCTCGGAAGTATACGAATCCGGCGTGTCCATGGAATATGTGACCGCGAGCCTGGGGCACTATCCCGAAGGGCGCTCGGACAACAAGGGCATCGAACCCGAAGGCATGGAAGTGGCGACATTCGGCGATGACACGCTGATCTTTGTCATGCAGGAGCGGTCCTCGCTGATCGCCATCTACCGCACCACCGACGGTGAACCCGAATATATCCAGTCCATCCCCTCGGGCATGGGGCCGGAAAGCGCCGTGGCGATCCCCGAGCGCAACATCATCGCGACGGCCAATGAAGAAGACCTGCGTGAAGACGGGCTTGCCGGTTCGCACGTCATGATCTTTGCGTATGAGGACGTCGATGCGCCCGATTATCCCCAGATCATGTCGGCTATAAACGACGATGGCACCCCGATCGGTTGGGTTGCGCTTTCGGGTCTGGTTGCCGATGCCGACGAAGCGGGCATGCTCTATGCGGTCAATGACAGCTATCTTTCGATCATGCCGACCATCTATACGATCGATGCGACGCAGACCCCGGCGATGATTACCGAGGCAACGCTTGTCACCCGCGATGGTGAAGCAGCCGAAGCGCTGGACCTCGAAGGCATCACGCTCGACGGTGAAGGCGGGTTCTGGCTCGCTTCTGAAGGCCGGACCGACCGCGACATTCCGCATATGCTTTATCGGGTGGATGCCGAGGGTGCGATCGTCGAGGAAGTGTCGTTCCCCGACTCGCTGCTGGCCAATGAAATCCGCTTCGGTTCGGAAGGCGTGAGCTCGGTGGGGACTGGCGAGGACATGGTGCTCTGGATCGCCATTCAGCGCGAATGGGGCGATGACGAAGCGGGTATGACCAAGCTGGTTTCCTACGAGCCCTCCACGGGCGAGTGGGGTGCCGTGCACTATCCGCTGGAAACGCCGGCTGAAGGCGCCTGGGTGGGTCTCTCGGAAATCACCATCCATGGCGATTACGCCTATATCGTCGAACGCGACAACCAGATCGCGGCAAACGCGCAGCTTAAAAAACTCTACCGCGTGCCGGTTTCCGAACTGGTCGGTGCCGAGATCGGCGGCGAATTGCCGGTGGTCAGCAAGGAAGAAGTCCGCGATTTCATTCCCGACCTTCAAGCGCTCAACGGCTATGTGCTCGACAAGGTCGAAGGCTTTGCCATCGATGCGGACGGCATCGGCTGGGTCGTGACCGACAATGACGGCGTGGACGACAGCTCGGGCGAGACCAATTTCTGGTCGATCGGGGCCGTGGAATAAGCCTTCGGGTCAGAAGGTGGTGAAGGGGCCGGGCCGTAGGGTTCGGCCCCTTTTTCGCAGTCAGGCCGCCTTGGCCGTTTTCTTCACAAAAAACAGGGAAGCGGCAGATGCCAGGAAGAATATTGCGCCGAACACAGCGTATCCGGCAACGACCTGCGCCAGTGCTGGAACGTCCTGTTGCGCCTGGAGGATGAAAAATGCTCCAGCCAGCGCCGATTGCCCGCCGCTGAGGGTCATTGCCCATTGGGCACCGGAAGACTTCCAGCGTCGGATTGCCGTTCCGAGTTGAAGCAAGCCCGACAGGATGGCCCAAGTTCCGAACACGGCGAGGACGGCACCCGAGCTGACCTGGAGAGCCGCCAGGATCGCTACGGCTGCAACGATACTTACAAGGAGGTTGAGGGCCTGAGTGCGATTCCTTTTCAAGCCACCGCTTTGAGCCGCGTCGAGATAATTGGCTGCGGCATCCCAGGCCGGATAAAGAACCAGCAATGCGGCGCCAAGCAGGGGGATCTGCTGTCCGATGGTCAGTAAGGAGGCGGCCCAGATCAAAGAAAAGGCCGCTCGGCTGGCATAGTAAGTTTTGAGCCAGCGCTGTGGGGGGAAATCGAGAGTCATTTGGGATTGTGGGGTCATTGTTCTATCTACTAGTTGGTAGGTTTGGAGTAAATTCAACAGGCCGATGGAGGTTTCAGGTCATCTGGAAAGATGGTCCAGCAAGGCTGTGGCAATCATGCCAAACAGCTTTGGATCGCCACTGACGCGCGCCGACAACATCCCGCCATGGACGGTTGCCATAAAGACCTCCGCTTCTTTCGAGGGGGTGTTTGAAAGCCGGAAAACGCCTTGCTCGGCGCCGCGTGCGAGCGCCGAACACAGCCATTGCGACAAGGTTTCAAAGTGAAGGCGTACCTCAGTAGCGATTTCGGGAGGGAGTTTTGGCAACTCGCTTGCCAGAAGTGCGCAGATGCAGATCGGTGCTGTTCCGTCTGACAGGCAAGTCTGCCAATAGCCAAGATACTGCGACAATTGACGGCGAGGGTCCGGGGAGGACTTTTCCAATGCCGCGAAACCGCTTCGTGCGTCTTCGCGATAATGGAGGACCAGCGAGCGGACGAGGTCAACCTTGCTTGGAAAATGATGATGAATGCTTGCCTTGCGAATGCCAACCACTTCGGCAATGTCAGCATAGCTGAATCCATTGTATCCCCCCGCCATGATCAGGGTCCGGGTGCAATCAAGAATGTCTGCGGCGGTGGAGGAGAGTTTTGTCATAATTGTTGTCTACCTATCAGTAGGTAGTCTGTCAAGAGTGCAGTTTTGATCTGACCAATCCCAGGATCTATCGCGATCGCGTCGATCCGAAAGCGGCCAATCCCAGAACTCGGCCGAGGACAAACTGCGGTTGGCGGCTGTGCTTAACTGTGCTCTTCGCGCGAATGGGCCACCAGGGCCTTGTTGAAGCTCGAAAGGGCGTCGACGTGGTGGGCGTGGCCGATGATGGCATTGGTCCTGGTTTCGATGACGGGGAGGTGGGAGACCTCGCTGGCGTCGAAGGCCTTGAGGGCGGATTCGAGGGTTTCGGTGGGGCGCAGCCAGGGGGCGCCCGAGGCGATGTCGAAGCTGTTGTCTTCGCCTTCGGGGAGGGGGCGCAGAAAATCGCGGACGCGGATGAACTGGGCGGCGTGTTTGTGCGGGCCTTCTTCGAGCATGATGCCGCGCGTATAGAGCTGCCAATGGAAATAGGACCGGCCCATGACGGCCTGGCACAGGCCCGTGGCGATGCCGACGGCGAGCAGCAGGGCGATGGAGAAAAAGGCAAACCCGCCGGTCAACTCGAAAATCATGACGGCGGTGGAGATCGGCGCGCCGAGCACGGCTGCGGCGACGGCGCCCATGCCGATCAGGGCGTAAAGCCCGACCGAGGAGGCGACATCGGGGAAGACCGAAGTGGCGATGATGCCGAAAGCGCCGCCGGTCATGGCGCCGAGATAGAGGCAAGGCGAAAAGACGCCGCCGCCGGCGCGCGAGGAGAGCGTTATGGTGGTCGCGACGGTCTTTGCAACGATCAGGGCCAGCATGAGCCAGAGGTCGAGCGAGCCGGCCAGCGCCATGTCGGTGGCTTCATAGCCGACCCCCAGCACATGGGGGAAGGCGAGGGCGATCAGCCCGACCAGCAATCCACCGATGGCCGGGCGAACCCAGACGGGGATGCCCGAGCGCTTGGACAGCCAGTCGCCACCGATCAATGCTGTCTGGAACAGGATTGCGACGGCGGCGCAGACGAGGCCCAGAAGGGCGAAAGCGGGGATTTCGAGATAGGACGAAATGGTGATGGCACCGGGATCAATGACGAAGGCGGGCGCCTCGCCGAACCACAGGCGCGAGATGATGGCGGCGACGACTGAGGCGATGACCAGGGGTACGAAGGCACTCATGGCGAAATGGCCCAGGATCACCTCATGGGCGAACAACACCCCGGCAATCGGTGCGTTGAACGAGGAGGAAATTGCTGCGGCCACACCGCAGGCCAGGGCGATGCGGCGCGCGGCGGCGGGCAGGCGGAAGATGCGGAAACCCAGTTTCGACGCGGCGGCGGCGTAATAGACGATGGGGCCTTCCCGCCCGCCGCTGCCGCCCGAACCGAGCGTGATGGCGGTGACCAGCGTGGCGACAGTGGCGCCGCGGAAGGTGAGGGACGAAGATTCGCGCACGCGTGCTTCGATGACGTCTGCGACCCCGCCGGCGCGGCCCAGCGGGCGCCAGAAATAAAGGATGACACCGACGACGATGCCGCCGCCGAGGGGGCCGATCATCGGCCACCACCAGGGGAGCGTTGCAAGCGTGGTGATGACCTGTTCGCTGGTGGTGCCCAGCCAGATCCATTGGACATAGCCGATGGCGAGGCGGAAGGCGATGCCGAGCGCGCCGCCGATCAGGCCGAGCAGGATGGCGAGGAGCCAGAGGCGGGGCTGTTGCAGGGCGAAAAAGCTCGCAAGATGCGGGCGGACCCAGCGCTGGGTGACGAAATAGATCTGCTTGGCCGTCTTGATCGGCGTCGTCATGGGATTTCCGCTGCTCGGGCGTGCAGCCCGGTTTAAGACGGTGGGGACATTGTCGCAAGGGAGAGGTGCCGCATCGGCGATTTTCGCCGCCATCGGACGGAAAACACTGAAACTTTTGGCGATCGCACTGGAATGACCGTGACGCGGCGGGGGGATATGCCTAATGTTCCCGCTGAATCGGGGAAAGGACGCCAACGGCTTGGCCAATCGCATCTACATCGCCATCGGATTGATCGCGATCCTGTTGCTGGGGGGCGCCTTCGTCGTTCCCTGGTTCATCGACTGGAACGCCTACAAGCCGCGCATGGAACAGATGGCGGCCGAGGCGCTGGGGGTCGAGGTCGAGATTGCGGGGGATATGGATTTTACCCTGCTGCCGCAACCGCGCATGCATTTCGAGAATGCACGGCTGGGGCCGGCCGACGCACCGGTGGGATCGGCGCGGCTGGTCGAGGCCGATCTTTCGCTCATGGATTTCCTGCGTGACAGGTTCACCGTTACCCAATTGCGGTTGATCGAACCCGAACTCAATCTGGTGATCGATGAAGAGGGGCAATTGCAGACGCCGATCACGCTGGCGCAATCGGCGAGCGTCACCAATGTGTCGATTGCCGATGCGCGGCTGACCGATGGCGTGGTGCGGCTCACCGATCTGCGCAGCGGGGAGAGCTGGCAGGCGGAGAGATTTAACGGCGACATGGCGCTGACGGGCGTTCGCGGGCCGTTCGCCCTCCAGGGGCAGGCCGTCCATGACGGCGCTGGCTATGGCGTGCGGGTTTCGACATCGGCGATGAATGCGGCGGGTCAGATGCAGGTCAGCGCCTTTGTGCGACCGTCCAGCGGGGCCTTTTCGGTGACGGCCGAGGGGTTGCTGGAAACCGGGGGCGCGCCGAGCCTTACGGGCACGCTGGCGTACCGGCAGGCGGCCCCGGCCGACCAGGGCGAGGCGGTTGTCGGGGGCATGACGCTGGAAAGCCCGCTTGTCGCCGACGCCGAGCGGATCGAGCTTTCCGAATTCGTGCTGCTTCCCGACGAGAACCAGACGGCCACGCGGCTGACCGGGCAAGCGCGTTTGAGCCTTGGGGCGGAGCCGGCGTTCGAGGCTACGGTTTCGGGCGGCGTGGTTGCGCTCCAGCCACGGGCGGTGACAGACGAGGGGACCCAGCCGTTTGAAATCGTCCGGCTGTTGCGCGGCATGCCCGAACCCTTGATGCCGCCCCTGCCGGGGCGGGTTGCCATGTCGATCAACGAGTTTTCCGTCCGCGGCATGGCGGTGCGCGACGTGCGACTGGACGCCACGAGCGACGGCGATAGCTGGACGATCGAGGAATTTTCGGGGCGGCTGTCGGGGGATACGACGCTCAAACTGACCGGGCAATTGGGCCGGGCGGCGGGATGGCCGGCGTTCGAGGGCACGCTGTCGATGGCCTCGCCGCGGCTCGATGCGCTCTCGTTGCTGTGGCGGCGGGCCGGGGACGACAATCCCCTGTTCGGCATGGGTGGCTCGCTGAACGGGCGGCTGCAATTGGTCAATGACAGGCTGCGGTTCAGCGACGGGTTGCTGGTGCTCGACGAGACAGTCCATACGGTATCGGGCGACATGCGCTTCGGGGATACACCTTCGCTCAATGTGACGGCGGGGCTATCAGCGCTCGATGGGCGCCAAAGCACTGCGCTTCTGGCCCTGCTGCCGCCGATCGATCCGGCCGGCGCGTTCGGGCTGAGTTTCCCGCAGGGGCGGCTCGACCTCGATGTGGAGGCGGCGCGGCTTTCGGGGATGGCGCTGCGTGAGCTTTCCCTGCGTTCGGCGTGGAGCGCGGAAGGGCTGGAACTGGAAAGCCTTGCTCTAGGATCGTATGGCGGGGGCGGATTCGAAGGCGCCGGGCGGCTGTCGGGAACGCTGGCGGCGCCGGTGATCGCCGGCGAGGGCGAAATGGATATCGCTTCGAATGCCCCGGCCATCGGGCTGCTAGCGGGCGAGGACAATCCTTTGCGCCAGGGCCTTTTGGGGAGCCTTCCCGCGCACGTTTCGGTGGCGCTCGAAGCGCCCGGACGCGAGGGCGTACAATCCCTGAGACTGGAGGGCAGGGCCGGGGCCGCCGATATATCGGGCCGGCTGGAAATGACCGGGGGCATCACGGGCCTCGGGCGTGAAAATCTGGTCGTGGTGCTCGAAGCGGCGGCCGAGTCCGGCAGCGCTTTGCTCGACCAGTTGGGCCTGGCGCCGCTTATCGCCGGGGAGGACGGGGCGATTGCCAGTGCGCGGTTGGAGGGCAATCCGCGCGGCAATATGGATGCGGAATTCTCGCTCGAAGGCGGCGGGGAGCGGATCGATTTTTCCGGAACGCTGGTGTTGTCCGACCTGTCATCGATCCGGGGGGAGGGCCAGACGTCTTTCCTGTTTGCCGATGGGGTTGCGCTGGCCGAATTGGCCGAGGCCCAGGGTATCTGGTTTCCAGGACTGGAGGGGCAGGCCAATATCGGCTTTGTGGGCGATCAGAGCGTGACGCTTTCGGATATTTCGGCTTTTGCCGCCGAGCGGGCGATTACGGGAACGCTATCCTATGCCGCCCAACGGGATACGGCGGTCGTGACGGGGGCGCTGGGGTTCGATGGGCTCGATATTGAAACCGTGGCGGCGATGCTGGCGGGGCCGGCCGGCGTGCTGAACCTTTCGCCCGGCATGTGGCCGGATGGCCCGATCGATCTGGGGGCGAACCAGCGGGCGACGCGGGGGCGGATCGCCATTACGGCGCCGGTGCTGATGGCGGGCGAGGAGCGACTGATCGAGGCGCTGGCGTTCGACTATACCTGGGGCGAAGAGGATGTGGGGCTGCGCGGCCTGTTCGGCGAGTTCGGCGGCGGCACGATCCAGCTCGATGCGACGGTGTGCTGCACGTCGGCGCTTGCCGACAAGAATTTGAGCGGGCGGCTGACGCTCAACGGCGTTGCGATCGATGCCGCGCTGCCCGATACGCCGGCGGACGTGCTGGGCGGCACGCTCACACTTGGCCTGCAATTCCAGGGGAGCGGTGACAGCTATCGGGCTTTCGCCGGTTCTCTGAACGGGGAAGGCAGTTTTTCGGTGGAAGATCTGCGGATCGAGGGGCTATCGCCGGACGCCTTCCAGGCGGCGGCCAATGTGGACAATCTTATCGAAATCGAACCCGAGGCACTGGAAATTCTCGTCGCGACGGCGCTCCAGTCCGGGCCGTTCGAGAGCCAGGACGCGGGCGGGCTTGTCCGGTTGATCGGCGGCGCGGCGCGGATCGCCAACATCGCCATAAATGGCGGCGACGCGCGGCTGGTGGGCGGGGGGAGCCTCGATGTGGAAACCGCCGCGCTTGAAGCGGACTGGACGCTGGCCCTGACGCGGGTTTTGGCCGGCAACGGGCTGATTACCGAAACCACGGGGCGGATCGGGGTCGGAATCGAGGGAACGCTGCTTGCGCCCGAGCGGAGTCTCGATCTGGGACCGATGGTCGATGCCATCCAGATGCGGGCCTATGAAATAGAACTCGATGAACTCGAAGCGTTGCGGGCCGAGCAGGAGGCGCGTCAGCGCGCGGCCGCAGAAGAACAGGCGCGGCTGATGGAAGAAGAGGCGCGACGGCAGGCCGAATTGCTGTTGCAGGAGCAACAGGAAGAGGCCGAACGCCTGCGTATCGAGGAACAGCAACGCCAGTTGGAGGAACTGGAAAACCAGTTGCTGGCGCCCGGTCAGGTGTCGCCGGAGCCGGAAGAGGAGGGGGCTCAAAACCCCAGCTCTTCGTTTCTGGTGCTGCCGCCGGGCTCTCTGGAGCTTCAGTCGCTAAGCACGGGCCGCTGAGCGGAACCAGGCCAACACGAAGACCCGGATGGCCGAGGACAGATTTGGGTCCTCGCGCGTTTCATCGATCTCGGCGATCAGATTGGGCAGCGAAACCTTGCGCGCATCGGCAATGGATTGAAGCGCCTCCCAGAAGGGCGGCTCAAGCGCGATGGAGGTGCGGTGGCCGGCGATGGTCAGCGAGCGCTTGCGCACTGCACATTATTTCTTGCGGAAGGAATCGAGGCTGACGACCTTTTCGCCGCTCTCTTCGGCAGTGGGTTCGTCGGTATCGCTCATATCGGCGGTCTCTTCGCCTTCAGCCTCATCGGGGTCCGCGACGACGCGCGGGCCGGACTGAACCTCGGCGACCTCGAATTGAAGGCCGAACTGGACCGAGGGGTCGAAAAAGCCCTTGATGGCCGAAAAGGGAATGAGCAGGGTTTCGTTGACCCCGTCAAACGAGAGGCCCACTTCAAAGCCGGTTTCGGAGACTTTGAGGTCCCAATACTGGTTCTGGAGAACGATGGTCATTTCCTTGTCGTATTGCGAGATCAGCTTCTGGCTCAGGCGCACGCCTGGGGCCTGCGTGACGAAGGAAATGAAGAAGTGATGATCGCCGGGCAGTCCGGTGCGGGCAACTTCGCTCAACACCTTCCGTACGACGCCGCGCAGGGCTTCCTGGGCCAAAATGTCGTAGCGGATGTGGTCTTGTGCCATTTACGGCGGCTCCCTAAGCGATTCTCGTTTGGCCCATAACAGCCTGAATTTGCGCGGGGGTTCAAGAGAAATGCAGGCTTCTGTTGCCAGGTGCCTGCGGACCCCGCCTATGCCCGGCTAGGAGCGTAGGACTTCAATTCCCAGTTCTCGCACCGCTTAAGCGGCGAGAGCGACCGGAGCCTTATTGTTGTCATTAGCAACTATAAGTTTTAGTCCGATAACGGTGGTACCATGCCGAGCGAAAACACACCCTTTACGCCCTCGTCGATCCTGTTTCGCCCCCATAAGTCTCTGTAAACAGAGAGTTTTTGGTGGAGGCGCCGGGTACTGCCCCCGGGTCCGATGGGTTTATTACGATGGCAATTTATCGCCATAGCCGTTGCCGGCACGCTCAATATAGGGGCCATGAGCCGCGAGGGGAAGAGGGTGGACACCATTCTTTGTCCACACCATATTGGTTTTCGATTGGAGCACGCCCATGTCCGTAACCATCGATTTGTCGCCCGAACTGGAAGCGCGCTTGAAGGCGCTGGCCGCGGAAACGGGAGAGCCGCTGGATAAGCTCCTGCAATTGAGCCTCGAACACGGACTCGAAGATCTCGAAGACTATCACGCCGCACTGGCCGCTATGCGGCGGATAGAAAGCGGCGAAAGTGAAATCATTTCCGCCGAAGAAATGGAGCGGCGGCTTGGCCTGGACGGTTAAGTACGGTTCTGGCGTCGAAAAACAACTCCGCAAGCTGGGCCAAGAGCCTCAACGCCGCATCCGACGGCATATGGAAAGTGTCGTCGCCCGGCTCGACGATCCACGTCAGGCGGGTTCGGCGTTGATGGGACAATTGAGTGGCTATTGGCGTTATCGGATCGGCGACTATCGCGTCCTTTGTCGGATCATTGATGGAGAACTGCTGGTTCTGGTCGTCGAGGTCGGCCATCGGCGTGAGGTTTATCGCTGAAAGCTGTGAATGATGCGGGTTGGAGCCGCGTCCCGATTGGCTAGAATCAGTGTAGCTTTACCTCCATGAAGCAGTATCTCGATCTTTTGCGCCATGTGATGGAAAACGGGGTGGACCGGGCCGACAGGACCGGGACGGGGACGCGTTCGGTCTTCGGCTACCAGATGCGGTTCGACCTCAACGAGGGGTTTCCGCTGCTGACGACGAAAAAACTCCATATCCGCTCCATCGTTTATGAGCTGCTCTGGTTCCTGCGCGGGGATACCAATGTGCGCTGGCTGCAGGAGCGCGGGGTCAAGATCTGGGACGAATGGGCCGACGAGAACGGCGATCTGGGGCCGGTCTATGGCAGCCAGTGGCGAAGCTGGCCGGCGCCGGATGGACGCCATATCGACCAGATCGCCAACCTTATCGAACAGATCAAGACCAGGCCGGATTCGCGGCGTCACATCGTTTCCGCCTGGAATCCGGCGGACGTCGACGATATGGCGCTGCCGCCCTGCCACTGCCTGTTCCAGTTCTATGTGGCTGAGGGTAAACTTTCCTGCCAGCTCTATCAGCGGTCGGCGGACATCTTTCTGGGCGTGCCCTTCAACATCGCCTCTTATGCGCTCCTGACCCACATGATTGCCGAGGTGACCGGGCTTGGCGTGGGCGATTTCGTCCATACGCTGGGTGACGCGCATATCTATCACAACCATTTCGAGCAGACCCAGACACAGTTGGCACGCTCGCCCAAGCCGCTTCCGACGCTTGCGATCAGGCCGGGGCGCGGTTCGATCTTCGATTTCGAGTTCGAGGATTTCGAGATCACGGGGTACGATCCCGATCCGCATATCAAGGCACAGGTGGCGGTATGAAATCATGGGCGATCGGGGCAATGGCTTTGGGGCTGGCGTTCCCGGCCCATGGAAACGACACGATGGCGACCGTTGGGGTCGGGGGGCTGCAATTTTCGCAGAACGAGAATGTGCGCATGCTCAGCGAAGACCTCTATCTATCCATGGACGAGGTCCGGGTCGCCTATGAATTCGAGAACCTCACCGATACCGATCAGCACGTTCTGATTGCCTTTCCGATGCCGGACATCTCAAGTTCGCCCTACCAGATGGCGGGCTTTCCGACCGACGATCCGGAAAATGTCTTCGGTTTTTCGACGACGTTGCAAGGACAGCCGGTCGAGGCGGAACTGCACCAGTCGGTTTTCGCGCTCGGGGTGGATCGGACCAAGGAGCTGCAAAAGCTGGGACTACCGCTGGCGCCGCATCTGCTCTCCACCGAGGATGCCGTCAACGCGCTGCCAGAGGCGGACAAGCAATTGCTGGTGAGTATCGGTGCGCTTGGGCCCTATCCCTATGACGATGCGGGGCGATATTCGCCCGCGTGGACGCTGAAATCGGCCTATCTGTGGGAATCGGTGTTTCCGGCTGGCGAGATCGTCGATGTGACGCATCGCTACACACCCGGGCTGGGCGGGACAGTGGCGGCGACGTTCATCGATCCCGAATACGGCCAGCGGGAGGAATATGAGGAAAAATACTGCCTCGAGGACAATCTGGTATCTGCCGTCGAGCGCACGCTGACCAACCCGGACGAGCCGTGGTCGGCGCCGTTCACCGAGGCGTGGCTGACCTATATCCTGTCTTCGGGCGCCAATTGGGCGCATTCGATCGGAACGTTCCGGCTGACAGTGGACAAGGGCAGCGCGGACAATTTCGTCTCGTTCTGTGGCGAGGGGGTTACCAAGACCGGGCCCACGACATTTGAGATGGTGCAGGAAGATTTCTATCCCTGGCAGGATATCGAGGTGCTGTTCGTGGTACGGAGGGACGACTTTTGAAGCCGGACAAGGATGCTGCGCAGGCGCAGCTTGCGGCGCTGACGCGCGCGGTGGGGCAGGTTTCGGACACTTATGCCACGCGGTGCGATATCGACAGGGATCGCGACTGGGCGGCGCTGAAACTCTCCGAGGAGACCGGAGAACTGGTGGCGGCCTTTCTCAAGACAACCGGGCGTGGACGGCGCGCGGGCGAATCCGAAGATGGGTTGCGCCAGGCGCTCGAGGACGAGGCGGCGGACGTGCTGGCCATGCTGCTGATCTTTGCCAAGCAGAACGGCATCGACCTGACCGCGGCGCTCGAGCGCAAGTGGTTCAGATATCTAACGTAGGCACTTTGCCTCGCGCGGTCCCTGGCGGGGTTCATGGCCCTATGAAATATCGATGATCTCGATTTCCCTGTCGCCGAGATTGGCGACGTCGCCGATGGTTTTGCCCATGAGGGCGCGGGCAAGGGGAGATACATAGGAAATCGATCCGGCTTTTGGATCGGCTTCGTCTTCGCCCACCAGGCGATATTTCTGTATCCGGCCATCGTCGCGGCTGAAGGTGACCGTGCTTCCGAAAGCGACGGTGTCGGTTTGCGCCGGCGCGGGGACGAGTTGGGCGGTTCGCACGCGCTGGGCGAAATAGCGCAGATCGCGCAACGGGCCGGCTGCCTCGCGCCGGCGGTCGTTTACATCCTCAATGGCGCCGGCTGCGTCATAGGCCTGGCGAGCGGCTTCGAGCTGGTCGTGAAGGGCTTTGAGCCCTGCCTCGGTCACAAGGTTGGGCTCGGGCGAAATCGGCCGATCGGGCAGCAGGGTTTCCGCTGCCGTTTCCGCACTTTCTTCCTTGGTGAACGCGACACTCACTCTGGTCAACTCCCATTGGCCCGCGCAGCGGGCGGGCAACACCGGTTATCTGGTGTGCGATAGCGCAGGTTAAAAGGGCCGTACACCCAAATCAGGGGTCGGCCACTCCCGCATCGTCGAGCGTGCGGGAGGGAGAGTCCGGGGCCGCCTGGGTGGGCTCGTTCGTCAGTTCGCCGCCATCGGGCACGGCCACACCCTCGCTGGTGACCGCCGGGTCGCCGATTTCTGCAGGATTGGTCGCGCGCTCGGGTTCGCTGGCCGCGAAAAACACGAGAAACCCGACGTAAAGAAGGGCCAGAATGGCAAGAATGCCCAGAACGCCCATGGCGAGATTGCGTACGGGCGCTCCGCGCGCGGGTCCGGATTGCGGGTCGGTCATTTCGCTATTCCCTGATGCATGTGATTTAACGGTTGCGGAGGGTCCCGGGTTCCTGCGCCAAACTATGTGAAGACCTGTGATGCGGGCGAGAAGGTTGCCGGGCGATCTGGAATCGCGCCATGTGAAGGCGTTTGAGACAGCTAAGGCAGGCCCAATGGAACTGTGCATTCGGAAGGCGGTTGCGGCTGACGCAAACCTGATCCGCGGTTTTGTCGGAAAGCTCGCGGAATACGAAAAGCTCAGCCACGAGGTGGAAGCGACAGCCGAGCAATTGGGCGCGCAATTGTTCGGGGAAAGCCCGAAGGTCTTTTGCGAGATTGCCGAACTGGGGGGCGAGCCCGTTGGGTTTGCGCTTTGGTTTTATACGTTTTCGACCTTTCAGGGGCGGCACGGGATCTGGCTCGAGGATCTTTTCGTGGAGCCCGAGGCACGCGGCAAGGGCATCGGCAAGGCGCTCCTTGCTGCTTTGGCCCGACGCTGCGTCGATGAAGGACTGGGCCGGTTCGAGTGGTGGGTGCTCGACTGGAACGAACCATCGATCGAATTTTACAAGTCGCAGGGCGCGGTGATGCAGGACGAATGGACGGTGTGCCGGGTGAGCGGGGCGGACCTTGTGGCACTGGCGGGCAAGCCATGAGCGCCGTGATTGCGATGATCGCTGCGGTGGGGCGCAATGGGGCCATCGGGGCGGGCGGCGATCTGCCCTGGAGATTGCCGACCGACTTTGCGTTCTACAAACGAACGACGATGGGCAAGCCGCTGATAATGGGGCGCAAGACGTTCGAGAGCATCGGCAAGCCCTTGGCGGGACGGACAAATATCGTGGTGACGCGCAGCGCCGATTTTGCGGCCGAGGGTGTCGAGGTGTTCGGCGATTTGGCAGCGGCGATTGCGCGGGGGCGCGAGATTGCCGGACGGGACGGGGTGGACGAGGTGTTCATCAATGGGGGCGGGGAGATCTATCGCGCCGCCATGCCTCTGGCGGAGCGGCTCTATATCACGCATGTGGACGCCGCGCCGGACGGCGATACGTATTTTCCGCAGATCGATCCGGCGGTCTGGGCCGGCACGGTGCTGTCCGAAATCGTGCCCGGAGAAAAGGACAGCGCAGGCTTTGCCATTACTGTGTATGAGCGCCGCTAGGGGGGCAGGCACGTTCACGACGCGGTCAAAATCGCGTTTACCATGGCTCAAGGTGCTTAGTGCCGCACCCGGTTTCCATTGATCGGGGAGCCAGGCTTGCCTATATAAAACATCAATAAGCAAAAGCACTTTCACGACAAACCGAAAGGGACGAAATGCCGTGGGAAGACAATAGGGGCGGCCGCCGAAGCCGCAGCGGTGGTCCGTGGGGCCAGGCGCCGGGCGGAGGAGGCGGTGGCAATGGGCCGCGTCGTCCCAGCGGGGGAAACACTCCAAACCTCGAGGATATTCTCGCACGCGGCCGGCAGCAGTTCGGCGGCGGGGGCAACATCCCGGGCGGCAGCCGGTGGCTGGTGGTCGGTGTGGTTGCGGCTGCGCTGGTGTTCTGGGGCAGCCAATCGATTTATACGGTCGCGCCCAACGAAGTGGGCGTCGAGCTCTTGTTCGGGCAGCCCAAGGACGAATTTTCCAATCCGGGTCTTCATTTCCATTGGTGGCCCATCGAGCGCGTCGAGCGCGCGTCCACGACGGAAAACCAGACCCGCGTGGGCACGGGAACGAGCAGTTCCAGCGACAGCGGGCTGATGCTTTCGGGCGATCAGAACATCGTCAACATGAGCTTTTCAATTCTGTGGCGCATCGCCGATCCCCGGCTTTATCTGTTCGAGGTCCGCGACCCCGACGAAATGGTCCGCCAGGCGGCAGAAAGCGCGATGCGCGAAGTGGTCGGGCGCCGCACGGCGCAGGACGTGTTCCGTGACGATCGTACCGGGATCGCGCTCGAAGTGCAGCAGATCACCCAGACCATTCTCGACAGCTATGGCGTTGGCGTGACGATCTCCAACATCTCGATCGAAAACGTGGCGCCGCCGGCCGAAGTGGCCGATGCGTTCGACGAAGTGCAGCGTGCCTTGCAGGACGAAGATCGCTTCCAGGAAGAGGCGCGGCAATATGCCAACACCCTTCTGGGTAGTGCGCGTGGTCAGGCCGCCGCGATCCGCGAAGAGGCCGCGGCCTATCGCGACCGGGTGGTCAATGAGGCCGAAGGTCAGGCGGCACGCTTCGTTGCCGTTTACAACGAATACCGCAATGCGCCCGAAGTCACCCGTCAGCGTATCTTCCTTGAAATGATGGAAGAGGTGTTGGGCGGAACCGAGAAGGTGTTGCTCGAGGGTGGAGAAGGTTCGGGGGTCATCCCCTATCTGCCGCTGCCCGAGCTGCGAAGCAGCGGGTCGACCCTCCAGAGCGGAGGTAACCAGTAATGAACCGGCTCGTTATAGCAATCGTCGCACTGGTCATTGCCGTCTATGTGCTGTTTTCATCCCTGTTCATCGTCAATGAGCGCGAACAGGCAATCGTGATGCGCTTTGGCGAAATCACACGCGAAATCCAGGAGCCGGGGATCTATTTCAAGGTTCCGACCGATTTCGTGGAAACCGTTCAATATATCGACAAGCGCTTGCTGCGCTACGATCTCGAACGCATCCGCCTGCAGGTTTCGGGCGGTCAATTCTATATCGTGGACGCGTTCATCACCTATCGTATCGTCGATCCCATCCGGTTCCGCCAATCGGTGCTCGGCAGCCTACAGCTTGCCGAACAGCGTATCGCGACCCGCCTGGAATCGGCCCTGCGTGCGGTCTATGGCTTGCGCGAATTCGATGCGGCGCTGTCCGAACAGCGTTCGGAAATGATGCGCGAGGCCAGCGATCTGGTGGCGACCGACATGACCGAACTGGGCATAGAGGTCGTTGACGTCCGCGTTCTGGTCACCGACCTGACGCCGGAAGTTTCCCAGCAGACCTATGAGCGCATGCAGGCCGAGCGTAATGCGGAAGCCGCGCTGATCCGCGCTCGTGGTCAGGAACAGGCGCAAATCCTGCGCGCCATCGCCGACCGTCAGGCCGTCGAGGTGGTTTCGGCCGCCAACCGTGACAGCGAAATCATTCGCGGTGAAGGTGACGCCGAGCAGAACCGTCTGTTTGCCGAGGCCTATTCGCAGGATCAGTCGTTCTTCGAGTTCTATCGCTCGATGGAGGCCTATCGCAACGCTCTGGCCGACGGAAACACTACCATGGTGCTTTCGCCCGACTCGGCGTTCTTCAACTATTTCGGTTCGAACGGCGCATTGCCCGACTTCCCGGCACCGACGGCAACGCCGATCGATATCGGGGTGGAAGGGCCGAGCGAAGAGCCTATCGATTCCACAGCGATCGATGACCTTCTGGCCACCGATTCGCTGGTATCGGGAGAAGGGGCCGACGACCTCGAGCAGAATGTCCAGAATCTCGAAGAGCTGATCGAGACCGAGAATCTGGGCAGCGAAGTGCTTCCCGAAGAAACGGCACCTGCCGAACCTGCGCCGGCAGGTGGTGCAGAGCCCGCTCCCGCTCAATAAGAGCGTGGCTGCAATTGCTAAAAGAGGCGCACCTTGGGTGCGCCTCTTTTTCTTTGAGGAGAATTCAAAATGACAGATCTTCTTGCCGCTCTGGGGCTGGCCTTTGTTATCGAGGGGTTGCTTTACGCTGCATTTCCCGAGCAGATGAAAAGGATGGTGGCCCAGATGATCGCGCTGCCGAGCCAGCAATTGCGCATGGCGGCGCTTGGAATGGCAGCGGCGGGCCTGGTTGTGCTCGCGGTCGTGCGGTTCTAGACCTTTGTTTTGTCGCGTGTCCGAACCGCAAAACCGTTTCCACTTTTGCTGGACACGCTCTAATCAGCAACGAGCCTGAGGACTACCATTGGTTTCGTCCATCGACGCGTTCGATGGGCAGGGCTTCGACATCGAAATCGTCCAGCACCCAGAGATTGATCGAGATACGGCGTTTTTTGGGATCGAAGCTCGCTTCTGCGGCTTCCCAGTCCCCTTCGGCAAAGCTCGAATAATCGGGATTGTCCGAGAAGGTCGCGCAGCCGCAGGTGGGGCAGAAATAGTGCCGGTTCTCGGGTGTGGTCGGGGAATATTGCGCCGCGTTGCGGATCGGAGTGGTCAGGTGGAACTGGTCGGGCTCGCAATAGGCCCATAAGGCGCCCTTCTTGGTGCAAAAGGTGCAGTTGCAGCGCGTGGCGGTTTGCGGGGTGACGTCGATCTCGAACCTGGTGGCGCCGCAATGGCAGCTTCCGGTGATGGGCATGGCTGGTGTCCCTGTCTGTTTCAGGGGCACGCTATAAAGGTGCCATGACAGGACGTGTCAGGAGAGGCGGGGGTTTGTGACCCTGTAAAGCACGTGCCGGTGCAGGGGGTGGTCGGGTGCGATGCGCGGGTGTTCATAATCGTCGGAAGGGTCGCGCCGCATGCCGATCTTTCCCATCACCCGCTGGGAAGGGGTGTTGATGGCGGCGGTGAAGGCCACGATTTGGGGCAGGCCCAGTTCGGCGAAGGCATAGTCGCGCCAGCGGGCGGCACCTTCGGGCGCGAGACCCTGACCCCAGAAGCGATGATGGATGACCCAGCCGATTTCGATATCGGGGTGGGAGGGAATGACATCGCGGATGATGTCGGGCACCTTGCCGATGCCGATCAGGCCCACAAGTTCGCCAGTCTGCCGGAATTCGGCGGCCATCATTCCGAAGCCGTTGGCCGCATATTTTTCCATGTGGCCAAGCAGGTCGGTCTCGGCCTGCTCGGCGGTCATGCAGGCGGGAAAGAAGCGGCGCACAAGGGGATCGCCCTGGAGGGCGGCATAGGCGCCGAGGTCGGATTTTTGCCATGGCCTGAGGATCAGGCGTTCGGTTTCGAGCTTCATCTGACGATATCGTCGTCGGAATAGCCCTGGAGGTAGAGCAGGGCCGTGAGGTCGGAATGATCGATGCGAACCGCGGCCTGTTCGGCAACGATGGGCTTGGCGTGGATGGCAACGCCGAGCCCGGCGGCCTGAAGCATGTCGAGATCGTTGGCGCCATCGCCCACGGCCATGGTTTGGGCAATCGACAGCCCCTTTTCGCCGGCCAAAGCCATGAGGCGATTGCGCTTGGTGGTCTTATCGACGATGGGCTTTTCGACGGTGCCGGTGAGGCGGTCGTCCGAGTCAAATTGCAGGATATTTGCGATGGCCTCGTCAAAACCGATGCGTTTGGCGAAATAATCGGCAAAGAGGGTGAAGCCCCCCGAGACCAGCGCGGTATAGGCGCCATGGGTTTTCATGGTCTGGATCAGCGCGCGTCCGCCCGGAGCGAGGGTGATGCGTTCGCGGCGGATGTCCTCCACCAGCTTGCGTTCGAGGCCCTTGAGGAGTGCGACACGGGTATCGAGGGCAGCTTCGAAATCGAGCTCGCCGCGCATGGCGCGTTCGGTGATTTCGGCAACCTGGGGTTTGAGACCCAGCGCATCGGCCAACTCGTCGATGCATTCCTGCTCGATCATCGTGGAATCCATGTCGGCGACGAGCAATTGCTTGCGCCGGTTGGCGAGCGCGACGAGCGCTGCGTCGATGGGCTGGGAGTCGATGATTTCGCGGGCCATCACAACCGGATCTGCGGCCTTGGGCGCGATGATCTCACAGGCTATGCCTTGCGCGAGCCAGTTGATTTCGCCATGGGTTTCACGCTGGACCGTTTCGACCAGAGCGTTGGACAGGACCGGCTCATTGGGATTGGCGATCAGGACGAGAACTGACATAGGCACGACCATGGCAAGGGATGGAGCAAAGCGCGCGGTTTTGATAGCCGGTCCGACCGCCAGCGGCAAGACGGCGCTGGCCATCGAACGGGCGCGCAAAAGCGGCGCGCGGATCGTCAATGCGGACTCCATGCAGGTCTATGGCGTGCTCGACCGGCTGACGGCGCGGCCCAACCCAGACGAGCTGGCGCAGGCGCGTCACGAAATGTTCGGGCATGTCGATCCTTCGATGCGCTATTCCACCGGTGCGTGGCTGGCCGATGCTCACAAACAGATTCAAGAGGCTGAGAAAGAGAATCAGGAGCTGATTTTCGTCGGCGGAACAGGGCTTTATTTCGATGCGCTCTTAAATGGATTCGCGCAGGTGCCGGCTATCGATCCCGGTTTCGTCGCGCAAGCTGAGAAACTGATTCAAGACCGTGATGAAGCCGGGCGGATGGCGCTGCTGGCCGAACGGGACCCGGAGACGGCCGGCCGGCTCAAGGTTGCCGATCCGCAGCGGGTGGTGCGGGCGCTTTCGGTTCTGATGGCCACGGGTAAGTCGCTGAGCGCGTTTCAGGGCGCCAACGGGCCGGGGCTGCTTGATGGCTATGCGCTCGAAAAGATCGTGCTGATGCCCGAGCGGGGCCTGTTGCGGCGGCGGATCGGTGAGCGGTTCGAGGCGATGATGGAGGCGGGGGCGGTCGGCGAGGTCGAGACGCTCTTGGCGCGCGATCTCGATCCGTCATTACCGGCGATGAAGGCGATCGGGGTGGGCGAAATCGCGGCCATGCTGGGCGGGGAGATGGGCCGGGAGGAGGCGGTCGAAAAAGCGGTGACTGCCACACGGCAATATGCCAAGCGGCAATCGACATGGTTCCGCAACCGGTTCGGATACTGGAGTTTTGTCGATCCGTTTGCCGGTTAGCCAATAGCTCCGAGTGCGAGCCAGCCGATATAGCCTGCATAGAGCGCCAGGAGCACGCCGCCTTCCCAGCGCACGATTTCGCGTTGGGTGTAGGAAAAGCCGAGCAGGAGGGCGGTGGCGCCGAGCATGACCCAGATGTCGAGTTGGATGATCTCGCCGGGAACGGGGATAGGCTGGATCAGGGCCGTGATCCCCAAAATCGAGAAGATGTTGAAATTGTGGGAGCCGATGATGTTGCCCAGCGCCAGATCGGTGTGGCGGCGGATCGCGGCGATGACCGAGGTCACCAGTTCGGGCAAAGAGGTGCCCACGGCAACCACGGTCAGCCCGATGATCGTTTCCGACACGCCGAGGGCCGTGGCGATCTCGACGGCGCTGGACACCAGCAGGCGCGCGCCGAGCACCGTGAGGGCGAGGCCGCCGATGACGAACAGGATTGAGACAGGAACCGGTTGTTTGCCGCCCGTCGCTTCGATTTCCGCTGCCAAGCCGGCCGATGCCTGTGATTTGCGATCGGCGAAATAGGAATAGATCACATAGGCGATCAGAAGGGCGACGAGGACCAGCCCGGCGATGCGTCCCAACGCGCCGATCAGGACGATGGCCAATGCGGCCAGAGAAGCGATAACCAGGACCGCGCCGTCGCGGCGGAGCACGGCCTTGTCCACGGCGATGGGATAGATGAGTGCGGTGATGCCAAGGATCAGCAGGATATTGGCGATGTTGGAGCCGACCACATTGCCCACGGCAATGCCGGGCGCCCCGTCGAGGGCGGCTTGAACCGAGGTCACGAGTTCGGGCAGCGAGGTGCCGAAGCCGACCAGTGTCAACCCGATCAGCAGCGAGGACATGCCAAGTTTTTCTGCGATGGCCACGGAGCCGCGCACGAAGCCTTCGCCGCCTGCCACGAGCAGAATGAGGCCGACGATAAGCAGGAGATAGACCATTTAGGGGCTCCGGGGAGTCAGGTGACGGTGATGCGGGGTGCGCCGGTGACGCGGGCGAGATCGTCCGGTGCGATTTCAAATACCGAGCGCGCGTTTCCGGCTGCGGCCCAGACGGTTTGGAACGCGAAGAGATCGGTGTCCATATAAATCGGAATGGATTTGAGCTGTCCCAGCGGCGAAACGCCGCCGATGGCAAAGCCGGTGGTTTCGCGCACAAGATCGGCATCGGCGCGACCCAGCTTCTGGCCGATCTGGCGTCCGGTGCGTTTTTCGTGAACGCGGTTGGCGCCCGAGACCAGCACCATGATGGGTTCGCCGGTTTGCTCGCCGACAAAGATCAGCGATTTGACGATGCGGCCAATTTCGACGCCGAGGGCTTCGGCGGCCATGCTGGCGGTGGTCGCGAGTTGATCGAGCACGACGATAGTGCCGGGCAGCTCGTGGCGGGCAATGTCGGCGGCGACGCGGAGTTCGGATTGGCGCAGGTCTGTCATGGGGCGAAGGGAGCCCGATCGCATCGCTGGCGTCAAGCGAGAACGTGCTGACATGGTCTGTCACTGTCAGCAGCCAGAATAGTGATCGATGAAATCGCAACGCGGGAGAGATGGATGGAAACGATCACCATTGTGCTGACCGAGGGATATTCCGACTGGGAGATCGGGGTGTTGGCGGGAACCGGGCGAGCCTATTACGGCGCCGAGATTGGATTTGTCTCTGCGGACGGAGGGCCGGTGACGGCAGTTTCCGGGCTCAAGACAGAAGCGCTTGAGCGGTTTTCGGCACCGAAGGGTGGCGTGGTCGTGGTTTGCGGTGGCCCCGCGTTTGAGAGTGATACGCCGCCCGAGATCGAAGGACGATTGAAACAAGCTCACGAGAACGGGTGCGTGATCGCGGGGATTTGCGGCGCAACATTGGCGCTGGCGCGGGCGGGGTTGCTCGATGATGTCGCGCATACCTCCAACGGACTGGACTATCTGCGGGCGGTCGGGGGCTATCGCGGCGCGGCGCATTACCGCGACCAGCCCCAGGCCGTTCGGGACGGGCGGATCATCACGGCACCAGCGCCCGCTCCGGCGAGCTTTGCGTTCGAGGTGCTGATGGCGGCGGGCGTTGAGGGGGAGGCGGCCCAGGCGATCATGGGCATGCTGTCGCGGGAGCATGCGCGCATGGGGAGTTGACGCGGCGCGCATGGCTTGCAGTAGTGCGCGTGATTTTGATTTGGGGAGGCGCCCATGGCCACAAAAGCGTTGATCGTCATCGATGTGCAGAACGATTTCTGCCCAGGAGGGGCGTTGGCGGTGGATGAGGGCGACCGGGTGGTGCCGGTCATCAACCAGCTCATGGGGCAGTTCGACCATGTCATCCTGACCCAGGACTGGCACACGGCGGACCATTCGAGCTTTGCCTCCCAACACCCCGGCAAGGCGCCGTTCGATGATATCGAAATGGCGTATGGCAGCCAGCGGCTATGGCCGGATCATTGCATCCAGGGCAGCCATGGCGCCGATTTCCATCCCGAATTGAACCTGGTGCCCGCTGAATTGGTGATCCGCAAAGGGTTTCGGACACCGATCGATTCCTATTCGGCGTTTTTCGAGAACGATCACACGACGCCAACCGGGCTGACGGGGTATCTGCGCGAGCGGGGGCTGAGTGAGCTTACGTTCGTTGGGCTGGCCACCGATTTCTGCGTCGCCTATTCGGCGCTCGACGCTGTGGGGCAGGGGTTTTCGGCGCGGGTGATGCTGGAGGCTTGCCGGGGGATCGACCTGATGGGATCGATGGAGACGATGATCGGGAAGATGAAGGCCGACGGGGTGGACGTGATTTGAGCTCGTCGTCCAAGACCGACATCGCGCGGCGCGTTTTCAACCATACGTTCAAGCTCGACCCGATCATCCGTTCGCTGCTCGATACCGATTTTTACAAGCTGTTGATGCTGCAGATGATCTGGGGGCTGTATCGGGACGTCGATGCGACGTTCTCGCTGACCAACCGCACGACAAGCGTGCGGCTGGCCGACGAGGTCGATATCGACGCATTGCGCGAACAGCTCGACCATGCGCGCACGCTAAGGTTCACGAAAAAGGAAATGATCTGGCTGGCCGGTAACAGCTTTTACGGCACCAAGCAGATCTTTTCGCCCGAGTTTCTGGCGTGGCTGGAAAATTTCCAATTGCCCGATTATGAGCTCAGCGAGCGCGACGGACAGTTCGAGCTGCATTTTCCCGGGAAGTGGGTCGAAACGACCATGTGGGAAATTCCGGCGCTGGCCATCATCAACGAATTGCGGTCGCGGCACGCCATGCGGGGCATGGGGCGGTTTGCGCTCGATGTGCTCTATGCCCGGGCCAAGGCCAAGACCTGGGAGAAGGTCGAGCGGCTGAAAAAGCTGCCCGACCTGAGGATCTCCGATTTCGGCACGCGGCGGCGGCACTCCTTCCTATGGCAGCGCTGGTGCGTCGAGGCCCTCAAGGAAGGGCTGGGGGAGGCGCTGACGGGCACGTCGAACGTGCTTTTGGCCATGGACACCGATCTCGAGGCCCTGGGAACCAACGCGCATGAGTTGCCCATGGTGGCGGCGGCGCTGGCCGATGGCGATGGGGCACTCAGGCAGACGCCCTATCAGGTGCTCGACGACTGGCAGAGCTATTACGGTGGCAATCTGCTGATCGTTCTGCCCGATGCGTTCGGGACGGCATCGTTTCTCGAAAATGCGCCGGACTGGGTGGCCGACTGGACGGGTTTCCGGCCCGACAGCGCGCCGGCCATCGAAGGCGGGGAGAAAATCATCGAATGGTGGAAGGCCCATGGGCGCGATCCGAAAGAGAAGCTGCTGATCTTCTCCGATGGGCTCGATATCGAAACCATCGAGGCGGCCTACAGGCATTTCGACGGCAAGGTGCGGATGAGTTTTGGCTGGGGCACCAACCTCACCAATGATTTTGCCGGAACGGCACCGATGCATACCCCCCAGCTCAAGCCGATCTCGCTGGTCATCAAGGTGTCGAGCGCCAATGGGCGCCCTGCGGTGAAACTCTCGGACAATCCGGCCAAGGCGGTGGGTGATGCACAAGAGATCGCGCGCTATCTGCGGGTGTTCGGGGATGCCGAGATGGAAGAGCAGGCGGTGGTGGTTTAGATTCAGGAGCTGACGCGTGCGCTTTATCAATCCCATACCGTTCGTTCGCGATATCGAACTGTCCAAGGCGTTTTATCAGGAGCGGCTTGGGCTCACGATTGCCCACGATCTGGGAAATTTCGTCCTGTTCGAGACCGGGTTTGCCATTCATGAGGGAAGCTCGCTGCAGCGGTCCGTGTGGAAGGAGGTTCGGGAGGGCGATGCGCCCTACGGGCAGAAAAACCTGCTGCTGTACTTCGAGCATGACGATGTCGACGCGGCCTTTGCCAGTATCGCGCCGCATGTCGATCTGATTCACCCGATCGAGCGACAGGACTGGGGGCAGCGCGTTTTCCGTTTCTACGATCCGGACCGGCACGCCATCGAAGTCGGCGAGCCGCTGGACCTCGGAACATCCGGTGATTAGGCAGCAACCGCCCTCGCTCTGGCTGGCGGCAATGGCGATAGAGACTGGCCGGCGCCTGGGGTGGCAGGTGTTAAAACGCCTGCGGCGCTGACGCATGCTTAAGCATAGGGGGCGAAGCGGGAGGCCTGTGAGCGGGACGGACCGGCATGTTTATCGCTTGAAGCCGCGAGCACGACCGCGCTGATGGCGCTGGCCGATGGCCGCCTCTACAGCGCCAAGGCGGCCGGGCGCGATTGTTACGTGACAGCCGAGGGAGCGGCGGGCCGGGTTGAGGCATTGCTGAACTGACGGGGGGCGGCCCTGGTCAAGCCGCTGCCACCATTCTGCGCCTGTCGATGAGACCGAGCCTGTCGCGCATGGCGAAGCGGGCGGTGAGGACAATTGCGCAGAAAGCAAGACCGGCGGCGAGGCCGAGCCAGATGCCGATGCCGGCGAGGCGGTCGGGGGATCCCAAAAACCAGGCGACGGGCATGCCGACACACCAATAGCCGAACAGGGCGATGAACATGGGGATCTTTGTGTCGTTCAACCCGCGCAGGATATGAACGGCGACCACCTGTGCGCCATCGGCGATCTGGAAAAGACCGGCAATGGCAAGAAATGTCGTGGCCATGGCGAGAGCGGCGAGGTTGCCCGGGTCGGCGGGATCGAGGAAGAGGCGGGTGAAGACCTGCGGCATTGTGAGAAACAGCACGCAGGCTATGACCATGAAGCCGGTCCCGATAATCATTGCGACCCAGCCCGCCTGGGCAATGCCGCGATCGCTGCCGGCGCCGAAGGCGAGGCCGACGCGCACCGTGGCGGCCATCGAGAGCCCGAGCGGCACCATGAAGGAGAATGAGGCGCACTGAAGAGCCACGGCGTGGGCGGCAAGCGCGTCGGTGCCGTGCCAGCCCATGAAGATGGCGGCGACAGCGAACATGCCGACTTCGGCCATCAGGGTCAGCCCGATGGGTGTGCCGATCCTGAAGATTTCCCAGAAGCGCGGCCAATCGGGCTTCCAGAACCGCACGAGGATGTGGAACCGGCGATATTTCCGATGGGTCAAGGCGTAGGCCAGAAGCAGGGCGAACATGACCAGATTGGTCACAACGGTGGCGATGGCAGCGCCCTGCAGTTCAAGCCGCGGGAAGCCGAAATTGCCGAAGATCAGCGCATAGTTGGCGCCGGCGTTCACGAACACTCCGGCGATCGTCACATAAAGGATGACCTGGGTCGAACCGAGGGCCGACAGGAACGAGCGGATGGCGAAAAGCCCGAGGCCGGGGAAAAGGACCAGAACGGCGATATGCATGTACTGGCCGGCCATGCCGGCGAGTTCGGGTTCCTGACCGGTGGCGAGCAGGATGTGCTCGATCTGCCAGATCAGCGGGAACAGCAGCAGCGCAACGACGATGGCGGCCCAAAAGCCCTGGCGCACGGTGCGGCGCACGTTCCTGATCTGGCGCGCGCCAAGCGCCTGGGCGGCGAGCGGGGCGACGGCGGATACGATGCCGCCGCCAAGCAGCAGGAAGGGAGTGAAAAACGATGTGGCAAGCGTGCCGGCGGCCAGATATTGGGGGCCGAGCCAGCCCATCATGACGACATCGGTGGTGAACAGCGCATTCTGGGCCACCTGCGCAACCACAAGGGGCCAGGCGAGCAAAAAAGTAGCGCGCAGTTCCGCAGCCCAGCCGGGCGCGGTCCGCGTCGTGTCGGTCATAGTCATTGTTCTGGCCTTCCCAAGCCGCTCCCAGCGCTGGATGGCGGTGGGTGAACAGAACCCGATACACGCGAATCGGGGTTTTGTCAGCGTGCTTTGCGGCAGCACGCGACCGGCCCCGGTCGCATGCGGCGGCGTGGCGGAGCGCGCTAAACCACTTGAAAAAAATCACAAAATGGAGAAAGTTAAGAAATTGTCGACGGCGTTCAGTTTCGCTTCAGGTTGAAAATTGTATGGCCAAGGGCCCCGCTCGCGGAACCAAAAGCGGCTAACCGCATTTAAGGGCGAGGGAACTCTAGAGTTAAAGTCGCAGGAGGCTTGGAAATGAAAAAAGCATTTATTATTGGCGTTGCCCTTACTTCTCTTATGGCCATTTCGGCCTGTACCCGCACCCAGGAAACAGCAGCCATCGGCGCTGGCGCTGGTGCTGTCATCGGTGGCGTGACCACCGGCAGCGTGCAGGGTGCCGTTGTTGGCGGCGTGGTCGGCGGTGTCGCCGGTGCGCTGGTTGGCCAGGTGGCCGGCGAGCCGAACCAGTGCTACTACCGCGCTTCGGACGGAACGCTTTACAAGGATGCCTGCCCGGCCAGCTAATCTGCCGCGCTATGGAAAAAAGGGCTCGTGCTTTCCCCGCACGGGCCTTTTTTGATTCCCGTGCATGGCTTTTTTGGCTTGACCGGCGCCGTACCGGGCAGTACCTATAGCGCCGAAATTTTGGAGAATTGACGTGCAGACGGCACTTATTCTTGTAGTAGGCAGGCGCATCGCAACATGAGGGCATAACCCTCGTGCGAATTGCGGTGCGCCGAACACAGGTCCCTCAGGGGGCCTTTTTTATTATCCAAATCCGGCTGCGGCGGGATGAAATTTGAAGCAGGGAGTGGCTGAAATGGCCGAACAGATGACCGGCGCGGAAATGGTTATCAGGGCGCTGACCGACAATGGAGTGGAGCATATTTTCGGCTATCCCGGCGGGGCGGCCCTGCCGATCTACGATGCAATGTTTCAGCAGGACAAGATCGAGCACATCCTCGTCCGGCACGAGCAGGGCGCGACCCACATGGCCGAGGGCTATGCGCGGTCGACCGGCAAATGCGGGGTCGTTCTTGTGACGTCAGGACCGGGGGCGACAAATGCCGTGACCGGGCTGACCGATGCGCTCATGGATTCGATCCCGCTTGTCTGCATCACCGCGCAGGTGCCCACAAACCTGATCGGGACAGACGGATTCCAGGAATGCGACACTGTCGGGATCACCCGCAGTTGCACCAAGCACAATTACCTGGTCAAGCGCGTCGAGGACCTGCCGCGCATCCTGCATGAAGCTTTTCTTATCGCCACAACGGGCCGGCCGGGGCCGGTGGTGATCGATATTCCCAAGGACATACAGTTCGCGCTGGGCGACTATTATACGCCCGATATCGAGAAGCTGCGCCACCAGAGCTACCGACCGCAAATGGACGGTGATCTGGCCGCCATCGAAGCCGCCGTCGATCTGATGCTGCGGGCGGAACGCCCGGTTTTCTACACCGGGGGCGGGGTCATCAATGCCGGACCCGAAGCATCCGAGCATTTGCGTGAACTGGCCGAACTGACGGGTTTTCCGGTGACTTCGACCCTGATGGGGCTGGGCGCGTTCCCGGCATCGAACCCGCAATGGCTGGGCATGCTGGGCATGCACGGAACCTATGAAGCCAATCTGGCGATGCATGAATGCGACGTGATGATCAATATCGGGGCGCGGTTCGATGACCGCATCACCGGGCGGATCGATGCGTTCTCACCGGGCAGCCGCAAGATTCATGTCGATATCGATCCCTCCTCGATCAACAAGGTGATCAATGTCGATATCCCGATCATCGGCGATTGCGCGCGGGTGCTCGCGGAAATGATCCGCATTTACCGCAGCAAGACCAATCAGCCGCGCACCGAGGCGATTGCGCCGTGGTGGAAGCAGATCGAGAAATGGCGCGCGGTCAATTCGCTGGGCTTTGAAAATTCCGACACGACGATCAAGCCGCAATACGCCATCCAGCGCCTTTATGAAGCGACCAAGGCACAGAGCAAGGAGGTGTTCATCACCACCGAGGTCGGGCAGCACCAGATGTGGGCGGCCCAGCACTTCCATTTCGACAAGCCCAATCGCTGGATGACATCGGGTGGGCTGGGGACCATGGGCTATGGTTTGCCCGCCGCGGTGGGTGTGCAGGTCGCGCATCGCGATGCGCTGGTTATCGATATTGCCGGCGAGGCGAGCGTGCAGATGACGATGCAGGAGGTTTCGACGGCGGTGCAGTATCGTCTGCCGGTCAAGATCTTCATCCTCAACAACGAGCGCATGGGCATGGTTCGCCAGTGGCAGGATCTGTTGCATGGATCTCGCTACGCGCATTCCTATTCGGAATCGCTTCCCGATTTCGTCAAGCTGGCCGAAGCCTATGGCGCCAAGGGCGTGCGTTGCGAAAATCCAGCGGAGCTCGATGCGGCGATTGCCGAGATGCTCGATTATGACGGGCCGGTCCTGTTCGACGTCATCGTCGAAAAGGACGAGAACTGCCTGCCCATGATCCCCTCGGGCAAGGCGCATAACGAGATCATTTTGTCCGACACCGCCAATATCGGCTCAATCATCGACGAAAAGGGGCGCCAACTGGTCTAGGCGGCGGCAACTCTACTCCGCCGGCCGTCTGGCGCGATCTTCTGCGCTTCCGGTGCTCACGTACTTTGCTGTACGCTCCGCTCCGGTTCTCGAAGACCACGCCAGCCGACTCGGCGAAGCGAATTGCCACTCGCCTAGCACGCTCACGAGGAACCATTATGAACGCACATCTGAAACCGACGGGTTCGGCCTATTTCCTGACCACCGAAACCCAGGCTACCGAACGCCACACGCTGACGGTTCTTGTCGACAACGAACCGGGGGTTCTCGCCCGTGTCGTGGGGCTGTTTTCGGCGCGCGGATACAATATCGACTCGCTGACGGTCAGCGAAACCGAGCATGACAAGCATCGCTCGCGCATCACCATCGTCACCGTTGCAACGCCCAAAGTTCTGGCGCAGATCAAGCTGCAGCTCGAACGGCTGGTGCCGGTGCACAAGGTGCACGATCTGACGGCGGAAGGGGAATCGCTGGAGCGTGAGCTGGCTCTGCTCAAGGTCGCGGGCCGGGGCGAGAACCGGGTGGAAACGCTGCGGCTGGCCGATGCGTTCCGGGCGCAGGTGGTCGACGCCTCGACCGAGAGCTTCGTGTTCGAGATCACCGGCAAGCCGGGCAAGATCGACCAGTTCATCACGCTGATGACACCGCTGGGGCTTGTGGAGGTGGTGCGCACCGGGCTCGTTGCGATCACGCGCGGGCCCGAGGGCATGTAGGCGCGGAGCACAATCGGTCCCGACCTGACCGCGCTCCGAAAGTTGAGGTTTGCGCGAACCTCATTTCGCGATAGACGAGGGCCGTACACTTCGTACGGTCCTTACTTTTCCAGACTGCCGCCATGACAAAGCTTTCCGTCAATCTCAATGCCGTGGCGCAGTTGCGCAATCGCCGGAACCTGCCCTGGCCGAGCGTTACGGGAATGGCGCGTATCGTGCTCGATGCGGGAGCGGTTGGAGTGACCGTCCATCCGCGGCCCGATGAACGCCATATCAGGCGTTCTGACGTTTTCGACCTGGTCAATCTGTTGCGCGCCGAATATCCGCAGGCCGAACTCAATATCGAGGGCTATCCCACACAGGCGTTTCTCGAACTGGTGGCGGCGGCCAATCCCCATCAGGTCACGCTGGTGCCCGATGCCCCTGAACAGGCGACGTCCGACCATGGATGGGATTTTGTGGCACACAAAGCATTGCTGAGCGATGTTGTGGCCCAACTCGCAACGCCGGGGCGGCGGGTGGCGATGTTCTGCGACCCCGATGCCAGCGGAGCGGCACTGGAGGCGGCCAAGGCGGCGGGCGCCGACCGGGTAGAGCTCTACACCGGGCCATATGGCGCGTGCTACGATAACAGCGAGGCCGCGGTTTCCGCGCTGGCCGATCTTGCGGAAACGGCGCATGCGGCCCATGCGCTGGGGCTGGGAATCAATGCCGGGCATGACTTGACACTGGCCAACCTGCCTGCGTTCCAATCCACAGTGCCGTTTGTCGACGAGGTCTCGATCGGCCACGGAATCACCGCCGACGCGCTGATTTCGGGATTTGCCGAGGCTGTGCGGAAATATCTGGGCGTCCTGGGCCGGTAGGATCGGAACAGGTCAGTATTTTTGTCGTTTCAACCCCGTTGTTTGTTTGTTCGATATCACCGAACGACAGGAAATCGTCGGAAACGGACTAAAAATTCCATTTTATTTCAATGAGTTGAGCTTTCGGGAGATATCCCATAGGCAGGCGTATATGCCTAGCTAACAGGCGTGTGCCTACTTGAGCGCGATGCCAAAAGTCACATATGCAGCCCTACTTACTGTTCGTAACCACGTAGGGAATCATCATGTCCAAGCCAAAAATCGCAATCATCATTTCCTCAACCCGCGCAACGCGCTTTGCCGACAAGCCGGCCCAGTGGCTGCTCGCCAAGGCGAAGGAACGCACCGAATTCGACGTCGAGCTGGTCGACCTGCGCGATTTCGATCTGCCCTTCTTTGACGAAGTGGCCTCCAACATGTGGGCGCCCAGCCAGGACCCCAAGGCCATTGCCTGGCAGAAAAAGGTCGGCGAGTTCGACGGCTACATCTTTCTGGTTGCCGAATACAACCGCTCGATCACCGCAGCGCTCAAGAACGCCCTCGACCAGGCCTATGTCGAATGGACCAAGAAGCCGGCGGCGTATGTGGGCTACGGTTCGGTCGGTGCCGCGCGCGCAATCGAACAGCTTCGCCTGATCAACATCGAACTTCAGATGGTGCCCGTGCGTCACGGCGTACACATCGGCGGTTCGGAATTCTTCACCGTCTGGGGCGGCGGCAAGAACGAGCCGATGGAAGCCATCGAGCCGGCCATCGGGCCGAGCCTTAAGGACCTGTTCGACAACCTTGCCTGGTGGGCCGGTGCCACCAAGGCTGCCCGCGACGGCAAGATCGAAGCCATCGCCGCCGAATAAGCTCGACAAGCCGCAGAGTTGACGAGGGCCGTCCATAAGGGCGGCCCTTTTTTTGTTGCCGCCATTTGGCCATGCTCGCTGCCTAAAGCCAGAGCAGGGTTGGGCGCAAAGGGAAGTGCGATGCTCGATTGGCTGGAGACGACGGGCGATTTTCTGATGGGCACGGCCCTGTCCACGCTCTCGGTGGTAGGTTTGGGGCCGGACACACCATCCCGCTACGAGATGGACACGTTC
Source organism: Pelagibacterium halotolerans B2 (assembly GCF_000230555.1). GTDB lineage: Bacteria > Pseudomonadota > Alphaproteobacteria > Rhizobiales > Devosiaceae > Pelagibacterium > Pelagibacterium halotolerans. The sequence continues at coordinate 1,913,456 of NC_016078.1, read as the reverse complement.
CTTGCCGGGCTGGAACGGGGGTGCGAGATTTCGAGCGATCTTGGGGTGTTCTGGGAACAATTGGTGGCCGATGGCACGATCATCGTGCCCGCAGATGCGGGCCGGTATTTTTCCGACGCGCAGATCGCGGTGCGCGAGGACCATCGGGAATTGCGCGTACCGGTAGCGGGCACCTGGATGGAACACGAGGTTGCGGCGATCTCGGTGATCGCCGGCATAGACAATGGCTACAGTTCCATCGGCGTTGTGTTCGTGCCCGATCAGGAGGAGCTCGATGCCGCGATGGGGCCGCTTGCCGCGCAGTCCGAGGCCATCATGCAGGCCGATCCCGACAATCTGGTAGGAGCAAGCGCGGTTTACGGCACGTTTGGCGGTGAACCGCAATATATCTGCGACTTCTCCAACTAGCGCGGCATGTCGGGGCAAACGTACGGGACGGGGGAGGCCGCATAGCGCTTTTCGACAATTTCGCCGCCGACAAGATGCAGGGCCAGAACAAGTTCGGCCTCGTTGAGTTCGACGATGTCGGCCTCAATGGTCATGGTGTCCTCTTGCCAGCTTAAAGATTCCTCGCCGGTCATCTGCCAGTTGGAGAGGCGATAGGTTTCCCAGCATGAGTCCTGAAGCATTGTGCCCTCGGACAGGAACACAACCATTGAGCCGGGCAGGCCGGCATCTTGTTCGGACTGCACCCAGAACTTTTCGGTGAGAGAAGCGCCGATCATGGGAGCAGAGGTCATGCCCTCGGCCTCCTGGGCCATGGCGGGAGATGCAAAAAGTGCCGCAAAGGCAAGAATTTTAAGGATAGTCGGTCGCATCATGGGGCCTCGTTCGCGTTTGGAGAGAGCAGCGTGGGGCGATGTTTGGCCCAAATTGTGGTGATTGCAAATCGTTTCGGTTCGGCGTGATCAAGTTTGTGGAAAGTGTCACCGCGGTGTCATTGGACCACCCTAAAGGGCAGCTCCATTGTTCATACTGGAGCCATTTTCATGATCCGCAAATCCTCCACAATTCCCGGCCGCCTGTCGGGTGCGCTGGTGTTCTCCCTGCTGGCCGGCACGGCGCTCGCCGCACCGCTTGGTGTCGGGGAATTTACAGTGCCGCTGCCCGATGTCGCCTATCCGCTGCCCGTGGTCGAAAACTATACGCATCAGGCGGGCATCGGCGCCGACGGGGCCGAAATCAATCGCTATGACCGCGCGGAAAACCCGGTTCTCGAGCTGCATCGCGGCTTTGACGAAGTCTGGAACCTGGGCGACGAAACCTGGCGCTCGGGTGGTGCAAACGGGGACGGCGCTCTCGACTATTCCAATGTCGAAATTGTCGATCCGGCCGTGTGGGCGGCCAACATGGACTATGTTCTCTCGGTGACCGGCAGCGCGCGCGACGATCAGGAGGCGCTGGAGGCCTATCTGGACGATCGCCGTTCGCAGGGCTTTTCGGTTATCAGCGGCATGGGACCGGTGCTGGCCAATATCTACGCCGCCGAAGCGCAGGCTTTCACGACGATCAATCACACACTGGGCACGTTCGATCCCAATATGGTGCTGCCGGTCAAGGAAGACGATCATGGCACCGAAGCGGGAACGGGCGGGGAAACCATGCTCGATTTCGTGGCTTTCATGGCCATGATGCGTGGACCGGAGGGCACGACGTCTCCCTCGAAATATTTCTACGCCTCGCCGCGCCCGTGGCGCATGAGCGATACCGGGCAGGTGGTGGAAACAGGCACCGATGTTATCGGACCCAACAGCTTTGAGCGCTATGACAGCAATGTCGAGGTGATCCCGGCGCTGCTCAGCGCGCGCGAAACACGCGGCCGGCACAAGGATGGCGGCTATCCTTCCGGGCACGCCAATGCGGGCTATCTCGCGGCCATCGCCTATGCCTATGCGCTGCCGCAGCGCTACGAAGAGCTTTTGACCCGTGCGTCCGAGTTGGGCGAAAATCGTATCGTGACCGGCATGCACTCGCCGCTCGATGTGATGGGAGGACGCACCATGTCGATGGCCATGGCGAGCGCGCTGCTTTCCGACCCCGAGCACGCCGAACTCAAAGAGGCGGCGTTCGAGAACATGCAGGCCGTGATGGCGGCCAATGTGGGCGAGGACACAACGATTGCCGCCGTTGCCGAGGACCAGCCGGGAGACCGCTGGGCCAATGATGCCGCCAACGCTGCGCTCTATCGCTTGCGGACCCATTATGGCCTGCCGCAGGACGCAGCGGATATGGGGCAGGAGATGGTCGTGCCGATGGGCGCTGAGGTGCTGCTCGAAACACGCCAGCCCTATCTGACCGCCGAACAGCGCCGCGTGGTGCTCTACACCACCGGCGTGCCCAGCGGCTATCCGGTGCTCGATGAAACCAATGGCTGGGGGCGAATCGATCTTGTGGCCGCGGCTGGTGGCTATGGAGCCTTTCCGGGCGACGTTTCGGTGACCATGGATGCGGATTTGGGCGAAATGCACGCGGAAGATATCTGGGTGCACGACATTTCCGGCCCCGGCATGCTGACCAAGGCCGGTTCGGGCACGCTGACGCTGCGCGGTTATAATTCCTACGAAGGTGGCACGCGCCTGCAAGAGGGTACGCTGGTGGCTGCAACGACCACGGCACTGGGGCAGGGTGACCTGCTGGTGAGCGGCGGCGTGCTGGAGATTTCCGCGCGCGGCCTCGATATCGCCGGTGACGTCGAAATCGAAGGTGGCGCGCTGGTGGTCGATCTGGCGGACGCCGAAGCCGGCAGCACGGTCTCGATTTTGCGGGCAGGGTCGATCACCGGCGCGTTCGCTTCTGTGACCGACGCACAAGGCAATGGCCTGGAGGTTGAGGCGGCCGACGGCGAACTGACCGTTATTGTCCCCTGATCTGCCGGTAGCCGCGCCTCATGGCGCGGCCAAAGCCCGATGAAATATGGCCGTCGCCTTGGAAGAGGCGGCGGTTCATGGTTTCAGGCCCGAGTGTGAAATCGCGGTAAAATCGCTCTTGAAAATTGCCGAACCGTACCGTACGGTACGCCTCGCTCGGAGGCGGTGTCTGCTCCCTTGGAGCAAGGCTTTCCGGCCATGATAATCGAGAACAGAGAGCGAGTCACGCTTGACCCCGCCGACCCTGACCATAAGCGACGATACGCTCACCGGCCGCCAGAAGGATGTTCTGGATGCGGCGCTGGGCTTGCTGGTCGATGGCGGCGATGGATTGACCATGACCGGGGTGGCGCGCAGGGCGAGTTGCTCCAAGGAAACGCTCTATAAATGGTTCGGCGACCGGGACGGGCTTTTGACGGCGACCGTGCAGTGGCAGGCGTCGAAAGTGCGCATGGTGCCGGTGGACCGCGAAACGCTCGACAAGCGCACGCTGGGCATTGCGCTGGAGAAATTCGGACGCGACTGGCTGACGGTTCTGACGGGCGATATTTCGGTGGCGCTCAACCGGCTGGCGGTTTCCCATGCGGGCCAGGAAAAGCGCAATCTGGGCGCGATCGTTCTGGAAAACGGGCCCATCGGCATGGCGCGGCGCTGCGAACCGCTGCTCGAGGCGGGCAAGGAAGCGGGGCTGCTCGATTTCGACGATGCCGACCAGGCGTTTCGGACATTTTTCGGACTGGTGGTCAGGGACACCCAGATCCGCATGCTGCTCGGCGAGCAAAGGCGGCCGAGTGAAGAGAAGATTGCGGGGCAGGCGCGCCGGGCCCGCGAACAGTTCTTTGCGCTCTACGGAGCGTAAATCCATCAACAACGACAAGCGACATAGGGAGAGACCAATGCGCGTTTATTACGATCGGGATGCCGATATCAATCTTTTGAAATCCAAGAAGGTCGCCATCATCGGGTATGGCAGCCAGGGGCGCGCGCATGCGCTCAACCTCAAGGATTCGGGTATCACCGACATCGCCGTCGGTCTGCGCCCCGGGTCTTCGACCGCCAAGAAGGTGGAAGCGGACGGGCTCAAGGTGATGAGCGTTGCCGAGGCTGCGGCGTGGGCCGACATGATGATGATGGCAACGCCCGACGAATTGCAGGCCGACATCTATCGCGACGATATCGCTCCCAATATCCGCGACGGTGCCGCACTGGCGTTCGCGCATGGCCTGAACGTCCATTTCGGGCTGATCGAGCCCAAGGACACAGTCGACGTTCTGATGATCGCCCCCAAGGGCCCCGGCCACACCGTGCGCGGCGAATATGAGAAGGGTGGCGGGGTGCCGTGCCTGATCGCCATCCATCACGATGCGACCGGCAACGCGCACGATCTGGGCCTTGCCTATGCGTCGGGCGTCGGCGGCGGACGCTCGGGCATCATCGAGACCACGTTCAAGGAAGAGTGCGAGACCGATCTGTTCGGCGAGCAGGCGGTGCTCTGCGGCGGTCTGGTCGAATTGATCCGCGCCGGGTTCGAGACGCTGGTGGAAGCCGGCTATGCGCCGGAAATGGCCTATTTCGAGTGTCTGCACGAAGTGAAGCTGATCGTCGATCTGATCTATCAGGGCGGCATCGCCAACATGAATTATTCGATCTCCAACACCGCAGAATGGGGCGAATACGTCACCGGCCCGCGCATCATCACGAGCGAAACCAAGGCCGAGATGAAGCGCGTTCTGGCCGATATCCAATCGGGCAAGTTCACGTCCGAGTGGATGCAGGAATACAAGGCCGGCGCCGCACGCTTCAAGGGCATCCGCCGCAACAACGACGCTCACCAGATCGAGGAAGTGGGCACCAAGCTGCGCGACATGATGCCCTGGATCAAAGCCGGTGCGCTGGTGGACAAGAGCCGGAACTAGAGCCGTTCAGGATTTGATTGAATCAAATCCTTGGCTCTAAGCCTTTGTTTTGTCGCGTGTCCGAACCGCAAAACCGTTTCCACTTTTGCTGGACACGCTCTAGGTGTGAGCTCTCAATAGGTTGTCCATTCGGACCGGAACGGGGAGACTGGAGTTACCAAGCTTCAGCACTCACCGGAGGGTCCGAATGAACATCCACAAGAATGCCCGTCTGACGCCGCTGCGTCGAGAGGAGATGGCGCTTTGCGTCATCGAAGGCGGTCTTTCCAAAGCCCAGGCAGCGCGGAGCTACGGTGTATCGCCAAAAATCGTGGCGCGCTGGGTAGAGCGCTACACATCAGAGGGCCGAGCGGGCATGACCGACCGTTCGTCGCGGCCCCACCGGCTACATTGCCCTGTCCCGCAAACAACCATCGCGCGCGTCATCGCGCTGCGGCGTCTACGGTGGACCGGCAACCATATCGCCATGGAGGTTGGCGTATCGCCGGCCACGGTCAGCAGAGTGCTCAAGCGGGCCGGCCTTTCGCGGCTAAGAGACATCGACCCGGCCGAGCCGGTGCGTCGCTATGAACGCAAGCGTCCCGGCGAGATGATCCATATAGACATCAAGAAGTTGGGCAAATTCAATCGGAGCGGTCACCGCATCACCGGTGACCGGCGCCGGCAGAGCAGCCAGCGCGGAAACGGCACTGCGCCCGGCTGGGAGTTCGTCCATGTCGCTATCGACGACCATTCACGGCTGTCATTTACCCAGATCCACCCTGACGAAAAGGCCGTCAGTGCCGTCGCCCATCTCAAGGCCGCCCTCGCCTGGTACCGACTCTTGGGGGTCACCGTCGAGCGGGTGATGACCGACAACGGGCCATGCTACCAGTCCCGCGCCTTCCGCGATGCCTGCCGCCAATTGGGCCTCACACACATCCGCACCAAGCCCTATACGCCCCAAACCAATGGCAAGGCCGAACGATTCATCCAGACCGCAATCAGGGAATGGGCTTATGCCCGCGCCTACAAAACATCCGATCAGCGCGCTGCCCATCTGCCAATCTGGAACCATATGTACAATTGGCACAGACCCCATGGCAGCCTAAACTCCAAGCCACCCATCAGTCGCCTCGGCCTGACCGAGGACAACCTGTTGAGGCACCACATCTAGGCTTCCGCAGTTGAAGTTGAAGTTTGAAAAAGGGCCGGTTTTGCCGGCCCTTTTTTCTGAGCTACCACTCGTTGAGCGGCCAGATTTCGGTCGCGCCGTGAGCTATCGCGCGTTTTTCAATCCGCAGGTGATGACGATTCCGCCATTCTTGAGCGGTTGGGTCTTGATCAGGTCGAGGTCGATCCGGAGGTCGGACGGCTTGAACAAGAGATTGCCGCGGCCGAGCAGGAGCGGGGCGAGACCGAGGCGATATTCATCGACGAGCCCGGCGGGCAGGAGCGTCGCCAGCAGATCGGCGCTGCCGAAGACGTAGAGATTGCGTTCCGATCCGGCCTTTATGTCGCGTAGCGCCTGGACGATATCGCCGCTGACGATTTTGGTGTTGTTCCAGTCCGCCGCCGTCAGGGTGTTGGAGACGACATATTTGGGCAGGGCGTTCATGGCGTCGGTGATGGGGCCGGTTTCGGTTTCGTTGGCCCAGTACGACGCCATGCCTTCATAGGTGCGGCGCCCGAAAACCAATGCCTCGGTATCGGCAAGCTGGGTTTCGGAAAATTCAGAGAGTTCGTCTCCCCAGATGGTTTCATGCAGGGAAAGGTCCCAGGGCTCGGGGCCTTCGAAATAGCCGTCGAGGCTCGCGATATTCCAGACGATCAGTTTGCCCATCGGTCAATCCTCCACGATTCTGGCAAGTGCGGACAGAAGGCCGGCGGTTCCGTCTTCACGGATTTTGGGATCGTCGAAGCCGTCGAGATAAGCGCCCTGTTCGGTCAGTTTCAGATGAGTTCCCTCGGGCGCATCGGTCAGCTCGATGGTGGTGAGCGATGCAGAGATGTGGTTTCCGTCGGCGTCCATGTCATAGGCATAGATGATGCGCTCGTTCTCGATGATGTCGAGATAGATGGCATCGAAGCGATAGGCGTGGGTGCTGCCGTGCTGTTCGGCAACGCCGTGGCTGTGCTCACGTCCTCCGACACGGAAATCCATATTGGCGGCGGCGCCTTCAGGAGCATCGCTTCCGAACCATTTCTGCTTGGTCTTGAAATCGGAAAACGCGGCGAAAACCTTATGCCGTGATGCGCGATAGGTGCGCTGGAGGGTGAAGGTGGCGTGTACCACGTTGCGGTCGGTCATTCGTCTTCCTCTATGACGTCGTTTTCGAGAAGGGCTCCTAGGGCATCGAGCCGCCGCCCCCATAAGGTGCGGCGTTCGTTGATCCAGTGTTCGGCCCGGCTCAGCGCACCGGTATCGAGGGTGCAAGTGCGCACGCGGCCTTCCTTTTTGGTGACAACGAGCCCGGCCTGTTCAAGCACGGCAATGTGCTGGAGGGTGGCAGGCAGGGAAATGCCGAGCTGGGCGGAAAAATCTCCGGCGCTGGCACTCGATTTGCTCAGCCGATCGATCATGGCGCGGCGATTGCCATCTGCCAGGGCGCGGAACATGAGATCGAGCTGTGAAGAATGGTTAGCCATACGCTTAACTATCAGCGCGCTAACAGTTAAGTCAATACCTAAGTTTTTATGCGCCGATTAAGATTGCGGTGCCTTTCGGCCTTAGAGCCAAGGATTTGATTGAATCAAATCCTTGGCTCTAAGCCTTTGTTTTATCGCGTGTCCGAACCGCAAAACCGTTTCCATCCCCGATCGCGTCGAGGACATGCTTTTGCTGGACACGCTTTAGCGGGGGCGGCGGGCGAAATCGGGCGCGGATTCGGGGCGCGGGCCGAACCCGATGAAGCGGGCCGGGAGCTTGCGGAAGCCGGGGACATGGCGGGCGAGAAACAGCATGAAACGCGGCGGTCCGGCGCGGCCGGTTTCAAACCCGTTCTGGAAAATGATGCGATGGAGAATGCGCTGCATGGTCTGGATGACCCGGGTCGGCAGCATGCGGCGGCGTTGCACCGCCTCAAGATCACTCTCGGAAAGCGTTCCGGCGCGCAGTGGATGACGCAGGATGCGGGCGGCGGCGACGGCATCCTGGATGGCAAGATTGATACCGACGCCGCCAGCGGGCGACATGGCATGGGCGGCGTCGCCGATGCAGAGCAGGCCGGGGCGGTGCCAACGCTTGAGCCGGTCGAGCCGGACGTCGAGGGTCTTGACCTGGTCCATCGACGTCAGCGTGTCCACCCGATCGGCCAGATCCGGGCGCAGCCTGGCAATCATGGCCCGCAGGGGTTTTGTGCCCTCGGCCCGACGCTGCGCGTCGGTGCCCTTGGGAATGAAGGCGGCCATCTGGTAGAATCCCTCCCGGGCGATCGAGAGCAGGATGTCGCGCCCGGCAAAGCTGGGGACCAGACTGGCTGGCTCTGCTTGTTCGTCTGCGTGACGCGGGAGGCGGAACCACCAGACATCGAAGGGCACTTGATAATCACGCGGAATGAAGCCGGCCTGTTCGCGCAGCACGGAATGGCGGCCATCGCAGGCAACGACCAGATCGGCTGTGATCGGTTCTTCGTGTTCTTGTGTGCGTGTGGAGACGCCGGTGACCTTGCCATCCTGCCACAAAAGCCCCGTCACTTCGGTCTCCATCAGCAGGGTAAAGCTCGACTCGCGTCGGGCGTGGCCGGCCAAAAACGCGAGAAAATCCCATTGCGGAATCATGGCGACGTAATTGTAGGGTGGCGGGAGGGCGGAAAAATCACCGAAATCGATGCTCTGTCCGTTTGTCGTGGGCACGCGCAGACTTTGCAGTCGGCTCTGCGGCAATTGGGCGAACTCGGCCCCCAGACCCAGCTCGTCGAGAAGCCTGATGGTGGAGGGGTGCACGGTATCGCCCCGGAAGTCGCGCAGGAAATCGGCGTGCTTTTCACAAACGATCACCTCGACGCCACCCCGCGCCAGCAGCAGGCCCAGCATTATGCCGGCAGGACCGCCACCGGCAATCAGGCACGTCGTGCGTTTCATGCGACCTCTCCCCCCACGCGCATTGTCGCAAATGTATGACGACGTGTCGCGGGGGAAAAGCATAAGCGGGAGGGAGGAATTATGTGGGTGGTAACCAGTGGAACGATAGGCGTAGTGTTTTGAGTATATCGATGGATATCGCCTCCCAATCGTCTCCCAGGACCGGCCGAAAGATGAAGCTGACCTATTTCATTCTCGACGTTTTCACCCGTGACCGGCTAAGCGGCAATCCGCTGGCGGTCGTGCTAAGGGCCGACGAGCTTTCGACGACCCGGATGCAGGCGATCGCGGGAGAGTTCAACCTCTCGGAAACGGTTTTTGTGTGCGCACCGAAAGGCGAGCGGCACACCGCGGCCCTGCGCATTTTCACGCCCGTGAGCGAATTGCCCTTTGCCGGGCATCCCACGGTTGGAGCGGCGGTTCTTCTGGGTTTGCAGCACAAGCAGAGCGCCGTGCGGCTCGAATTGGGTGTCGGCAACGTTACCGCCGTCATGGAACGGATCGACAAGCGGACCGGGGAAGCCAAATTCGCGCTGCCGCGCAAGCCCGAACGGGTCGGGGAATTGGCCGACCTTGCAGGCATCGCCGAGCGTTTAGGCATTTCCGTTGACGATATCGGGTGCGACGGAATGATGCCTGCGCAGTATTCGGCGGGCAATCCGTTCTATCTGGTTCCGTTGCGCGATGCGTCCCTGCTTACTGACATGACGCTGGAGCGGCGTGGCTGGGCCGACACGTTTTCCGGACCGCGAAATGCGGTTTATGTCTTTGCCAAGACCCCAAAAGAGCGCGGGAACGACTATGCGGCGCGCATGTTTCACGTCTCCCACGGCACCGGCGAGGACGCGGCAACCGGGTCCGCCGCAGCGGCGCTAATCGGGCTTCTGGCCGAGCACGGCGGGTATGGTGATGGCAGCCATACGCTCAAGATCCGTCAGGGCCGTGAAATGGGCCGGCCGAGCGAAATCGGCATGCAGTTCAACATAGAAGGCGGCCAGCTCAAGCATGCCGGGATCGGCGGTGCCGCGGTCGTGCTTGCCGAGGGTGTGCTCGACTTCGACGATTAAGCGGGCCGATGATGAACCAAAGTCGGAGCCTAAAGCGCTATTATTGTTGCGCGAAGTCTTGCGCATCGCGCGCAATTGGCCCATTGTTCGGCTGTTGATTTATCAGGAAGGGCAAGGCCGTACCGATGCGCCGCAGTGCAAACCGCGCAATCGCCATAGCCGCCAGCAGGCAAAAAGCCTTGCAGGCCCGTATCCTCACGGGTTCAGCGCTGCTGCTTTCCGCTGCCCTCCTACTTCTCCTTATCAGCCCCTGATAACCGGCGGTTCGCTTCAAACGCGGACGGGTGGTCAGGGGATTTTGCCATAACGCCGAACATCAATGTCCGGCCATAACCTGCTGCAAACGCACAGCGAAACCGCGCAGGTGGCCGATCAAGGAAGAACAAGATGACCAGCCAAGCCAATACCGACCGCGTCTTTATTTTCGACACCACCCTGCGCGACGGGGAGCAAAGCCCCGGCGCCACCATGACGCTGGAAGAAAAGCTCCAGGTCGCCGAAATCCTCGACACGATGGGTGTCGATATCATCGAGGCCGGGTTTCCCATTGCCTCGAACGGTGATTTCGAGGCCGTGGCCACCGTTGCCAAGCGCGCCAAGAACGCGGTGATCTGCGGGCTGGCTCGCGCCATTTCCGCCGATATCGACCGCGCCGGGGAAGCGGTGCGCTTTGCACGGCGCGGACGCATTCATACGTTTGTTTCGACCTCGCCGATCCATCTGGCGCACCAGATGAAAAAGACCGAGGACGAGGTGCTTGAAATCGTCACCAAGACGGTGACGCAGGCCCGCAATCTGATCGACGACGTGGAGTGGTCGGGCATGGACGCGACGCGCACGCCCATCGAATTTCTGGCCCGCTGCACCGAAGCGGCGATCAAGGCGGGGGCGACGACGATCAATATCCCCGACACCGTGGGCTATTCGACGCCGGAAGATTATTACCAGCTGATCCACGATTTGATCGCGATGGTGCCCAATTCCGACAAGGCGATTTTTTCCACCCATTGTCACAACGATCTGGGCATGGCCGTGGCCAATTCGCTGGCCGGCGTTCGGGCCGGGGCGCGGCAGGTGGAATGCACGATCAACGGTATCGGGGAGCGCGCGGGCAACGCGGCACTCGAGGAGGTGGTGATGGCGCTGCGCACGCGGGCCGATGCCATGCCCTATCACACCGAAATCGAGACGACCCATCTCTCGCGCGCCTCGCGCGTGGTGTCGGCTGCGGCCAACTTCCCGGTGCAATACAACAAGGCCATCGTTGGCAAGAACGCCTTTGCCCATGAAAGCGGCATCCATCAGGATGGCATGCTGAAAAACGCCTCGACCTATGAGATCATGACGCCCGAAAGCGTGGGGATCAAATCGACCTCTCTGGTGATGGGTAAGCATTCGGGTCGCCATGCGTTCAAGGAAAAGCTCAAGGATCTGGGGTATGAGCTGGCCGATAACCAGTTCCAGGAAGCCTTCCAGCGCTTCAAGGACCTGGCCGATCGCAAAAAGCACGTCTATGACGACGATATCGTCGCGCTGGTCGATGACGAAATGGGCTCGGGCGCCGACCGCATCAAGCTGGTGGATATGAGCGTGACCTCCAAGACCGGCGGGGTGCACCGGTGCGAGCTCAAGGTGGCCGTGGACGGTGCGCCGGTCGAAGTGTCGTTCGACGGCACGGGGTCGGTCGATGCGATCTTTAACGCCATAAAGGCGGCGGTCAAAGCCGATCCGCATCTGGTGCTCTACGCTGTGGATGGCGTGACGGGCGGCACCGACGCGCAGGCCAACGCCCATGTGCGGCTGGAAATGAACGGGCGTATCGCCTCGGGCAATGCGACCGAACCCGATACACTGGTGGCGTCCGCCCGGGCCTATCTCAATGCCTATAACCGGTTGCTGGTCGAACGCGGCGCTCCGGCGCAGGGTGCGCTCGCGGGCTGATCCCTGCAGGCTTCAATGGGATACGAGCGGGATTTTTGCTTTCCGCAACAGCGAAAATCCTGCTCGTCATCGTTTTGTCGCGTTCCCGAACCGAATAAGAGGGTTCGATTTACAGGAAAAGCGCTCCGGGGGGCGATCGTATAGTGGCAATCGGGGCCGAGATCCGTGGCGTGCTCACAGGCTTTGGCCTTGTTGCCGCAGGCGTTCTGGTGCTGGCGCGGGTCGATCTCGGTCTGCCCGGCCAGTCGCTGCTGCAGTCACTGCAGCTTCACATCGGGGCGGGCCTTTTGGGGCTCGCCCTTTTGCTTGCGCTGGCAAGGGCACCGTGGCGGGCCGGGCTGGTGGCCGCCATGGCGATATTCGCGGGCGGACATGTTATGTGGCGCGTCGCGGCGCAATATGAGGGTCGAGGGGCCTTGCAGGAGCTGGAACGCGCGGCCGGGTTCACGCTTTTGAGCTTTAACGTTCTCAATTCCAACGACCGGCATGAGGACGTTACCGACTACATCGCCGGATCGGGGGCGGATTTTGCCTTCATCATGGAGGCGGCGCAGTTGCGCCAGCATCTCGACGACCTGCACGCCGTCTATCCCTATCGAGTGGGGTGCGAACCGAGCGTCGAATGCGACCTGATGATGCTGTCAAAGCTGCCGCTGGAAAATGCCGAAATCCGCTCGCTGGGCAACACCCATCCCAACCGGATGATCGTTGCGCAGGCCGAGATCGAGGGGGAGCCGCTGACGCTGGTGGCCGCCCACCTGACCAAGCCCTATTTCGACGATGCGGGCCTGTTCGAAGCGCGGCGGCTGGCCCGGCAACTGGCGGGAATCGAGGGCGCGCTGGTGCTGGCGGGGGATTTCAATTCCGCACCCTGGGCCGATGCCATCGACGATCTGGTGCGGGGTTCCGATCTGCTGCCCCCTCCGCGCTACAACGCGACCTGGCCGACCGAATTGGGTCCGCTGGGCATACCGATAGATCTCATGTTTTCGCGCGCACCGATCCTCATCGAAGAGATCGAGGCGCTATCGGATCCGCTGGGGTCGAACCATCTGGGACTGATCGCGCGACTCGGGATCGCGGCGGAATAGGTCAGGCGGGGGTTTCGGGCGACCAGCCGGCGGTATCGGCCAGCGAAAACTTCGCGCTCCAATGGCCGGGCTCGGGTTGCGCTTTGCCCGGTCGGACAAGGAGCGCGGCATAGTCGGCGCGCGCAAGCACCGTACCGCCGAGCGCTTCGACCCAGGGCGACATGATTTGATGGTCGACAGCGACGAATCCGGCGTCGGCGAGGTGATGGTAGAGACTGACGATTGCGAATTTGGAGGCGTTGTCGGCGGTATGAAACATCGAGAGCGCCGAGAATACCGGCCCGACCGTCACGCCGAACAATCCGCCGACGAGGTTGTTCCCGGCGTCGAAAACCTCCACCGAATGGGCATGGCCCTCCGCGTATAGCCGCGTATAGAGCGTCCGGGCTTTCGGGGTGATCCAGGTGAGGTGGGGGCGCGAGGGATCGCGGGGCGCCGCGCAGCCATCGATCACGCCGGCAAAATCGGTATCGAAGGCCACGCGCATGTCCGAGCCGCGCATTGTGCGGCGGAACCGCTTGGCGATATGGACAGAAGCCAGATCCATTATGGCGCGTTGGGGTGGCGACCACCATTTCATGGCGCCCCAATGGCCCTGGGGATAAAAACCGCGCGACATGGCTTCGAGAACCACGGGCGTCGACAGATCATCGGCCAACCCGGCAAATCCCGGCGGGGATTTGCGGATGCGCGAAGCGTCGGGAATCGGGGCGGGCCGAGCCAGCCTGTCGCCCACCAGGCCCGCAACCAGAGCCGGAACATGGCGCACGCGATGAGGCTTGAGCCAATAGGCCGTGGCAAGCGCCAGGCGTGCGATGCTGTAGTTACCCTGTTGCGAAGGGCCGGCTTGGTGAGCGCTGGTCATGAAAATGGGTCCGGGGGCAAACTGGGCGCACACTAGGCCGAAACCATTGCCGCCCGCTTACCGTAATTGCTTAAAATACGTACAATCCCGCATGTTCACGCGGCTTTGACTTGCCCGATCGGACATGGCGGGGCCAACTGGTACAAACGAGGAGGTGCAGCATGCATCGCACACTTATTGCCCTGGCGGCCGCCACGAGCGCGTTCGCCGCCACCCCGGCGCTGGCCGATACCGCGCTTTTCGCCGGCGGGTGCTTTTGGAGCGTGGAATCCAATTTCGAAAAGGTTGAAGGGGTGTCCGAGGCCGTATCGGGCTTTGCCGGTGGTCATGTCGAAAACCCGACATACAATGAAGTCGCCTATGGTGGCGATACCGGTCATTATGAGAGCGTGGAGGTCACCTTCGACCCCGAGGTGGTGAGCTATGAGGACCTGCTGACCGTTTATTGGCACACGACCGATCCGACCGATGCCGCGGGGCAATTCTGCGACAAGGGGCCGATGTACAAGCCGGCGATCTTTGCCCTCAATGATGAGCAGGCGGCAATTGCCGAAGCCAGTAAGGCGGCCATCGCCGAATCCAGCGGTTATACGATCGTGACCGAAATCAAGCCGGCTGCCACCTTCTATCCGGCGGGACCCGAACATCAGGATTTCTACAAGACCAACGCGGCACACTATGAGCGCTATAGGATCGGGTGCGGACGCGACGTGGTGATCCGGGAGTTGTGGGGCGACCAGGCCTTCCTGGGGACGAGCGAGAATCCTTTTCCCTGAGCGCTTGACGCTTGTTTGAAGCGTTCTGATGATCCCGAGCCTTGTTGTCGTGAAAAAGCGCAGTTGTGGGTGGACAGCTTGAATAGCGTTTGCTAGAGAGGCGCCACTCTGGCGGTGCGGAGACGCGCTGCCCGATGGATCGGGTGTATAGCTCAGTTGGTAGAGCAGCTGACTCTTAATCAGCGGGTCCAAGGTTCGAGCCCTTGTACACCCACCAAAATCCTCCAAGATAACCAGAGTCTTGCAAGCCGATCTTGAATCTGTTTGGCAACAATTTTTTTGCCGTTTCAAGGCCTGGTTTACCACTTTGGAAATTGACGGGGTTCCGGCGCTGCGTGGAAAGCATTCCATAGGGGCTGGCCGTTAGGGTAGGGCCAGATTTGATCTGACCCGGTGACGCCAATGTCCTTGACCAGCCATTCGCCAGCGATGACCGCAGTTGCTTCCGCAGCATCGGACGTTTCGAGAGCCAACGGAACAGTGCTGGACCACCGTGTGCTCGACGGGGCGGTGTGGGACAGGGCCGTTTCCGGTTTCGACGGCGTCTGCCAGGAACAGCTTTATGCCTATGCGAGCCTGCGATGGCCGGGGGTGGCGCTTGAGCCGGTTCTGTTTTCGGATGGTGATGATGGCGCTTGAGCCGGTTCTGTTTTCGGATGGTGATGAACCCCTGGGCGGTGCCCTGGTCATGCTGCAGCGGCTGCCGCTGGGAGTGGCGAGCGTGGCGCTGGTCAAATGGGGACCGTTTCTGGCCCGAACCGAGGGCGTCGATCGCGATGCTGTAATGGGGCGGATGGTCGATACGCTGGTGGCGGAATATGCGCAAAAGCGATCCATGATGGTTTCGATCATGCCCCATGCTGAGGCCGGTGAGGTCAATGGCATGGCCGAAATGCTTGCTGCACGCGGGTTCAAGCCCGGCGTCGGCGTCAAATTCCCGATGCGCTATGTGGTCGATGTTTCGCTCGACGATGATGCCCGACTGGCTGCGTTCGGCCAGAAATGGCGCTACAATCTGCGCAAATCGATGAAGGCCGGGCTCGAGTTCACCGTGGGGACGCCGGGCGATATCGGCCGGTTCATGACGCTTTATCAGGCGATGAGCGAGCGCAAGCTGTTTCCCGATTATTCGGGTATCGATACGCTCGAGGGGTTGATGGCCATGCCGGACGGGACGGCGCGGCCCGAGCTGTTTTTCGTTTCGCAAGGGGACAAGACCATCGCGGGGGCGGCGATCTTCACCGCGGGGCGGACGGCCTGCTATCTATATGGCGCAACCGACGATGCGGCGCTCGGCCTGCGCGCCGGCTATCTGCTGCATTGGCACATCATCAGATGGTTGCGGGACAACACGGGGGCCCGGTTCTACGATCTGGGCGGGACCGACGGCTTTGCCGGGCTGCATCAGTTCAAGAGCGGCATGGTGGGCGACGCGGGCCATATCAGCCCGCTGCCGCCGACAATGAATTTTGCCGCGCACCTGCCGGCCTATGTGGCTGGAACCGCTGCCTATAAGGCGCGTGAGTTACTGACGCGAAGTCGCGATGGAGTGCTTGCGGCGCGGCTCGAAATGCAGAAGCGGTTCAGGCGCGGCCCGGGAGCCTGACGCGGGGGATTTTCAGCGATGTCCATAGCCGGACGGCTTGCCTCGAAATCGGTAATGATCTTTGCCCTGCGCATTTTCGGCGCGGGGTTCATCTTTCTTGTGCAGGTGGCCATTTCGCGGGTGTGGGGTGCCCAATCGCTGGGCGACTTTCTACTGGTCATCGCGGCGGCCAATCTGATCGCCGTTGTGTTGCCGCTGGGGTTCCAGACGGTCGCCACCTATTTTTCCGCCGAGTACGGCTCGCGTGGTGAGGGTAATCATCTGCGGCGTTTCGTGGGTCGAGCCTATATCCAGATGGCGGTGATGGGGGCAGTGGTGCTGGCGCTGGGCTGGCCGCTGACCTTCCTTCTGGGGGAGGCGGGAGCGCATCTGCGCCCGATCTGGATCCAGACGGCGCTGATCGGAATTGCGACGGCCATCACCTATATCGGCACGACGACGCTGGTGGGGCTCAAGCAGCCCATGGCGGGGTATCTGCCGGATATGATTTTCCGCCCGGCGCTGACGCTTTTCGCATTCGGCGTCGTGGCGCTGATGAGCCCGGTTGCCGATCTGGGCCTTATGTTGTGGGTGTTGGCTGGCGCGCTTCTGGTGCTGTTCGGCGTTCAGGGATTGTGGGTGCGCCGGGCCGTGGTGGCGGTGCCGCGTGCCGACAGCGTGCGCCCAATCGAGCCGAAACGCTGGTGGCGTTTTGCGGCACCCTGGGTGCTCATTACGCTGGCCTCGGATTATTTCTTCGACATCAATCTGATCCTGCTGGCCGGACTGCTCGACCGTACCGATCTGGCAATTTTCGGGGTGAGTACACGGATTTTTGCGCTCGCCTCTTTCGGGGTGGTCGCGGTCTATGCGCTGACGCTGCCCAATATGTTCGATGCGGAACGCGACGCCGATCGCGGCGCTTTCGGCAAGCGGGTGGGGGAGGCCAATCTAGTGGCGACGGGGCTGGCGCTGGCGCTGTTTGTCGGCGTTTTGCTGGTCGGGCGCTACGCGCTGATCCTGTTCGGGGACGAATTTGCCGATGGAGCGCTGCCGGTGGCCATATTGTGCCTTGGGCTTGTGGTCAGGGCGGCGTTCGGCCCAGCCTCTCTGGTGCTCTCGATGCATGACCGACCCTGGGCCAGCCTGCCGTCGGTGGGGCTGGGGCTTGCCGCGCTGATTGTTGGCAATTTCACCCTCGTGCCGCCTTACGGGCTGATGGGCGCGGCGATTGCGGCGTTTATGGCGATTTCGCTGTGGTCGGTGTCTCTTTGGGCAACGGCGCTTTATCGGGCGAAGATCGATGTTTCGATCTTCGGGCGCTTTCGCGCGGCCGCTGTTTAACGGTCGAGCAGTGCCCGTGCCTTGAGCTTGAGGCGGGTGGCCAATGGAAGCGAAATGCCATTGTCGTAACCATCGGTCACCTTGGTGAACTTGCGTTCCATGACGAAATAATCCTCCCCGAAAATATGATCTTCGAGGTGGGCGACCTGAACATAGCCATAGCGCTTGAGCAGGACCAGGGCCGGCCGGTTGTCGGGGCGGGTGTAGGTCGAGGCTTTGTGGAAGCGCGAATTGTCCCAATGGGAAATGAAGGCATCCATGCCGAAACGGCCCAGCGGGGTGCCGCGATAATCGGGATAGATGGCCGACCAGAACTGGAAGATCGTTCCGTTGGCGGGACCCGAAATCAGAAAGCCGCCGGTCACACCATCCATTTCGAGCAGGAGGATGTGCCAGGGGTCGATTTCGAGCAGGGTGCGCAGGAAAGTGCGGTTGAAACGGGCCTTCTCGAACGCTTTGAAGCGCTCGCCGTAATAGGGCATGGACTCGATCAGATCCATCAGCTCGCGATGGACATCGGCGATGTCGGCATGGGTGGCCGCTCGCGAGGTCATCTTTGCTTCGCTCATCGTCTTTCCCCCGGTTTGCGGGGCAGACTAGCCGATGGTCCGCTAAAAAAGAGTTTGCGGGCTGACCAGGCAAAATCGATCAAATCGAAACTTGCGCGGTTTGCCGCCCGGCCGTGCCTTGCGGTCGGCGGAATCGGCGGGTTAAGACAGGGGTAACAAGCCAATATGGTGGAGGAGTTGTCATGAGTTCGGAAGTGTTTGCACCCTCGGATGAGGTGGTCGCCAAAACCAGGGTCACCGCTGAGCAGTATGACCGGATGTACAGGCGCTCGGTCTCGGACCCAGACGGGTTCTGGGGGGAGCAGGCGCAGCGTATCGACTGGATCAAGCCCTTCACCAAGGTCAAGAATACCAGCTTTGAATGGCCCGACGTCTCGATCAAATGGTTCGAGGATGGCCAGCTCAATGTTGCCGCCAATTGTATAGATCGGCATCTCAAAGAGCATGGCGACACGGTCGCCATCATCTTCGAGCCCGACGATCCCGAGGCGGAAACCCGGCATATCACCTATCGCCTGCTCCATGGCGAAGTCTGCCGGTTTGCCAATGTGCTCAAAGAGCTCGGCGTACAAAAGGGCGAACGGGTCACGATCTATATGCCGATGATCCCCGAGGCCGCCTATGCCATGCTTGCCTGCGCGCGCATCGGCGCGGTCCATTCGGTGGTGTTCGGCGGGTTCTCGCCCGACGCGCTGGCCGGACGGGTCAACGACTGCGATTCCCGCGTGGTTATCACCGCCGACGAAGGTTGCCGCGGCGGAAAGAAGGTGCCGCTCAAGGTCAATGTCGACAAGGCGCTTGAGGACTGTCCGGGGGTGGAAAAGGTGCTGGTGGTCAGAAACACCGGCTCCGACATCGCCATGACAAGCGGGCGCGACGTCTGGCTGCATGAGGCGGAGGCCGGGGTTGAGGCGGTTTGCGAGCCCGAGCCGATGAACGCGGAAGATCCGCTGTTTATCCTTTATACGTCCGGTTCGACCGGAAAGCCCAAGGGCGTCCTGCACACGACTGGCGGTTATCTGGTTTATGCTTCGCTCACCCATGAGTTGACCTTCGACTATCGGCAGGGTGAGGTTTTCTGGTGTACCGCCGATGTGGGCTGGGTGACCGGGCACAGCTATATCGTCTATGGCCCGCTGGCCAATGGCGCGACGACGCTGATGTTCGAAGGCGTACCGAACTATCCCGATGCCGGGCGGTTCTGGGAGGTTGTCGACAAGCACAAGGTCAACATCTTTTATACGGCACCCACGGCGATCCGGGCGCTGATGGGGGCGGGCAATCAGTTCGTCGAGCGGGCCGATCTGTCCAGCCTGCGGCTCTTGGGGTCGGTGGGCGAGCCGATCAATCCCGAAGCCTGGATGTGGTATCACAAGCAGGTGGGCCGCGAGCGGTGCATCGTCGTCGACACCTGGTGGCAGACGGAAACCGGCGGGTTCATGATCACACCGCTGCCCGGGGCCATTCCCACCAAGCCCGGTTCGGCAACCAAGCCGTTTTTCGGAGTGCAGCCGGTGGTTCTGGAGCCTGAAAGCGGCAAGGTGATCGAGGAGACCGAAGCGGCAGGCGTCCTGGCCATTGCCGATAGCTGGCCGGGACAGATGCGGACCGTTTATGGAGATCACCAGCGGTTCAAGGAAACCTATTTCCAGCAATACAAGGGCTACTACTTCACCGGCGACGGCTGCCGTCGGGATGAGGACGGCTATTACTGGATCACGGGCCGCGTGGACGATGTGCTCAACGTGTCCGGGCATCGTCTGGGCACCGCGGAAGTGGAAAGCGCGCTGGTCGCGCACCCAAAAGTCTCAGAAGCCGCGGTGGTCGGCTTCCCTCACGACGTCAAGGGGCAGGGCATCTATTGCTACGTGACCCTCATGGCAGGCGAAGCGGCATCGGACGATCTGGCAGGCGAGTTGCGCAATTGGGTGCGCAAGGAGATCGGGCCGATTGCCTCGCCCGATCATATCCAGTTCGCGCCGGGCCTGCCAAAGACGCGATCGGGAAAGATCATGCGCCGCATCCTGCGCAAGGTGGCTGAGAACGATTATGGCGCGCTTGGCGATACTTCGACACTGGCCGATCCCGGCGTGGTCGATGACCTGATCGCCAATCGCAAGAACCGCTAGACGCCAAGAGGAGGATTTTTGCCGCTGCACCGGGCACCGTGATCGCGGTGTCCGGTGCTCTGCATTTACAGCTTATTCAATTGCTTGGGAGATAAAGGAAGGGGGCTCACGCCGCCAGGTGTGAGCAAAGCAGGGAGGCACCAAGAAACGGTGGCGCGGGCTCGACATCTTTTCGTGACGGCGATCGTTTGCGCAACCGTACTCGTGGCGGTGGCGATCGGGTGGTTTGCCGCGCTCGATTCCGGGCTTCGTGAGATGCGATTTTCGCTGACCTCCCGCCCGGCCAGCGGAGATATCGTCTTTGTCGAGATCGATGCGGCGGCCATGGCGCAAGCGGGCAACCAGTCCCGGGCCCGCAGCATTTATGCGCAGGCCATCGATACGCTGACCAAAGCCGGCGCCGTCACCGTGGTGCTCGACGCTGCTCTTCAGGGAACTCAGGGTTATTTCGACGATAACGCGCTTGTAGAGGCCCTGGAGCGGGCTGCGGGCAAGGTGCATACGGTCGCAACGCAGACCCGATCGTCTGAAGCCGAATTGGCTCTCAGCATGCCCATGAACAGGTTCGCTGCCCTGGCGCCTCCGGTCTATATCGACGCCACGGGCGGCGATCGACAGTCCGGCGTCTATCGCACGCGGACCGTCCATGACGGCTGGGTCATCGAATCCCTTGCCACGACGCTCTCGCCCGATCATTCCGTGTCACGCCCGTCATTCCTTATCGATTTCTCGATCGATCTGGCCACGATCCCGCGGGTCAGCTTGTCCGACGTGATCGGTGGAAGTTACGAGCCCGGCCTATTCGCAGGGCGGCAAGTGATCGTCGGCCAGGCCAGCTATTCGCAGCAATCGAGCCACTCGGTGCCGCGTTACGGGATGGTTTCGACTCCATCGCTGCAGTTGCTGGCGGCAGAAACCGTGCGGCAGGACCGGGCGCTGGCCGATATGGGGCGGTTGCCCGCAATGATTATCGTGTTCGGCATGGCGATTCTTTTCGCCTGCCTGCGGCCGCGCATGACGCTGGGGTCCGCGATCGCGGGCTCCCTAGCCTATGCGGGTATCCTCGAATTCACGGCGCTGGCCATGCAGGTTCATTCGGGCATGCTGCTCGATACGGCGGCCATCCATATAGCGCAGATCGGATTTCTGGCGACCGCGTTCTGGCATGAACTGGAGGCCCGTGGCCGGTCGCTGTCGCACGCAGCGCGGGAACGCGATTCCATGCGAGGCATTCTGGCTCGCGTGGTCGCAGACAATTTCGACGGGGTCGTCGTCGTCGACCACAACAAATCCATACGCGCCGCCAGCAGGCTGGCCGAGGATCTGATATCGCCGGGGCTGCGGGGTGAAAATATCGACCATGTCCTTCCACCTCCGTTCCGCGAGGCGCTGAACCTGGCGCTCGATGAGGGGGAGGCCATGGAAGCGACCTCCGAGGTCGTCATTGTCTGTAATGGCCAGAGCCGGACCGTGGAGTTCGTCGTGACGCTCTCGGATGTCGATGCCGGCGAGGTCAGCGCGGAATCGGCGGGGCGGGTGGCATGCCTGACCTTCCGCGATGTGACAGAACGCCGGCAGGTCGAGCATCGATTGACCTATCTCGCCCAGCACGATCCGCTTACCGGGGCGGCCTCGCGGGTAAAATTCGTCGAAACGGTGGCTGCTCTCCTGGCCACGCCTTCGGGCCGCGTGCGCGGCGCCAGCGTCTATCTCGTGGGACTCTCGCGCCTCAAGACGGTCAATGACACGCTGGGTCACGCCTATGGCGACGCCCTGCTCAAGCAGGTGGTTGGGCGGCTCGAGCTCCTGGGGCCGATCAGCGTGGCCCGGCTGGAGGGCAATGCCTTTGCGGTGCTCCGGGAAGGATTGCTGGGCGAAGATGGCGGTGGCGGCTTTGCCGACATGCTGATTTCGGAAATCGTCCGCCCCTATACGCTCGACGAACACCGGGCGATTGTCGGCGCCCGTGTGGGCATGACGGATTCCGACCTTTCGGGCAGCGCCGCCGATGCGCTTGTGAGCCATGCAGGGGTGGCGCTTTCAATCGCATCCGATCAGACCGGCAATTTTGCCCTCGCCTTTTCAAAGGAAATGGATACGCGCATCAAGTCCAAGCAGGATATGGAAATCGCGCTGCGCGCCGCCCTGGCGCGCGAGGAATTTTCCGTCCATTACCAGCCGCAGGTCGATCTCGAGAGCGGGGCGATCATCGGGGTTGAAGCGCTGGCGCGCTGGACGCATCCCGAACTGGGATCTGTGTCTCCTGCGCAGTTTATTCCGGCCGCTGAAGAAACGGGGCTCATCATCGAACTGGGCCGCTGGATACTCCATGTCGCGGCAAGGGAAGTGGCGCGTTGGCCGCGGCCCCTGCGCCTCTCGGTCAATGTTTCTCCCCTCCAGTTCGAACACGGCAATATCGTTGACGATGTCCGCTCGGCGCTCCAGGAATCGGGATTGCCCGCCGAGCGGCTGCAGGTCGAGATTACCGAGAGCCTTCTGGTCACCGAAACCTCCCATGTCACCGAAAAGCTCAAGATCCTGCGCGCGGAAGGGGTGGGGGTTGCGCTTGACGATTTCGGCACCGGCTATTCCTCATTGAGCTATCTGGGACGGCTGCCCGTCGATACGATCAAGATCGACCAAAGCTTCGTGCGCGGGCTCCCCGGAGATGGCGAGGCTTCGGCGATCATTCGAGCGGTGCTCATGCTTTCGGATTCACTGGGAAAGCATGTCGTTGCCGAGGGTATCGAAAACCAGGATCAGGCCTGGCTGCTGCGGCTTGCCGGGTGCAAGACAGGCCAGGGTTATTTCTTTTCGCGCCCCGGACCGGCCCAGGACATACTCGCCAGACTGCTCGCTGACGAACACGACAGGTTGTCCACATTGCGCGTGGGCTGATTTGTGCCCCAAAGTTGCGAAAGGCTGCCCCGTCCGGCAAGGGAATCGGGCACATTTGCCATTCCCGCCGCAAACTGAAAGCAGGCCATGCGCATTTTTGCCTCCCTTTGTCTTGTCCTTGGCCTTGCCGTAAGCAGCTCCGCCGCGCCGGCACAAAGTCTCGAGGACATGGCAGGGCAGATGGTCATGGTGGGATTTTCCGGTGACACCGCCGATGCCGCCGGCGTGCGCGCGGTGCGTGAACAGATTGCGCGCGGCGAGATTGGCGGCGTTATGTATCTGCGCACAAATGTGGACAGCCTTGCGGCGGTGCGCGGCATCAATCGCCGCCTGATTGCCGCCCGGCCATGGTTGCCGCCCTTCATCGCGCTCGACCAGGAAGGGGGCGAAATCGAACGCCTGACGGCTGCGGTGGGCTTTGGGGAAATCCCATCGGCGCGTGCGGTTGCAAGCGATGCGCCGGATCGGGCGCGGGCCATCTATGCCGGCCTGGCCGACGAATTGGCGCGGCTGGGGTTCAACGCCAATTTCGGTCCGGTGGTCGATCTCGACCTCAATCCCGACAATCCGATCATCGCCCGCTACCAACGGGCCTTCGGCTCCGATCCCGACCAGGTCGTCGCCCTTGCATCGGCCTTTGTCGAGGCGCATCGCGACGCGGGGATCGCCACCGCGCTCAAGCATTTTCCGGGGCATGGTTCGAGCGCTGGGGATACACATGACGGGTTCGTGGACGTCACGGGGCTCTGGCAACCTGTGGAGCTCGAGCCCTATCGCGCGATGATCGATGGGGGGCTGGCCGATATGGTCATGGTGGCCCACCTGTTTAACGGTGACGTCCAGGGCGGAGATTCGCGCCAGTTGCCGGCCAGTCTTTCGCGGACCTGGATCGAAGGCGTCCTGCGCGACGAACTGGGCTTTACCGGCGTGGCGATCAGCGACGATCTGGAGATGGGAGCCATCCGCTCGCGTTTCGATCTTCACGATACGGTCGTCAGGGCCGTGGAGGCGGGCATGGACATTCTGCTGTTTTCCAATACCGCTGCCTACGATCCGGCGCTGGGCAGCGAAATCCACCGGGTTCTTGTCGAGGAAGGGCGGGCCGACCCGGCATTCGCCGCCCGGATCGCCCAGAGCTACGGGCGCATCATTGCGCTGAAGCGCAAGATCGGGATCATCCCGTGACACGGTTCGTGGGACTGCTGTATTCCATCTCTCTGCCGGACGGAAAGCGGGTTCTCAACGCGCCGCTTTGCGGCCTGCTCGAAGCTTTGGGACATAGCGAGGTCACGGCGCTGCTGGCCACCGGCAATGTCGTTTTTACGGCAAGTGAAACCGATCCGCGCGTTATTGAGAAGGCGTTCGAGCCTGCTTTTGCCGAAGCATTCGGCCGCCATATCGATTTTATCGTGCGCGAGGGCGAGCGCTGGGAAAGGCTGGTTGCCGTCAATCCCTTTGCCGAACAATCGGAAGCCGACGGCTCGCATGTCGCCGTTCGGGTAATGCGCGAGCCGGTGACAACCGAAGCGCAAAGGCTTTTCGAAGATCGTGCGAGCGAGACCGAGATCGTGCGGGTGATCGATGGCGATCCCTGGATCTATTTTGGCGATGGAGCTGCCGGATCGAAGCTGGCGGGTGTTCTGACATCGCGGCGGACGGGCATTGGCACGTCACGCAATTGGAACACGGTCAGAAAGATCGCCGACGCGCTGTGATGCGGATTGGCAAATCGGCAAGAGGGTGTTATTAGGTCAGTATTGCTGACGTTGTGGGGCGTCGTTGAACATGCTGAACACTTCTCTGGTGGCCGCGTTTTTCCTGGCATGTGCCACCGCGTCATTTTCTCCCGGCCCGAATAATCTGATGGTCATGAGCTCGAGCGCCAAATTCGGGCTTGCGGCGACGGTGCCGCACGGTGTGGGGATCATGGTGGGGTTTCCCATCATGGTATTTGTCGTCGGTTTCGGGCTCGCAGGCGTGCTCGAAGCCTATCCGTGGATCAACACTGTCATGCGCTACGCCGCTGCGCTCTATTTCGTGTGGATGGCCTGGACGATGCTCGGCATCCGCATCGGGAATGTACAGGGCAGTGAACGTCCTATGCGTCTGCACGAGGCCGCGGGATTTCAGTGGGTCAATCCCAAGGCATGGGCCATGGCGCTAAGCTTTGTGGCGTTGTTCGTGCCGGCGGGTGAGGGACGCCTGGTCAATCTCTTGCTGGTCTGTCTCGGATGCGCGCTGGTCAGCGTTTTTTCGGTCGGGACATGGATGATCTTCGGGCGCGGGCTGATCGCCTTCCTGCGCACCACCGGAACCGAGAAATATCTCGGCATCATACTGGCCTGCCTGATGCTGGCATCGGTGGTGCTGTTTCTCATCTGACACAGACGCGAGACCGAAGACGCCCGGTGGGCCGAAACGGTTTTGCCATCGGCAAGGGCTCGGCTAAAGTGCTCCTGCCGCGCAGACCGGGAATCAGGATGCGCCCCAGGTAGGACAAGGTACTTTCTGCATGGAAGAAACGGGGACCGTCCGGCATGTAAGGGCGCTCTTTATCAGCGATGTCCATCTGGGGATGCAGGCGATCCAGGTCGAGGAACTGCTCAAGTTCCTGGCGGTTCATGATGCCGACACGATCTATATCGTTGGCGATCTGATCGACGGGTGGCGGCTGCAGAAGGAATGGAACTGGCCGCCCGAATATGATGCGCTGGCCAACGCGCTGTTCGCCAAGGCACGGGCAGGGGCGCGCATCGTCTATCTCGCCGGCAATCACGACGAGTTTCTGCGCGATTATCTGGGCACCTATTTCGGCGGCGTCGAGATCGTCGACCGCATGATCCACATCACCGCTGACGGCAAGCGCTACCTGGTGATCCATGGCGATCAGTTCGACGTGGTCGTGGCCAACGCCAAATGGCTCGCCCATATCGGGGACTGGGCCTATAATTTCGCCCTGACCATCAATGCGCCGATCAACTGGGTCCGGCGACGGATGGGGCTTAGATACTGGTCGCTATCGGCCTGGGCCAAGCAAAAGGTCAAGAGCGCGGTGTCGGTCATGGGGCGGTTCGAGGAAGCCCTCTCGCTCGAAGCGCGCAACTCCAAGGTCGAGGGTGTGATCTGCGGCCATATCCATCAGGCCGCCATGCACCACAAATTCGGCATTCACTACATCAATTCGGGCGACTGGGTGGAAAGCTGCACCGCCGTGGTTGAAGAGCATGACGGGGCGTTCGAGTTGATCCGCTGGAAGGATGTTTCCGCCCCGCCGCGCAGGCGCCGTGGGCTGGGCCGGTTACGGGCCAACTGAATTCTTACGAAATTGACGGTAGTTGCCGCTTGCAAGGGTGAGCCGCGCAGCGCATGGTCGCGTTCTTCGATCCTGCCTTGCGGACCCTTCTCCAATGCTGCCGAGACTGCCCGAGCGGCTGACCACGCCCGAAATGCGCACGGGCCTGTTCTATGCTGCCATGTATCTGCCGATCGGCGTCTCCACGCTGCTCTTGCCCGTGTGGCTGGACGGCAGGGGCATAAGCGAAGAACAAATCGGCATCATCAGTGCGACGCCCATCTTCATCATGATCGTGCTCAATCTGCTCGTCGGGCGTGTGGCCGACAAGGCGAGCGACTGGCGCGGGGTGATCGTCGCGGGCTCGTTGGTCAGTGCCGTGGTCTCGTTGGGGTTCGTTTTTGTCGATGCGTTCTGGGGCATTCTGCTCTTCAACACCCTGCTCGTTATCCCTGTAATGGCCATAGAGCCGGTGATCGATGCAGCGACCATAAGGATGACGCGTCGGCGCGGCACCGACTTTGCGCGGGTGAGAATCTGGGGCACATTCGGCTATATCGGGGCGACGGCGCTGGCCGGGTGGACGTTCGGCTGGCTGGGCATTGCGGTGTTCGTGCCGCTGCTGATCGCCACGGCCCTGTTGCGCGGACTTTCCGCGTTGCCGCTGCCATATTTTCGGTCGCAAAACGGGTCGGGGCAGGCGGGCGCACCGCTGGTGAATGCTCCGGGTGCAGCCCAGACCCTGCGGCAGGTGGCGCGGCCGTGGTTCGTCCTGACGCTCCTCGGGGCTGCCATATTACAGGCCAGCCATATGCTGCTCATCAGTTTTGGCGCGCTCTTGTGGCTCAGAGCAGGGGTGCCGGACGCGGCGGTGGGCATATTGTGGATCGTGGCGCCGGTCTGTGAGATCGTCACCATGCTGTTCTTTTCCCACTTCGCACGTCGGTTCTCGGCCCGGCATCTGCTCCTGGCGGCCTGTGTCAGTGGCGTTCTGCGCTGGGTCGGCATGGCCTATGCAACCGAAGTCTGGCAATTGGGCCTGCTGCAAGCTTTCCACATGATGACGTTCGGTCTGGCCTATATGGGCATCGTCACCTTTATCGCCAATTGGACCAGCGAGGAGATCGCGGCGCAGGCCCAGAGTTTTTATGTGGTCATGAAGCAGATCTGCTCGGTCATCGCGCTGCTGTTTTTCGGCATGTTGGTGGCCCATTTCGGATTGCAGAGCTTCTGGGCGGCGGGGCTGCTTTCGGCCATCGGTGCGGGGATGATCCTGATTTCACTCTCGATCTGGTCCACCAAGGCACAAAACGAATCGCGACCGCTGTCACAATAGAGTTGCGCAAATCAGGCATTCGGACAGTCGCGAGCCAACAGCCTTGCGGTACATCCGATGCATTCCGCACAAAAGCCACGTCAGTTGCGCGCTCTGTTTATCAGCGATACGCATCTGGGTATGCGCGGCGCCCAGGCGGGCGCATTGCTCGATTTTCTCCAATCGGTCGAGGCCGAATGCATCTATCTGGTCGGCGACTTTGTCGACGGGTGGAAGCTTAGAAAAAGCTGGCACTGGCCACCAGCCTGCAACCGCGTGATCCAGCATCTGCTCGATTGCACGCGCAAGGGCGCGCGCATCGTTTATGTGCCGGGCAATCACGATGAATTCCTGCGCGAGTTCGCAGCGCTTCGGTTTGGCGGCATCGACGTTCGAGAACGGGCCGTCCACACCGGGGCCGACGGACGACGCTATCTTGTGATTCATGGGGACCAGTTCGACGTTGTCGTGCGGCATGCCCGCTGGGTATCCTGGCTTGGCGATATCTCCTACAATCTGGCGCTGCGCGGTGCCATGCTGGTCAACAGGGTGCGGCAGCGGCTCGGCCGACCGCGCTGGTCGCTTTCGGCCTGGGCGCGGGCCAATGTGGGCCGGGCGGCCGCGCTTATCGAGCGGTTCGAAACGGCGCTGGTGCGGGAAGCGGACGAGCAGGGCTTCGATGGTGTGGTCTGCGGCCACATTCATGCTGCCGCAATCGCCGCCCATGGAAGCATCACCTATCTCAATTGCGGTGACTGGGTCGAAAATTGCACGGCCATCGCCGAGACACGGGAAGGGCGGTTCGAGTTGATCCGCTGGGCCGAGGTGACCGTGCCCGGTCGTCAGGCGGTCCTGCCTCCGATGCAGGAGGCCATCCCATGAAGCGGCTGCTCATCGTTTCGGATGCCTGGCACCCGCAGGTCAACGGTGTCGTCCGCTCGCTCGAGAATGTGGGCAACACATTGACGCGGCGCGGCTATGAGGTGAGATACCTGACGCCCGAGCCGTTCTGGACGCTGCCCCTGCCGACCTATCCCGATATCCGGGTGCCTCTGCCATCGCTCAGGGTGGTTCAGGACATGATCGCAGGCTTTGCGCCAGACCATATCCACATTGCCACCGAGGGCCCGCTGGGGCTGGCGGCGCGCACGCTTTGCGTGGCGCAGGGCCTTGTTTTTACCACCAGCTATCACACGCGCTTTCCCGAATATCTTGCGGCACGACTGCCGGTGCCGGTCGAGTGGAGTTATGGGTATCTGCGCTGGTTCCACGCCGCTGCATCGGCAACCATGGTGCCCACCTCCTCGGTACTCAAATATTTGCGGCGGCGGTTTTTTCGTCATCTGGCCGTCTGGTCGCGCGGAGTGGATCTATCGGCGTTCAGCCCGGGCCCCAAGGCGATGTTTGCGGGCCTGCCGGGGCCGCACCTTCTCTATGTCGGGCGGGTTGCGGTGGAAAAAAACATCGAAGCGTTTCTCGAGATTGACCATCCAGGCACCAAGATCGTGGTTGGCGAGGGCCCGGAGCGGGGAGCGCTCATGCAGCGCTTTCCCGATGTGGTTTTCACGGGGCAACTGACGGGAGTGGCGTTGCGGGATGCTTATCGCAGCGCCGATGTTTTCGTCTTCCCCTCGCGCACCGACACCTTCGGCAATGTCATGCTCGAATCCATGGCATGCGGCACGCCGGTCGCGGCTTACCCGGTCATGGGGCCGGTCGACGTGATCGGATCGGGAAAGGGTGGGGCGCTGGACGAGGATTTGGGCGCGGCCGTGAGGCGGGCGCTTTCTATCCCACGATCCGAGGCGATTGAAAGGTCGAAAGGCTTTACGTGGGACGCGGCGGCGGACCAGTTTGCACGGCGCCTGGCACCGATCCGCTCGCAAGCCATGGTGGCGGCATAAAGCGGAAACAAAAACGCACCCCGAGGGGTGCGTTTTTTCAATTCAAGGTCGGGCGGGCTTAGTTCAACCGGCCGCTTGCATGGGCGAGCATGGTATAGACCTTCCCCCGATTGCTCACGAGCTGGTTAAAGGTCTGCTGCATGCCGTTGGGGCCGCTGGCGGCCTCGCCGAGCAGTTGCTCGAACTCACTCATATAGGCGCTTGCGGTGCGCGAGAATTCGGGATCGCGCTGGAGTTTGCGGCGCACCTCGTCGAAGGTCGACTGGCCGGTAATCGTGTAGAGCCGGCGATTGAAAGCACCCGATTCTCCATCCTGGTAGCGGTTCCAGGCAGCAGCGAGGGCATCGTCGTCGATGGCGCGGGCGATGTCTTCGGTCAGGCTCGACAGGTTCAGCGGACGCTGGTTGCCGGCCTGGCTTGCCGAGGCGTTGCGCAGGACGTCGCGGAGCCATCCGCCTTCCTGAGATGCTGCGGGGGCGGCCTGTGTCGGCTGCTGCTGGGAGCTTCGCGACTGGGCCAGTGCTTCGTTAAGCCGTTCGGAGGGCGAACGTGGCGTTTCTGCCGGACGGGCCGGGGCTGCGACCGGCGCTTGCTGGCGCGCAGGTTCGGGCTGCCGATTTGGGGCAGGGCGCGCGGGCTGGGGCGCGGACTCGGCGCGACGGACCGGTTCGGCAGCGGCGAGCCGTGCCGAGGGTGCGCGCGGGGTCGAGCGGCCCGATACCTCATGGGTGCCCGGCTGAGCGCGCACGATGGCATTGAGTTCGGACAGGGCCTCGATCTGTTCGGCAACCACGCGGCGCATCGCGGCGGCACTGGCGCGGGTCTCCTCGGGCAGGTCGAGTACGGAGCGCTGCAGCTCGTTGCGGGTCGCTTCGAGTTCCTGGCCGAGCTGGGAGGCGGTCATGCGCATGGCGTCGGCGGTATCGCCAAAGCGGCGGGTGGCGTCGGCGTAAGCGCGCTCGATGTCGGCGAGCAGATCGGCCTGGGTCTGGCGCAGGGCGTCGCTGGCGCGCTGGCCCTCGCCCGAAGCCAGGTCGCCGATTGTCGAAATCTGGCCGGTGACGGCATCCGATGTCGAGGCAAGGGCCTCTTCCATGGCCTTGCGGGCGGCGATGAGGCGGCGCTCGGTCTGGTTGACGGTCTCGGCGATCGACTGGGCGAAGCTGCGCAGGCGACCATCGATTTCCTCGGTCCGGACCGCAAAGCCCTCGGCGAGCGATTCCATGGCCCCGCGGCGGTTTTCCAGCGTGTCCATCGTGCTGTTCGACACTTCGGCAAGGTTCGCCGCGGCATCGGTGAATCCGGCAGTTTCCGAATCCAGCTTGCCCGAAAGCTCACCGAACTGCGCAAGCATTGCAGACATGGTGTTCTGCAGGGCCTCCACGTGCTGGCTCATCATTGTGCCAGCCTGCTCAGTGCCCGCCATCGCGTCGCGAACGGCGGTGGTATAGGCCTGCGTCTGCTCGCCCACATTGCCCTGCAGGCGGGCCAGATTGCCTGTCGAGGCTTCCAGAACGCGCTGGAGCAGAAGATTGGCGTCGTTGAGCTTGCGCAACGAGTCGGTGATCTCGTGCTGAATGCGGTTGGACGATTCCGACATGATGTCTTCGGCGTCGCGGGCATTGGCTTCGAGCGCGGCGCGCAACAGGTTGGTCTGGCTGCCCAGCGCGTTGGTGAGCTGGTTCTGCTTGGTGTCGATAAGCTCTGCGAACTTATCGGTATGTTCCGATACGATCCTGTTGATTTCGGAGGCCTTGCGGCCAAGCTCGTCCGCCGTAGCGACGGCGCGCACTTCCACGAGATCCTCGATATGGACCGAGGCCACCTTGAGCTCTTCCATGGCCTTGCGGACCACAGCATCCATGCGCATCGCCGTCTGTTCGACGTCGGCCGAGATATTGGCGGTGACGTTGGCCAGCTTGTCGTTGAGCACCTCCTCGATGCGGCTGGCGCCGGATTCGAGGTCGGACATGGACTGGCCGATGGCGCTGTGGATCGAGCCCGTGAGGGTGGATTCGATCCGGTCGGCACCGCTTTCGAGGTCGCGCATGGAATCGGTGATCGTGCCGTGGATCGCCTCGTTGAGACCGGCCAGACGCTCGGCGGTGATTTCGGCGCGGGTAGTGATCGCTTCGGGCAGGGTGCCGAGGCGATCGTCCACCATCTCGGTGATGGCGCTGCGTGCTTCGGTGAGGCGCGATTCCACAAGGTCCGCCGCATCGCGCGCGCTCTGGCTGACCGAGGAGGCCGCCTCGCCGATCCTGGCGGTTACGCCCGATTCCGCGCCGCTGATCTTGTCGACGGCGGCGTCGATTTCGCGGCCGATATTGGAGTTGAGTTCGGCCACCTTGCTTTCGATGAGCTCGGACACCTGGCTCGAACGGGTTTCCATGGTCTCGGTTACATTGACCAGGCTGCCGTCGATCGTGGCGCGGATGCGCTCGCCCGAGGCATCGACGGCGGTGGTCAGTTCGCTGGTCCGGCCGGAAATGGATTCCGCCATGTGGCGGGACTTCTCGTCCAGCAATACTTCGAGACCGCGCGCCCGCTCGGCGATCGAGCGTTCCAGGCGTTCGGCGGATTCGTCGATCACCCCGCCCATATAGCGGGTGCGCTCTGTCAGGGTCTCGGAAAGCTGGCTCGATGTGATGTCGAGCATCGAATTCATGGCGTTGGCGCGCTCGGCCAGGGTGTCGTCGAGCTGGGTGGTGCGGGCCGACAGTGCGGTATCGAGCTGTGCCGTGCGCGCGTCGAGGGCGGAGGTGAGCTGCTCGCTGCGGGTGTCGAGGGCCGATGTGAACTGCTCGGTGCGCCCATCGAGGGCGGATGTAAAGGTCTCGGTGCGCCCGTCCAGCGCGGAAGCAAGCTGCTCGGCCCGGCTGTCGATGGCCGACGTCAGATTGCTCGTGCGGCTTTCAATGGCCGATGCGATTTCCTCGGCGCGGCCGTCAAGGGCGGCGCCGATCTGCTCGGCACGACCGTCAAAGGCCGATGTGAGCGCTTCGGTGCGGATGTCGAGGCTTGAATTGAGCGCGTCGGCGCGCGTGTCGAGCGCCGCAGACAGGGCATCGGTGCGCAGGTCGACAGCCGATGTGATGGCTTCCGCACGCGCGTCGAGAGCCTCGGTGAGGGCCGCGGTCTTGGCGTCGGCCATGGCGCCGAAGCTTTCACCGCCGGTTTCAAGAGCGCTCGCCAGGGCGCGGCCCTTGTCGTCGAGCAGGGTTTCGAGCCGGTTGGAGCGGTCGGCGATCTCGGAGGTGTGGGCGTCGAGCGAGGAAATGAGCTTTTCGCCCTTTTCGCCCACGATGGTATCGACCTGTCCGATGCGGCTGTCGAGGATGACCGAGATTTCATCGACGCGCGCATTGAGCTGGGCCAGCGTATCGGTACCCGCACGCGTCAGCGCGTCGCGCGTCCGCTCGGTCGATTCCTCGAGCGCGCCGTCGAGGCGCAGGCTCATGGATTCGATCTGGCTCTGGAGGGCGTTGGACTGGATCGAGAAGGTTTCGTCCAGGCGATTGGTGATCCGGCTGAGCGTTGCCTCGGCCTCTTCGGCGCGGCTGGCGATGCCATTGGAAACGGTTTCTCCCAGGGCAGCGAAGCTGGACCCGAGCGCTTCTGACCGCCGCGAGAAGTCCACGAGAATGGATTCGGTCGATCCCCTGAGGACGTCGCCGATGGTCGCCGATTTTTCCTCAATGGCCGCCGAAAACGAAATCGTGTGAGCATCGAGCGAATTAACCAACGTGTTGATGCGCGCATCGACCATTTCGGTGACCTCGCCAGCCCTCTGGTCGAGCGCTTCGGTCAAAGCATCGGTGCGGCGTCCGAAGGCGGATTCGATGCTGTCCACGCCCACGCCCAACGCGTCGGCGAGCGATTCGGCCCGGCCCTCGAACGCGGCCCGAACCTCGGCCACGCCGGTTCCCAGAGCTTCGGCCAGCGCTTCGGCACGCCCGGAAAAAGCGGCTTGAACATCCTCGACGCCGGTGCCCAGAACCCTGGCAATGGCCTCGGCGCGGCCCTCGAAGGCGGATTCGATGCGGCCAACGCCGGCGCCAAGGGCGTCTTCGAGAATCTGATTGCGGCTGTCCAGCGCGTTTGTGAGGTCGGCGGTCCTGGTGTCGAACAGGGTGTTGAGCGCGCCCGTCGTGTCGCTGAGGGCGGATTCCACCATGCTCGAATGCCCTTCGAGCGCGATCTGGACGCTCGAAGCGCTGGAGGTGAGCACGGTATCGAGCCGGTCGGTCGAGGTGTCGATGGCGGTGGCCAGCGCTTCTGCCTTGTCGGTCAACGTGCCGTCGAGGCGGCCGGCGCTGTCGTCGAGCGCCATGATGAGGTCGGCGGTGCGGCCCTCGATGGTTTCGGTGAAGCTCTGCGCGCGGCGCTCGAACGTGGTTTCTATCGTCGTTCCGGCCGTTTCGATCGATTCCGTCATGGCTGTGGCGCGATCGGAAATGGCCTGGGTGATCTCACCGCCGGTCGTCTTGAGGCGGTCGGTGATCGATGTGCCGATCTCGTTGAGATCGGTGGTCACATTGCCATGCACTGCGGCGATGGCCTCGCGCATGCGCTCGGAATTGGTGACGACGGCGTCGCGCTGGCTGGCCAGTTCCTCGATCAATTGACGCATGCGCGTCTCGTTGTCGGAATAGGTGCGTTCGAGGGCGGTCACTTCGTTGTGGACCATGACTTCGAGTTCGCCGGCCCGCGACAGGGCGCGTTCGAGGCCGTCGCCGATAGCGTTCACCTCGCGGCGGACGGCCTGGCCGACGGTGGCGATCTTGTGGGCGGCGGCGGATTCGGGCTCGGTCAGGCGCATGGCGGCCTGGGTCATCGAGGCGGCGGCGAGGCGCAGATCCTGGGCGCGGCGCACCAGAAAGGCAATGGAAATCATTGCCAGAATGGGCAGCGCGATGATCGCGGCGAGCGCTGCAAAATCAAGGCTCTGGACGAATTCGGCGACCGAGAGCCCTTCGGTGAAGCGCGGGCCGTAGCGGAGCGCTGCGATCAGGCCGACGCCGACCAGCCAGAGAAGGGAGGTGGTGATGGCGAACCAGATCGGTGCATTGGAAGCGCGCGACTGAAGGGCGTAAAGCGCGGATGCGGCGGTGGAGCGATCGTCATTGGCGACCGATGAAGCCTGGGCGGCGATCTTGTCGGCTGCGCGCAGGCGTTCGGTGTTGGTGGGCGTTTCGCGCCGCTGTTGGTGCTTGGGTTCACGGCTTGCCGGCTGGCTTTCTACCTTGCGGGCGGGCTTGTCATCCATCGAGAAGACCGAGTCCTTGAGTGCGTTTTCGACAGCTGAAAACGCAAGCGCTGCCGGATCGTCCTTGGGTGGGGTCGACTTTTTCGCCATACTCTTAATACTCTTTACTTCTGCGCCGCATCTTTAGAAAAGGGCTTTTGCGGCAATACCTTGGCGGGAGCTAACCGCTTCGGACGCATTGCCTGCCGGGACGAAAACACGCGGAAACACCCCCGCAAACGATCCCGATGGCCACTTCTCTATCCTGAGTTATACACGGTTTGGGGCCATTGCTGAAATCTTTATTAAAAGACCGTTAACGACTTTTTTCGTGTGCCCTCGGGAAGCGAAAATATAGCAGATATCAGTGATTAAGGGTCTTTTTATCCAATCAGGGTTAAGCTGGCGGTAGTGATTGTGACGGTTGTGTGATGGTGGTGGAGATGATGGAGCCGGGCAGGAAAGGGGGGCTCGATTCCCTGCGGGTGGACAGGACCAGCCGACCCATCGATCTCGTGCATCTGGCGCGCCAGACGCTTGGGGACAGGGCGCTGGAATGCGAAGTGTTGCGCATGTTCGAAAAGCAGGTCGCGATCTATTTCGAGCGGGTGAGCGCCGCGACCGATCCGCATGAAATAACCCTTGGACTTCATACGCTTAAGGGCGCAGCGCAAGGGGTCGGCGCCATGGCTCTGGCTTCGCAGGCGCGGGCGGCGGAGATTGAGTTCGCGCGCGATGGAAAGCTCGATGAGGAGACGCTGGCCGATCTGGGAATGGCGGTTTCCGAGGTGTGCGGCTACATCTGCTCGATCGTTTCGGACTGAATTTTCGCGCCAACAATGGCGCCAAAATCTATGGACTTGTGCGTTCGGTGACCCAACATTTGCGTTTGTTGGCGCGCTTGTGTGTGCGGGATGGTTTTCCTATATCCGGGGCACCTCGCAGATTTATCCCCGGAGCATCCTTTTATGCCTATGATCACGTTCGTTGAACCCGATGGCGCGCGCCGCGAAGTGGAAGCGGAAAATGGCGCAACGCTCATGGAGACGGCGATCCGCAACGGGGTGCGCGGCATCGTGGCGGAATGCGGCGGGGCGTGCACCTGCGCGACGTGTCATGTCTATGTGGAGGAGGAATGGTTCGGAGTGACAGGCGGACCGTCCTCGATGGAAGAGGACATGCTCGATTTCGCCTTCGACGTCAAAGACACCAGCCGGCTCTCGTGCCAGATCAAGATTCGGGATGATCTGGACGGGCTGGTCGTGAACGTGCCGAGCCGCCAAGGGTAGGGCGGGCCAAGGTCTATCAGAACGATTTCCGCCCTCTCCATCGCTGCCCCGGCGAAAACCGGGGTCCAGCAGCATGGCCCGGGGAACTTGCGCTTGACGAAGCTTCCATGGGCCCCGGCTTTCGCCGGGGAAGCGAAGGTCGCAAAGCCCGCCTAGATCGCGTCAGCGTTTCATTGAATCGCTGACACGATCTAACCTTTTGTTTCATCGCAAGTCTTATCGGAAAACCGGTTCCCACTTTTCCGGACTTGCTCTAGCCTGCGAGGCGGAACGTAAAAAGCCCCGCCGAGGCGGGGCCTTTTTTTAGCAGAGGCAATCAGTTCAGTTCGAACCTGTCGAAGAGTTCGACTTCGCCTTGCGGGTCGGTGGTGTCGAAGACGTAGGAGCTGACGGTCGTGCCGTCCGCGCCGGTTTCGAGGACCGAGAACGCTGTCAGCTCGTTGCTGGCGATGCAGGGGAGGTCTTCGCCCGAGGACGCATTGGTCATGGGCGAAAACTCGGTCGGCATGATGGGTTCGTAGCCGTGCGGATCGCCGGTGACGGCGTAGTCGGCGGGGTCGTAGTCAAACCCCGAGGGTGCGTTGCCGCGGGCTTGGTGGCCTTCGACGTAGCAACCGTAATTGTTGCCGACATTTGAAGTTTCCAGGATGTTCATGCCGGCCGGGTTCACGAAGCGATACCAGACATGGGAATGGCCGGTGTGGACGAGCTGAACGCCGGCGTCCGACAGCAGCGGTTCGACGTGGTTGACGAACATATCGGCATCGACCGGGTAGTCGTAGCGCACGCCGGAAAGGCGCCCCGCGTCGTCATAGTCGAGGATCTGTTCGGGGTTGGCGTAGGCGGGAATGGAATTGTCGCCCATGCCGTGTGACGGGTGGTGCATGAGCGCGAGCTTGACCGGAGCCGACTTGAATTCCTCGCTTTCGAGCACGGAAACCAGCCAGTCATACTGCTCGGAGCCTTCGGCCATATCCTCGAAGATGAATTCGCCCCATCCCCAATTGTCGGGGGTGTCGAGGTCGGCTGCCGCCTCACGGTATTTGCCGCGAACGCCTTCACCCTGCGAGGGGGAGCGCCAGATGCGGGTGCCGTAAAGCCCGATCATGAACACATCGCCATAGCGGATGGCGTAGTAGGTCTCTTCACCGGGGCCGTCGGACGGTAGGGTGAAGATTTCCTCATAGGTGGTGGTGTTGAACGAATTGTCGGCGATCCACTGTTCGCGGATTTGCGCGTCGCCCGACGGATTATAGAGGTCGGCATTGGCCTCGTAGAGCGCTTCGGCGACGGCGCGGGGACGCGGGTCGTTGAATTGGCTGCCCAGCGTGGCGGCGGGATTGTAGCGGCCCATCACTTCGTGGTTGCCGATGACCGGGAACAGCGGGGCGTTCTGGATGATTTCGCCGCCGTGATAGGTGGTCGTGGTGTCAAAGGTGATATCGCCCTCGGTGCGCGACTGGGCCAGCGCATAGGCGGCGTGGCCCTGAAGGCCGGGGAAAAAGGCAAAGCCGCGATTGTCGTCGAACCATTCCGACGCGCGGTCCGGGATGTTCTGGAGATCGCCGGAAAAGAACACGGCATCGAGTTCGCCGACATTTTCGGCGATCTTTTGCATGTTGGTGGGCGTCATCGGCTTGAGCTGATGATCGGAAGTCAAAAGGATGCGCAGGGGCTGACCTTCGGCGGGCAGCGGGGCGAGGGAAAATTCCCGGCTTTCGACGGTCTCGCCACCGGTGTCGGTCGAGCGCACGAAATAGGGCGCCCGCTCGCCGGCCGTGAGGTCGTCCACATAGGCCTGGTGGCGCCACACGTCGCGGGCGGCGGTGGCGGGATAGACCGAGCCGTCGCCATTCTGGGTGCCGACCCAGGACTGGTTGTCTTCAGCCAGCCGGCTCATTTTCATGGTCTCGGCGGCAAATTCACGTTCGCCCATAATGACAGCGTGATCTTCGCCTTCAAATTCGGTGAACCAGACGACGTGGACGCCGTCTTCGGTGGGAAGCTGCAGGAAGGGGTCGGTCAACAGGCGCTCGTCGGCCCGATCTGCCTGGGCCATGGCGGGGATGGGGGCGAAAAGGGCTGTGGCGGCGAGAAGGCCGGCCAGAAAACGGGTCTTGGGGGAGGGAATCATTGCGTCCAGTCTCCATCGGGAAGAGATGGGATGGCTGTACGGTCGGCGGTTTACAGGGGCGTGACAGGGGTATGTCAGCGCGGTGACAGGGCGGCAGTCGCCTTTCTCTCCCCCTGGTGCTTTTGGCCGAGCTGCCCCCCTCACCGCCCTGCCGGGCACGCTCTCCCCGGAGGGGCGAGGGTTTTTTCTTGCCGCGATGGTGGGGATAAGCACCGGCTGTGCATAAAGGGAAGGCCCCCTCACCCGTCTGGCTTCGCCACCCGACCTCTCCCCCAAGGGAGAGGTGAAGCTGGGTGCTTGCGGGTTCTCACCTCTCCCTGAGGGGGGCTTTTGGTTATTCTCCAGCGCGCGAGTCGTGTTTTTAATGGCGGTTGGGAGAGGGAAATTTATTCGCGCATTGCGACCTTGGCCGCGCGCGGTGTTCCAAGCGGTTGCAGTCGAGGGAAATAAGTCACCGAACGCGGTTCTTGCGCTTGCTGTATGGGCCGGAAACCCTTAATTTTGCGCATGTTTGGCTGTGCGCGTGTCCTCCCGATCCCGCCGCCAGTTCCAAAAAACTGAACCCGATCCCGTTTGCGCCAGGAGAACCTCACCCGTGGCACGGCTTAACACATTCCCGATCTCGGTCGCCGTCAAAGGGCGGCGCATCGTCATTGTGGGCGGTGATGAGGAAGCCCTGGCCAAGGCGCGGCTGGCGGTCAAGACCAGCGCGGAAGTGGTGCTGTTCGCTCCTGAGTTCGAGGCCGATTTTTCCGGGCTGGATGTCACGCTGGTTGCGCGGTCGGTCGAAGCTGAAGATTTTGCCAATGCGGCGCTGGCCTTTGTGGCCGATCATGGGCCGGATGGCGCGCGGGCTTTGACGCTGGCGCGGGCTGCCGGTGTGCCGGTCAACGAGGTGGATGTTCCCGAAAACTGCGATTTCTTCACCCCGGCCATCGTGGACCGGGCGCCGATCTCGATTGCCATTTCGTCCGAAGGCGATGCGCCGGTGCTGGCGCGGCTGGTGCGGGCGAAAATCGAGGCGATGCTTTCGCCCCGGCTTGGCGATATTGCGCGGCTGGCCGGATCGATGCGCGACAAGGTTGCTGGATTGCTTTCCGATGGGGTGGCGCGGCGGCGCTATTACGAGGCGCTGGTGACGGCGCCGGGAATCGAAGGTGCGCTTGCCGCCGGAGAGGGCGAGGCGCGGGCCGATGCGCTGCTGGCCGAACATGCCGGTGCGGCATCGGGCAATGGCCTGGTGTGGCTGATCGGGGCCGGGCCGGGGGCAGAGGATCTGCTGACGCTGCGCGCGCAGCGCCTGTTGCAGGAAGCGGACGTTATCGTTCACGACCAGTTGGTGCCCTCCGCTGTCGTCGAAATGGGTCGGCGCGATGCCGACCGGATTTCGGTGGGCAAGGCCAAAGGACATCACTCGTTTTCGCAGGCCCAGATCAATACGCTGATCGTGAGACTGGCGGGTGAAGGCAAGAAGGTGGCGCGGCTCAAATCGGGCGATCCGATGGTGTTCGGGCGGGCCGGCGAGGAAATCGCGGCGCTGCGCAAGGCGGGGATCGCCTATTCCATAGTGCCGGGCGTCACATCGGCGCTGGCAGCGGCAGCCGATACGGCAACGCCGGTGACGCTGCGCAAGGTGTCCTCGGGGTTCGTTTTCGCCACGGCGCATGGCGCGGACAATTCCGACCTCGCCCATTGGGCCTCGCTGGCACAGTCGGGTCTGACGCTGGGGCTTTACATGGGCAAGTCGATTGCCGGGCAGGTGGCCGGCGATCTCATGGCGCAGGGGCTTTCGGGCGCGGTGCCAGTGGGGATCGTGGTCAATGCCGGGCGGGCCGACAAGGCGCTTTACGCGGGAACTGTGGGCGGGCTGGCGTCGGGCGCAATCGATTTTGCCGATGGGCCGGCGATCATCTTTATCGGCGAAGCGGTGGCCGCGGGCGATTGGGCACAGGCCGAGGCGATTGCGGCGCAGGCGGAGCGGGTGGCGTGATGGCGATTGCGCTTGGCGTTTCAATCGTAGCGTCATTGTCGGGCTTGACCCGGCAATCTGCAGTGGCACCGCTGGCGCAGACGGTATTCGCGGCACCAGCCGTGCGACACACTTCTGCTGCGTACAGTGGCGGCGCGGCGGATCCCCGGGTCGAGCCCGAGGATGACGGTGGTTGGGTTGGGCAGCGCTGTCGAATGTCGTCCAGATGTCGCCTCTAAAATGAATCCGATGGTTTCTGTAACGTATTGAGTGAAATGACGAAAATCCTCACAGGCAATGAACTGCTCTCCGGGGCGACTGTATATCTGGACGCCAATGGCAAGTGGGTCGAGGACATTCAGGCCGCGCGGGTGTTTGGCAAGGACGAGACCGAGGCGCTCGAGGCCGCGATGGCGGGGACCAAGGCGACCGGGCGAATCCTGAGCCTTGAGACCGAGGACGTCGAAACGATCAACGGCGTGATCCACGCCAACCGCATCCGCGAGCGCATAAGGTCGGAAGGGCCGACGGCGCCGCGCTTTGACCGCCAGCATCTGGGCGAGGACGAACATGTATCGATATGACGAATTTGACTCCGCGTTTGTTTCCGAGCGCGTCGAGCAGTTTTCAGACCAGGTCCGCCGCCGCATTTCAGGCGAATTGACCGAAGACCAGTTCCGGCCGCTAAGGCTGATGAACGGGCTCTATCTCCAGCTTCACGCCTATATGCTGCGGGTTGCGGTGCCCTATGGCACGCTGAGTTCAAAGCAGATGCGGATGCTGGGCCATATCGCGCGCAAATACGATCGCGGGTACGGGCATTTCACGACGCGGCAGAACATCCAGTATAATTGGCCCAAACTGCGCGATATTCCCGAAATCCTTGCCGATCTGGCCAGCGTCGAGATGCACGCCATCCAGACATCGGGCAATTGCATTCGGAATGTGACGACCGATCAGTTTGCGGGCGCTGCCGCCGACGAGATCATCGATCCGCGTCCGGTGGCCGAGATCATCCGGCAATGGTCTAGCCTGCACCCGGAATTCACCTTCCTGCCGCGCAAGTTCAAGATCGCCATCACCGGCGCGCCCAACGACCGGGCGGCGGTGAAATTTCACGATATCGGGCTGATGGCGCAGACCAACGGGTCGGGCGAAATCGGCTGGGCGGTCTATGTCGGGGGCGGGCTGGGACGCACGCCGATGATCGGCAAGCTCATTAACGGGTTCGTGCCGCACGAGCATCTGCTGGCCTATCTCGAATCCATTCTGCGGGTCTATAACCGCTATGGGCGTCGGGACAACAAGTACAAGGCGCGCATCAAGATCCTCGTGCACGAGGAGGGGCTGGAAACCATCAAGGCGCAGGTGGAGGAGGAATTCTCCCATGTGCGCGGCGGGGTGCTGACGCTGCCCGAGGCCGAACTGGACCGGATCAACGCCTATTTCGCGCAGCCGGCCTATAAGGACCATGGCGTGGTTTCGATCGATGTGGAGCGGGAAAAGATTCTCGATCCGGCCTATGGGCGGTTTCTGGAGAACAACACGTTTCCCCATGCGCGGTCGGGCTATACCTCGATCACGATTTCACTCAAACCCATCGGCGGGGCGCCGGGCGATGCGACGGCCGAACAGATGGAAGCGGTGGCGGACCTGGCCGAGCGCTATTCGTTCGACGAGGTGCGGGTGACCCATGAGCAGAATTTGGTTCTGCCGCATGTGGCGCTTAATGATCTGCGGGCGGTCTATGACGGGCTGGTCGAGGCGGGACTGGCGGACGCCAATTCGGGTGAAATCACCGACATGATCACCTGCCCGGGGCTCGATTTCTGTGCGCTGGCCAATGCGCGTTCGATCCCGATTGCGCAGGACATTTCGCGGCGTTTTGCGGCGCCCGACCGGCAGAAGGAAATCGGCAAGCTCAAGATCAAGATTTCGGGCTGCATCAATGCCTGCGGGCATCACCATGTGGGCCATATCGGCATTCTTGGCGTCGAGAAGAAGGGCACAGAGCTTTACCAGATCACCGTGGGCGGTGACGGCACCGAAGAGGCGTCGGTGGGCAAGATTTTGGGCCCGGGATTCGTCGCCGAAGAGGTTCCGGGCGCCATCGAGCGGCTGGTCGATGCCTATATCGCCCAGCGCACGACAGAGGACGAGACGTTCATTTCAGCCTATCGGCGGCTGGGGGACGGGCCGTTCAAGGAGGCCCTATATGGCAATGGCTAGCCCGATCATCACCGCTGCCGAACCCAAGCAGGACAAGTTGCGCCAGCTCGGTATCCTCTCGCTCAACGGCATGTTCGACGAGATGGACGCCGAGGGCGTGCTGCGTCAGGCGGTGGAGGAATTGCTGCCGGGCGAGATCGCCATGGTGTCCTCATTCGGGGCGGATTCGGCGGTGCTTTTGCATCTGGTGAGCCAGGTCGACAAGAACCTGCCGGTCTATTTCCTCGAGACGGGCAAGCATTTTGCCGAGACGCTCGATTATGTGGAAACGCTCAAATCGACGCTGGGGCTGACCAATGTAATCACGCTGCATCCCGACAGCGCTGACCTCAAACGCTTCGATCCCGACGGCACGCTGTGGGAGAACGACCCGGATTCGTGCTGCCATATCCGCAAGACCGAACCGCTCGAAAAGGTGCTCGAGGGCTATGGCGGCTGGGTGACGGGGCGCAAGCGGTTCCAGACCGCCGAGCGTGGCGTGCTGCCGCATTTCGAACTGACGAGCGACGATCGCATCAAGGTCAATCCATTGGCCTACTTTACCCATGAGGACATTGACGCGTACAAGGCGACCCATGGGCTGCCCGAGCATCCTCTGTTCGAGCGCGGGTACAAATCCATAGGCTGTGCTCCGTGCACCAGCGCCGTGGCGGACGGGGAAGACCCCCGGGCCGGCCGTTGGCGCGGGCGCGACAAGCGTGAGTGCGGCATTCATTTCGATTTCAATGGGAGCATCGCGAAACCGGTGAGCCAATCTTCTTTGACTCTCTATAAGGACGGGGCGTTCAAGGCCGATCCCTGGCGGCTGTGGGCCGAAGGCGATGTGGCGGCCGATGTGCGCTATACCCATGTGCCGCTCACCGTGTTCGTCGAGAACCGCGAAGTCTTCCTGGCCAGCCCGCACCCGATCGGGTTGCTGGTGAGCCCGGGAGAAAAGGTCGAGGACGTCGCCGACGATCTTGGCCGGTTCTCCTCGATTGCCATCAATTTCCCCGCCTTCACCGACGGGCGCGGCTATTCGAGCGCGCGGCTGTTGCGTGAGCGCTATGGATACGAAGGCGAGTTACGGGCGGTGGGCGATATCCTGACCGACCAGATCCCCTTCATGCGCCGCTGCGGCATCGATGCCTTCGTCGTCGTCAACGGCCCCACTCGCGTGGCGCTGGAAAAAGATGCGCTGGCCGAGGTATCGCGCTATTACCAGCCGGTCGGGGCCCGCGTTGAAATTCCCGCCGGGACGCGGCCCTTCCTCCGGCGCCCATCCGTTTGATCCATACTTGACAGTTGGCGTCATATATATATCCCAAGCGCGAACTTGGAAGCGCAGCAAAGACCAGGACTCCTTTATCCATGAGCGGAAATGAAATCGTCACCGATGTCGTGATTATTGGCGCGGGCCCAGTGGGCCTGTTTGCCGTGTTCGAGTTGGGTCTGGTCGACCTCAAATGCCAGGTCATCGATATTCTCGATCGCGCCGGCGGGCAGTGCGCCGAGCTCTATCCCGAAAAGCCGATCTACGACATTCCCGCGTTCCCCGAGATTTCGGGGCAGGGGCTGACCGACAATCTGATGAAACAGATCCAGCCCTTCGGGGCGGAGTTCCATTTCTCGCAGATGGTGGCCAATGTCGAAAAGCTCGAGGACGGCACCTTCCGCCTGACGACGGATGCCGGCGAAGTGTTCATCACCAAGGTTGTGGTGATCGCGGCGGGCGGTGGCTCGTTCCAGCCCAAGCGGCCCCCGGTCGAGGACGTTGAACAATACGAGGGCAAGTCGGTGTTTTACGCCGTGCGCAAGATGGAGGATTTCCGCGATCAGGACATCGTCATCGTGGGCGGCGGTGACTCGGCGCTCGACTGGACGCTGAACCTCGAACCGCTGGCGCGGTCTTTGACCCTTGTTCACCGCCGCGACCAGTTCCGCGGCCATGCCGACAGCGTCAACAAGATGCGCGCGCTGGTCGAAGAGGGCCGGATCAACTTCATTACCGGCCAGCTCGGGCGTCTCGAAGGCGAGAATGGGCAGCTCAAAGAGGTCTATCTCAAGACCGCCGGCGGCGAGCTTGGCGTGCCCGCCACCCGCCTGCTGCCCTTCTTTGGCCTGACCATGAAGCTTGGCCCGGTCGCCGATTGGGGACTGGATCTGCACGACAACGCGCTCATCAAGGTCGATACCGAAAAATTCGAGACCAGCGAG
The DNA here is from genome assembly GCF_000230555.1 of Pelagibacterium halotolerans B2. Classification (GTDB taxonomy): domain Bacteria; phylum Pseudomonadota; class Alphaproteobacteria; order Rhizobiales; family Devosiaceae; genus Pelagibacterium; species Pelagibacterium halotolerans. Next base: position 1,868,770 of record NC_016078.1, on the reverse strand, counting down.
CCCGGGATTTTCGCCATCGGCGATATCAACTGGTATCCGGGGAAATTGAAACTGATCCTTTCTGGCTTCCACGAAGGCGCGCTGATGGCGCAGGCCGCCAAGAAGATCGTGCATCCCGATCAGAAGGTGATTTTCCAGTACACGACCTCGTCTACCCAACTCCAAAAGAAACTCGGCGTGGCTTGACCGGGATGGTCTGCAAATGGCAATGACCTGCGCTTCCGGTGCTCACGTATTTTTAATACGCTCCGCTCCGGTTCTCGGGCATCACCATTTTCGACTCATCCGGGCCAAGCCAGGGACCTAACGACCTCACGCGAACAGGACCTCACAATGCGGATATTCGTCACCGACCAGGATGGGACCGAACACGAGCTCGAAGCCCTTGAGGGCTGGCGGGTGATGGAAGTGATCCGGGACTGGGGGCTCAACATCAAGGCCGAATGCGGCGGGTCTTGCGCCTGCGCCACCTGCCATGTGTTCGTCGATGCCGAATGGCAGGACAAGCTCAACCCGCCGACCGACGAGGAAGAGGATATGCTCGATACGGTCGCCGATTACGAGGCCAATTCGCGCCTGTCGTGCCAGATCCTGATGAGCGAGGAGCTGGACGGGCTCAAGGTTACGCTTGCGGATTCCGCGCGGCAGGACGAGGCAGCCTGAAATCGGTAGCAAGTGGTGCTTTGAGGTTCCGGCGCGCCGGTGTATGAGCGGGCTCTGATCTGACCGACAACCCGGATTTCTGCCATGAGCCTTCTTGACTATCTCCCCTATGCAATCGCGCTGGCAATCGCCGCAGCCATTCCCGGTCCGGGGATCGCGGCGGCGGTGGGCAAGGCCCTTGGGTCGGGGTTCCGGCCGGCGGTGTGGTTCGGCACGGGGCTGGTGCTGGGTGACCTGACCTATCTGACGCTGGCGGTGTTGGGGCTGGCTGCGGTCGCGGCGGCGTTTTCGGGCGTTTTCGTTGTCATCAAGATTTTCGGCGCCGCGTACCTGGCCTATCTCGCCTGGAGCTTCTGGCGGGCCGGGATCGATCCGGAAAAGGTCGAGAGCGGCAAGGGCAGCGGTGCGCTGGCCTCGATGCTGGGCGGCTATTCGGTGACGCTGGGCAATCCCAAGACCATCATTTTCTATATGGCGCTGCTGCCCTCCGTTGTCGACCTGCAGGAGGTTACCCCCGAGCGGTTCGTGGGGTTGGTCCTTACCACCATCATCGTGCTTTATCTGGTTGTCGTGCCGTATGTGGCGCTGGCCGCCAAGGCGCGCGACTTCCTGCGCAATCCGCGCGCGCTCAAGGCCCTCAATCGCGGCGCGGCCGGCGCGATGGCGGGCGCAGCCGCCTATATCGTGCTCAAGCCGTAGGCCGACGCGGTTTTCTTGCGCTCATGACATCCCGGCCTCGCGCCGGGATCCAGTAACCGGGCGAGCTGGCGCCTAGAGCATTTCAGTATCCTGGATGCGCTCTGGTCTCGGGCATCGAGTATGCTGGACCCCTGATCCTTGCCGGGGGTGACAGATTGTGGGTTGGCAAGGCCGGGTTCTTATTTGGTGGGATGCCAATTGCCCCGGAACTCGGATTGCTAAAATTTAACCATGTTGGCCGATGGACCCGGATCGGGCGAAAGTCCCGCAGTTCGGGGGCGGGCCGCCGCGTCACATTTCAAGTGTGACGCCCGTCGTCATCAAATGACAAAAAACTAACATATTTAATCTGGAAATCGGCGCGGGAGAGCCTATCTCTTGTTTTGTCTCCAATGAGGGACATTCAAGACAAGGATACTTAAAATGAAGCTCAATGCCCTTCTCGCCTCCTTCGCAATCGTTGCCGCCGGCTTTGCCGCTCCGGCAATGGCCAACACCATCGGCACGATCACCGTTTCGGACCAGGAATGGTCATATGTGGCCGAATACTGTGAAGACCTCGACGGCCTTTCAGTGTCCGACGCTTTCGACACCGAGCCTTCGGCCGTGGCCGAGCTTTCTACTCCGAATGTGAACCTGGCTTCCATCAGCCAGAGCGACTGTCAGAACGCGGGCCTGATCTGATCGGAAACGCCATTGCAAAAGATGAAAAAAGGGCGGTTCCAAAGGAGCCGCCCTTTTTGCTGGATGAGGCGGTCTTGCTGGACCCGAGATGGCGCTTCGCCACATCGACGCCCTAAAATGATCAAATTTGAGGCTGCAACCTCCGGCGCATGAGCGCATTGGTTCTGCAACGCCGAGCCGCCGGCCCGTACAACGGATCGTTCGGCATTCAAGGCGTTATAATATCTGGCTGTTTTCAATACAGCCGATAAGAACCAATGGAGAAAAACCATGAAACGCACCGCTCTTTTTGCTTCGATCGCTCTCACGGCTGGCCTTGCCGCGCCTGCAATGGCTCAGGAAATCGGCGGCGTCACCGTCGGCGCAGAAGACTGGCCCTATGTCGAGGAATACTGCATGACGCTGGGCGAGGAGACCCAGGCGGATTCGGTCGATGAAGCACCGAGTTCCACCGAAGAATTGTCGACCTCGACCATCGATCTTTCGACAATCACCCGCGACGACTGCGTTGAAGCCGGCCTTGTGGACGGTCCGGTAACCGGTGGTTCGGATGACGGGGAAATGGACGACGGCGTGACCGAGGGTGACGTCGAGGAAGAAGACGCCGAATAAGAGCGCTTTTCTTTCCAGGCCTTTTGGGCAGCGCTTCGGCGCTGCCCTTTATTTTGTGGCCGCCACCTTGCCCAGATCGGCAACGAAGTCGGAAACCACTGGCGAAGTGCGGGCGGCAAAGGGCAGGGGGCGGACCAGCTTGATCGCGGCAATGCCGACCCTGACCGTCATCAGCCCGTTGAGCACGCCTTCGCCCAGACGGGCCGAGAGCTTGGCGGCCACGCCATGGCCGATCAATTGCTCAACGACCCCATCGGTCAGCACCAGCCCACCGGTAACGGCGAGATGGGCCACGATGGCCCCCATCAGCCGGATAAAGCCGAAAAAGCCCGGCCGGGCGCCGTAGAGATCGGCGAGATTGCGGGCGAGGCGAAAACTCTCGAACACGACGAAGGCGATATCGATCAGGGCGCGTGGCGCGACCGCCGTGACCAGCGCGACGCGGCGGGCGCTCGATGCGGTGAGCGCGCGGGCGCGGGCATCGAGCGGTGCCATGAGCGTGCGCTCCGCGGTCAGGATCAGTTCGGCGCCGTCAAGGATCGATGCGGCATCGGATTTGAGCCCGGTGCGGGCGCGGGCCAGATCGGCGCGGTGCGCGTAAAGCCCGTCGAGGTCTGCAACGATTGCTTGCGCGGCGGGCAGGTCGTCGGCGATCAAGGCCGAGGCTGCCTTGTCGCGCAGCCTGTCCATTGTGCGCAACCGCGCCAGTCCGATCAGTTCGCGGATGGTGAGGACCGACAGGGCGGCGATAAACACGCCAAGCACGCCGAGCCCGAACCAGCCCAGCCAATCGTAGGCAGCGAACAGATCGCGGATCAGCCGGTCGGCGGCCAGCCCCAGGCCGAGCGAAACCAGAGTGCCGCCGGTCCACAGGGCCAGGTTGCGCCAGAAGCGGCCACGACGTTTGAGGGTGGGCGCCACGTCGGTATCGGCAAGATCCTCGGGCGTCGCCTCGAAAACATCGGGGGCCGGTTCGGCCAGCGTGGTCTCAAAGGCGCGCGGGCTGCGGGCCGTGGAATGATCGGTGCGGGTTTGCGTGGGGATGGCGCGGGGCTCTCTCATGCCATTTTGTCCCCGATGAGAAAATCCAGCGCGCGGTCGAGGCGGATATGGGGGAACACGGGGTCTCCGGTCTGGCTCGGCGAGAGGGTTTTTGGGGGCAAGAAGCGCAGGAAGTTGAGCTCAGGTGTTGAGTCAACCGATTTGAAAAGTGAATCGGGGTTCTCGGGCAAGTCACCGGGAAACAAGGCGATTTCGGTTTTGCCATCATAGGTGGTTTCGCCGAGGCGCTGGCCGTTTTCTGGGGTGCCGATGATGGTGGGCAGCGTTTCGCCTCCATGTTTGACACTGCCCTCGTGGGTGGCGCGGATGGCGGCGATGGCCAGAGAGCGGGTTTCGGCGCCGTGGAATTTGGCGCGGCGCGAGGCGTTGGCGACGAGGCGGTTGAGGATGGTTTCGAGCCGGGCGTGGGAGGTGTGGTGCAAGAGATCGGCCTTGGTGGCGGCGAACAGGATGCGGTCGATCTTGCGGGTGAAGAGCCGCGAAATCGGATTGGACGAACCCTGCCGGAAGCAGGACAGCACCGAAGTGAGCGCCGTTTCGAGATCGGCCACCGCTTCGGGGCCGGCGTTGAGGGCGCGCAGGGCATCGACAAGCACGATCTGGCGGTCGAGCCGGGCGAAATGATCGCGGAAGAAGGGGCGCACGACGACGGATTTATAAGCCTCGTAGCGGCGCTCGAGCATTGCATAAAGGCTCGAATGGCGCGGTGTTGCGGCCGGTGCGGGCAGGGGCGCGAAGGTGAGAGCCGGGGAGCCTTCGAGATCGCCGGGCATCAGAAAGCGGCCCGGCGGGAGCGTGGAGAGCGCGCGGGCGTCGCCTTTTGAGGCGCGCAAATAGGCGGTGAAGGCGGTGGCGAGGGTTTCGGCGGCCGCGTCGTCGGCTTCACGGGCGGGATCGAACGATCCGAGCGCGTCGAGAAACGGTTTTGCCTCCTGGGCGCGGGCGGGGCGGTTGGCGAGGGACAGGGCCTCCTCGCTCCATTGGGCATAGGATTTGGTCAGAAGCGGCAGGTCGAGCAGCCATTCGCCGGGATAATCGACGATGTCGAGATTGAGGGTCGATGTGCCGAACTGCGATTTGATCCAGCTTGCCGACTGGTAGCGCAGGGTGAGGCGCAATTGGGAGATGCGGCGCGTGCTTTCGGGCCAGACCGGGGGCGTGCCCATGAGGGCGGCAAGGTGGTTTTCATAGGCGAAACGGGGCGTGGCGTTGTCGGGGTGCTCGGCCAGCCGCGCGCCGATCAGCCGGCCTTCGGCCATGGGCGCAAAGCCGGGGAGGCGGGCTCCGGTCAAGAGATTGTGGATCAGCGCGGTGATGAAGATGGTCTTGCCGGCCCGCGACAGGCCGGTGACGCCGAGCCGCAGGGTTGGGGTGACGGTTCCGGTCGCCGCATCGGCGAGATTGCCAAGGGCGATGCCCAGTTCGTCGGCGATGGTGGTGGGCAGGCTGGGCAAAAAGAGGTCTCCGGCGGGTTCGGAGTGAAGGTAGGGGGTGTGGGGGAGAATGCAAGAGAGGTGTTGGCGCGATATCGCTTGCCCTTGGGGCCGGTCTGGATTATCGATGCGGCGTCTTCGATCTTCGCCGATCGGGGGCTTTGGCCCGGTCGGAGATTCCACCTCCTGGCCGGGTCATTCATTTTGCACAGCATGGTGACCATGATGGCCTATACCCCGCGCCGGCCGACCAGCGGCAAGGAGCGTGCCGAAGCGCTGTTCAGGGCCGCGACCACCAAGGCTGACGAAGCGCCAAAGCCAAAGACCAACCCCATTCCCCAAGGCAAGGAAATGGTCTCGCTGCGCATCGATCGCGACGTGCTCGAGCATTTCCAGGATGACGGCCCGGGCTGGCAGGAGCGGATCAATGCGGCGCTGCGCAAGGCGGCGGGGCTGGAGTGAGCCGAGGCTTCGGCTTTGACGGGGAGCTAGGCTAGGGCTCAAGGCCCCCTCACCCGTCTGGCTGCGCCATCCGACCTCTCCCCTAAGGGAGAGGTGGTTCCCGGCGCTAGCGGTATTCTTACCTCTCCCTTTGGGGGAGAGGTCGGCGCGCAGCGACGGGTGAGGGGGCCTTGAGCGCTTGCAGTCTGCTTACCACTCGCCCGTGCCGACCTTCTCCAATTCATACGGCGTTGTCTGGTAGATCTCGTTGATCCAGTTCTGGAACAGCAGGTGGGCGTGGCTGCGCCAGCGGTTTTCGGGCATTCTGGACGGGTCGTTGCCGGGGAACAGGTTGACCGGCAGGGGCGTGTCGAGCCCGGCTTCGATGTCGCGATGATATTCGTCGGCCAGCGATGTGTTGTCGTATTCGAGGTGGTTGAGCATGTAGGCGGCGCGGTATTTGCGGTCGTCGAGCATGCAGATGCCGACCTCGTCGCTGTCGATGAGGATGTCGAGATCGGGCGAAAGGCTTTGACGGTCGATGTCGTTGTAGCGCGACACGGGGACGGCCAGATCGTCGGAAAAGCCGCGCAGGAAGGGGTGGCGGGTGTCGAGCACCTTGTGGCGATAGACCCCGAACGCCTTATGCTCCATGCGGTAGCGTTTGACGCCGTGCAAATGGTGCAGCGCGGCCTGGGCGCCCCAGCAGATGAACATGGTGTGGTGGACGTTGGTTTGCGTCCAGTCCATGATTTCAAGCATTTCGGGCCAGTAGCGCACGTCCTCGAACGGCATGTTGGCGATGGGGGCGCCGGTGACCACGAAGCCGTCGAACTTTTTCGCGCGGACGTCTTCCCAGGTGGAATAGAAGTTCTGGAGGTAGTCCTCGGGCGTGCTTTTGGACAGGGGATCGGCAACCCGGACCAGCGTCAGATCGATCTGGAGCGGGGTGGAGGCGATGAGGCGCGCGAACTGGGTTTCGGTGCGCTGCTTGTTGGGCATCAGGTTGAGCAGGCCGAATTGCAGCGGGCGGATGTCCTGCCGGGCGGAACGGGACTGGTCCATGACCACGACGCCCTCGGTTTCGAGAGTTTTTCGCGCCGGCAACTGGTCGGGAATGCGGATTGGCATTTTCGGATGTCTTTCAGTGAACTCTTATATAAGTGCGGCCCTATTGATCTTAGTCTGTCGCGTTTCCGAAACGGATAAGTGGTGTCCACTTATCCTGGAAACCCTCTAGGATGCGGCCACCGCCAGACGATTGGCGATGGCCCTGCACATGAGCTCCATGAAATCCTTTTCGTCGCGCACGTCGGAAAGCTCGGACGCGTCGACCTGATAGCCGAAATTGTCGGCAAGCGCCTGATAGCGCGGGAGCCGGTCGCGCAGCAGGGCCTCGAAGCCCCACACGCCGAATGCGTCGGGATCGACGTCGTCATCGTGGGTGACGCCGTTTTCGCGCTTGAACTCGTCCCATTTGGCAACGAGGAAATCGGGCGGGTAGTACATGGGTTTGGGGTTGGCCTTGTACCTGTCGATCAGGCGCTGGGCATCGCCCTCGGTGCCGCGCAGGTAGAGCAGGGCTGTGGTGTCGGTCAAAGCCTTGACCACAGGATCTTCGGGATTGTGCGGGTCGAGCACCTCGATCAGCGAACCGCCGGTGTCGCACAGGAAATCGTCATAACCATAGAGCGCCTTGGCGCGCTCGATGAAATAGGGAACGTCGAGCAGGGCGTAGATTTCGGCCACGCGGTGCTGTTCCTGACGGCGCTGGTATTCGGAAAAGGTCAGCCCGCCCTTGGCCGGATTGCCCGGCGTGCCGAGATAGCTCGAGAGCGGGTCGAGATTGTCGAAGGAAATGTTGGACTGGATCGAGATTGAATCCGAGCGCAGCAGGTCGGCAAGGAAAGGGACCTTCATCGCCTCGCGCTTGAAATTGTCGACGATGTATTCGCCCATGTGCCGCGTGCCGATGCGGAAATCGACCGAGAAATGAAACCAGTCGGCGCGGCGCAATATGTTGCCCAGACGCGTCTTGCCCACGCCGGCCATGCCGAAGACCGTGACGGCCTTGCGGGGGAGGGCGCGGAATTGATCGGCGGAGGCAAACAGCATGGGGCGGGTCCCGGGCAAACTTACGAAAATCCTATAGGGCTGACTGCTTAGATTCTTATAAGACGGGCGTCCAGTCATTCGCTGGGGATGCCCCAAGACCTCGGTCTGTCACCCCGGACCCGATCCGGGGTCCAGTACACTCCACGCCAGAGAAAAAAGCACCGGCGCTGCCGGTTACTGGGTCCCGGGTCTTCGCCCGGGATGACGGCGGTGGGTGGGGGCAGCCAAGAGGAAAAATTTGCCGGGTGGGCGGCGGAAATTTCCCGGAAATCCGGTCTTTGCCATCCATCCTTCTGAATAAAAGCCAATAAAATCAATGCTCTTGGAGTCTGGCACTCCCCTTGCATCATCTCTTTGCGAATGCGCGTGCTTGGCGTGCAGATGTTTGGGGCTGTCGCGATCGCTATTGGGGTCGCTGGTACGACGGAGAGTAAAATGGGTATCTATGGGGCATTGTCGACGGCCGTGACCGGCATGGCGGCGCAGTCGTTCGCGCTCGAGAATATCTCGGGCAACATCGCCAATTCGCAGACCACCGGCTACAAGCGCATGGAAACCGGCTTCATCGACCTGATCCCCGATGCGGCGGTGGGTCGGCAGAAGCCTGGGGCGGTGCTCGCCTATTCGCGCTCGACCAACGATGTGCGTGGCGACATCATCACCTCCTCGACCGGCACCCATGTTGCGCTGAACGGCTCGGGCTTTTTCGTTGTCGCTGAAAAGACCGGCACGACCGACGGGACCTCGGTGTTCGGCGACGCGAATTATTACACGCGGCGCGGCGACTTCGAGATGGACCGCGAGGGTTATCTGCGCAACGGCGCCGGCTATTATCTCAAGGGCGTGCCCATCGATGCCACCACGGGCAATGTCGCCGGCTCGGTGCCCCAGATGGTGCAGGTTTCCAACGGGTTGATCCCGGCCAAGGCAACCCAGCGCATCGACTACGAGGTCAACCTGCCCGATACGCCGGCCGTCGGCCTGGCTGCCGATTTCGCCACGACGCTCTCGGACGATGGCGACCTTGACGGCACCGAGACGCTGCAGGGCGCGGCGCCGGGCTTTGGCTGGGCGGCAAGCGACCAGTTCACCATCTCGGTCGGTGGTGGGGCCGTCGAGACCTTCGAGGAGGGCGTTGACGGAACGACGCTTCAGGATCTTGTCGATTGGGTCAATTCCTCGGTTGCGGGCGCCTCTGCGTCCCTGGATTCCGAAGGACGGCTGCAGATCGTGGCCGACGACACAAATCACGACATCGCCATCGGCGGCACCGGCACCATCGCCGGCATCGTCTCGCAGCCCGCTCCAGACGCGCCCGAGACCAATAACGACTTCGTGGCGCGCTCGGTCGAAGGCGGCGCCATCACCGTCTATGCGCCCAATGGCGCCTCGGTGAACGTACAGATGCGCTGGGGCAAGGTGTCCAACGAGCCCGATACCTGGCGGCTCTACTACATGAGCAACAGTGAACCGCAGACCTGGGCAGAGGTCCCCGATGGCGAATTTACCTTCGAGGACGGTGTCCTGCAAACCCAGGGCGGATCGTCGGTCTCGCTCAGCGAGCCGTTGCGGCTCGAATTGCCCAATCTCACCATCAACGGCACGGTGGTGGGTGATGTCGAACTCGATCTCGGCGCCGGCGGGCTGACCCAGTTCGACAATGCCAATGGCCGGGCCGCGGTCTCGACGCTCAACCAGAACGGATATCCGGCCGGCTCGTTCATGTCGGTTGCCATCAACGACAATGGCCGGGTGGTCGCCACCTATTCCAATGGCGAGCAGATCGAGATCTTCCAGCTCGTGACGGCCAATTTCAACGCCGAGAACCAGATGAAGCGGCTCGACGGCGGCATCTATTCGGCAACGGCGGCGTCGGGCGAGGCGATCCTTTCAACCGATGGCGGTATCACCGGCGGCGCCCTTGAATCCTCGAACACAGACATTTCCGAGGAGTTCACCAAGCTGATCGTCACCCAGCAGGCCTATTCGGCGGGCACACGCATCGTCTCGACGTCCGATGAAATGCTCCAAGAAGCCCTCAACATGATTAGATAGTGGGCCGGTGAGGGCGGGCTGCGAAAGGCGGCTTTCTGCGCTTCCGGTGCTCACGTACCTTAAAGTACGCTCCGCTCCGGTTCCCGAAAGCCACCTTTCTCGCTCCACCCTGACCAGCCCGGCAACGCTGCGGCAAGACTGTTATGGAGTTTAAGCGATGGGATTGAGTTCGACGCTATCGAATGCACTGGGGGGCATGAATGCCAGTCAGCGTGGCATCGATGTCGTTTCGCGCAACATCGCCAATCAGGGGATGCCGGGCTATCACCGGCAGTCCATCGTCATCGAAGAGACGGCCTATGGCACGAGCGCGCAGGTTCGCGCCTCGACGCTCAGCCGGGCTTTCAACGAAGCACTGGAAAAGCAGCATCTGGCGGCTGTCTCCTCGGCCAGCTATCACGATGTTCGCACCAGCTTCCTCGACCGGCTGCAGATGCATCTTGGCAAGCCGGGCGATGCCAACTCCCTCGATACGCTCTATGCGGGGTTCGAGAACGCGATGCAGGCGCTGGTCACCAACCCCAATGACGTGACGACACGGGCCGGCGTGCTCAATTCGGCCCAGCAGCTCGTCGAACAGCTCAACACCCTGACCGGCGCCGTGCAGGAAATGCGCGTGGAGGCCGAGCAGCAGATTTCCAACGGGGTCTCCGAGCTCAACCGGCAGCTCAACGCGCTGGCCGATGTCAATGTGCGCATCCTCGACATTTCGCAGGACCAGCAGGCGCGGCTTTCGCTCATGGACGAACGCGACCGGCTGGTGGCGTCGATTTCCGAACTTGTCGACGTGCGCGCCACCTATCGCACCGACGGCACCGTCGCGCTGATGACGGAAAGCGGGGTCGGCATTCTCGATGTCGAAGCCTCCCAGTTCGGCTTCCGCTCGGGGGGCGGGCTCAATTCGACCTCGCTGTTCGATCCCGATCCGGCCAAGAACGGGGTCGGCGAATTGACCCTGCGCACCCCTTCAGGGTTGCAGGTCGACCTGGCCGGGCAGGAATTGCTGTCCTCGGGGCGCCTTGCGGGGCTGCTGGAGCTGCGCGACACGACCCTCGTCAACATGCAGGACCAGCTCGACGAGATCGCCGCAGGGCTCGCCCAGGCGATGAATACCGTCAATAGCGTGGCGGAACCCGACGAACTGACGCCGGACCTTTACGAGCTCGATCTTTCCGGCATGCAGCCGGGCAATTCGGTTGCCATCAGCTACAATGACGGAACGACCGACCGTACGATACGGGTCGTTGCCATGGGCGACGCCGCCAATCTGCCGCTCGCCTCGCCCAATGCCAGCGGTGAGCGGGTGATCGGCGTCGATATTTCGGGCGGCGATCCCGCAGCGGCGATTGCGGCAGCACTGGCCGGCGAATTGCCGGGGGGCGCGGTCATCACCGACGCGGGCGGCGTTCTCTCCATAGACAGCGCGGACATGCGCGCCATGTCCTCAAGTATCAGCGTGACCGGGACGCAGGACGGGGTCGGCGCGCTCAACCTGTTCGTCGACAGCCGCGACGCGGCCTTTACCAATTCGCTCGACGGCAATGGCCAGAAGCGCGGATTTGCCGGGCGGATATCGATCAACACGGCGCTGATCTCCGATCCGGCGCTTATGGTGCAGTTTGCGAGCGGGGTGTCGCTGGGCGATGCGACGCGGCCCGAATTCCTGCTCGACAATCTCAAATCGATGGAATTCGTTTCCGACAAGATGACCGCGCTTTCCGATGGTGGCGTGCGGCTCTCGGGCAAGGTCACCGACCTCATCGGCCAGATGATCAATCATCAGGGCAATGTGGTTTCCAAGGCCCAGTCGGAAAGCTCGGCCGTCAGCTATACGCTGTCTTCGATCACGACGCGCATGGATGCCGAATACGGCGTGAACGTGGACGAGGAGATGGCGGGGCTGATGCAACTCCAGAACGCCTATTCGGCAAGCGCGCGCGTGGTTTCGACGGTCCAGGAACTGATCGATGCCCTGCTGGCTATGTGAGGTCTCATGACGATCATCAACAAATCGCTTTATCCGGTGTCATCGACGCTCTCGACCATCACCTCGATGCACAAGAAGCTCGAGAGCCTCCAACTGCAACTGGCGAGCGGCAACAAGTACAACACGCTCGCCGAGATGGGCAGCGAACGGGTGCACGACATCAATTTGCGCAACCGCCTGTCGCGGATCGAGGGCTATCAGTCCAACATCCTGACAGTCGAGAACCGGATGAGCTTTTACACCAATGGGTTGGAGCGGCTCGACGAGATCGAGGAGTCCGCGCGGGCCCTGGCGGTGCCCAACGCCTATGGCACCGACGGTATAAATCTCACAAGCGCGCGCAACCAGGCGACCAACCTGCTCAAGGAAGTCATAGACGTCCTCAATACAGATATTACCGGGCAGTTCATTTTCGGGGGCAACAAGTCCGACACCAAGCCGGTTTCGAGCTTCGATGAGATCATGAACGGGCCGAACGGGTTCGTGCGCTACACCCAGAACCGCAATGACGAGGACATGGGGACGATCGCGGGCAATTCAGGCCGGATCGACCAGGTTCTTGCCACCGACACGATCACCCTGACCGAGGATGGCGATCACGAATACGGATTCAAGATCGCTTCGGTGACCACGACCGGCACGGCAATGACCGCTTCGGCGGGGCCGGTGGATATTCTGGCGCCCGACGCCGAGCAGGTCCTATCGGCCACAATGGACGCTGTGCCGGCCGACGGGGATACCATAACCATCGGGCTCACCTTGCCCCATGACCGCGATACGGTTCAGTATTTCACCTTCACGGCCACCGATACCGATCCGGTTCCGGCGGATGGCTTTGCCATCGGGGCCGACGCCGAGGAAACGGCGGCCAATCTCAATACGGCGATTTCCGACAAGCTCGCAGCGCTGACCAGGACCGATCTGCGCTCATCTTCGACCTATGCGGCTGCCGACGGGTTCTTCAACGGCATGGGCGAGGCCCAGGATCCCGATGCCAATGTATGGTACAATGGCCAGGACAGCACCAATCCCCGCCAGACCGTCTCGGCCAATATCGACGAGAACACAAAGACCCAGTACGGCGTTCAGGCCAATGAATCGGGGTTCGTCGAACTGATCAAGGGATTGGCGGTGTTCTCGGTGTCCGAGCTTTCACCGCTCGACGAGGACAATGCCGCCCGTTACGACGCACTTGTCGACATTCAGCGCTCACGGCTTTCAGAAGACAACAATTCCCAGCCCGGCTCGATCGAAGTGATCACGATGGAACTGGGCATCGCCGCCTCGACGGTCAACACCGTCAAGGAGCGCCATTCGCAGTATGGCTCACAGCTTGAGACCATGCTTGCCGAAATCTCCGAAGCGCCAAAGGAGGAGGTGGCCATGATGCTGCTCACGCTCCAGACACAGCTTGAGGCCAGCTATCAGGCCACGGCGATGGCCAGCCAATTGACGCTGGTGAATTATCTTTAGGGCGGGGTGAAAGTAGAGCGGCCAGAATTGGTGCTCAAGCTGCGGGCGGATTATGAGTCTTGTTTCAAATGAAAAAGCCAAACTGACGGCCAGTTTCATGAATGCTGTCGCAGCCGGGACTGTCACGATTTCCCTGATCGGGCCGCTGGTCAGCACGGCTTTGGGAACCATGCCGGCCCAAGACATTTGGAATATAGTGTCACTGAGCCTATTTGGTATAGTGCTGGCGGTTGTGCTACATTTGCTGGCGCGTGGTGTTCTGGAAAGACTGAGGGAATGAAATGATGGAAACGCTTTTTATGTACCTCTGGATATTGCTCGTGCTCGGCGGCATCGGAATTTTCGGGCTCTATGTCACCCGCAACGATGGTCGGCAGGATGGCCCTGCCGAGTAGGTATTCGAAAGGGTTCCAAAAACAAAGCCCCGGCATCGACCGGGGCTTTTTCGTATCGGCGTTGAGGGCGCTCAGCCGTTTCCGCGCAGGCCCGCTGAAATCTGACGGTTGATGTTGATGAGCGCGTCGAGCTTGGCGGGGTCGGCGCCGGCGAGCAGCTCATAGGTCTGGCCCATGACGAAGATGCCCAGATTGGCGATGTTCTGGCGGATGGGTTGGGGCAGGGGGCTGTCGTCGCGGGTCACAGCCTGGACGAAGATCGACCACACCTTGCGGTTCTTGTTGAGGGTTTCTTCGAGCTGGTCATAGTGCTCGGGCCAGGTGTCGCGGATGTTCTGCAGACGGGAGGCAAGGCGGGCCAGAAGATTGGCCTCAAGATCTCTGGGACTCGCTGTCTGTTGCGCGGTCCTCTGGTATGCGAGCGCCCCCTGATGTTGCATGCCCCAGCAACTCCCCTTCGTATTCGATAAGCTTTTTAGCGGCCCTGAGAGCCTTGTAGAGATCGCCGGTTAATATCTCATTATTTATAGCGTCGACATAAGGCAAAGTGGACGGCGCAGCGCGGACCATTTCGTTGATGAGCTCGAAATAGCTCCTGGTGAGCTTGTCGACATTGCCCTCCACATACATGATCTGGATGGCGAGATAGATGGCCTTGGCGGGCGTGTCGGCGGTGGCTGCCGACAGGATGTCCTTTTCGCGCAGGATGGGCGCCTTGCCCTCGATGAACAGACGGGTGCGCTGGTCGGAATTGGTGATCACGCAACTGCCCACGATCAGTTTTTCACCGGGCTTCAGCTCGACCTTGAGCGCCATGATTCGTATCCCCTTCACGTTTTCCGAACTATGGCGGCTGCGCTTGCAAAAGAAAAGGGCGGGCCTTCTGGCCCGCCCTTTCGCGCAATGGATACTCCCGTTCTGGGAGCGTCAGATCATTAGAACAGACGGAGGACCGACTGATCGGCCTGCGAAGCCATCGACAGAGCGGTCGAAGAGAGCTGCTGGCGGGTCTGCAGGGCCAGAAGGTTGGCGGCTTCCTCATTGGCATCGGCCAGGGTGAGGTTGGACGCACCGGTCTCCAGGGTGTTGATCATGTTGTTGGAGAAGTTCTGACGGTTCTCAACGATCGAGAGCGAGGAACCGAAAGCGGACGACTGCGAGCGGACCGTGTTGATCGCGGACTTCACATCGCCCAGCAGGCTGTCGATGTTGGTGTCGGAGTCGAGATCTTCGGCCTGCAGGTTGGTTTCGATACCCAGTGTGGTCGAGTTGACCGACGCACCCTCTTCACCATCGATCTTGGTCTGGATGTTGAGCTCGGACGTGCCGGTTTCGTTGAACGTGATCTGCAGGTTATCGCCGCGGAGCAGGTTCACACCGTTGAACGAGGCATCGTCGGCCAGCTTGTCGAGCTGATCGCGCAGTTCGCGGAACTGATCGGCAAGGCCGGCGCGCACCGAGTTGCCTTCGATCGTGTTGGCGCCCGAAGAGGTGCCGTCGATCGTGCCGCTGGCAGAGGCGCCATCGACAGTGAGGTCCTGGGTCGAAAGGTTTTCGACGCGGAGCTTGCCGTTGTCGTTGGAAGCCCGGATCTTGCCATCGAGTTCAGACGAGTTGTTGATCTCGCTGACCAGTTCATCGACCGTCTTGGAGGCGGCGGCGACCGCTTCAACACCGTCGGTCGAGGTCGTACCGCTTGTCAGGCCGACGGCCGTATCGACTGCGCCATCGGACGTGGTGACGGTGAAGTCGACGCCGTCAGCGTTGGCCAGATCGAGACCATCGGCGCTGGCCGTTGCCACAACACCCGCCGCAGCGAAAGCCGTGTTCATGTCGGCGATCTGGGTGGCGTTGTCATCGGTGGCGTTGAACGTGAAGGTCGCGGTGCTGCCATCTTCACCCGTGACGGTGATGGATTCGCCGTCGAGGGCCTGAAGGTCCGTACCAGTACCAGTGGTCAGGTCGGTGCCGCCAGCGGCGGTCAGGGTTGCCGGCGTTGCGGCGACCGCCGCGGTGCCCAGCTCGATATCGACAGCCGTATCACCGACAGCGCCGCCCGAGAACGAGAGGGTTTCTGCATCGGTAAGACCTTCGGCAAGATCGTAGGAGGCGGTCTGGAAAGACTTGTCCTGACGGGCCTGACGCAGCGTCGACTGCATGGATTCGAGGGTCTTGGTGATCGCGGACAGGCCGTTATCGGCGGCTTCCAGGGTCTGAATGCCGTTGGCCATGCCGTCCAGAAGGGCGTTCATGTCGCCAGCGCGGCTGTTGAGCGAGGAAGCGGTGAAGAAGTTTGTCGGGTTGTCCAGAGCCGAATTGACCTTCTTGCCGGTGGCAAGCTTGGTCTGGGTTGCCGACATCATGTCAGCGGTGTTCTGGAGGGAAAGAAGGTTCGAACGAACCGCGCTCGAGAGCGTTACATCAGACATTTAGAAATCCCCTTCTAGGATTTATGCAATTTCAAAGCGCCTCTTCCTGAGACGGCTGGCCCGACACTGTGCGATATCTTCTAAAGATTGGTTAAGGTGCTCGCTCTCATCGGAAATATCGCGCAATAAAAAAGGCGGGCCGCAGCCCGCCTCGTTTCATCGTCTTTGACCTGCGGTTTAGCCGAAGAGCCGCAGAACGGCCTGATCGGCCTGGCTGGCCAGGCTGAGCGCGGTCTGGGAGAGCTGCTGGCGGGTCTGCAGCGCCAGCAGGTTGGCGCTTTCCTCATTGGTATCGGCGAGCGTAAGATTGGCCGCGCCGGTTTCCAGCGTATTGATCATGCGCTTGGTGAAATCCTCGCGGTTCTGAACCACCGACAGGGTCGAGCCGAGATCGGAGGCTTGCGCGCGCACCTCGTTAAGAGCGTTCTGGAGGTTGGAAAGCAGACCATCGATATCTGTGTTGAGGTCGAGATCCTCGGCGTTGAGTTCGAGCAGGCCGAGATTGGCAACGTTGATGGCGCGCGCTTCACCCTTGGAATTTTTGGCCTGGATCTCGATCGTCGAGGTGCCGGATTCGTTGAAGACGATCTTGAGCTGGTCGCCGCGCAGCAGGTTGACGCCGTTGAATGAAGCATCTTCGGACAGACGGTCGAGTTCGGTGCGCAATTCGTTGAACTGGCGCGCCAGGCTGGCACGGACGTCATTGCCCTCGATATCGGACTGCCCGATACCGCCGGTGATCTCTCCATTGGTGAGACCGGTCAGGGTCATATCGGTCGTCGAACGGTTTTCGATGCGCAGCTTGCCATTGTCGTTGGAGGCCCGGACGAAACCGTCGAGGTCGGCATTGGCGTTGATGGCGGTCACCATGTCATCGACGGTGCGGGCGCGGGTGCCGATTGCCGTGCCCGTGCCATCGGCTATGCCCGTCGTGCCAGCGGTCGTGGTTTCAGCGTAGTTGGAAATCTCGATGGCCGAGGAACTGCTGCCGGCAAAATCGTCGGTGGTCAGCACCAGGTCTCCACCGTTGACGGTGGCTGTGGCGGCAACACCGGCATTGTCGAGCTTGGCGTTGATAATGGCTGCGATTTCATCGGCCGTTACCGCTGTCGGATCGGCAACCGCTCCGGGGGAGGTGATGTCGGCATTGGTGATGGAAATGGACACCGGATCACCACCATGCACGGCGATATCGAAACCGATCGTGTCGCCCGGATCGGAAAGATCGACCCCGGCCGGTGTAAACGCGCCGGCGGCCAGTTCGGACCGGGAGGCTGTAAGATCGACATCATAGTCGGTGCCGTCGGGCAGGGCGCCGCCGGCGAAGTTGAGCACTTCGGTACCGGCCGGGGTGTCGGCCATGTTGAGCGTATAGCTCTCGGTCTTGAAGGAATTGTCCTGCCGCGCCTGGCGCAGCGTGGACTGCATCGATTCAATCGCCTTGGTGATGGAGGTCAGGCCATTGTCGGCAGCCTCGATGGTGCGGATGCCATTGCTCATGGCGTCGAGCAGCGTGCCGATATCGGCGGCCCTGCCGCTCAGCGAGGCGGCGGTGAAGAAATTGGTGGGATTGTCGAGGGCCGAATTGACCTTCTTGCCCGTTGCCAAACGCTCCTGGGTGGAGTCCATCATCTTGGCTGTGTTTTGAAGGTGCAGAAGGTTGGAACGTACAGCCTTCGATAGCGTCACATCAGACATGGCCAAAACCCCCGTCGTCGATTGGTATGAACAGAATCACTCCCCGTTAGGAGCGCGTTAACCATACAGTGCTTGGACAAGTGCTACCGAATGGTTAACAAAGTCTGATCATCAAGGGGTAAATTTACCTTTTGCGCTAGACCGTGCGGTCGCGCAGCGTCAGGCTGGACTGGGGAGGCTGCCAGGGCGCCGGGCGCGAAAGGGCAGGCGCATTGCCGTCGGATTCGGCGTTGGCGAGGGTTGAGGCAATCAGGCTGGTCTCAAGCAGCGTCGCTGGCGAGACGGTGGGCTCAAGGTACTGATCCTGTTCGGAATTTTCGCGCTTCTGCCGATTGGGCGCGGGGCGTCTGGGCAGGGGCTGGCCAAGGCCGGCGCCGGCGGAATCGCGGATGAGATGAGGCGGTGGCGCCGACGGTCGTTCGACCGGTCGCGCCATGGCTGCGGCGATCCCGAGAGGACCCTGCTGCGGTGGAATGAACCCTGTCACCCGTTAACCATTTCCCGTGCCGATGCGGCAAAATCTGCCGGGCATAATGTGCCGCAAAGGCTGTCGGGCGGGTTAGGCGGGGCTGTGGTGTTTTATGAAAATTGGAACGATTGGGCTTTGGGCGAGGGCCCCCCTCACCCGTTTGAGCAGGGGGATGGTGCTTTGTGGCAATTGGAGCGTGTGCAGGATAGGTGAAAGCCCTTGGGCGGCGGTGCTTAAAAGGGGAAGGCCCCCTCACCCGTCGCTTCGCGCCGACCTCTCCCCCTGAGGGAGAGGTAAGAAACGCCGCAAGCGCCGGGAGCTACCTCTCTCTTGAGGCGAGGGGCCTTGCTCTTTTGATCAAAGCGCCCGGTTGATCGAAATGCCCTTCATGGATTCGGTCGAAGGCTTGGCCGCCTGGCCGGCGGCGCCGTAGGTCTTTGGCCTGGCGGTGTTGCCGGCGGCGCGGGCCACGTCCGAGAGCAGGTTTTCGGTTACCGTGCGGGCCGTGGCGAGCACGCGCAGGTTTTCGGCCATCTGGGTGGCCAGCGCTTCGTGGCCGCGGCGCAGGGCGTCGATGCGGGTTGGCGCTTCGGCCTTCAGGCGCGGGGCGGCGCGCTGGATGGCGCGGGCCAGCGTCACGTAATCCTGGGCGAGTTGGGTCTTTTCGCCGGTGAGCGCCGTGGCTTCGCGCATATGGCCGGCCCGCAGATAGGTGGTTTCCCGGTTCATCACCTCGACCAGCGCACCGAGCGCGGTTTCGGCGCGGGCGCAAAGGGTTTCCGCATCCAGGGATTCAAGCGCTGTGAGGCGTTCTGCGGCGGTCATTATCTGTATGCTCCCATGGATGACAATTGAGGCGCGCTGTCTTGTGCAGCCTGTGTTTCGATAAGGGCGGCGACCATCTGGTCGGCGATGCCGATGCCGCCGGCCTGGGCCATTTCGGCCGCGTATTGTTCGGCCATCATGCCGCGCCATGTTTCCTCGGCGTAACCGCCGCCGAACATTGAATCGGTTTCCAGCCCCTTGAACATTTCCGAGACCAGGGTGTTCAAAAACACGCCTTCGAGTTCGACGGCTTTTTCACGCAGATTGGCGTAGCCGGGCATGGAGTGGTGGGCAGGGTTCAATGCAATGGCCATCAGATCACCTCGATTTCGGCTTGCAGGGCGCCGGATGCCTTGATGGCCTGGAGGATGGCGATGAGATCGCGCGGGGAGATGCCCAGCGTGTTCAGCCCATCGACGAGTTGTTGCAGCGAAATCGATTCCGGGACGACGGCAAGCTGGGTGCCGTCCTCGTTGACGTCGATCTGGGTGCGCGGCTCGACGGCGGTCACCCCGTCGGTGAAGGGCTCGGGCTGCACGATATTGGGGTTTTCGGCGATCGAGATGGTCAGATTGGCGTGGGCGATGGCGACCGAGGACACCCGCACGTCGCGGCCGATGACGATGATGCCGGAATTTTCGTTGATGACGATGCGGGCGGCCTGATCGGTCTGGATGACCAATTGCTCGATATCGGTGAGAAGATCGACGATGTTGCCGTTGAAATCGTTGGGCAGCGACAGGCGCACATTGGCCGGATCGGTCGGGATGGCGACGGGCAGGCCGATCAGATCGTTGATGGCCAGCGCGATGCGGCGCGAGGTGGTGAGGTCGGGATTGCGCAGCGAGAGGCGCACGGAATGCTGGGCGCCGAGCGCGAAATTGATCTCGCGTTCGATCAGGGCGCCCGAGGACACCATGCCGGTGGTGGGCACGCCCGAAACCACGGTCGCGGCCTCGCCCTGGGCCGAAAACCCGTTGATGAGAACAGGGCCCTGGGCGATGGCATAGGCCTCGCCATCGGCGCCGAGCAGGGGCGTGACCAGCAGCGTGCCGCCCTGGAGCGAGGAGGCATCGCCCATGGCGGCAACCGAAACGTCGATGCGCGAGCCCTGGGTGGAAAAGGGCGGAAGATTGGCGGTGACCATCACGGCGGCAACATTTGCCGTGCGCATGGTCTCGCCGCGGGTGTTGACCCCCATGCGCTCAAGCATGGCGATCATCGACTGGCGGGTGAAGGGGGAATTGTTGAGGCTGTCGCCAGTGCCGTTGAGACCGACCACGAGGCCGTAGCCGATCAACTGGTTTTCGCGCACGCCCTCGATTTCGACGATATCCTTGATGCGCGCCGGGGCGGCGAGCGCCGGGAGCGTCCCTGTGACCGCCAGCGCGGCGGCGAGGGCGATGACCAATGTGCTGCGAAACAAACCTGTTTTCATTTTCGTCCGATTCCCCGTTTCCGGGCGGCGTGCCCTCGTCCCCACGATGGCGTGCCGCTATTGACGGGCTATAGAGCGAAAAGTGTGCCAACCAGGCGCCGGTTCGGTTAACCGATTGTTCTAAAAATGATTTTTGCTGAACAGCGAAATATCGGATCGGGGCTTATGGGCAGTGTTTGCCGGGCCGTTAAGGGTAAATTAACGCCTCCCGGCAAAATCTGCCGGTTAGCAGTCCATTAACCATAAGCCAATCGGGCCAGATATGCGGATCGACGGAACAGGGCGGGTCATCCCAGCGAACCGGTCGGGCACGGCGGCAAAATCGTCAGGGCCCACGTTCCAGATCGAATCCGGCCAGGGTTCGGCCCGCACCGCGCAGACTTCGGCGCCGATCGCGGCAGGGGGCATCGATGCGCTGCTGGCGCTGCAGGCGGCGGACGATGCGACCACCGGGCGGCGCAAGGCGCTCAAGCGGGCCAATTCGCTGCTCGACGTGCTCGAAGAAATCAAGGCCGATCTTCTGGTCGGGCGGATGGGCGAGGGGCGGCTCAATCGCGCCGCCGCGCTGCTGGCGCAGGCAAAAACCCAGATCGAGCCGGAGCTCGAAGCCATCGTGGCCGACATCGAATTGCGGGTGCGGGTCGAGCTTGCCAAGCTCGGACGATATCCCGGAGCGTGACCGGCGAGGGCTGTGACCTGTTTGCGGCACCTCACGGTGTTGTTAACACCCCGGTCACTTTCCAATTGCCCGATAAGTTTGACCCCACTATATAGGCGGCGACCTGTTGCCAAGGGGAGTGAGTCTTACGATGTCGGTCGAGGCCCTTGCTGACGACTACCGTCCTTCCGAGGACGAAGAATTCATGAATGCGCGCCAGCGCGAATATTTCCGTAAAAAGCTCAACGCCTGGAAGGACGAGATTCTCCGCGAGAGCCGCGAGACGCTCGAAAATCTGCAGGAAGAAAGCACAAATCATCCAGACATGGCCGACCGGGCATCCTCGGAAAGCGACCGGGCGCTCGAATTGCGCACCCGGGACCGCCAGCGCAAGCTGATCGCCAAGATCGACGCGGCGCTCAAGCGGATCGAGGACGGCTCCTACGGATTTTGCGAGGAAACCGGCGAGCCGATCGGTCTGGCCCGGCTCGATGCCCGTCCGATTGCTACCCTGAGCCTGGAGGCCCAGGAAATGCACGAGCGGCGCGAAAAGGTCTATCGCGACGATTGATTGTCAAGCCTTTAGAATCGCTTGCGGCGGCCCGTTGAAGGAACACTTCAGCGGGCCGCTTGCCGTTTCAGGCCAATGATATTTCCCTTGTGACGGCTATGGCCTCGAGGAACGGGCGGTCGTGGCTGACGACGAGCAAGGCGCCGTCATAGCCGCGCAACCCGACTTCGACCGCTTCGATGGATTCGAGGTCGAGGTGGTTTGTAGGTTCGTCGAGGACGAGCAGTTGCGGCGGGGTGTCGGTGCCCAGCGCGCAGGCGAGACCGGCACGCAGGGTTTCGCCACCTGAAAGCGAGGCGGTCATTTTCAGCGCGGCATCGGCCCGGAATTTGAACCGGGCGAGGGCGGCGCGGCAGGCATTTTCGTCCGATGCCGGATTGAGGGCGAGGAAATTGTCGCGCACCGTTTTTTGCGGGTCGAGGATGGAGACCTGCTGATCGAGCAGGGCGTGGGGGACCTGGACGCTGACGGTGCCGGCACACGGTTCGAGAGTGCCGCTAACGAGGCGGAGAAGGGTGGTCTTGCCCGACCCGTTCGGCCCGGTGATTGCCACGCGCTCGGGGCCGGTGATGGCGAGGGAGACATCCCTGAGGATCGGGGTGGCCGGATCGTAGCCCGCTGAAACGGCGTCGAGGGTCAGCACCTTTTTGCCGGTTGGCAGATTGGTGGGCGGAAGGGAAATGGTGACGTGCTTGAGCACTTCGATTTTTTCGCGGGCTGTTTGAGCATCCGATTCCGCCTGCTGGCGTAAGCGACTGGCAAGGCGGGCATTTTCGCCCGCCGAGTTTTCCGCGGCGTTCTTGCGGCCGTTGAGCAGGATTTTCGGCAGATCGCCCTTGGCGCGCTTGCGCTTTCCTCCGGCGTCGGATTTCTGCTGGCGCTCGCGGGTCTGTTGCGCCTTCTTCTCGACCTGGGCCGTGCGCTTTTCGGCGTTGGCCAGATCGTGCTCGGCGGCGGCGAGTTCTATGGATTTGCGTTCGCGATACAGGGAATAATTGCCGCCATAGGTCGTGGCGCCCAAACTGGTCAACTCGACAATGGCGTCCATGGTTTCAAGCAGTTCGCGGTCATGGCTGACGACGATGGCGCCGCCGCGCCAATTGGCGAGCAGGTCGATCACCGCGTCGCGGCCATCGTGATCGAGATTGTTGGTGGGTTCATCGAGCAGCAGGAAATCGGGATCGGCGAACACCAGCGCGGCCAGCATGGCACGGGTCCGCTGGCCGCCCGAGAGGGTTGCGAGCGGGGTATCGGCGGTGGCGGGCAGGGAAAAGCGGGCAAGGGCTTCATCGATCCGGGCTTCGATTGTCCAGTCGGCATCGGCCAGCTCGTCGGCGGTCGCGGTTCCGGAAGCGGCGCGAGCGAGGATCGTCAGTTGGGCGGTGGCGCCGAACAGATCGGCTATGGTTTCGCCCGGCCCGGGTTTGAGCGACTGGCGCAGGAGACCGATGGTACCATCGATGGTGACGCTGCCCGATTGCGGGGTGAGCGTGCCGGTGACGAGCCTGAACAGGGTCGATTTGCCCACGCCGTTGCGGCCCACAAGGCCGGTGCGCTGGCGGGAAAAGGCGAGATCGAGATTGGAGAAAAGCTGCGTGCCGTCAGGCGTTGAAAAACCGAGGGCAGAAAGTGTGATGTGTGCGGGCATGAAAGATGGATTCCGTTCCGAGGCAATTGCGATTTGCTGTCGGAAGAAAATCCATTTGGGCACACATCCTGTTGGAGCGTTTCGGCGCTTCTTGGAATCGCCTTAGTTGCTGCAAGTCTTTGCGTCGTCGCGCTTCTGAACCGGATAAGTGACGCCACTTATCCTGGAAGCACTTCTGTTGCGATTGCGCCTCAAGATAGGGCGCAATGGAGACAAGTCAAGTCGCGCAGGTTGACAGGGAAGCCATGCTGACGCTTTCTGACGTCATGGGCTCGAAAACATTACTCACCACGACAATGATTTCGCTGACGGCGGTTTTTGCCACCGGAGCGTCCGCGATGGATATATCGGTCGGCTCGCAGGTCCGGCTGAGCGCGGGGTATCTCTCGCTCAATCACGACGCGTCCCATCTGACGCCGCCGGGCAGTTCGGGGATGGCGAGTTATGGCGATCCGACCTCGATCCTGAGTTACGAACCGCTCTATGAGGCCGATATCGAATTTTCCCTGACCGGGCGCGGAGAGGAAGGCTGGTTCGATCTGATCGCCGGCTTCCCCATCGCGGCGGGCGGTACGTTCGGGGATCGCGACTACGAGGCCGGGCAGGCGCTTTATTCGGAGACCTTCAGCGATATCACGCTCGAAAATGGTGGCAGCGTCGCGCTGCGCTATGGATTGCCGAGCGATGGGACGCTGGTCTGGAACGACATGGTCGTGCGGCCTTACGTGACCGGCGGCTTCGGGCTGGAACGCTACGGAATGGATGGGCTGCGGTGCGGGGCGGCGTGCCCGAGTGGGCCTTTTCCGACAAGTGTCACCGTAATCGGGCACGATCTGTTTTCCGCCTCGGCCGGGCTTGGCGTGTGGCTGGAGAACGAGATTTCCGAAGCAGAGACGATCGATCTGCGGTTCGAGATCAATGGCGGCTATCTCGGGGTGACCGACAGCCACTATTTGCGCCCCGATCTCGGCCCGGTGCCCAATATCTTTTACGATCTGGCGACGCTGGGCGGGCTGGCCGAGGCGACCTATCGCTACGAGACCGGGCAGGGCGCCGAGCTATCGGCCAGCGTCTTTGCAGGCGGGCAACTCGGGCTGGGAGGCGTGACCTTCGGCAGCGCCGGTGGCGCACAGACCGGCCCGCTCTGGGCGTGGTCGGTGGCCGGACATGCCGGGGTCAGCGTCGGGGCGAGCGTGCCGTTTTAATAATAGGGTGCGCTCGTAGAGATTTCCCCCATCGCTGTCCCGGACTACATCCGGGACCCAGCAGCCTGGCCCGGCCACCAGTGGATGTTGGGGCGCACATGGACCCCGGCTTTCGCCGGGGCAGCGAAGGTGGGAGGTCGCAAGCAAGGGTGCGCCTGGCTGAACCCTCTAGGCGTACCGCTTTTTGAGATGCGCGATGAAGATGTCGGGGTCGAGGGTCGAGCCGGTGGCGCGTTTGATGAGGTCGGGGGTGGAATAGCGCGAGCCCTGCGACCAGATGTTTTCGCTCCGCCATTGGTTGACGCCGGAGAAATCGCCTCGGGAGATTTCGTTGAGAACGTCGGGGCGGGACTTTTCGATGGCCTGCCATTGCTGGGCGGCGAGCATGGCGCCCAGCGTGTAGCTGGGGAAATAGCCGAAGGCACCGGCCGGCCAATGGACGTCCTGCATGGGGCCGTCCTTGGGGTTGTCGATGGTGGAGAGGCCCAGATACTCGGTCATTTTCGCGTCCCAGGCCTCGGGGAGGTCGACAACTTCGAGATCGCCGCCGATCAGCGCCTGTTCGAGTTCGAAGCGCAGGATGATGTGGAGCGGGTAGGTCACCTCATCGGCATCGACGCGGATGAAGCCGCGCTCGACCTTGTTGACCTCGGCCACGACGTCCTCGATCTCCCAGCCTTTTAGCGCATCGTCACCGAGATGCTGGGACACGATGGGCATGGCCCAGTGCCAGAATTGGGGGGCGTGGGCCAGTTGCTGTTCGACGAAAAGCGACTGGCTTTCGTGCATGGCCATGCCGCGCGCCTGACCGACCGCCATGTGCGAAAGGTCCTTGGGCAGGCCCTGCTCGTAAAGCGCGTGGCCGGTTTCGTGCAGGACGCCCATCAGGGCGGTGAGAAATTCCTCGGTCTTGTAGCGGGTGGTCATGCGCACATCGGTGGGAACGCCGCCGCAGAAGGGATGGTGGGAGACGTCGAGCCGGCCATGGGTGAAATCGAACCCCAGCGCGCCCATCATCGACAGGCCCAGCTCGCGCTGCTTTTCGATTGCGAAGGGGCCTTCGACCGATTTTGCCGGGCGGCTGGCGTAGCGGTTTTCCTGTGCCTCGAGCGCTTCGGGCACGAAATCGACGAGGAAGGATTTGAGCTTTTCGAGGACGGGGGCGACTTCGGCGACGCGGTTGCCGGGGTCGAACTGTTCCATCAGCGCGTCATAGGGGGCAAGGCCGAGCACATCGGCGCGCATCTGCGCTTCCTCGCGGGCCAGCGCCACGACGCCTTCGAGCGCGGGGGCGAAATTTGCCCAATCGTTCCTGGCGCGCAGATCGCGCCAGAGCTGTTCGGAACGCATTTCGGCCTGGGATTTGCGCACCACGAAATCGGCGGGCAGGCAGGTGGCGTTGGTATAGACGCGCTTGAATTCGCGGACGGCGAGCTTTTGATCGTCGGAAAGGTCTTCGGATTCGGCTTTGGCGATCCAGTCGGCGATTTGCGGCGCGGTCGCGGTTTCGTGCCGCAGCCCATAGAGGAAGGATACCGATTCCGCGCGCTTTTCGCCTCCGCCCACCGGCATGTTGGTCGCCTCGTCCGCCGAGAGGATGGCGATGGCGTGCTCGATGGATTCGAGCTTTTTGCCAAGGGTTTCGAGTTCGGCGTAGGACATGGGAGGCTCCGGAGGAAAGATATTTGCCGGCGGCTTTGTAGCTGCGCTCGGTGGCGAAGAAAAGGAAAAGGGGCGCGCCGGGGAGGGCGCACCCCCTTTTGAATCCGGCCCGACGGGGAAGACGGGCCGGTTAACCGGCTGCCGCGAATTGGGGAACGGCAGGCGGTTGGGGACTGAAGCGCCGGGAAAAGGCGGCGCTGGGTACTGGATCCCGGATCAAGTCCGGGATGACCGTTGAGGGTGGGGAGGCGTGGTGTGCCTCCCTTCCGGGGTCAGAACGGCAGGATGGCGTCGAGGATCTGCTGGCCGTAGCGGGGTTGCTGGACGTCGGTGATCTGGCCGCGTCCACCGTAAGCGATGCGGGCTTCGGCGATCTTGGAGGAGGCGATTGTGTTGTCCGAGCCGATGTCCTCGGGGCGCACGATGCCGGCGACGATCAGGTCGCGGACCTCGAAATTGACGCGGACTTCCTGGCGGCCCTCGATCACCAGATTGCCGTTGGGGAGAACCTGCGTCACCACGGCGGCGACCTGGGTGGTGACCTGTTCGGAGCGGTTGACCGAGCCGTTGCCGGCGTTGGAGACGCCCGAATTGGTGCCGATGGCGGCATCGGCGGACACATCGGCGGGAGCGACGGCATTAAAGATCGAGCCCAGCGCGCCGCCCAGCCCGGCCTCGTTGGATGAAGAGCGCGTGGCGGTTGTGGTGTTGCCGATCTGGGCGCGGTCGTCGATGGTGACGAGCACGGTGAGGATATCGCCGACCTTGGCGGCGCGCTGGTCCTTGAAAAAGCCGCGCGCGTCGGAGGAAAACAGCGAATTGGGCTGGTAGGTGGCCGGCTCGGCGGCGGGCATGGGCATGGTCACCGGGCGATAGCCGGCGGTTACGGTGGGATCGACGATGGGCGTCAGGGCCGGGGCCCGGCCCACATTGGCCAGCCTGTCGGTTGTGGCGCAGGCGCCGAGGGTGGAAACGAGCAGCAGGCCCGTTGCGAGTTTGAGAAGTGCGTTCATTTTATTTCCCCGTGGTTTTTAAGTGGTCGCGTTTCCGAACCGAAGAACCGGTGGCCACTTCTTCCGGAAACGCGCCATGCGCCGGACTTCCCCAAGTCCGGCAATGAAGGATCAGAGCCCGGCGAGTTGCTGGGGGCCCGATGAAACTGTGACGGTGCCGTTCTGCGTGGCGACGCCCTGCAGAACCTTGTTGGTCATTGTGTTGAGCACGGAAACCGGCTGGCTCAGGCTGGCGGCGTTGAGCGCCTTACCGGTGGTGGTCAGCGTCAGGGCGCCCTGCTGGAAGATGACGGTGACCTGCTCGTTGCGCGAGACGACTTCCGGCGCGGCGATGTCGGAGGGCTTGAGCATGACGCCCTGGCGCGACTGGCGCTGCAAGGCCATGCCCATGATTTCCTCGAGCGTCACAAGGCCAGTGGATTCGGCGTAAGCGAGCGGGATCATGCGCATCTCGATGTCGTCGGGGCCAAGGATGGTGCCCTGTGGCAAGGTGCGCTTGAGATGCGGTGCGGCGATCAAAAGCTGGATCTGGCCGGAAATGTCGAGCGGGCGATCGAGGCCGGACACCTGGAAGCGGGCCGAAAAGGTCGATGATCCGGGCATGTAGCGCAGGATGGTCAGCGACGCGGGATTGTCGGTGTCGGCGGCAATGAGCCCCGGCAACGGCGCGTCGAGCGCAATGTCCATGTCCATATCCGTATTGAGGATGCCCTTGGCGCGCAGATCGGCGGCAATGAGGTCCGAGAGCAGGTCCTGGCCGATTTCGACCCCCGTCCGGGCAACGCGAATCCGGTTGAACCCGGAGGGCTCGAAGGTCTCGATACCGGCGGCCCGAACCGCCGCGGCGATGTCTTCGAGGGACAAGATGCCCGACGTGCCGGGAGCGGGAGCGCGGAACACGGCTGTTTCCGCCATCAGACCGGCGCCATCGAAAAGGTCGCCGACGGTAACGATGGCGGCGTTGACCGTCACGTCGCCGCGCAGGACAGGCTCGGCCTGGGCGGTGGCGGCAAGCGCTGCGAAAGTGAGCGCAAATCCCGTGCGTTTGAGAAGCGAAGCGAACATCGTTTGTACCCCCTTTTTCAAGGTCTTAGCGAAGCTGGGCGGTGGCCTGGAGCATCTGGTCGGCGCCCGAGATCACGCGCGCGTTCATTTCGTAGGCGCGCTGGGCCGAGATCAGGTCGGCCATTTCGGTCACCGCGTTGACGTTGGCGCTTTCGAGATATCCCTGGAGCAGGTCGCCCATGCCGTCGACGCCCGGCACGCCGATCTGGGCCTCGCCCGATGCCGCGGTTTCGAGGAACAGATTGTCGCCAATCGATTCAAGACCGGCCTTGTTGACGAAGCGGGCCATCTGGAACTGACCGAGTTGCACGGGCTCGGTGTTGCCGTTGATGAAGCCCTCGACGATCCCGTCACGGCTGATCGAAACCGAGGTGGCGTCGGCGGGGATGATGATCCCCGGTTCGACCTGATAGCCATCCACCGTCACCAGCATGCCGGTGGCGTCGCGCTCGAAGGTGCCGTCGCGGGTGTAGGCGGTGCGGCCGTCGGGCATGTTGACCATGAAATAGCCCTCGCCGCGGATGGCGACGTCGTTTTCCTTTTCGGTGGGCGCCACATTGCCCTGGCTCATGATGCGGGCGGTGGCCGAAACCCGGACACCCGAGCCGATCTCGATGCCGACGGGCACCTGGGTTCCGGTTTCCGATGTCGAGGCACCTGCGCGACGATAGGACTGGTAGAGCAGGTCCTGGAACTCGGCGCGCTGGCGCTTGAAGCCCGTGGTGCGCATGTTGGCGATGTTGTTGGAGATGACTTCGACATTGCGCTCCTGGGCGGCCATGCCGGTCGATGCGATATAAAGTGCTTTCATCGGTGTGGTCCCTTAGGCTTGAGTGTCGCCAAGACGCTGGATGGCGCTGCGGCGCAATTCGTCCTGCTTGTTCATGAGGTCGGCGAGCGAGGAATAGGCCCGCGTCACCCGGATCATTTCGGTCATTTCGCCCACGCCCGAGACGTTGGAACGCTCAAGGGCGCCCTGCACGACCCGGGTGGTCGAAATGGCCAGCGGCGTGCCGCCGGCAAACATGGTGTCGCCGGTGCGGGTCAATTCCTGCGGGTTTTCAAACTCGACGATGGCGAGCTTGCCCTTGTTGCCGGCGCTCGAGCTGATCGCGCCCTCGGCGGTAATGGAAATGCCGGTCTCATCGGGTCCGAAGACGATCGGGTTGCCGCCCTCCGAGAGCACCGGAAAACCGTTCTGGGTGACGAGCACGCCGTCCGAATTGATTTCAAGCGCGCCGTTGCGGGTGTAGCGGGTGCCCTCGGGCCCCTCGACCGACAGAAAGCCTTCGCCCGAGAGCGCGACGTCGAGGGGGTTGCCGGTCTGGGTCATGGACCCGGCGGCCAGATCGTGCATCGTCGCCCAGTCCTGGACATAGGAAAGCTGCTGGCTGCCGCTCGGGAAGGTGCGGTCGGAGGCGACCGGCATGACGTATTCCTCGAACAGGATCGCCTCGGCCTTAAAGCCGGTCGAATTGATGTTGGCCAGATTGTTGGCCACCACATCCATCTGCCGTTGCAGCGCCATCTGGCGCGAGAGGCCGATCAGTTGCGCGTTCTCGATCATGCGCGTTTCCCCGTTAATCTCTTCAAGGGCCCTGCCTCCCCAGGCCGGGCGCCTCGCAAAAGACAATGCAGGTGGCGTGCCAACTCCATAAATCGATATAAAACAATGTATTACCTTGGCGCGGCGTTATCGGCTTTGCGGTAAGGGTCTGCCGGCGGGGAAAATTCTACCCGGCAATACTTGCCGCCCTTAGGCAAATCGTAACCATTCGTTAACCCTGTCGGGATTAGCTGGGCACAAGGCAAAAGCGCCTGAAACCGGGGGATTCGGAAGGCCTTGAATGACTGATGTGACCGAAACGGAAATTAACGCCACATCGGAGGCGGCGCCCGCAAAAAAAGGGCTGCCGAAGATGGCGCTGATCGGCGGGGGCGTTGCCGTTCTGTTGCTGGTCGCGGGGGCCGGCGGCTGGTTTCTCACGCAATCGGGGGGCGGCGATGCCGGCCATGACGGCGAAATCGAGGTTGCGGCGGAAACGGCGTTCTATGACCTCCCCGATATCACGGTCAATCTGAGCAATCCGGGTGGCGCGGCCGAGTTCCTGCGGATGCGGATTGCGCTGGAAGTGCGCGACGAGACGATGATCGAGGTGATCGAGCCGCGCCTGCCGCGGGTTCTCGATGCGTTTCAGGTCTATCTGCGCGAGCTTCGCCGGTCCGACATCGAAGGGTCGGCCGGTATCTACCGGCTCAAGGAAGAATTGCTGCGCCGCGTCAACCTCGCCGTCTATCCGGCGAGCGTGGACAACATCCTGTTCAAGGACATTCTGGTTCAATAGCGGGGCTTCATGGCCAACGAGACGGGAAAATCGGAAGGGGCGCTCGGCGATGACTGGGCTGCCATGCTCGAAGCCGAGGCGGGCGGGGGCGACGATATCGACCGCGTCCTTAACCAGGACGAGATCGATTCCCTGCTCGGTTTCGATTCCAGCGCTGCCTCCAGCGTCGAGCTGACCGGGGTCAGGGCGCTTATCAATTCGGCGCTGGTGTCCTATGAGCGCCTGCCGATGCTGGAAATCGCCTTCGACCGCCTCGTGCGGCTGGCGACGACCACGTTGCGCAATTTCACCTCGGACAATGTGGAAGTGACGCTCGAATCGATTACCTCGGTGCGGTTCGGGGACTATCTCAATTCCATACCGCTCCCGGCCATCCTTTCGGTCATCAAGGCCGAGGAATGGGACAATTTCGGGCTCATGACGGTGGACAGCGCGCTCATCTATTCGATGATCGACGTTCTGTTGGGCGGGCGGCGCGGATCGAGCGTCATCCGGGTGGAGGGGCGGCCTTACACCACGATCGAGATGGCGCTGGCGCGGCGGATGATCGAGCATATCCTCGACGACATGCACAAGGCGTTCGAGCCGCTGGCGCCGGTGACCTTCAAGCTCGACCGGCTGGAGACAAATCCGCGCTTTGCCGCCATTTCGCGTCCGGGCAATGCGGCAATCCTTGTGGAGTTGCGCATCGATATGGACGAGCGGGGCGGCAAGATCGAGATCATGCTGCCCTATGCGACGATCGAGCCGATCCGCGAGCAGTTGCTCCAGATGTATATGGGCGAAAAGTTCGGGCGCGATCCGATCTGGGAAGGCCATCTTGCCACCGAGATCCACGCCGCCGACACGGAAATTTCCGCCGTGCTGCATGAACTCGACCTGCCGTTGTCCAAAGCCCTCAATCTGGCCGAGGGTGACACGATCATGTTCGACATGACCCCGTCCGACCCCGTGACGCTGCGCTGCGGCGATGTGGACCTGACGCGGGCGGTGATGGGCCATATCGGGAAAAATGTTTCGGTCCGGGTGACCCGGCCGCTCAACCCGCCGAAGGTGACGATGGCGGCCTTTGAGGCGATGGAAGAAAAGGCGGAGGGCAAATAATGCCTTTAGGACTGATGATTGAAATTGCCGTTGCCGTTCTTCTCGCAACGACAATCGGTTACTGCATTGTGCTCAACAAGCGAATCCGGACGCTGCAGTCCGATCGCGCAGCGCTTCAGCAGATGATCGCCGATCTGGTGCAAGCGACCTCGATGGCCAACAGCGCCATCAAGGGGCTGCGCGAAACGGCGGTGGAGGCTGACGAAAAGCTCAATACGCGCCTTAACGAGGCCGAGCGGTTCGCGATCGAACTGGCCAATCATGTCAATGCGGGGCAGGCGGTCATGGACCGGATCGCCAAGATCACCCAGGCGGCGCGTTCGCCGGGCGATGGCGGCGACGGCAGCCGGGCCGGCAGCGCGCTCAAGACGCTGAAAGACCACCAGAAGCGCCGGGAGCACGCCGCGTGAACCAGGTTCGCCTTCTGCCCGTCGTGGTTGTCGCGGCCTCGGCGCTGCTGATGCTCAAGACATTCGGCATCGTCTCAGGGCAGAGCTATGTGATGGGCGGGATGAGCCAGGCGCAGGCGGCGGGAAGTGCCCAGCCGGCTCACGAGCCGGAGGAAGAAGCGCAGCCCGAAAGCGAGGCGGAGCCCGAAGTCGAACTTTCGGCGGCGGACGCGGCTGCGCAGGCGCTTTTCGAGAATTTTCCCACCGATGGCGAGTTGGAAACGCTCGAGGGCGCTTCCGATGCGGCGCCCGGCTCGACCGAGGCCATTATCCTCCAGCGGCTGGCTGAGCGCAGGACGGAGCTGGACAGCTTTGCCGCCGAACTGGAAACCCGGCTTGCGGTGGTCGAAGCCGCCGAGCTGCGCATCGAAGAGCGCATGAGCGAATTGAGCGCGATGGAAACGCAGATCAACGCGCTGGTCGATGCTCAGGAAAGCGCCGAAGCCGAACAATTCGCGGCCATCGTCGCGATGTATGAAAACATGCGGGCCGGGGACGCGGCGACCATTTTCAACGATCTCGACGAGGATGTGCTGGTGCGGGTGGGGCATGCGATGAACCCGCGAAAGCTCGGGCCGATCATGGCCAAGATGATCCCCGCCAAGGCGCAGCAACTGACCGTGCTGCTTGCCCAGACCGGGCCGACGGGGCCGGTGGAACAGGCCAGCCAGGACTTTGCCAACCTGCCGCAGATCGTCGGGCAATAGGCATCGCGCCGGTTTTTGGGCCGCGTGGTAATTCCATCTTAAGCGCTGCTGCATAGTGTGCCCTTGAATAAGGGCGGCAGGCAGAATGCTTTCGACCACAAGAAAACGTGGACGCCAGGTTTATGGATTTTTGGACGCTGCAGGAGCCATCTTGCTGGCGTTTTTCGTGTTTTTGGGGTGCGCCGGTTCGGCGTTGGCGCAGGAAAACATTACATTCGAGGCGCAGCGGCACGAAAATTACGGCCGGCTGATCCTGACCTTTCCCGACAGGCTGAACCTGCCCGAACACACCGTCACCAGCGACAATGGCGTGCTTGTCATCTCCGTGCCCGACACGCCGATGGCCGGGGTTCTGCCGGACGTGGGAACCATCCTTTCGGAATATCTTGCCGTTGCGCGGTTCGATCCGGACCGCACCGGCATCCGCATGGGCATGCGCGAGCAGTTCGCGCTCAACACCATGGCTGCTGGCGAACAGCTCTATATCGACCTGCTGCCGCCCGACTGGGTGGGGTTGCCGCCGGCCCTGCCGCCCGAGATCATCACAAAGCTTGCCGAGCGCGCCGAAGAGGCAGCCCGGATCGCCGAGGAGCGCCGTCGCGCCGAACTGGCCATCGAATATGATCCGCGCCCCACGATACGGGTTGGGAGGCATCCGACCTTTTCCCGTATCGAATTTACCTGGAACGTGGGCACCAAGGCCGAATTCGTCCGCGAAGGAGAAAACGCCTCGATCCGTTTCGACTGGCCCGTTCCCGTCGATCTTTATGAAATCCTCTCGGACCGCCCCGAGCAACTGGGCGAGGTTACCAACATCGTCCATGGTGGCGAGACCGAGATTGCCATGGCCATCCCCGAGGATGTGCCCGTGCGCTTTTACGAGCAGTCGAGCACCGAGTTCATTCTCGATATCGACCATCCCGGCGACGCCGAACAGGAGTTCGATCTGGCCGAAGTTGCCGCGTCGCTGTCGCAGCCTGAAGCTCCGGCCGCGCAAGGCGAGCACCCCGAGGATACCGTCGAGCCGGTTCGCGATGAGACGGCAACCGTGCAGCCCTATGTCAGCACTGTGGGCCAGACGGTGCGCATCGTCTTTCCCTTTGCCCAGGAAACGCCCGCCGCCGTGTTCCGGCGCGGCAATGTCGTGTGGATGCTGTTCGATACGCCGGCGCGGCTGGTCAGCCCCGACGCCCAGTCGGGCGAAATTCTCGACGGGCTGGCGAGCGATCTGACGGTGGAGAGCACCGGCGCGTCCTATGTCGTGCGCATGGTGCTCGACGACAACCGGCTGGCGACGCTGGCTTCGGAAGGGCGCAGTTGGGTCCTCTCGCTCGGCGACATCCTTCTCTCGGCCGTCCATCCGGTGACGCTCGAGCGCCGCCGGTCGCAATCGGGACTTTATGAAGTGGTGGCCGATCTGGAACGACCGGCAAATGTCCACCAGCTACGCGATCCCGATGTGGGCGACATTCTCGATGTCGTGACCACCTATCCACCGGCGCGTGGCGTGGTCCGCGATCTGGGGTTCGTGGATTTCCAGGCGCCGCGCTCGGTCCATGGGCTGGTCGTCAAGCCGCTGCATGAAGGGGTCAGCGTTTCCATCGAGGACCGGTATGCGGTCATCGCCGCCGATGGGGGGCTGACCGTCTCCGTCGACGCCGGGCAGCGACTTTACGCGCCGGACGAAGCGAGCGTCAGCGCGCTCGATCTCAACGCCATGATGACCCCCAACCCCGATGAATTCGGGCTGCGGCGCGACGAATACATGGCGCGGGCGGCGATGGCCGAGGGCAGGGACCTCGACCGCGCCAGGCTCGATCTGGCCCAGTTCTACCTCGCCAATGATTTCGCGTTCGAGGCGATCGGGGTGCTCAATGTGCTCAGGCGGGATTTGCGCCAGCACAGTCTGGAGCCGGCCATGAACGCGACCCTTGCCGCCGCCAACGCGCTGGCCGGACGGCACGCGGACGCCCTGGACCTGCTCAACGCCGATGCGATGCTCAACGATGCCGACGCCATGATCTGGCGCACCATCGCCAAGGTCGATGCCGGAGACTTTGCCGGCGCGCGGCTCGACGCGTTCGGTGGCGACCATGTCGTTGACAATTATCCCAACTGGATACGGGCCCGCTTTCACCTGGCGGCTATCCGCGCCGCGGTGGAACAGAGCGATGCGACGATGGCGGCGGATATGATCCGCGCCGTCGACCTTGCCGCGCTGACGCCCGATCAGGTGGCGCAATATCAACTGCTTTCGGCGCGGCTCGACCACATCAACGGGCTCGAGGACGAAGCACTGGAAGGCTATGGGCGGGTGATCGCCGCCGACCGGCGGGGATCGTCGGCCGAGGCCGTGCTGCGCACCATCGAGATTTTGGACGGCATGGGCCAGCTCGACGTGGAAAAGGCAATCCATGCGCTGGCGGTGCAATCGACCATCTGGCGCGGCGACCAGCTCGAAATCGACATCGTCGCCAAGCTGACCGATCTGCAATACCGCCACGGGGACTATCGCGATGCGTTTGTCCTGACCCGTGAGATGGCGGCGGATTTCGCGGACAACCGCTCGCTCGACGCGCTTCTGACCCGGGCGCGCACCGAGTTTTCGGGGCTGTTTCTCGACGGGCAGGCCGATGCGCTCGATCCGGTCTCGGCGCTTTCGATCTATTACGACTATCGCCATCTCACCCCGCCGGGGGCCGAGGGCGACATGATGATCCGCAATCTGGCCCAGCGGCTGATCGAGGTCGATCTGCTCGCCCAGGCTTCCGAATTGCTCAGCTACCAGGTGGAAAACCGGCTCGACGGCGCGGCGCGCGCGCAGGTGGCGGCCGACCTGGCAGTGGTCTATATCGCCAATCGCGATCCCAATTCGGCGCTGCGGGTGCTCTACGATACGCGGCTGGCGGGGCTGCCGCCGGGGCTGGAACGCCAGCGCCGCGTGCTCGAGGCCAGCGCGCTCATTCACGCCCATCGCCACGATCTGGCGCTCGACCTGCTTTCGAGCCTGACGGGCCGCGACACCGAATTGCTGCGCATCGACGCCCTGTGGCAGGCCAACCGCTTTTCGGCGGCCAGCGAATTGATCGAGGCGCTCTATTCGCCCGATCTGAGCTCGGGTGGTCTCAGCCCCATGGCGCGGACCAATGTGGTCAAGGCGGCGGTGGGCTATGTGCTGTCGAACGACCAGATCGGACTGGCCCGCCTGCGCAGCCGGTTTTCCGAGGCCATGTCGACAACCCCCGAATGGCCGGTCTTTGCCTTCGTGGTCGAAAACGTCGATCCCAACGGCGTCAATTTCCGCGAGATTGCCCGGCAGGTCGCCGATACGCAGGCGATCAATGCGTTTTTGAATGCGTATCGCGAGATTTATTCGGGGCCGGGCACAGTGACTCCGTTGCGGGCAGCGCCGGAGACGGGGGCAGTGGCGAGCTTGTAGGCATTTGAATACGCATCATTTGGTGCTATATTTGGTGCATCGGGAGCACAGCCATGCGCACAACAATCGCCATCGACGATGAACTGGTCGAAAAAGCCAAATCTCTTACCGGTCTTAACGAGAAGTCAGCTCTGGTCAGAGAGGGGCTGAAGGCGCTTATCGAGCGCGAGAGCGCCCGTCGTCTCGCGCTTCTCGGCGGCACTGAGCCTCAGCTCAAGGACGTACCGCGGCGACGAACAGCTATATGATCCTTGTGGACACTTCCGTATGGATCGACCATTTTCGGGCGGTCGATGAGGAATTGGAGCTGCTGTTGGGCGCCAACAGGGTGCTGATGCATCCGTTTGTTCTCGGCGAACTTGCGCTGGGGAACCTGCGGCAACGCAATCTCATACTCACTTCGCTGGCCGACCTGCCCCAGTGCGTCGTCGCCAGAGACGATGAAGTTCTCGAATTTATCAGTCTTCACGCATTGTTCGGGCGGGGGATAGGGTATGTCGACGCGCATCTTCTCTCTGCTGCCGCCCTTACACCGGAGGCCAGGCTTGCCACCCGCGACCGCAGGCTGAGGGACCGTGCGCAGAGCCTCGGTCTCGCCGCAGCCTTGGCCCGTTAGCCGGTGAAGCTCCGTATCAGCGACCCTGCCACAAGGTGCCAGCCGTCGACGAGGACGAAAAAGATCAGCTTGAAGGGCAGGGAGATGATGACCGGGGGGAGCATCATCATGCCCATGCTCATCAGCACCGAGGCCACGACCATGTCGATGACCACGAAGGGCAAAAAGAGAAGAAACCCGATTTCGAAGGCGCGGCGGAGTTCGGAGATCATGAAGGCGGGGATGAGGATGCGCAGTTCGAGGTCTTCGGGGTTTTCCGGAGCCGGGGTTTCGGTCAGGTCCATGAACAGCATGACGTCCTGAGGGCGGACATGGGTGCGCATGAATTCGTGCAGCGGGCCGGAGGCAAGGTCGATGGCTTCGACGATTTCGACCTCGCCGGCCACCAGGGGCTCGATGCCCACCTCGTAGCTTTGCTGCAGGGTGGGTGCCATGATGAAGGCGGTGAGAAACAGCGCCAGCGAGATCATCACCGAATTGGGCGGTGCGGTCTGCAGCCCGATGGCGGTGCGCAACAGCGAGAGCACCACGACGATGCGGGTAAAGCTCGTCACCATCACGAGGATGGAGGGGGCGAGCGCGAGAATTGTGATGAGGGCGATCAACTGGATCGCGCGCTCGGTCAGCGTGGTTTCGTCGCCGAAATCGATGGAGATGTCCTGCGCGATTCCCGTGGCGGGCAGCAGGAGGATGGCGGCGAGGCCAAGAACGACGGCAAGTGCCGCGCGGGGCGTTCCGGCCCGGCGCGGTGCGGTATCAGGACCTGGTTGCCGTGTCCTCGTAATCTCTGTCCCTCGCTTCAAGCGGCGGTTCGGGCTCCACGGTCGTGGTGGCCGACATGGCAACGCTTGTAGCTGAGTCGGAGGAGGTGCGGCCCTTATTGTCGGGCTTTCCCCCATCGAGTTTGGGTTCGTTGTCCTCGACGGGGCGCAGCAGGCCGGTATGGCGCAGCGACTTGCCCATCGGCCGGGCCGGGGGCGCGGGCTCGGGTGCAACGGCGGGCGCGGGTTCGGCGGGTTTGCGGCGGGCGCGCTGGACCTGCTGGACGGGCGGGGCTTCAAAGCCGCCTTCAACGACAAGATCGTTGGGGCCGCCAATGACGATCAGGTGCTCGGTCTCGTCGCGGCGTATGATGACGGCCTGGCGTTTGTTGTCGATGGCGATGGAATCGATGACCATCAGGCGCCGGTTGCGGCCGCGCCCCACGCTGGCAGAGGCGTCGCCCACCAGCTTGATGAGCCAGACGGCGAGGACGATCAAAACGATCACGATGGCCAGCGCCACGATCATTGTCAGATAGCCGTTTTCACCACCGAAAAGGCTGTTCAGAAATCCCACTGGCACGCTCCTGGAAATGGGCAACTCGTCCCGCGACACATAGCCGGACGCTTGGCGCTGGGCAATAGCTGCCTACTATAGCTTAGCTTTGTTCAAAATTGGGAGATTTCCGGCCCTTGGTTTCCGATCGGTTAACGCGTCGTTAACCATGCAGTGGGCAAAGTTTGCCCAGTTAACGAACTGTAACCGGATTCGGCGGACCCGAAATGGCCATTGGTGACCTGCCCATCTTTGCCGCGCTCAAGAACAGGATGCAATGGCACCAGACCCGCCAGACGCTTCTGGCCGAAAACGTCGCCAATGCCGAAACACCCGGCTATCGCGGGCGCGACCTTGCGCCCTTTTCCATCGAGAGCACGGCGCGCCGTTCGGGTGCCACTGTCACGACGACCGCGACCAACCGCAACCATTATTCGGTGGGGGGCGACCCGAGCCGGGCCATGGGCGCGCGGACCATGAACAGTTTCGAGGTCATGCCCGAGGGCAACGGGGTGACGCTGGAAGAAGAGATGATGAAGGTCACGACCAACCAGATGGACTATCAGGCCGCGACCACGCTCTACACACGCTCCATGCGATTGATGAAGATCGCGCTGGGCAAGAACGTATAGGACGCTAGCGCATGAACGATTTCATGACATCGATCAAGATCGCCGGATCGGGGCTCAACGCCCAGACGGCGCGCATGCGGGTGATCGCCGAGAATATGGCCAATGCCGATTCCGCCGGGCATACACCGGACGAGGATCCCTATCGGCGCAAGGTGCCGACCTTTCACGCCGTGCTCAATCGCGAACTGGGCGCCACCGAAGTGACGGTTGGTGCGCTCGCAACGGACATGAGCGATTTTTCCTCGCGCTATGAACCGGGCCATCCGGCGGCCGACGAGAACGGCTATGTCAAATACCCCAATGTCAACACGCTGATCGAGACCATGGACATGCGCGAGGCCCAGCGCACCTATGAGGCCAATCTCAACGTCGTCACCGTATCGCGCCAGATGCTTGGGCGGACGCTCGATATTCTGCGCGGTTAAGGAGTTCGATAGATGAGCACGCCATTCAATGCAGCTACCGCTGCCTACGGCAATGTCTCGCGCCTGATTTCCGATCAGGCGGGCGGCAAGCTGACCGCGCCCACAGCTTCGCCATCGGGCGCCGATTTCGGGCAGATGCTGGCCGACCAGCTCGGCGGCATCGTCGAAACCGGGCAGCGCTCGGACCAGGTGGCCGTCGACATGATCAACGGCAAGGCAAACGTTGTCGATGTGGTGACCGCGCTGGCCGAAACCGAATCTGCAATGGAAACCATGGTCACGGTCCGCGATCGGGTGATCTCGGCCTACGAAGAAATCATGCGCATGCCCATTTAGATTGCGTGAAGGCGGGCTGCAAATGGCAGCCGCCTGCGCTTCCGGTGCTCACGTACTTGAATGTACGCTCCGCTCCGGTTCTCGGCGGCCA
Organism: Pelagibacterium halotolerans B2; assembly: GCF_000230555.1. Lineage (GTDB taxonomy): Bacteria > Pseudomonadota > Alphaproteobacteria > Rhizobiales > Devosiaceae > Pelagibacterium > Pelagibacterium halotolerans. The sequence continues at coordinate 1,829,009 of NC_016078.1, read as the reverse complement.
CCATTTTCGCCTCGCCTTGACGCAATCTCCACACCACCGGATCGGACGCATTTGATGTAAGGTGGCGTTAACGAATCGCGCGGGATTGACATGAGCGGGGCAGAAACTCTCGATATCGCCACATCCGGCATCTGGACCCTGATCATCGTTTCAGGGCCGATGATGATCGTGGGGCTTGTGGTCGGCGTCATCATCGCCCTGTTTCAGGCTTTGACGCAAATCCAGGAAATGACGCTGGTTTTCGTGCCCAAGATCATCGCGATCTTCTTCACGCTGCTGCTCACGCTGCCCTTCATGGGCGCCACGATGAACACCTATATGAACCAGATCGTCGACATGATCATCACGGGCGGGTAGCGGGCCATGAGCGTGAGCTGGGGCCCCGATGTCGCCTATTATTTCTTTCTCATTTTCGCACGGCTCGGCACGATCCTCATGCTGTTGCCGGCGCTGGGGGAATCGACGATTCCCATGCGGCTGCGGCTCACCTTCGCGCTGGCGTTTTCGCTGGTGCTTTACCCGCTGATCCTGCCCAATCTCGGCGCCGTTCCGGTGACTCTGGGCGGGCTTTTGACCGCACTCGCGCATGAACTTGCAGTGGGATTTATCCTCGGGGGGCTGACAAGGCTTATTATCACCGCCGCGCAGGTCGCAGGTGCGGTGATCGCGTTCCAGATGGGGCTTTCGATGGCCCAGACCTCCGATCCCACCCAGCCGGGCGTGCAGGGGGCGATCGTTGGCAATTTTCTGGCCATGCTGGGCGTGACGCTGATTTTCGCCACCGATCTGCATCACGTGCTGCTGGCGGGAATTTATGCCAGCTACAGCTATTTCCCGCCCGATGCGCCGCTGATGCTGGGCGATGCGGCGGAGATGGCAACGGAGATCGTGGCGCAGGCCTTCCTGATCGGAACGCAGATGTCGGCGCCATTTCTGGTTTTCGGACTGGTGTTTTATCTGGGGCTGGGGATTCTGGGGCGGCTGATGCCCCAGATTCAGGTGTTTTTCATGGCCATGCCGGCCAACATCATCATCGGGCTGATCCTGTTCGCGCTGCTGCTGAGCCTCACGATGACCCTTTATATGACCTATCTCGAAGACCATTTTTCGCAGTTCCTGGGCTAGTCCATGAGCGACGACAAACCCGAACAGAGCGAAAAGACAGAGGACCCCTCCCAAAAACGGCTCGAGGATGCCCACAAGAAGGGCGATGTGGTCAAGAGCCAGGAGGTGACGACCTGGTTCATGATCCTGGGCTCGGCGCTGATCTTTGCGTTCGTTGCGCCGATGACCAGCGCGCAGATCATGACCAGCCTTGGCGATTATCTCGGGCGCGCGGACCTTTACGAGGTGGGTGGGCCGGGGTTCAACCAGTTCGTCTATGGCGCGACGATCAGCCTTTTGAGCGCGCTTTTGATTCCCATGATCCTTCTGGCGCTGTGCGGGATCGCGGGAAACATGGTGCAGCACCGCATGGTGTTTTCGGCTGAAAACCTCAAACCCAAATTCTCGAAAGTCTCCCCGCTGGCCGGGGCCAAGCGGCTGTTTTCGAGCGAGGCGCTGGTCAATTTCGGCAAGGGGCTGTTCAAGCTCGTCGTGTTTTCCACCATCATGGTGCTGGTGGTCTGGCCCGACCGGGACCGGCTTTCGACCATCATGACCGCCGACCCCGTCGTGACCTTGGAATTGTTCCAGGAAATCGGCATCAAGATCTTCATCGCGACCCTGATCGCCATCACCATCGTGGCGCTGCTCGATTACATCTACATGCGCCACAAATGGTGGCAGCGCCAGATGATGACGGTCAAGGAAGTGCGCGACGAGTACAAGCAGATGGAGGGCGATCCGCACGTCAAGGGCCGTATCCGCCAGATTCGCATGGAGCGCAGCCGCAAGCGCATGATGGCGGCGGTGCCCGACGCGACGGTTGTGGTGACCAACCCGACCCATTTTGCCGTGGCGCTCAAATACGACAAGGACATGGCCGCGCCCGAGGTGCTGGCCAAGGGGGTCGATGCGGTTGCGCTCAGGATTCGCGGACTGGCCAGGGATCACGACATCCCGATCGTCGAAAATCCCCCGCTGGCCCGGGCGCTTTATGCCGGCGCCGAGGTGGGCGAGACGATCCCGGCGGAGCATTTCAAGGCGGTGGCGCAGATCATCGGCTATGTCATGCGGTTGAAAAATCGCTCGAGCTGGCGCAGTGGAAATTAACCGAGATTGTTAACGAGCGGTTAATCCGCACTACCCAAGGCAAACCCGGGTTTGCTACCAATGGGAAGCCCGATTCGATTTACGGGTGGGTGTTTGCACTAAGGAAAGAAAAGCGATGGCGGTGGCCCCGATGGACGAGGACAGCTATCCCGAGCCGATGATGGCGCGCCCGTCCTCCAATGCGGCGCTGTGGCGGGTGGTCATCCTTTCGCTGGCCTTCGTTGCCGTGGCCGTGGCGTTCTCGCTGATGGGGGAAGCCGCTTCGCCCGAAACGATCGTGCTGTTCCTTGGCATTCTTTCGGTCATCGGGGTGTTTTCGCTGTTTGCGCTGGCGGCGGGCCTGTTCCGGTTCGTCGGCGGTTCCGAAAAGCGCACACTGGCCCGCGCTATCGTCGACAGCCTGCCTTACGGGGCAGTGGTTACCGATCGCGACGGCAAGATCTTTTATGCCAATGCGCAATATTCGGACCTGTCCAAATCGGTATCCAAGGGGGTTCCGGTTGGTGTGCCAAGGCTGTTTGCCAGCCAGCCCGAGGCGAGCGAGGCGGTCTATCGCCTGTCGCGCGCCGCGCGGGACGGGCGGGCCATTGTCGAGGACGTGCGGATTTCGCGCGGCAAGAGCGCCGCGCAATGGTTCCGGATCGGGGCGCGCAGCCTTCCCGACTATGACGGCGCTTCGGGCAAGTCGGTGATCTGGACGGTGGAGGACATAACCCGCGACCGCGACGCGCAGGAAAATTTCTACGTCGAATTGCAAAAGGCCATCGACTATCTCGACCATGCGCCGGCCGGGTTCTTTTCTGCCAATGCGCGGGGGCGCATTCAATATATCAACTCAACGCTTGCCGACTGGCTCGGGTATGATCTTGCGGCCTTTGAGGCCGGCGATCTCGATCTTGGCGAAATCGTCCAGGGCGATGGCGCCGGGCTGTTGATGGGCGGCGGGCAGGACGGGGCGGTGCGCACCGAGGTGATCGATCTCGATCTGGTGCGCCACGACGGGACCAATCTTCCGGTGCGGCTGCTCCATCGCGCGGCGCGGCTGGCCGAGGGTGAGCTTGGCGAGACGCGCACGCTGGTGCTCGACCGCTCGCGCGGCATCGAGGGCGAGGAAGCCCTGCGGGCCGCCGAAGTGCGGTTTTCGCGGTTTTTCAATCACACCCCGATCGCCATTGCAGCGCTCGACGGGGCGGGCAAGGTGGTGCGCACCAACGCGCCCTTTACCCGGATTTTCGGACTGACATCGGGCGAACGCGGGATCGAGGGGCTCAATGTCGCCTCGCTGATCGATCCGGAAAGCCGGGAAAAACTGGCGATGGCGCTTGTCGACGCCAAGGCGCACCGATCCGAGATCGCGCCGGTCGATGCGACGATTCCCGGGGAAAAGCCGCGCAGCGTGCGCATGTTCATTTCCGGCGTCGAGCAGGGCGGAGAAAGCGACGAAGCGGCGATCCTTTATGCTCTGGACATGACCGAGCAGCGCCAACTCGAAGAGCAGTTTGCCCAAGGCATGAAGATGCAGGCGGTGGGGCAATTGGCGGGCGGTGTGGCCCATGATTTCAACAACGTTCTGACGGCGATCATCGGGTTTTCGGACCTGCTGTTGCTCAAGCACAAGCCGTCCGATCCTTCGTTTGGCGACATCATGTCGATCAAGCAGAGCGCCAACCGCGCGGCGGGGCTGGTGCGCCAGCTTCTGGCTTTCTCGCGGCGCCAGACGCTGCGCCCGCAGGTGCTCGAGGTGCCCCAGCATATCGACGATCTGACGGTGTTGCTCAAGCGCCTGATCGGCGAGCATGTGACGCTCGATGTCGAGCACGGGCGCGACGTGTGGCCGATCCGCGCCGATCTGGTGCAGCTCGAGCAGGTGATCATCAACCTTGCGGTCAACGCGCGCGACGCCATGCCCGATGGCGGGCAGATTACCCTGCGCACGCGCAATGTGGAGCAGGCCGAGGCCGAGACCTTCACCTATCCCGGGTTCGTCCCGGCCGATTTCGTTCTGATCGAGGTCGGCGATACGGGCACGGGCATGACCCAGGAGGTCATGGAAAAGATCTTCGAACCGTTCTTTTCGACCAAGGAACTGGGCAAGGGGACCGGGCTCGGCCTGTCGATGGTCTATGGCATCATCAAGCAGACCGGCGGCTACATCTATCCCGAATCCGAGGTTGGCAAGGGCACGACGTTCCGGCTGCTGCTGCCCCGGCACATACCGGTGGAAAAGGAGGAAGCGGTCAAGGCCGTCGCGGCGCCAGTCAAGGACCTGACCGGCAATGAACGCATTCTTCTCGTCGAGGACGAGGAAAGCGTGCGCATGTTTTCGGCGCGGGCGCTTTCGACCACGGGGTACGAGGTGTTCGAGGCGGGATCGGGCGAGGAGGCACTCGAGGTGCTCGAAGAGATCGAGGGCAAGGTCGACCTCATCATTTCCGATGTGGTGATGCCCGAGATGGACGGGCCGACGCTGCTGACCCATGTGCGCAAGCTCTATCCCGAGCTCAAGGTGATCTTCGTTTCCGGCTACGCCGAGGAAAGCGTCCGGCAGGGGCTCGAGGATGACCGCAGCGTGGAATTTCTGCCCAAGCCCTATACGCTCGACCAGATCAACTCCAAGGTCAAGGAAGTGCTCTCGGGAAGCCCGGCGGCCGGCGAAGACTAGTCTTTCTTCGAGGCGGCGACAAACGCCGCACCAAGGCCGGCGCCGATTGCGACGCCAATGCCGATTCCCATGGCGATGTTATCGATCGCGACACCGATACCGGCGCCGATCGCGATTCCCATGGCGATTCCCGTGCCCATGTTCATGGTAGTCTCCATGCCGATCTGTTTCTGCAATGATCATGGGGCGATGCGGTTCCACCCTTTATGGGTGTTCTTATTTTGTCTCTTGACATATCGAAAACAAAATGAGAACAAATGTGCAACCTAGAAATAGGCGTTGAGGGTCGTCCGATCGCGTTGCACGCGCAGGGCATTTGGTGAAATAAGGAGAGCTAACAATGGCAGTTTCACAGCTTCGCGTGGTTGACGGGGGTTCGATGGACAAGAACAAGGCGCTCGAAGCCGCTCTGGGGCAGATCGAGCGCAATTTCGGCAAGGGTTCGATCATGAAGCTTGGGGAGAACACCCAGGTCAATGTCGAATCGATTTCCACGGGCTCGCTCGGTCTCGACATTGCGCTGGGCATCGGTGGACTGCCGCGTGGCCGCATTATCGAAGTTTTCGGACCGGAAAGTTCGGGCAAGACGACCCTTGCCCTGCATGTGCTTGCGGAGGCCCAGAAGTCGGGCGGTATCTGCGCGTTCATCGACGCTGAACATGCGCTGGATCCCACCTATGCCCGCAAGCTCGGCGTCAATATCGACGACCTGCTGATCTCCCAGCCCGATGCGGGCGAACAGGCGCTTGAGATCGCCGACACGCTGGTACGCTCGGGTGCGATCGACGTCCTTGTCGTGGATTCGGTGGCGGCGCTGACGCCGCGGGCAGAACTCGAAGGCGAAATGGGCGATTCCCTGCCGGGCCTTCAGGCGCGCCTGATGAGCCAGGCCATGCGCAAGCTTACGGCCTCGATCTCCAAATCGAAGGCCATGGTGATCTTCATCAACCAGATCCGCATGAAGATCGGCGTGATGTTCGGGTCTCCCGAAACCACAACCGGTGGCAATGCGCTCAAGTTCTATTCGTCGGTTCGCCTCGATATCCGCCGTATCGGCGCGATCAAGGACCGCGAGGAAGTCGTGGGCAACCAGACACGCGTCAAGGTGGTCAAGAACAAGATGGCCCCTCCGTTCCGGCAGGTCGAGTTCGACATCATGTATGGCGAGGGGATTTCCAAGACGGGTGAATTGCTCGATCTGGGCGTCAAGGCCGGGATCGTGGAAAAGTCGGGGGCCTGGTTCTCCTATGATAGCCAGAGGTTGGGGCAGGGGCGTGAAAATTCGCGCCAGTTCCTCAAGGACAATCCCGAAATCGCGCACCAGATCGAAAATGGGGTGCGCGAGAGCGCCGGGCTTATTGCCGCCGAACTGATTACGGCGGGAGAAGATAGCGCCGAGGACGGTGAGGACTAGCTTTGGCGGCGCGGGGTTCTCGCCGGCCAGAAGCAAGATTTGTCTATGACCTCCTGGCGCCGGGTAACCGGCGCCTTTCTTTTTTGGTGCGCCGGCGTTCGATCGCTCACTTAATGCCCGGGTGCCGCAGCCTTCGCATTGCACTCCCCCGATGCACACGCTAGAAGGCTTGCTCAGGTTTCCAGCCGGTGAAACGGGGCGCGATCAGCCGCGTATCCGGCGCATCCAGAACGATAAAGATATGGTGCGGCGTCTTGGCCGCAGACAGGGTTTTTGGCTCGATCATGACAAGCGTAAACGACATCCGTTCGACCTTCCTCGACTTCTTTGCCGGGAACGGTCATGAGAAAGTCGCCTCCAGCCCGCTCGTGCCGCGCAACGATCCGACGCTGATGTTCACCAATGCGGGCATGGTGCAGTTCAAGAACGTGTTTACCGGGCTTGAAAAGCGTCCCTATTCGCGCGCCACGACGTCGCAGAAATGCGTCCGGGCCGGGGGCAAGCACAACGATCTCGACAATGTGGGCTTTACCGCCCGGCACCTGACCTTTTTCGAGATGCTGGGCAATTTCTCATTCGGCGACTATTTCAAGGAACAGGCGATCGATCTGGCCTGGACGCTGGTCACCAAGGAGTTCGGGCTCGACAAGGACAAGCTGCTGGTCACTGTCTATCACACCGATGACGAAGCGGCCGACCTCTGGAAAAAGATCGCCGGGTTCTCCGACGACAAGATCATCCGCATCCCGACCTCGGACAATTTCTGGTCCATGGGCGATACGGGTCCGTGCGGGCCGTGCTCGGAAATCTTCATCGATCGCGGCGATCACATCTGGGGTGGCCCTCCGGGCACGCCGGAAGAGGATGGCGACCGGTTCCTCGAGTTCTGGAACCTGGTGTTCATGCAGTATGAGCAGTTCGCCGATGGCACGCAGGAAGCCCTGCCCAACCCCTCGATCGATACGGGGATGGGCCTCGAGCGCATGGCGTCGATCCTGCAGGGCGTCGAGAGCGTCTTTGAAACCGATATGTTCCGCCATGTGATCGATGCGACGGCTTCGGCGGTCGGGAAGGGGCCGACGGCAGAGACCGTCGCTTCGTACCGCGTCATCGCCGATCATTTGCGCTCGATGTCGTTCCTGATCGCCGACGGCGTGCTGCCGGCCAATGAAGGGCGCGGCTATGTGCTGCGCCGTATCATGCGCCGCGCCATGCGCCACGCCACGCTTTTGGGCACCAATGCGCCCACGATCTTCAAGCTCGTGCCATCGCTGGTGCGCGAGATGGGGCAGGCCTATCCCGACCTCGTGGCCGGCGAGGCGATGATCTCGGAAACCATCAGGCTCGAAGAGGAGCGTTTCCTCAAGACCCTCAGCCGGGGGTTGCAGATTCTCGAGGACGAGAGCGCGGGTCTCGGGCAGGGCGATACGCTGGCGGGCGAGACGGCGTTCAAGCTTTATGACACCTACGGTTTTCCGCTCGACCTGACCCAGGATGCGCTGCGGCTGCGCGGTGTTTCGGTCGACCAGACCGGGTTCGATGCGGCCATGGCCCGCCAGAAGGCCGAAGCGCGCAAGAACTGGTCGGGCTCGGGCGATGCGGCAACGAGCGCCGTCTGGTTCTCGATTGCCGATGCGGCCGGCCCGACCGAGTTTCTCGGTTACGAAACCGAGGACAGCGACGGCGCGGTGAAAGCGCTGATCAAGGATGGCACGAGCGTCGATGCGCTCAACGCCGGTGATGAGGGCTTCATCGTGCTCAACCAGACCCCGTTTTACGGCGAAAGCGGCGGGCAGGTGGGCGACACCGGGATCATGCAGAGCGAGGATGGCGCCAGGATCACCGTGCTCGACACCACCAAGCAGGCGGGTGGCGTCTTTGCGCACCGGGTCAGGGTCGAGGCGGGAACCGTCAGGATCGATGAGGCGCTGACGCTGCGGGTCGACCATTCCCGCCGCACGGCGATCCGCGCCAACCACTCGGCGACCCATCTGCTCCATGAGGCGCTGCGCGAGGTGCTGGGCAGCCATGTGGCCCAGAAGGGTTCGCTGGTTTCACCCGAGCGCCTGCGGTTCGACTATTCGCACACCAAGCCCATGAGCGAAGCGGAACTGGCCGAAGTCGAGCGCATGGCCAATGCCATCGTTTTGCAGAACGCGCCGGTCGAAACGCGGCTGATGGCGGTCGACGATGCGGTCAAGGCCGGTGCCATGGCGCTGTTTGGCGAAAAGTACGGCGACGAGGTGCGCGTTGTCTCCATGGGCACGGCGCTCGAAGGGGAAAAGGCGGGCAAGACCTATTCGATGGAATTGTGCGGCGGCACCCATGTGCGGCGCACCGGCGATATCGGGCTGGTCAAGATCGTGCAGGAAAGCTCGGTCGCGGCAGGTGTCCGGCGTCTGGAAGCGCTGACCGCGGATGGCGCGCGTGCCTATCTCAACGAGCAGGAAGACCAGCTCAAGACCGTTGCGGCCGCTCTCAAGGTTTCGCCGCGCGATGCGGTTTCGCGGGTCGAAGCACTTGTCGAGGAACGGCGGGCGCTGGAGCGCCAGGTTGCCGATCTGCGCCAGAAACTGGCGATGGGCGGCGGCTCCGGCAATGGCGCGGCCAGCGAGACCGTCAATGGGGTGACCTTCATGGGACGGGTCGTGGAAGGCTTGCAGCCCAAGGATCTGCGCGGCCTTGTCGACCAGGGCAAAAAGCAGATCGGCTCGGGGATCGTCGTTATCGTCGGCACGACCGAGGACGGCAAGGCCGGCATTTCGGTGGGCGTGAGCGAAGACCTTGTATCGCGCTACAGCGCGGTCGATCTGGTGCGGATCGGTTCGTCGACGCTTGGTGGACAGGGCGGCGGCGGGCGCCCCGACATGGCGCAGGCCGGTGGCCCCGACGCGTCACAAGCCCAGGCGGCGGTCGAGGCGATCAAGGCGCATCTTTCAGCCTGAGCCCCGCGCGACGGGCGATCATTTGATGGCGGCCGGTTCCTTTTGGGGATCGGCCGCTTCTGTCTGTTGCGGCTGGAACGGCTTTGGTTTGCGGCGACCGAAGCGGGCGAGACGGGCGCCGAGGATCGAACGGGCGGCATCGACGCCGGGTGTCGCGATGCCGGCGGCAACCACGATCGCCAGCCCCACTACGGCGACGGTGTCGGGATATTCGCCGTAAAACAGCCCACCCAGTGCAATGGCCCAGAAAATCTGGCTGTACTGGGTAGGCGCGATCTGGTTGGCCGCCGCGCGGCGGGGCGCGGCGATCATCAGCAATTGCCCGGTGCCGCCGAACAGCCCGATGAGCACCAGCCTGCCGATCTGGTCGAGCGTGGGGACGACGAAATTCGGGATCATGGCGATGCCGTTGAAAATCAGGGCATAGGTCAAAAGCACGCCCAGCAGCGAGACGCGCCGCTCGGTGGCCGAGACCTTTTTGAGAACGATGGCACCCACCGAGGCGGCAAGCGCGGCGCAAACCGCGGTCAGATGGCCCAACTCAAGCGTGCGGAAGCCGGGCCGGACGACCAGCATCACACCGGCAAAGCCGATGGCGAGGGCCAACCAGCGGGCCGGGGTCATGGACTCGCGCAGGATGACGACCGAAAGAATGGTCACGATGATCGGGGTGAGAAAAACCAGCGCGTAAACTTCGGCGAGCGGGATCGTCGTGAAAGCGATGGTGACCATCACCATCGACATGATGCCGCAGATGCCGCGCAACTGCATGAGCCAGACATGGGTGAGCTTGAAGGCGTCGCGCCAGCGCTCGCCGCGCGGTTTGACGAGAAGGGCCGGAACGAAGGAGAACAGCGTGACGAAAAAGCCGATCTGGAAGACCGACATGGAGCCGCCGAAGCTCTTTATCGTGGCATCGCCAAACGCGAAGCTGGCATAGGCGGCAAAGGCGATGAGCACGCCGGTCGGCATCGGCAACTTCCAGCTTTGGTGACGTATCCGCCGGATGGCGGGCCAAACTGGCTCATATGACCAATATGTTCGGGCGTCGAGCAAATTCGACCGGATCGATCAAGCGGGCAAAAAAGAAGCGGCCACAAGGGCCGCTTCGATAGGTGCCGGTAAGGGACGGCTTACGCCATCGCCTTCTGAAGGTTGGCGTCGATGGCGTCCAGGAACCCCATTGTGGTGAGCCAGGGCTGGTCGGGGCCGACCAGAAGGGCCAGATCCTTGGTCATTTTGCCTTGCTCGATGGTGTCGATGGTGACCTTTTCGAGCGTGGCGGCGAAGGTTGCCAGTTCGTCATTGCCGTCGAGCTTGGCGCGGTGGGCAAGGCCACGGGTCCAGGCAAAGATCGAGGCCGTGGAATTGGTCGAGGTTTCCTTGCCCTGCTGGTGCTGGCGGTAGTGACGGGTCACGGTGCCGTGGGCCGCTTCGGCTTCGACGGTCTGTCCATCGGGGGTCATGAGAACCGAGGTCATCAGACCGAGCGAGCCAAAGCCCTGGGCGACGATGTCGGACTGCACGTCGCCATCGTAGTTCTTGCAGGCCCAGACATAGCCGCCGGACCATTTGAGGGCGGCAGCGACCATGTCGTCGATCAGACGATGCTCGTACCAGATCTTCTTGGCTTCGTATTTTTCCTTGAACTCGGCCTGGAAGACCTCCTCGAAGATGTCCTTGAAGCGACCGTCATAGACCTTGAGAATTGTGTTCTTGGTCGAGAGGTAGCAGGGGACGCCGCGCTGGAGGGCGTAGTTGAGCGAGGCGCGGGCGAAATCGCGGATCGAATCGTCGAGGTTGTACATGGCCATGGCCACGCCCGAGGAGGGAGCGTCGAACACTTCGTGTTCGATTTCCTGGCCGTCTTCGCCGACGAACTTGATGGACAGCTTGCCCTTGCCGGGGAATTTGAAATCGGTGGCGCGGTACTGATCGCCATAGGCGTGGCGACCGACGATGATGGGCTGGGTCCAGCCGGGAACGAGGCGCGGCACGTTCTTGCAGATGATGGGCTCGCGGAAGATCACGCCGCCCAGGATGTTGCGGATGGTGCCGTTGGGCGAGCGCCACATCTTCTTGAGCCCAAATTCCTCGACGCGGCCTTCATCGGGAGTGATGGTGGCGCATTTGACGCCCACGCCGTGCTTCTTGATGGCGTTGGCGGCGTCGACGGTGATCTGGTCGTCGGTCTCGTCGCGCTTCTGGACGCTGAGGTCGTAATATTCAAGATCGATGTCGAGATAGGGGTGGATGAGCTTGTCTTTGATGGCCTGCCAGATGATGCGTGTCATCTCGTCGCCGTCGAGTTCGACGACGGGATTGGCGACTTTGATCTTGGTCATAAATATGTGCTCCTCGCGCGCAAAAATCCGGTTCGGCCAGCAAGGGCCAGCCAAAGTTCGCGGTCCCTATAGCAGAGCATTGGTAAGGCGCAAAGTGTCTCGCCGCGAAGGGGGCGTGTCGAGCGGCAGCGGGGATTGGTGGGATCGTATAGTGTATTTACACATGTGTAATTACACTATAGTTTGCCGGCATGACCTTTGCCTTTTTTGATTGCCTCGTGCTCAACACCGTGATGGCCGCGCGGGCTCTGACGCGCCGCTATGACAAAGTGCTTCGTCCGTTTGAAATCTCGGTCGTTCAATTTACGGTTCTGATGACCGTCAAGAACTCACCGCGCATGTCGGTCAATTCGATGGCGGCACGGATTTCCATGGATCGAACGACGCTCCTGCGCAATCTCGAGCCGTTGCGCAAGCGCGGGCTGGTGATCGCGGGGCGCCCGGAAAAGGGCAATGTCCGACACTTTGAACTGACCGGGAAGGGCGCGGCGCTGCTCGAAGAGATCCTGCCGCTCTGGCGGGATTCGCAGGACGAATTGCGAGCGTTGGTCGCCGATCCGGGGCCCGAGGATTTCCTTGGCGGATTGCGCGCGCTTACCGCCGGTGAGGCTCGCGAACACGCGGACGCCTGAAGCCAAATCAATACAAAGCCAGTGATGGAGACTTTCGATGCAAAGCGATGATCCGGTTGTTGTAACCGGCATGGGAGTGGTGTCCCCGCTCGGGGTGGGCGTTGCGACCAATTGGGAGCGGCTTCTTGCGGGCAAAAGCGGGATCGTGCGGAACAATCGCTTCGATACGACGGGATTTGGCTCCCATATCGCCGGATTGGTGCCCGACAAGGCGAACGATCCCCAAGGGTTCGATCCGTCCGAATGGATCGAGCCCAAGGAGATCAAGAAGATGGATCTCTTTATCCAGTATGGCCTTGCCGCTGCGGCGCAGGCGCTCGATCAGGCCGGCTGGCACCCTCAGGACGATGCAGGGCAGCAGGCAACGGCCACGATTATCGCGTCCGGTGTGGGCGGAGAGCCGGTGATGGCGCAGGCTGCGCGCACCATTGCCGAAAAAGGGCCGCGGCGACTCTCCCCGTTCACCGTGCCCTCGTTCCTCGCCAATATGGCAGCGGGCTGGATTTCCATCGTGCATCGGTTTCGTGGCCCGATCGGAACGCCGGTGACGGCGTGCGCGGCGTCGGCCCAGGCGATTGGCGACGGCATGCGGCTGATTATGACCGGAGAGGCCGAAATTGCCGTCGTGGGCGGGGCTGAAGGGTCGGTTGATCCCATATCGATCGGCGGATTTGGCGCGTCACGCGCCCTGACCTCGTCCTATAATGATGAGCCGCACAAGGCCTCGCGGCCATTCGACGCCGGACATTCCGGGTTCGTGCTGGCGGAGGGAGCGGCAGTGCTGGTGATCGAAAAACTCAGCCATGCCAAGGCGCGCGGAGCGAAGCCGCTTGCGGTCGTGGCGGGCTATGGCACCTCGGCCGACGCCTATCACCTGACAGCGGGTTCGCCGGATGGCGCGGGCGCGCAGGTGGCGATGCGCAAGGCGTTGGCCATGGCGGGAATTTCTCCCGACGCGGTCGGCTACATCAACGCGCATGCAACCTCGACGCCGGTTGGAGATGCGGCGGAACTGGCCGGCATTGGCGCCGTGTTCGGTGACCGGGGGAAGACGCTGGCGGTTTCATCGACCAAATCGTCAACGGGGCATCTTCTTGGTGCGGCCGGCGCAATCGAGGCGATGTTTTCGGTGATGGCAATTCGCGAAAACATGCTGCCCGCCACGATCAATCTCGACGATCCGGTGCCCGAGGGCCGGGGTTTCGAACTCGTGCCCAATAAGCCGATCGCGAAGAATGTGGACTATGTGATGTCCAATTCATTCGGCTTTGGGGGTATCAATGCAACGCTGGTGTTCGGGGGCGCCTGAACTATTTCGGCGGAAGGGTTGCAGCGAAGGCCATGCAGCGGTCGACCCATTGGGCGAGGCCCATTTCGGTGTCGAGCACATCGCCATCGACTTCAACGAAGCCAGACATGGTTTTTGTGCCCATGGTCATGGGCTGGCAACCGGGAAGGGCGAGGGCGGCCTCATAGCCGTCCTTGCCGACTCGGGCGAGGAGGGCTCCGTTTTTCATGATGCCGCAGATCATGTTGCCATCGAGCATGAAGGCGTGGCCGCCGAACATCTTTTGTTCGGTGACGCCCGGAACGGGAGCGAGGCGTTCACGGACGCGGTCGGACAGGGCCTCGGCTGCGTGGCTCATCTACATCTTCTCATGCGCTTGGACACCGGGCACCTCGGGGTCCCATGGCGGGCGCTGGTTGGTGTAAAGCACCATTCCGGGGCTGAACCAGTCGGAATTGTCGAAGGCGCCGATGGCGATGCCGATGACCCCCGGGGCGGTATTGCGTTCCGAAAACAGGGTGGAGCCGCAGGTAGCGCAGAACGAGCGGCGGCGTTCGCTGCCGCTGTCGGCGACATTTTCGAACACGGCGGGCTTTCCGTTGACGGTTACGCCGTCGGTCTTGAAGAAGGCCTGTACGATGTGCCCGGTGCCGGTCAGGCGCCGGCAATCCTCGCAATGACACTGGGCCATGCGGATCGGCGGTTCGGTGACCGAAAAGCTTATGGTTCCGCACAGGCAGCGTCCGGTGGCAAACATCAAAATCCTCCAGTGTCGCGATAGGTATCGTATTGAGGCAGTGCCTCATTGAGCGTGTCCCATTGGAGATGGGTGCGCGAGAAAATGGCCTGACGGGGGGCAAACCAGTCAGGATTGTCGAACAGACCGGCAGGTATCAGGGCCAGCAGAGGCGCGCGGGCGGTTCTGGCGAACAATGGGGTGCCGCATTCGGGACAGAAATTGCGGGTGATTTCCGACCCCGAGGCGGCCTTGCGCGTGTGTCCCTTGACGTCTCCCGAGATTTCGACGGCATCGGTGGACATCAGGATGACCGCCGAATGGCCCGTGCCGGTCGCCTTGCGGCAATCCAGGCATGAGCAGACCAGCATCGAAAGGACGGGGCCTTCGATCCGGAGGCTCACGGCGCCGCAAGCGCAATTGGCGGTTTCATCGAGACTGAGCGTCGGCATTGACGAAAGCTGGCATGAGCTTGCGGACAAATCCAGCGCAATTGTTGCCATTGCGAGCGGCAGGCATTACTGACCCCGGGGTAACCGGGCGTCGAGCTGATGACCTTTTTTCCCATTGAGACCAAGCGGCTGATCCTGCGCAAATTTACGCCCGCCGACGCGGAGGCGACGGCCGCCTATCAAGGGCTGCCTGAAGTCGCGCGCTATTGCATGTGGGAGCCGCGTTCGCTCGAGCGTGTCCGCGAGTTGATCCCGCGCTGGATCGCCATGGATGGAACGGGCGAGAACAGCGAAGGCATTCAATATGCCGTGGTGCTCAGGACAAGCGGGGCGTTGATCGGCGACGTGGTGCTGATGTTTGAGGACCTGGCGGCCCGGCAGGGGCAGATCGGCTATGTTATGAGCCCAGCGTTTCAGGGGCAGGGTTATGCGACCGAAGCGATGGAGGCGGTGCTTGCCGTTGGCTTCGGGCAGGTTGGTTTGCACAGGATTTCGGCGCGTTGCGATGCGCGCAACACCGGCTCGTGGCGGGTGATGGAAAAGCTTGGCATGCGGCGCGAGGCCCATTTTCGGGAGCATGCGATTTTCAAGGGGGAGTGGGACCAGGAGTTGGTTTACGCCATCCTCGAAGATGAATGGCGCGCGGCGCAGGGAGCAAACTGATGGCGGGGACCGACAGCAGCAAGGAATTCGCGTTCCGGCCCACGCCGGCGATCATTCTTGTCGAGCCGCAGCTTGGCGAAAATATCGGCGCGGCGGCGCGCGCCATGGCCAATTTCGGGCTTTGGGATCTGCGGCTGGTCAATCCGCGCGACGGGTGGCCGAACGAAAAGGCCACAGCTTCGGCGGCCAAGGCGCTGCCGGTGATCGAGCGGGTGCAGGTGTTCGAGACGTTGACCGAGGCGATGGCGGACCTCAATCTGGTGCTCGCCACGACGGCGCGCAACCGGGAGATGTTCAAGCCGGTGATCGGCCCCGACGAAGCGGCGGACCGGCTTTCGGCCCATATCGGGGGCGGGCAGAAGGCGGGCATCCTGTTCGGGCGTGAGCGCTGGGGGCTCAACAATGACGAGGTGGCGCTGGCCGATGCCATCGTGACGCTGCCGGTCGAGCCGGCCTTTGCCTCGCTCAATATCGCCCAGGCCGTGCTGGTTCTGGCCTATGAATGGCGGCGGGCAGCGCTCAAGGACCAGCCATTGCCGTTTTCGGCCGATGAGGGGGAGCCGGCGCCACGCGGACAATTGGCGGCGATGACCGAACAACTTGGCGAGGCGCTGGACCGGGCAGGGTTTTTCAAGACGCCGGCCAAGCGGCCCGGCATGATGAACAATATCCGCGCCATGTTCGCGCGCGGTGGGTTCAACGCGCAGGAGGTGCGTACGCTTCGCGGCATCGTCGCGGCGCTCGACCGGCGGCACGAGCGGCCCAATCCATCCCGGCACAAGGGCGAGGACGAGGCCGAATAGGGTCGAGGTTGCCCGGCGGCAGTCTCGTGGCTAGGGTAGGGAGCAAATCCCACCCGTGTTTTCCAATCAGGTATATTATGGTCGCCACGCAATCGCCCGCTCCCAAGGCCGGGGCAGGGTCACCGCAAAGCGGGATGGCGCTTATGATCGCGGCCGTGCTGCTGGTGCCGATCAGCGATGCGATGTCGAAAAGCCTGACGGGTATTCTCAACCCGTTCGAGATCGCCTTCTGGCGGTTCGGGTTTCAGATGGCGATGCTGGGGCTGTTCATTGTGGTAACGCGCCGGCGGCTGGCGCGGGGGCCATGGGGGCTGATGCTTGTGGGCGGGGCGACGATGGCGGTCGTTCTCTCCTCGCTGATCGGGGCGTTCGTCACCATGCCGATTGCCACGGCGATCGCGATCTTTTTCGTCGAGCCGTTGATCCTGACGGTGCTTTCGGGCCTGTTGCTGGGTGAGAAGACCGGCTGGCGGCGCTATGTGGCGGTGGCCGTGGGGCTGGTTGGCGCGGTTGTCGTCATTCGGCCGAGTTGGGATATTTTCGGCTGGGCGTCGATCCTGCCGCTGATCGCAGCGACCGGATTTGCCTCCAATGCCATCGTCATGCGCAAGCTGGGGCAGCACATGGACGCCATTTCCATGCAGTTCTGGTTTTCGCTTATTGCGATGGCGTTGATCGGGGTCGGTTTTGCGCTGCTGGGCCAGTTCCAGTTGGTAAGTCTTTCGGGCGGTATCGATAGCAGCGGACCCTGGGGGTTGCTGGTGTTCATGGGCATGTTCTCGGGGCTGACCTTCTTTCTGTTCGCCGAAGCCTTTCGGCGCACGCCGGCTTCGACGCTGGCGCCGTTCCAGTATATCGAGATCATCGGGGCGACGATCGTGGGATATATCGTGTTCGGCGATTTTCCGGACCTGTGGACATGGGTGGGCACGGCGATCATCCTGGCCTCCGGGCTCTACGTCTTCCACCGCGAGCGCAGGGCCGCCCGCAGCGCTTGACTTTATGCGCTTTGCCCCATAGAAACCGGCCATCCTGATCGGCTTTGCCCATCGGGAAGCACCCGGGACCGTCGGTTTGCGTTTTGGGGTCGGCTTTCGAGCCGGACCTGGAATTCACGTTTTTCGCACGGTCTGTCGGTTCTGCCTTTCGGCAGGACAGAGGAGGGCGCTGTCTTTTATTTCTGGTTTAAAAAGGACATGCGATGTCGAAACGTCATACGCAAAAGCACAAGATCGACCGCCGTCTCGGCGAAAATATCTGGGGTCGTCCGAAGTCCCCGCTCAATGCCCGCGCCTATGGCCCCGGCCAGCACGGCCAGCGCCGCAAGAGCAAGCTTTCCGATTTCGGTATTCAGCTCCGCGCCAAGCAGAAGCTCAAGGGCTATTATGGCTCGATCACCGAAAAGGCCTTCAAGCGCGTTTACGCCGAAGCCGCCCGTCGCCGTGGTGACACCGGCGAAAACCTGATCGGCATTCTCGAAAGCCGTCTGGACGCCATCGTTTATCGCGCCAAATTCGTGCCGACCGTGTTCGCGGCGCGTCAGTTCGTCAACCATGGCCATGTTCAGGTCAACGGCAAGCGCGTCAACATCCCGAGCTACAACGTGCAGCCGGGCGATGTGATCTCGATCCGTGAGCGCTCCAAGCAGCTCACCATCGTTCTCGAAGCCGTCCAGCTCGCCGAGCGTGACGTGCCCGATTACGTGGACGCCGATCACTCCAAGATGACCGCGACCTTCGTCCGTGTTCCGGCCCTTAGCGATGTGCCCTATCCGGTGCAGATGGAACCGAACCTGGTCGTCGAATTCTATTCGCGCTAAGCGAAGCACACAGTTTAAAGAGAAAAGGGCCGCCCGGTGGGCGGCCCTTTTTTGTTTGTCAGCTCGCGTATTCGCTGACCGATTCCTTGATCGGCTCCTGATCGCGCGGGATGTGGCTCTCAAAGTGCATAAGGCGCTTGTGGACCGAGAGCAGTTCGATGACCGTGGACCAGGCGCGGGCCAGGAACTGGAACGATGAGGCCACCTGGCCGAACGCCTGCTGCACCTGCTGGTAGAGGCCCAGCGTCAACGCGCCGGCAAGAATTGACGGCGAGAGGGCGAGGAGGGGGATGTAGCCCGCCAGGTTGAGATAGCCGTAACGGGCGAGATTGAAGTAGGTGTAGTGCCAGTAGAGGCGGAAATAGTTCTTCTGCACATTGGCGAAAAGTTCCTTCCAAGTGGCTGGCTGGGCGTATTCCTCGTGGTCTTCGCCATAGACCAATTCCTTGCGGTAGGCCGCCTCGACCTTCTGGTTCTCGAAATTGAGGCCCGGCAGCTTGAACCCGACGAGGGCGAGAAGCACCGTGCCGAAAGCCGCCGAGAGCAAAGCCACCCAGACAAGGCTGCCCGGAACGTCGCCGATCAGGGGCAGGGAGGTGACGTTTTGAGACAGCGTCCACAAGAGCGGAATGAACACCACAAGCGTAATCAGGGAATCGAGGAAGGCGACGCCGAGATCCTCGGTGATCGAAGCAAAGCGCATCGTGTCTTCCTGGACGCGCTGGGCCGCGCCCTCGGTGGTGCGGATCGAGGGCCACCAGGCCATGTAGTAGGAGTTCATCGCCTTGCGCCAGCGAAAGACATAATGGGCCGTATAGAAGGCGACGATCACCGCGACGATGATGCGGGGCATCAGGACGACGAAGGCCTCCATGATCTGGCCGTAAAACTCTTCCGGTGTGACCGAGCCGGGCTCGGTCAGGGCCATTTGCATTGTGTTGAAGAAGCGGCCTTGCCAGTTGTTGATGAAGGCGTCGACCTGGACGTTGAAATAGACCAGCAGCATGATCGCCACGGTGCTGACCACCGACCACCAGTACCACTCATTGCGCTTGTAAAAGTACCAGAATACGCAGAACGCGGCGGCGAGGATGAGCAGGTATTGGTAGAACCAGACGCGTTCGGCTGTGAGGAATGAACCTTCGGGCAGGCAGCGGACTTCGCTTGCAGCGGGAGAATCCGATTGAGTTACCGATGAATCGGGCAGATCGGGTTCGGTAAGTTCGGCGCCCGGAACGGCCTGGGCGGTATCGCCGACGCCGGGAGGCGCTTCCGCTTCGGTCGGGGCGCAGGCCGGGGGGAGGATCAGCCGATCGATACTCAAATAGGGCTGCAGCGTTGGACCGATGCTGGTCCAGGCAAGGATGGCCACGAGCATCACGCCAAGCAGGGATGAAAAAAAGAGCTTGGGGACGGGGAAGAAGGATCGAAACATTGCGTACTCCGCACAAGAGGACGACTCGCCTTTCCGCTGCGGGTCGCGGACGATGATCTAAGGCCGGGAATTCGGCACATGCAAGAGTAAGAAAGGGCGGTATCTGGGCCGATCCAAGGCAATTGACCGGTTTTTGACAAGAATGCGTAGCGACCCGTTGATGGGAGGGCAAGGCTTGAACGATATGGAGGTGCAAGCCGGATCGCAGATTGGTTCCTGACGGGTCCGGCTCGAACGGGTTGACAGCGACCTTGTTCTGCGTCACTGGGCCGGGTGACCCCTAAGTGGGGTTTCGCCCGGCCTGCAGACGTCAAATCGGCCGCCTCCCCCTTTTCCCGCGCCCCGGCGGCATGTATCAAGCGCATGCGCCGAAGCTTCACTCTTTAATTGGCGTGAGAAGGGTTCAAAATGAGCATTGCCGAACCGATCGCGGATATCGACGATTCCTGTCCGGCGCTGTTCCGCAACGCGCCGGCGGGTGTCGAATTCAACAAGCTGCGCAAACGCCTGATCCGTCAGGTGCGCGAGACACTCGATACCTATGGAATGATCAGACCGGGTGCGAAGTGGCTGGTGGCCCTGTCGGGCGGCAAGGACAGCTACGGGTTGCTGGCGGTGCTGCTCGATCTCAAATGGCGCGGGCTTTTGCCGGTCGAATTTCTGGCGTGCAACCTCGATCAGGGACAGCCGAACTTTCCCAAACACATCCTGCCCGAATTTCTCGAAAGCAACGGGATCGCGCATCGGATCGAATATCAGGACACCTATTCGATCGTTACCGACAAGCTGCCGGCCGGTGCAACGTACTGCTCGCTGTGCTCGCGGCTGCGGCGCGGACATCTTTATCGCATCGCGCGCGAGGAAGGATGTTCGGCGCTGGTGCTGGGTCACCATCGCGAGGATATTCTGGAAACCTTCTTCATGAACCTGTTTCACGGGGGAAAGCTGGCGGCGATGCCGCCGAAACTGCTCAATGACGAGGGGGACGTCGAGGTTCTGCGGCCCCTGGCGCTGTGCGCCGAGGCCGATCTCGCCCGGTTTGCCGAGGCATTGGAATTTCCCATCATCCCCTGCGATCTGTGCGGCTCACAGGACGGGCTCCAGCGCAATGCGATGAAGGCGATGCTCGACGATTTCGAGCGCAAGATGCCGGGGCGCAAGGACGTGATGATCCGGGCGCTGGGCAATATCAATCCCAGCCACATGCTGGACCCGAAACTTTTCGATTTCGCCGCGCTGGCGGCGGGGGTGGACCAATGAATATCGAGCGCCTGACCGCCATCCTGCGCGAGGCCGCAAAAACCGAGATCATGCCGCGCTTCCGGCGGCTCGACGAAGGCGCGATCCGCACCAAGTCCCATGTTCATGATCTGGTGACCGAGGCTGACGAGGCTTCCGAGCGTTTCATTACCAATGCCATCAAGACCGCGTCGCCCCAGACCGTGGTGATCGGCGAAGAGGCGGTGGCGGCCAACCCGAAACTGCTCGACACCCATTTCGAAAACGAGACCGTGGTCTATGTCGACCCGGTGGACGGCACGTGGAATTTCGCCGCCGGCTTGCCCTTGTTCGCGGTGATGGCGGCGGTGGTCCATAAGGGGGAAGTGGTTGCAGGGGTGATCTACGATCCGGTCGGTGACGACTGGATGATGACCGAGCGTGGCTGCGGGTGTTTTCAGGTGTTCCCCGATGGGCGTATGCTGGCGCAGAAATTTGCCGATCCGGTGCCGCTGGACGAAATGGCCGGAACCGCGTCGGCGTCCTATATCGCCAAGGAAAAGCGGGCCGAGATTCTGGGCAATCTGGCCAAGGTGCATACGCTGGCGGCCTATCGCTGCGCGGGGCATGAATATCGGCTGGGGGCGGGCGGCAGCCTCAACTTCATGATGTACAACAAGCTCACCCCCTGGGATCACGCCGCGGGATCGCTGATGATGGTGGAAGCGGGCGCCCATGTCGCCCATTTCGACGGGTCACCTTACAGGCCCGCCCATATGGAGGGCGGGCTTCTGGTGGCAGGCAGCAAGGAGAGCTGGGACGAGCTGCGCCGTGAGGTGTTTACGCTTTAGAGCATTTCCGCTTTTCTTCGAATCGCGAAAATCCTCTAAGTTGTTGTTTCTTCGCGCGTCCGAACCGCAAAACCGTTTCCACTTTTGCTGGACGCGCTCTAGCCTATCGGCGGGCACTGCATCTCAGTGTATATCGGCCGGCACTGCGTCTTCGCGGTATTCTTCGCCGACGCCAAACAGTTTGCCGTTTTCCGCGATCAGGATGAAGCCCAGTGCTACACAGCCGAGGACGAAGTATCCCGCGGCAATGGGCGTGATCGTGCCGTTATAGAATTGACCGATCGCCGTGCCGATCAAGGCGCCGCCAACCGTCTGGATCAGCCCGAAGACGGCTGACGCGGTGCCGGCGACCTTGCCGAGCGGCTCCATGGCCAGTGAGTTGATATTGGCCATCGACCAACCGAACATGAACATGATGACGGCAAGGAACGCCAGGAACAGCCAGAGCGGCATGAAACCGGTGAGCGAGACAAGGAGCCAGATGCCGCTCATCACCGTGAAGACCAGCATGGCGCCATGGCTCAACCGCCGCATGCCGATTTTCCGGACCATGCGCGAATTGGTGTAGGAGGAAACCGACATCAGCCCGGCAATCGCGGCAAAGGCCACGGGGAAATAGGCGCCCAGGTCGTAGATGTCGACATAGATCTGCTGAGCGGTGCTGATAAAGCCGAACAGGGCGCCGAACACAAACATTGCCGAAAGCCCGTAGCTGAAGGCCATCTTGTTGGTGAAAACCAGCCGGAAGCCCTCCACGATCACCTTAAGGCGCAGGGCACGGCGGTTTTCCGGCAGCAATGTTTCGGGCAGCCGCAGGAACGCCCAGATTGCGATGACCAATCCGAGTGCGGCCATGAAGAAGAAGATGTACTCCCAAGGACCGGTCAGCAGGAGGACCTGGCCGACCGCCGGCGCGATGACCGGAATAATCATGAACACCATGAACACAAGCGACATCACCTCGGCCATCGCCCGGCCACCAAACCGGTCGCGCACCAGGGATGTGGCGATCACGCGCGTCGATGCGGCGCCCATGCCCTGAACAAAGCGAAGCACCAGAAGCGTTGCAAATGTCGGCGAGAATGCAGCGGCAAAGGCCGCGATGACATAGATGACCAGACCGACCATGAGCGGAGCACGGCGCCCGAAACGATCCGAAAGCGGGCCGAACGCGATCTGGGCCGCGCCGAATCCGAGCATATAGGCGGTGAGCACATAATGGCGGTCGTTTTCATTCATCACCCCCAGCGCCTCGCCCATATAGGGCAGCGCAGGCAGCATGACATCGATTGCCATGGCGTTGAGCGCCATGAGCCCTGCAATCAGGGCAATAAATTCTGGCCGGGAAACGTCCCGGGTCGCGGCGGTGGTGGTCGTCATGGGGATACCCTGGAAATGGCAAGGCCGGGACTCGTCGGCCCGGCCTTGTTGGTAAAGCTTGAACCCCTCTGCCGGGTTTGGCAACCCTAAAATCGGCACTAGCCGATGGGGGCAGGTTGAGGGCCAATGAAGGCGGGCGCCTTGACTTCCTTGATCGGGATGTGAATTGCCGCCGAGAGCAGGCCGATGATAATGCCCAGATACCAGACGGCGTAGTAATCGCCGGTCATGTCGTAGGAGACGCCCCCCAGCCAGACCCCGAAGAACGATCCGATCTGGTGCGAGAGGAAGGCAACGCCATAGAGCATGCCCATATAGCGCGGACCGAAGAAAAGGCTGACCAGTCCGGCGGTCAACGGCACAGTGGCCAGCCAGAGCATGCCCAGGGTTGCCGCGTAGATATAGGCGCTGACCTCGGTAATCGGCAGCAGCAGGAAGGCAGCGGTGCCAACGGCACGCAGCAGATAGATGACCGAAAGCAGGATCTGCTTGGGCAGCCTGTCGCCCAGCCAGCCGGCCAACAGCGAGCCCGCAACGTTGAACAGGCCAATCAGGCCCAGCGCCCAGGAACTGGCTTCCGGCGTCAGCCCACACTGGACAAGGAAAGCCGGAAAGTGGACCGTGATAAAGGCCAGATGGAAGCCGCAGACGAAAAAGCCGATGACAAGCAGGCGATAGGAACCATGGCCCAACGCCTTGGAGAGTGCCTGCATGAACGGCATATCGGCGTCACCCGGCGCGCTTTGGGTCTGGCCGCGCAGCATTGTCGAGAGCGGGACAACCATGAGAATGATAAGCCCGAGATAGACCAGCGCCGTCTGCCAGCCGAAATTCGAGATGAAAGCCTGACCGAGCGGAGCGAAGACGAACTGACCCATGGACGACGCGGCGGTGGCGATGCCGAACACAAAGGAGCGCTTTTCCGGCGGAACGGCGCGACCAAAGGCTGCCATGACCACGCCGAACGAGGCCGTACCGATGCCGACGCCCATCAGGACGCCGCCGGTGAGCATGAATATGCCCTCGGTTGGCGTGATGGACCACAAAAACAGGCCCAGCGCATAAACCAGGGCCCCCGCCGCAAGAACACGTCCGGTGCCGAACTTGTCGGCCATGCCGCCGGCGAAGGGCTGGGTGATGCCCCAGACAAGGTTCTGGATGGCCAGCGCCATGGCAAAGCCCTCGCGCGACCAGCCGAGGTCCTCGGTCATGGGCAGGAGGAAAATGCCGGAGGTGGAACGGGCGCCAAAGGTCACCATGGCGATGAAGCAGCCGGCCACGATGATGACAGGCAAGGGGACCGGCAGGACGCGGCGGGCGGTTATGGCGGACATTTTTCGGGATTCCACTTTTATCGTCGGATAACGATAAAGACTTCCGAGCGTGTCACAAACGAAAAAAAGCGATGGATATCATCAACAGAATTGATCTAATGCCGTCGGCAACAAAAAAGCCCCAAGCGAGGCCTGGGGCTTTTTTGTTGCGGCGATTGGCCGGTCAGGCGGTTTGCTTGACCGGAATGCCGGCGTTTTCGAAATGGGTCTGGAGCTCGCCGGCCTGGAACATTTCACGGATGATGTCGCAGCCGCCGACGAATTCGCCCTTCACGTAGAGCTGGGGAATGGTGGGCCAGTTGGAATAGTCCTTGATGCCCTGACGCAGCTCGTCGGTTTCAAGGACGTTGGCGGAATTGTATTCGACGCCGAGGTAGTTGAGAATCTGGACGACCTGTCCCGAAAACCCGCATTGAGGAAAATCGGGCGTGCCCTTCATGAACAGGAAGACGTCGTTGGACTTCACCTGCTGGTCAATAAATGCGTTGATGTCGCTCATCACAAATGTCCTTTCGGCCCGTTGGGGAGGTTCGGGGCGTTGATCGGCGTTTCCCGATAGATAGGGGATGATGGTGGCCATGTCGAGGTCACCCCCTTCAATCATCGGCGAACGGCACCCAGCCCGTTTAGCACTTCGCGGGGAATTGCGAAGGCGGCGATCACGTCCTGATGGCGCTTGAAGCCGCACAACTCGCGCTGGACGAAATAAGCCCATACGGCATTTTGCGCGGCGGCGAGCTGTTCGGTGCGTTCGCCAGGCGTGGCAGTGTTATAGGCCGAAACGGTCTTTGCGACCCGTTGTTCGGCGGCACCGAGCGAGGCGGCGCGCTCGCCCATGATCTCGTGTTCGAGAACGGCATGGCCGCCTTCGGGATTGACGGCCCTGATAAGATCGAGGCTGTCGCGCAGGCTCATTTCAGGCTCAATCGGGGGCGTTGGTGGTCAGCGCCAGGGCATGCAATTCGCCGCCCATATTGCCTTTGAGCGCCTGATAGACGAGCTGGTGCTGCTGCACGCGGGATTTGCCGCGGAACTCCTCGGAGGTGACGGTGGCGGCGTAGTGGTCGCCATCGCCGGCCAGATCGCGGATATCAACCTTCGCATCGGGGAGAGCCTGTTTGATGAGGGTCTCGATTTCGGCTGCATCCATTGGCATGTGAGGCACTTTCTTTCTTGTCGTGCTGTGGTGAGCACGTCGGAACCTAGTTGATTGTAGCGCCCATGAAAGTCGGAAACCAGCCTTCGTAGGCGGCATTGAGATCTGCAATCGATATGGACCGGGCCGTGCCCAGCTTCAAGGTGTCGCCGCCCGTTGTGCCGATAATGGCGGCGGAAACGGGGGAGGCGGCCACGATTTCCTCGGCCGCGTTGGCGGACGCGGTAACGACATAGCGGCCCTGATCCTCACCGAACCAGGTGGCGAGGGTTTCGTGTCCGGGTGCCGGGATTTCAGCGCCGATGCCCGATTTGATCGCCGCTTCGGCCAGGCCGAGGGCGAGCCCGCCATCGGACAGATCGTGGGCCGAGCGCACTTTGCCGCTGCGGATGAGGGAAAGGACGAAAAGCCCAGCCTTTTTCTCATGGTCGAGGTCGACGTAAGGCGCATTGCCTTCGCGGCGGCCCAGAACGTCGCGCAGATAGGCCGATTGGCCCAGATGGCTGCCCCAGTTTTCGGGGGCGCCAATCAGGACGATCACATCGCCTTCGCGGGCGAAACCGGCGCGGGCCATTTTCGCATGGTCTTCGATCAGACCGACGCCGGCGATGGTGGGTGTGGGCAGGATGCCTCGGCCATTGGTTTCGTTGTAGAGCGAGACATTGCCCGAAACGATGGGGAAATCGAGCGCGGTACAGGCCTCGCCAATGCCTTTGATGGCGTGGACGATCTGGCCCATGATTTCGGGACGCTCGGGATTGCCGAAATTGAGATTGTCGGTGGCCGCGAGCGGTTCGGCACCGGTGGCGATCAGGTTGCGCCAGCATTCGGCAACGGCCTGCTTGCCGCCCTCGAAGGGATCGGCTTCGCAATAGCGCGGATTGACGTCCGAGGAAAAGGCCAGCGCCTTTGTGGGGTGGCCATCGACGCGCACGACGCCGCCATCGCCGCCTGGGGTCTGGAGCGAATTGCCCTGAATGAGGGTGTCGTATTGCTCATAAACCCAGCGGCGGGAGGAATGATTGGCGGAGTTGAGGAGCGCCAACAGGGCGTCCGCCACATCCGTATCGGGCACCGTTGCGGGATCGAACGGGGCGGGCAGTGTCGGGGCGACCCAGGGGCGGTCGTATTCGGGGGCCTCGTCGCCCAGTTCCTTTATGGGAAGGTTGGCGACTTCATCGCCCTGGAACAGAACGCGGAAGCGCAAATCGTCGGTGGTCTTGCCGACGGTGGCGAAATCGAGTTCCCATTTCTCGAACACGGCGCGGGCCTGGGCTTCCTTTTCAGGATGGAGGACCATGAGCATGCGCTCCTGGGATTCGGACAGCATCATCTCGTAGGGCGTCATGCGCTCTTCGCGGACAGGGACGGCATCGAGGTTGAGTTCGATCCCCAGATCGCCCTTGGCGCCCATTTCGACGGCCGAGCAGGTGAGGCCTGCCGCGCCCATGTCCTGAATGGCGATGACCGCACCGGTCTTCATCAGTTCGAGACAGGCTTCGAGCAGGCGCTTTTCGGTGAAGGGATCGCCGACCTGGACGGTGGGGCGCTTTTCCTCGATGTCGTCGCCAAATTCGGCCGAGGCCATAGTCGCGCCACCGACGCCATCGCGTCCGGTCTTGGCCCCGAGATAAACGACGGGCAGGCCGACGCCCTTGGCTTCGGAGAGGAAAATCTTGTCGGCATCGGCAAGCCCGGCCGCAAACGCATTGACGAGGATATTGCCATTGTAACGGGCATCGAACTGGACTTCACCGCCAACCGTGGGGACGCCGAAGGAATTGCCATAGCCGCCGACGCCGGCCACGACGCCTGAGACGAGGTGCTTTGTCTTTTCGTGATTGGGCTCTCCGAAGCGCAGGGCGTTCATCGCCGCGATGGGGCGTGCGCCCATGGTGAAGACGTCGCGCAGGATGCCGCCAACGCCGGTCGCCGCGCCCTGATAGGGCTCGATGAAGGACGGGTGGTTGTGCGATTCCATCTTGAAGACGACGGCCTGACCATCCCCGATATCGACAACGCCCGCATTTTCGCCCGGTCCCTGCAACACGCGGGGGCCCTTGGTTGGCAGCGTCTTGAGCCATTTTTTCGAGCTCTTGTAGGAACAGTGCTCGTTCCACATGGCCGAGAAGATGCCGAGTTCGGTGAAAGTCGGTTCACGCCCGATCAGGTCGAGAATCTTCTGGTATTCGTCAGGCTTGAGGCCGTGATTGGCGACGAGTTCGGGGGTGATTTCGATGTCGTTGCGGAGGGTCATGTGGGGTGATTTCTGGAAACGGTTCGGGATCAGGGCGCGATTGGATTTTTTCGTCCAAGCAGACGATCGAGAAAAATTGCAAACATACAAAGTACGGCGAGGCCCACGGCGACCATCAAGGCGTTGACGAGGACACGCTCATAGCCCAGGGCCGCAACGTCGAGGGGCGGATAGGGGTACTCGGCAACAAGGGCACCTCTGGCCAGAGTATAGAGAAAATAGATCAGCGTTGGGACCAGCATGAGGGGCAGGTTGCGCCAAGCCAACTGGCCATGCGGCACGAATCCGATCCACCAGACGATATAGAGCGTGGGTGCAACGTAGTGGAGCAGGGTGGTTGCGAGCAGATGCGGACCTTCGAAATCCTGAAGCGGCGCCAAAAGGAAATGATAGAAAATCATTACAAGTGTGATGACGCCTGCCATCATGCCGCGCATGACCGGGTGCCGAGCCCAGGCCAGCGGCTTTACGGGAAACAAGGTCCCGGCATAGGCCAGAATCAGGCCGGTGTTGGACAGGATGGTTAGATAGCTCAGGAAATGGATGTTGGCGGTCAGAAAATTGTGGCCGGTGCCATAGAGCGCCGGCATGGACAACGACCATTGCAGGCCTATCGCAACCAGGCCGTTGGCCAGCCCGACCGCCGCAAGCAGCATTTGGCCCGTCCCGTTCATGCAGGTAGGCCTAGAAGACCCGCGAAAAGGTTTCTGCCGTCTTCGCCGCCATGGGCGGGCTCGATGAGGTTTTCCGGGTGCGGCATCATACCCAGCACATTGCCGCGCTTGTTGGTGATGCCGGCGATATTGTTGATCGAGCCGTTGGGGTTGGTTTCGGCGGTGTAGCGGAAGACCACCTGGCCGTTGTCCTCGAGCGATCTGATCGTGTCGTTGTCCGCGAAATAATTGCCGTCATGGTGAGCGACCGGGCAGCGGAACACCTGGCCCTGCTCGTAGCGGCGCGAGAAGGGGGTGTTGGCGTTGGCGACTTCGAGGTTGACCTCGCGGCAGACGAATTTGAGCGAAGCGTTGCGCATCAGGGCGCCGGGGAGCAGGCCGGCTTCGGTGAGGATCTGAAAACCGTTGCAGACACCGAGGACATGAACGCCCTGCTCGGCGCGCTCACGGATGATATCCATCATGGGCGAGCGGGCGGCGATGGCGCCGCAGCGCAGGTAATCGCCGTAGGAAAAGCCGCCGGGAATGACAATCAGGTCAACATCGGGCAGTTCGGCATCCTTGTGCCAGACGACAGCGGGCGGCGTGCCGCCGATCTTTGTCAGCGCCGCGATCATGTCGCGTTCGCGGTTGAGGCCGGGAAAGACAACGACTGCGGACTTCATCGCGCTACGTCTCGCTTCTTGGAATTTGGGGGCTGAACCGGATGGCCGCCTTGTCGGGATTCTGGCCGCAAAATGCAAGGGGATTCGTACGCTCGCGCATACGAATCCCCTCGATAGTGTTCAAGCAAGGTCTATTCGGCCGGGACGGATACCGGTGGCCGGGTCCAGCGGCTCCCCGGCGCGCCGGGGAGATGGGCCCAGGCCGGGCGTTCGAAGAGGAACTTGCCGAACCCGGTTTTGCCGATAATCCAATAGAGGATCAGCGGGCAGACGATCGCGACGATCAGGCAGGCAAGGCTGGCGATGCCGGCATCGATTTCGGGCATGACGCGCAGCAGTACCGTCCGGAAACTGCCCATGGGAATAACGAAGCTGAGATAGATGACGATGGAATGGGCGCCGATCCAGCGCAGCCAATCCATGGATGCAAGGCGCGCGAGCAGCACCGAGGCCGCGCAGATGGCGGTGGCGCCGGCCATGGCCATGATAAAGTTTGCCCCCGGGATATGAGCGACGCCGCTGGTCACGACCCCATAGGTGACGGAATGGCCCGGAGAAAACACCAGAGCGCCATTGGCAAGCGCCCAGGCGGCAAGCCCGGCGATAGCGCGTGCGGGATGGGACTGGATCCATTCAGCCAGCCTGAAGACGGCCGGTGCCAGAGCGTAGCCGGCATAGAAATAGACGAAATACTCGGCCACGTAATTGACGATTGAGACCGGCGTCGCGACGGGGGCAATAGATGCCGCAGCGGCCACGATCAGCACGGCAATATGGGGCACGCGCAACTGAAAGAGCAGCTTGGCGATCAGGCCGTAAACCGCCAAAGCGTAAATGAACCACAGGATGGAATAGGGCTCGTAGATGGCGCTGGCCGTAAGGGCGAGCGTGCCGGCGGGGTCGCGGTCGACGATCAGGTGCTTGAAGGTTATCAGGATCACCGCCCAGAGCGCATAGAAATAAAGGTAATGGACGACGCGGCGGTCGGCGAAGTTGCGCCATGGGCGGGCGATGACCGCCGAGAGGAAGAGGCCCGAAACCAGAAAGAATTCGGGCATGCGGAACGGGGTGGCAAAACCAAGGATATAGTGCATGAAGCCGACCCGTTCGGTCGCTTCGCCCACTCCGTAGGTGGAATGCATCATCACCACGAGGATGATGGAAAGGCCCTTGGCCACATCGACCCAGGCGTGGCGGTGTTTTGTCGTTTCGGTCATGGCGCGTCCCCAAGCAAAATTCGGGGCCATGATAGGGCAGCGGACTAAAAGGTGCCTTTCACCAATGATTACAAATGAAAGCGTGGTTAAGAATGCGAAAAAGCCGGAGCGGTGCTCCGGCTTTTTCGGGTTTTTCATGCGCCTGGAGGCGGCAACCGGGGCGTTATTTAAACCACAGGGACAGTGCCGTAGGCGGCAACCATCACCCCGATGGCAAGAAAGAACAGAGCGGAAAGGGACACGGTCTTCAACATTTCAGGCATACTCCATGGCGCGCGGACGCGACAAACTGCGCAAAGTTTAAATTAAATGGGAGAGGTTAACCGATGATCTCTACTGCGTAATTTTCGATCACGGTGTTGGCGAGAAGCTTTTCGCACATCCTCTCGATTTCCGTTTTGGCATTAACGGGGTCGGTGGCCGAAAGTTCCAGGTCGAATACTTTGCCTTGCCGGACGGACTCGACGCCGGCAAAGCCGAGACCTTCGAGTGAACCTTCGATGGCCTGACCCTGGGGGTCCAGCACACCTGCTTTCAAAGTGACGATGACTCGGGCTTTCATGACGATCCGTTTGGCCTTTTCGGGTTGGGCGGAGAGATGCGATTACTGAACGAGCCGGGGGCCCGTGGTCAGTGCGTTATCGGCTTCAACGAGAATGCCCAGACGCTGGGCGACTTCGCGATAGGCATCGACGAGCCCGCCGAGGTCTTCGCGGAAGCGGTCCTTGTCGAGCTTGTTACGGGTCTTGATGTCCCAGAGCCGGCAATTGTCGGGCGAGATTTCGTCGGCGAGCACGATGCGCATCAGGTCGCCCTCATAGAGCCGGCCGCACTCGATCTTGAAATCGACGAGCTGGATGCCGACGCCCATAAACAGGCCGGTCAGGAAATCGTTAACGCGCACGGCAAGCGCCATGATGTCGTCGAGCTCCTGGGGATTGGCCCAGCCGAAAGCGGTGATGTGCTCTTCGGAGACCATGGGGTCGCCCAGCGCGTCGTCCTTGTAATAGAATTCGATGATCGAGCGGGGAAGCTGGGTGCCCGATTCAAGGCCCAGACGCTTGCACAGCGATCCCGCGGCGACATTGCGCACGACCACTTCGATGGGGATGATCTCGACTTCGCGGATCAACTGTTCGCGCATGTTGATGCGGCGCACGAAATGGGTGGGAATGCCGAGCGTGTTGAGCTTGGTGAAAATGTATTCGGAAATGCGGTTGTTGAGCACGCCCTTGCCGTCGATGATCTCGTGCTTGGCGCCATTGCCGGCGGTGGCGTCGTCCTTGAAGTGCTGGATCAGCGTGCCGGGCTCGGGGCCCTCATAGAGCACCTTGGCCTTGCCTTCATAGATTTTGCGACGACGGTTCATTTCACGGTGTCCCGTTATAGTGCATGCGAAAAGCGGGTCGGAATTTGCGCGCACTCATGCGCCTTTTTGGGTCGCCAATGCAAGCCCTTTAATGGGCGGGGGAAGGCGATCCGGGGTCTTCATACCGCGATTCCGCCGGCTGTTGCGGAAAATCTGCTATAAGGGTTTATGCAGGTGCCATCCGGCCGCGCAGCAAGTTGATTTCACTGGCCATACCGCCTATCTGAAATCTGAAACCGCGCGGTGCGCGCACCGGAACCAAACAAGGCCGAGGGATTGAGACATGTCTTCATTCGAGGAACGCGAAAGAGGCGAGGAAGCCAAATTTGCCCATGATGCATCGCTGCGGTTCAAGGCCGAGGCGCGCCGCAACAAGCATCTGGCCCACTGGGCAAGCAACGAAATGGGCGTGACCGAAGCCGATGCGATCGCCAATTACGTCGCCGAAGTTATTGCCGCCGACATGACACAGGCCGGCCCCGCCGATGTGGTGCGCAAGATCAAGGCCGATTTCGACGCCCGGAACGTGGATATCGATGAAAAGACCATCGAGGCCAAGGTCGCCGAGTTCGATATCAAGGCGCGGAGCGAGGTGCTGGCGGAAGCTTAATTCCCGGGCGCGAATGGCGGGTGGCATGAAAGGCATCAAACACGAAAGCATCGCTGCCTATCACGCGGTCCTGGCCGATGAGGACCGCGCGATCTGCGACCGGCTGCGCGCCGTCATCGACCGGACGTTGCCGGAGGCCGAGAGCAAGATCTGGCACGCTCATCCGGTATGGTTTCTGGATGGCAATCCGATCGTTGGATACAGCAAGCTCAAGCATTGTGTGCGGCTGTTGTTCTGGAGTGGGCAATCCTTTGCGACGCCGGGGCTGGCGCCGGAAGGAACTTTCAAAGCTGCCGAAGCCCGCTTCACCGAGGCCGGGCAGGTGGATGACGATCTGCTGATGCAGTGGCTCGAGGAATCGCGCAAGACGCAGTGGGACTACAAGAATCTCATCAAGAAGCGGAAGCTGGAACGGCTGAGCTAGCGCGTGTCCAGCAAAAGTGGAAACGGTTTTGCGGTTCGGACACGCGACAAAACAAAGGCTTAGAGCCAAGGATTTGATTCAATCAAATCCTGAATGGTTCTAGGATTTGACCCGATCCAATCTGCCCCCCCGCGTGTGATCGACGCGGGGTTTTTTGTTGCACAACAGATAAGTGTGTGCTTATTTGTTGGCATGGATGATGATTCTCTTTTCAGGGCGCTGGCCGATCCCACACGGCGCGCGATTTTTGAACGACTGGCCAGCGGGCCGAGCAATGCGAGCGGCTTGCGCGAAGGGTTTGGCATCAGCCAGCCGGCGATGAGCCAGCATTTGGGGGTGCTGGTTGGCGCGGGACTGGTGCGTCAGGAGCGGGAGGGCCGGTTCGTCAATTACGAAGTCGATCCGGCCGGTATCGGGCGGATCGGAAACTGGTTGAGGCGCTACCAGGTCTATTGGCCCAGTCGGATGGCCGATCTTGATGAGGTTTTGAGGGAGATGGACCAATGAGCGAGACGATCGAGATGGAATTTTCCTTCGATGCGCCGCCCGAAAAGGTCTGGCGGGCCGTGTCCATCGCTCAGTATCGCGAGCGCTGGCTGCCGGGCGCCGATCTGGCGCAGGACGAGCCGGTGGCGGTCGAGGAGGGGAGCGCCGTGAGCTATCACATGCGCGACAGCCTGCCGCCGCATGAGGAAAGTGTGGTGACCTTCCAGATTGCCGCCGATGGCGCCGGAGGCACGCGGCTCGAAATCATTCAGCGCCTCGTGGCGGAGGTGCCGGCCGCCGCCAACGCCAATGGCGAGACGATGATGCTGGCCGCCTAAACCCACCGTCCAAGTCCCTATCTCTATCCAAGCAATGGAGGTCGCCCATGCGCGACACGATGCAACTCGTCCCCATGGTGGTCGAGCAGTCCCAACGCGGGGAACGATCGTTTGATATCTATTCGCGCCTGCTGCGTGAGCGGATCGTTTTCGTCAATGGCGAGATCAACGATGCGATGGCCTCGCTGGTGTGCGCGCAGCTTCTGTTTCTGGAGGGCGAAAATTCGAAAAAGCCGATCCAGATGTACATCAATTCCTATGGCGGCGTGGTGACCAGCGGGCTGGCCATGTATGACACAATGCAGTTCATCCGCTCGCCGGTGCATACGCTGTGCATGGGCACGGCCCGGTCGATGGGCTCGTTTCTCCTGATGGGCGGGGAAGCCGGTTTTCGGGCCGCGTTGCCCAATGCCAGCCTGCATGTTCACCAGCCTCTCGGCGGCTTTCAGGGGCAGGCGAGCGACATGCTGATCCATTCCGATGAAATGCAGCGCACCAAGAAGCGGATGATAGAGCTCTACGCCAAACATTGCGGGCGCAGCTATGAGGAGGTCGAAAAGACCCTCGATCGCGACCGTTTCATGACGCCGCAGGAGGGTAAGGAATGGGGGTTGATCGATACGATCATGACCGAGAGAGCGCCAGTTGAGTGATGGCGGTCTGCAAAACGCAATCTCCTGCACTTCCGGTGCTCGCGTACTTTCAAGTACGCTCCGCTCCGGTTCGCGAAGATCGCCCTTTTCGACTCGCCCTGACCCAACCGCTCACTGCTGCGGCTATATCCGGCTCATCAACCGCGTGAACATCAACAGCCCTTCGGGCCATGGGCCATGGCCGGATTCGATGTTGATGTGGCCGACATCGCCGGCGACGTGGAAATCGGAGCCCCAGCAGGCGGCAAATTCGGCGGCGCGCTCCACGCTGCAATAGGGATCGTTCGAGGACGCGACCAGCATCGATGGAAAGCGCAGGGGATCGGAGGAAAGTCCCCGGAAGGGGGAGGTGGCGGCGGGAACGTCGGGATGCTCGTCCACATCGGGCGGCGCGACGAGAAACGCGGCCTTCACCTTTGTGTCGGCCTGGGTCTGGCTGGCGGCGACGATGGTTTGGACGCCGAGCGAATGGCCGACCAGCACGACGGGCCGCGTGGCCATTCTGATTTCGCGTTCGAGTGTTTCGAGCCAGCCGGCGAGCGTGGGCGAATCCCATTCGTCCTGCTCGACGAATTTGGCGTTGCGGATCTTTTCGACCCAGCGGTGCTGCCAGTGGCCGGGGCCGGAATGACCCAGCCCGGGAACGATGAGGATGTCGGCGTCTGCGGTTTTCATAACACGATTACTTGGTGGATTTCGGCCGGCAGCGCAAGGGGGCGCGAGAGGCCGGACCGGAGATGGCGAACTGGCCAGACGCGGGAGCCTACTGACAAGAACTGTCAGGATGTTTCTGTTATGTTCTCATTCCAACGGAGAGCGGAAATATGACTGAATGGAGATTGGAACGCAGGGGTTCAGCGACTGGCTCGCGGGTCGGAACGGTGGTCGATTTTCTGACGGCCGCCCTGGCATTCGTCAGGCGACCCGGGCGCGGTCGGGCACAGGAGGTGCCCGACTCGCTGCGGGTGGATATCGGGTTGGAACCGAAGGAAAGCCCTCGGACCTGGAGAGACTATCGCTAGGATGCTACTCGCCGAAGACGCGCTTAAAGATCGTGTCCACATGCTTGAGGTGATAGGCGTCATCAAAGCTCGCATCGATCTGCTCGTCGGACAGCTTTGCCGAAACGTCGGGATCGGCCTTCAAAAAATCGGGAAATTTGCCTTCTCCGCGCCAGACCTTCATGGCGTTGCGCTGGACGGCGGAATAGCTTTCCTCGCGGCTCATACCGGCCTGCGTCAGGGCGAGCAGGAAGCGCTGGGAATTGTGGAGGCCACCAAGCTTGTCCATGTTGGCCTTCATGTTCTCGGGATAGACCACGAGATTTTCGATGACGCCGGTCAAGCGCGCCAGGGCGAAATCGAGGGTCACTGTCGCGTCCGGGCCGATCATGCGTTCGACCGAAGAGTGCGAAATGTCGCGCTCATGCCAGAGCGCCACGTTTTCGAGCGCCGGGGTGACCATGCCGCGCACGAGGCGGGCGAGGCCTGTGAGGTTTTCGGTCAGCACCGGGTTGCGCTTGTGCGGCATGGCCGACGAGCCCTTCTGACCCTTGGAGAAGAACTCCTCGGCTTCGAGCACTTCGGTGCGCTGAAGGTGACGGATTTCAGTGGCCAGGCGCTCGATGGACGAGGCGATGACGCCGAGGGTGGCGAAATACATGGCGTGACGGTCGCGCGGGATGACCTGGGTCGAGACCGGTTCGACGGCAAGGCCCATCTGCGCGGCGACATATTCTTCAACAGACGGATCGATATTGGCGAAGCTGCCGACGGCGCCCGAGATCGCGCAGGTGGCGATTTCCGCGCGCGCGTTGACCAGACGCTCGCGGCAACGGGAAAATTCCGCATAGGCCTGCGCCAGCTTTACCCCGAAGGTGGTCGGCTCGGCATGAATGCCGTGGCTGCGGCCGATGGTGATGGTGTTCTTGTGCTCGTAGGCACGCTTTTTAAGCGCGGCGAGCAGGGCGTCGAGATCGGCGAGCAAGAGATCGGCGGCGCGGGCGAGCTGGACCGACAGCGTGGTGTCGAGCACGTCGGACGAGGTCATGCCCTGATGGACGAAGCGGGCCTCGGGGCCGACGATTTCGGCAAGATGGGTGAGGAAGGCGATGACGTCGTGCTTGACCTCACGTTCGATCTCGTCGATGCGCTCGACGTCGAATTTGGCGTCCTTGCCCTTGGCCCAGATTTCGTCGGCGGACGCCTGCGGCACGACGCCCAGTTTGGCCTGCGCGGTTGTGGCGTGCGCTTCGATTTCGAACCAGATCTTGAACTTGGTCTCGGGTGACCAGATGTCGACCATCTGTTGGCGGGAATAGCGCGGGATCATGGGCTTAGGGTCCGTCGTTCAAAGATTGATTCAGATTATCGGGCCATCGCGGCGTCGCGGATGGCCTTGATGCGGGGAGCGTAGGTGGCGGCGTCATTGCCCTTGTAAACTGCGGAGCCCGCGACCAGCGCGGTCGCGCCGGCTTTTGCAAGCGCGCCGGAATTGGATGGGTCGACGCCGCCATCGACCTCGATCTCGATTGCGCGGTCGCCGATCAGGGCTTTTGCCTGTTCGACCTTGGCAATGGCCTGGGGGATGAAGGCCTGACCGCCAAAGCCAGGATTGACGCTCATTATCAATATAAGGTCGAGCTTATCGATGACGTGCTGGATAGCGGAAACGGGGGTTGCCGGATTGAGCGCCACACCTGCCTTTTTGCCCAGCGCCTTGATGGCCTGGAGCGAGCGGTCGAGATGGGGGCCGGCTTCGGCGTGAATGGTGATGATATCGGCGCCCGCCCTGGCGAAGGCTTCGATATAGGGATCGACGGGGGCAATCATCAGGTGCACGTCGAGAACCTTATCGGTCACCGGGCGGATGGCCTCGACGATCAGCGGGCCAATGGAAATGTTGGGGACGAAATGGCCGTCCATTACATCCACATGCACCCAGTCGCAGCCCGCCTGATCGATGGCGCGGACTTCGTCTCCCAACCGGGCGAAATCGGCAGAAAGGATGGAGGGGGCGATCTTGATGGGATGGCTGGTCACGGCGAACCCCGGATGATGGTGTGTTGGCGGGCTTGTTAGTATGGCGAGGGCAGGAATCATAGTCCCAAAAGGTCTGATCTGCCTGTTTGCTCACCGCCTGCGCCGTTCGGCGGCCAATAGCGCGATGGCCACGCCGCCGAGAATGCCGATCGCAGCGAGCGCGAGCCGCAGCGTGAACATTTCCCCGATGATGAACGCACCGCCAGCGGCAGCAATTGCCGGAACTGTCAGTTGTACTGTCGAGGCCTGAACGCGTGAGAGAGACGGCAGCGCCATATACCAGACAGCGTAGCCGAGCCCGGAAGCAATGGCGCCCGAGGCGATTGCATAGGCGACGCCAAGGTATGTGACGGGGGCTGTCAGGAGCCCCAGGCCCGCGAGAATAATCGCAACGGGCAAGCATCGCACGAAATTGCCCGCGGTGTCGGCCAGTGCTGACTTCGATCCGCGTCCGATCAATGAATAGGCGGCCCAAGACATTCCGGCCAGTGCCATAAGCACTGTGCCGAGCGGATGGGGCGCCGCCAGGCCCGGCGAGACGAGATATGCGAGCGAGGCAATTGCAAGTGCGATGCCGATCCATTCGATTGTGCCCGGTCGGTCGCCTCTGAATACCGCCCATCCGAGCATGCTCATCTGCACGCTGGTGAACAGGATCAGCGCTCCGAGGCCGGCACCGAGCATCAGATAGGCGACCGAAAAGAAGATTGCGTAGCCAAAAAGCGCGGCGGCACCCGGCCAGCTTCCGCCTATTCTGCGGGCGGCGCCTGCGTGTGGACCCCAGATCAGCAGCCCATAAAGCAGTACGGCTCCGGCGATCAGCCGGATTCCGGTGTAGCTTGCCGCATCGATTGCACCGTCAGCGAGCGCCAGACGTGCGAGGACGGAATTGGCGGCGAAGGCCAGCATGGCAATGGTCGTCAAGACGATGGTGCGCATACCAATCCCTCCGGGCCGCAAGGTAAGCTAGCCGTAAATACCTTCGGCCGCCACCGATCATCAAAACGTTGCGATGAGACAAAACAAGCCATTGCGCCCCATACGCACACCGTTACAAGTCCCGCATCGGTTTTCGGGAGCGGAAATGTTCGGATTCGAATTGCCAGCAGTTTTCGGGGCCGGGATCCTGAGTTTTCTCAGTCCCTGCGTGTTGCCGCTGGTGCCGGCCTATCTCACATATATGTCGGGCGCGACGTTCGAGCGTTTGCGCGAGGAGGGAGTCGCGGGCGGGCGGCTTTATGGCCGGACACTGGTGACGGCGCTGGCCTTCGTCCTCGGGTTTTCGCTGATCTTCATCGCATTCGGAGCGACGGCGACCTTTTTCGGGCAAGCGCTGCGCCGCGCGCTTCCGGTCCTGATGCCGCTGGCCGGCGTGGTCATCATCATAATGGGGCTGCATTTTCTCGGACTGTTGCGGATTTCCTGGCTCTACCGCCAGTTTCGCTTCGAAGGGCCGAAAATGGCCAGCGGGCCGCTGGGCGGATTTCTGCTGGGTCTGGCCTTTGCCATTGGCTGGACGCCGTGCATCGGCCCGATGCTGGCGGCCATCCTGACCGTGGCGGCGAACCAGCAGACGGCCTGGGAAGGCGCTTCCCTGCTTGCCGTCTATTCAGCCGGGCTGGGCGTACCCTTCATTCTCGCAGCGCTTGCCCTGGGACCGTTCCTTTCATTTTTTGAAGGCTTCAAGAAGCATTTGGGGACTGTCGAGAAGGTTATGGGAGCGCTGCTGGTGGTTGTCGGCATTTTGTTCCTGACCGGCAATTTCACCCGTCTGGCGTTCTGGATGCAGGCCAATTTCGAAGTGCTGAACAGGTTCGGCTAGAAATCGCTTAACCATAGCCCCAGACAAATTTGTCCGTGGTCCGATTTCGCGCAACACGACGCGATCACGAAACCGCGAGTTTACCCCTTGGGTCCAAGGTCCTTGCCGGATCAATTGGGGGATCAGCAGCAATGTCGGCACTTTCTGCCATGGCGGACCCTGAGCCGGAGTGGGTCTCGGCAAAGGCATCTGTCAGCGTGTACCAGCGGATCGAAGACGTGAGCGATGCCTGGCGGCGGCTTGAAGGGCCCAACTGCACACTGGCTTCGCAGAAATACGGGCTGGTCAGCGCATGGATCGAGGCAGGTGAAATTGCGGCCGCCGATTGCGCATTTATCGTCATCGAGATGGCTGGCGCGCCTGTCGCATTGCTGCCGCTGGTGCGAAGGCGGGCCTATGGGCTGCGCGTAGCGACCTGGTTCACCGGCGATCATCTGGGATCGTATGCACCGCTCATCGATCTTGAACGGTGGGGGACTGTTTCGGACGGTGAACAGGCGCGCCTGTGGCGGCAGGGGTTTGCGCTGCTTGCCCGCTGCGATCTCGTTCACCTGCCCGATATCCCGGCCGCGTTTGCTCAGGCGAGCGGGCTGAGCGCGGCGTTCGGCGGTCGAATGCTTTCCGATGGCGTACATATTTCGCGCTATGGCGATTGGGCGTCGTGCGATGCCGAGCGCCGCGACAAGCGCCGCCGCAAGGTCGATCGTCAGCAGGGCAGCAAGCTGGCAGGGCAGGGAGAAATCGGTTTTGAAGTCGTTGCAGCCGGCGCGGAGGCAGATGGCATCATCGACACGATGTTTGCCCACAGGGCCGAGCGTTTCAAAGTTCAAGGCATCCGCGACCCGTTCCGGTACGGCCCGATCAAGGGATTCTACAAGCGCGCGATGCAGGGCGCGGGCGGTATTCTGCATGTGCTGCGCCTCGACGGTGAAGTGATCGCCGTTCGCTACAACATCGAAGCGGGCGGAGGGCTTTATTCACTCATCACCTCCATGCATCCGTCCCCGGAGATGCAGTTCGGCTCGCCGGGCAAGCAAAATCTGCTTCGTGCGATGGAGGCAAGTTTTGACGGCGGCTATGGGTTCATCGATATGGGCAAGGGCGAAAGCGACGAGAAACGCCTCTGGTGCAATGAAAAACAGCCGCTTATGGCGTTCGCTCACGCACTGACGCCCATCGGACGCGTCGCAGCGGCAGGACTGGCGGTTGGCGAAAGGGCCAAGGGCGCAATCAAGAATCATCCAGAGCTTTTCGATATGTATCGCAAGCTTCGTGCGCGCTTTGGCGGACGCGTACACAGCGCCAGGACCTGATTGCGTTCCTGGGTCCAGTTGATTCGCCGAATCCGAAAACCGCAATAAGCAACGAAATTTAAAACAGCTTCATGCCGCGCAGCGAGGTGTGGGTGGATTTGCCCACGATGATATGGTCGTGCACCGTGATGCCGAGCGGCTTGGCGATATCGGCGATCTGGCGGGTCATCTGGATGTCGGCCGATGAGGGGGCAGGATCACCGGAGGGGTGATTGTGGACGAGGATCAGCGCGGTGGCCGAGAGTTCGAGCGTGCGCTTTATGACCTCGCGCGGATAGACCGGCGTGTGATCCACGGTGCCGATCTGCTGCACTTCGTCGGCGATCAGCTTGTTCTTCTTGTCGAGAAACAGGATGCGGAACTGCTCGACGGTTTCGTAGGACATCGAGGCCTTGCAGTAGTCGATGACCTCGGCCCACGAACCAAGAACCGGACGGTCGTGGACGGCATCCTTGCCGATGCGCTGGGCGGCGGCGAGGATGACCTTGAGATCGGTGATCGCCGTTGGACCGAGACCGTCGATCTCCTCGAGCAGGTGCGGCGGTGCGCCGATGGCTTCGGAAAAGCTGCCGAAGCGTTTGAGCATGGCCTTGGCGATGGGCTTGGTGTCGCGACGGGGCAGGATGCGGAACAGCAGGAGTTCGAGAAGCTCGTAGTCCTGTAGCGCCGACGCGCCGCCTTTGGTAAAGCGCTCGCGCAGCCGGTCGCGGTGCCCGTGATAATCGGGTGCCGCTTCCGCCAATCCATTCGTGTCGCTTGCCCCCGTTTTCGACGTCATGGATTGTTGCGGGTCTCCAGGGGATTGAACAATCCGCGTGGCGAGAGGGTGAAAACCTCGTTTCCGGTTTCGGTGACGCCGATCGAATGCTCGCACTGGGCCGAAAGCGTCCGGTCACGGGTGACTGCGGTCCAGCCGTCATTGAGGATTTTGACCTGCGGCCGGCCGAGATTGATCATTGGCTCGATCGTGAAAATCATGCCGGGCTTGAGTTCGACCCCCGTTCCGGGATTGCCGAAATGCATGATGTTGGGCTCGTCGTGGAACAGGCGGCCCAAGCCGTGGCCGACGAAATCGCGGACGACGCTGGCGCGTTCACCCTCGGCATAGCGCTGGATGGCCGCGCCGATATCGCCCGTGGTGTTGCCCGGTATGGCGGCCTCGATACCCAGCCGGAGGCTTTCATAGGTGATTTCGATCAGCCTCTCGGCCTTGCGGGAGATTTCGCCCACCGGATACATGCGGCTCGAATCGCCATGCCAGCCATCGACGATCAGGGTGACGTCGATATTGACGATATCGCCGTCGCGCAGCGGTTTGTCGCCCGGCATGCCGTGGCACACGACGTGGTTGATCGAGGTGCAGGTGGAATAGCGGTAGCCGCGGTAATTGAGCGTTGCCGGGGTGGCGCCGTTGTCGCGGGCAAATTCGTAAACGAAGCGGTCGAGCCTGGCGGTGGGGACGCCCGGTTCGACCATGGGCACGATAAGATCGAGCACTTCGGCGGTCAGTGCGCCAGCCTTGCGCATGCCGGCAAAACCTTCCTCGCCGTGCAGCGGGATGACGCCGGGCATACGCTTTTTCTTGGCCGCCGCTTCGACATAGGTGGTCATTGTCGTCTCCTGTTGGAGGCAAGGTAATCGGCTCACTCCCGTATGGGAAGGGGGGTGCCGAGGGTGATTGCTTGAGATGTTATATCGGTGGCGTAGCACAATGCCTCAACCCCCGCCGCGCGCGCATCGCCGAATGCTCTGGCATAGGCGCCGTCGATATCGGCGGCGAGGGTGAATTGGGTGCAGTCACCGCGCTGGACGAGATAGAGCATTATCGCCCTATGGCCCTCGTCAACCATGCGCGCCAGATCGGCCAGATGGCGGGCGCCGCGGGTGGTTACCGAATCGGGAAATTCGGCCAGCCCGGCGGCGCGCACGAGATGGACATTCTTGACCTCGAGATAGCAGTCGGGGAGGCCTTCGCCTGTCAAAAGGAAGTCGACGCGGCTTTTTTCGGCGTATCTGACCTCGGGCCGGACGCAATCATAGGCGGCGAGTTCGGGAATGGCGCGCGCACGCAGCGCCTCACCGACGATGCGGTTGGG
Organism: Pelagibacterium halotolerans B2; assembly: GCF_000230555.1. Lineage (GTDB taxonomy): Bacteria > Pseudomonadota > Alphaproteobacteria > Rhizobiales > Devosiaceae > Pelagibacterium > Pelagibacterium halotolerans. Next base: position 1,786,697 of record NC_016078.1, on the reverse strand, counting down.
GTGGGCTGTGTTGATGCCCACGATGCCGGTGGGCAGTTCGACCAGTTCGAGCGAATAGGCAAGCTTGCGCTTGGGGTCGTCCGATTTCGAGAGCCAGACGGGCAGGCCCGGCATGGCCAGCCCGGTCATCGCGCCGGGATTGGCGCAGTGGGCGGTGAGGATTTCTCCTGTCTCCAGAGTCACATCGGCGAGAAAGCGCTTGTAGCGCCTTATGAGTGTGCCGCGAACGAGGGGAGAGGGAAAATGCATGGATAGGCTGCGTCACGGGTGCGGATGGGGAAAGCCGTGGCGTTCCGAAAGCGCGACCAGAATCCGGTCCTTGTCGTTGATGAAGGCCCGGCCCTCGAACGTGCCGGACTGGCGTTCCGATGTCTGGCCATTGGCGAGCACGAGAAGCGGCAGGGACTGGTTGGCCTCGCCGACCATTGCAATCACCGGGTGGCGCGGTCTGGGCCATTCGACGCGTTCGATATCGAGCTTCTCTGCCAGTGCGGGGAATGACGCGAGTACGCCTTCGAGCAGTGCACAGTGCCAGCAATAAAACCGCTGGCCAGGATAGGCAGGGTCCTCAAAGTCCGGCCGGAGGAGAAAAAGCTTGTCTCGGGTCATTGAGGGCTCCACGCGTTCCTGCCGACCCGACCCCGATTGCCCGAGAATCGATCCAACCGCAAGCGAGTGATTGAAAGCGTTTGGGGATGGAGTGTGCCGGATTTGGCGTCGCGCTTGATTTTTTTGGGCGGTAAGGGCATCCATGACGCTTGTTTTTTCAGGCGGCCAAATGTCCTCATCTGTCGTTACAGCCGGTCTCATCGTCATCGGAGATGAAATCCTCTCGGGACGGACAAAGGACGTCAATATTGCCACCACGGCGCAGTTCTGCACCGATCTGGGGATCGAGTTGCGGGAAGTGCGGATCGTATCGGACGATACCGACGCGATCATTGAGGCGGTCAACGCGCTGCGTGCCCGCTATAGGTATGTTTTCACCACCGGCGGGATCGGGCCTACCCATGACGATATCACCGCCGATGCCATAGCGAAGGCGTTCGGGGTCGATTTGCCGATCAATGACCAAGCGCGCGCCATGCTCGAAGCGCGCTGGGCCGAAAGCGGTACACCCGCGACGCCGGCCCGGCTGCGCATGGCGCGCATTCCGGTCGGGGCCGATCTGATCGTCAATGCCGTTTCAGCCGCTCCGGGTTTCCGCATCGGCAATGTGCATGTGATGGCGGGCGTGCCCAAGATCATGCAAGCCATGCTCGAAGCGATTGCGCCAACGCTTGAAGGTGGTCGCAAGGTGGAAAGCCGCACGGTGGCTGCTGCCGTGGGAGAGGGCGCGGTCGGCGACCCGCTGGGGGAAATTCAATCGCGCTATGAGGACGTCAAGATCGGGTCCTATCCGCAGATGGGGAATACCCATGTGATGACCTATCTCGTCTTGCGCAGTCACGATATTGAACGGCTCGAACGGGCCACAGCGGACGTGCAGGCGCTTGTCGACCGTCTTCACGCCGAAAAGAACATCGTTTTGCCCAAGGAACCTTACGCATGACCCCGCAGAACAAATCCTTCCCGGTCTCCTGGGATCAGTTTCACCGTGATTCCCGGGCGCTTGCCTGGCGGCTGACGAGCGAAGGGCCTTTCCATTCGATCGTCGCGATTACCCGTGGTGGCCTCGTGCCTGCCGCGATCATCGCCCGCGAGCTCAACATAAGGGTGATCGAAAGCGTCTCGGTCAAATCCTACGACCATCAAAGCCAGGGCAAGATTTCAGTGCTCAAGGCAATCAATTCCGATCTGATCGCTGCCGACACATCGGGCGAAAAACTGCTCATCATCGACGATCTCGTCGATACCGGCGCCACGGCCCGCGCGGTGCGCGACATGCTGCCCAACGCCCATTTCGCGACCGTTTACGCCAAGCCGCAGGGGCGCGAGATGGTCGACAGCTTCATCACAGAGGTCAGCCAGGACACCTGGATTTTCTTCCCGTGGGATCTGGACTTCACCTATGCGGCGCCCATAGCGGGCGGCACCGACTGATGCTCATCAAGCTCGAGGTGCTCGAGAAGATAAAATCGGGTGAAATCACGCTCCAGTTCCGCCGCTGGCGGCGTCGGACGGTCAAGGCCGGCGGAACGCTCAAGACCAAGGTCGGTGTTTTGCAGATCGGCGCTATCACGCCGATAAGGGCCGAAGACGTTACCGATACGGATGCCCGACGTGCGGGCTTCCGTGACGTGGCAGACTTTCTGGTCTGGCTCGATACCATGAAACAGGGTGAACTGGACCGTATCGAGGTCAGCTACAAGGGGGAGTAACCCTCTGGCGATCAGTCCACAATCTCGATCGAGAGCGCCAGAAGATCGATGACCTGTCCTGTGCCCTCAGGGTCGGGAAAAATGCCGACAAAATCTCCTTTGCCCTGCTCGATCTCTCTGACCGCATAGCGGAACATGGCTGGGCCATCGCCGACGGTTATCGGGCGCCAGCCGCTGTTTCCGACTTCGTTTGTGGAATAGGCAGCTTCGATATCGGCACTGGCGCCCCCGACGGGGACGGCAAGAATATGAATGCGGATCGTCTTTCCGCTTACCGCCTGTTCCACCGCGTCGGGCAAGCGAAACGCTATGCCGCCGGTTCTGCCGGTCGAATAGGTATTTTCGGTACTGCCGGAAAGGCGAAGTGCGTCATCGCGCCGTTCGACAGTGAAGCCTCTGGGAATGACCGGATCGGGAAGGTCGCTCCATGCCGCGACATAAGTGCCTGGCAGATCAGGGCTTTCAGTGCCTGATTCGGCGGGCGCTTCGGTTTCCGGTTCCGCAACGGGTTCGACAGCTTCTTGGGCGGCCGGTTCCACATCGGGTTCAGCGGATGCTTCGGATGCCGGTTGCGCCGGCGTTTCGTCCGTCGCTTGGGTCGGCTCGGGTTCGGATTGGCCCGGCAGGGAGATCACGGTGCCTATGGGCAGTCTGTCGCAATTGCCTTCAAGCACATCGGCATTCGCCTCGCACAGGGCCGGCCAGAGGCGGTCGTTGCCCAGTTCGCGGGCTGCAATGGACGAGAGGGTATCACCCGATTGAACAGTGACGGTGGCGGCGGAAGCCGGAAGAGTGGCGGCGAGAAGCGCCAGACAAGCCAGCCCGTGCTTGGTCGTTATCGGCATTACGAACCCTCCTATCGAAAGTAACAAACTGCACCATAGGGTAGGGTTGTTGCACTTTTTAAAAGGATTTTGAACAGACTGCGGGAACAACAGGATTGCGTGTAGCGCAGACCTTTCCAAAACCGATCCCGCAACCTATAGGTTTGTGCCGCGCGGGCGTGGTGGAATGGTAGACACACAGGACTTAAAATCCTGAGGAGGTATCTCCGTGCGGGTTCAAGTCCCGCCGCCCGCACCAATCACTCACAGCGTGAGAACAGCGTCGCCTCGGTCCCGCGATCCGGCCAGACGATGGCGATCTGATCGCCGGCCTGGGCGAAGGTGATGGGCTCCTCGATCGTTTCCCCCTCGGACTGACAGGTCAACCGCGCTGTTGCTCCACCTTCGGGCGTGGTCTCGATATCTGCCATTTCGCAGATATTCTCGCGGCCCTCGAAGCGGGCCTCGGTTATGATGATCGGGAAACCGTCGGTCTGGTCGGTGCACCAGACCGGATCGGCGGCCCATTGGCCGACATAGAACGGCGCCGGTTCAGGTGAGGGCGCGTCTGAGGCATCAGCTGTGCCGGCTTCGGCAACCGCCTCTGGCGCTTCTCCTTCGGAACATGCGGCAAGGGTTGCGGTGAGTGCCAACGCGCAAAGTGCGGTAAGATAGCGTGCCATGATCATTCTCCGGAAACGCATTGCCATAGCCAAACGCCTGGCGGCGCGAGGCGTTCTGCCTCTGACACAAAATCGGCCACCCCGCCAGAGCGGAGCGGCCGACCGGGAGGAGGTCTGCACCAGGATGGGGGCGCGGGAGGAACGCCCCCGAAATGTTTCCTTACTGCGCCAGGGGCGCTTCGACGGCACCATCAACCGCCGGCGCTTCCATGGTGTTTGCCGGAGCTTCGGTGGCCGGTATAAGGGCCGCGAATTCCTCAGACGACAGCGCACCGTCTGCATCGGTATCGAGCATGGCAAAGCTCTCCGGCGTGAGATCGGGGATCGCGACCTGCAACTCTTCCATGCTTATGGCGCCATCGGCATTGGCATCGAGCGAGTTGAAATCGAGGCCCTGGGCAAGCGCGCCGCCGGTAGCAGAAAGGCCAATAAGCGCGGCAAGGGAAAGAACTGTCTTGTTCATGGGGTTGTGCTCCATGTGATGTGGTCCGGTGGTGCCGGCCATTCATTCGAACGCACCCGGCAGGATGCCGGGGCCGGTCTCGTTGATCGCGAAACCGTGAACACATCGTGAGCGGGTGCAATGGCGAGCTTGGGACCCCGATACGGCCATGCAGCGGAATTTATGGGGATATTTTGTGTCCGTCAGGGCAGACTGTGGCGAGACTTCGATCACGAAACGAGATCGAAAGCCGGGGCCAGTCGGCCAAATGGGCGATAATGGACGCCCCAATCTGGGCGATGCGCCTCAGCCTTGCCTTACTGGTTAAGCCGCGACGCTTGCCTGGGCCATGGTTTCGGGTTCGGCAATGGAAAGCGTGCACATGGGCTGGGCCAGCATTTCGCGCAGCAGCATGAGCCCGCGCGTCCAGCGCGCCAGCGCTACTGGGTCAGCCGGGGAAACATCGCCGGCGCGTGCATGGGAAACGACTGCCGCCGCCTCGGCGACGGGCAGGGCCATGACGTTGCAATAGAGCGTGAGCGCATCGGCGTGCGGGTTGATTGCGGACTCGACCTTCTCGTCGCGGAATGCCCAGACCAGCATGACTGCCAGTTCGTTTCGAGTCGGGATTTTCATGGCCATTTCCCATTCTGGAAAATCTCTGTTTGCTGACGCTACACGACGTGGCACGGCCAGATGGTAAACGCCGGGCGCGATAAAGGAGCAGATTGAAAACGCTCTGAATCGCCGGTTTGCGGCAAAGATAAAATTGCAGGAAAATTCTGCGGGCGGTTGACCCTCACGTTGCGTGAGGGCCTATGAGCTTGTCCTGCGGATGGTGCAGGAGAGAGCCCATGGAACGATACACCGTCAAACAGGTGGCGCAGATGGCCCGGATTTCGATCCGGACATTGCATCATTATGACAATATCGGCCTGCTCAAGCCTGCCCATATTGGTGAGAACGGCTACCGCTATTACGGCCGCGCGGAATTGCTGCGCCTGCAGCAGATCCTGATCCATCGCGAGCTGGATATTCCCCTTGCCCAGATCGGGGCCATCCTCGATGACCCGGCATTCGATCGTCTGGCCGCGCTGGAGAGCCAGCGCATCCGGGTTGTCGAGCAGGCGGGCCGGCTCACCTCCATGCTCAGGACGATCGACCGCACGATCGCCGAAATCAAAGGAGATCGCGCCATGAAGGACGCCGATTTGTATTCAGGGGTGGTCGACCCCCAAAAGCAGGCCGAATACGAAGCCTGGCTCGAACAGCGGTTCGGGCCGGACATCAAGACCGATATCGCTGTCTCCCTCCGCAGGATGGACCAGCTTTCCGACGCGAAACGGCAGGCTGCGATGGACGAATTGCGAACCATCGAGGAAGGACTCGCCGAAGCGCTTCGCAAGGGCATCCCGCCGCAATCGCACGCCCTGGAATCGATGATCGCCCGCCACTGGAACTGGGTGCAATCGAGCTGGAACCAGCCGGCGCCGGTTTCGGCCTATGCGGGGCTTGCCGATGTCTATCTGGCCCATCCCGACTTCGTTGCGCGCTATGAAAGCATAGAGACCGGGTTTGCCCAATATCTTGCGGCGGCGATGAAAAGCTGGGCGGCGCGGCAGCAATGATGACGGCACCCGCGCCACGGATTTCTTGATCGGGCCTAATAGGAACCGGCGCGATCAGACTGCGTTTACAGGGCGCGGAGCAATCATGCTGCCGTTTGATGACGGTGTGAAATGCACAAAGACGAAGTCAAAGGCGCCGGAAACAAGGCGAGGGGAGCGGTCAAGGAAGTGGTGGGCAGGACCACCAACAACAAGAAACTCCAGGCCGAAGGAAAGATGGACAGGGCCAGGGGCGATATCGAGCAAAAGGCCGGCAAGGTAAAGGACGCGATCCGCAAGCACTGAACCGGCCGCAAATAGAAAAGGCCGCCCCGGCAAGAGGCGGCCTTCGTGTCTTAAGAGGCTGAGGACGTCAATCCGCGCCCTTGGCCAGCGTTCGCGGCGTCACGACACGCTTCTGGTAGAAGAACAGTCCGACCGCGACGGCGAGGCCGAACAGGTCGGTGTACCAGGTGCCTTCGATCATCGCGAGCGCGGCGATCAAAAGAACGATCCGCAAGATAATGCCGATGGCACCGAAATAGTAACCTTGTACCGAGGCCGACAGCAGGTACATGCCCAGCAATGCGGTGCCGACGACGCGCGCGATGTCGATCCATTCGCCCTGCATGAGCAGTTCATGGCTGTAAAAGAACATGAACGGCACGATGAAGGCGGCCAGCCCGATCTTGAAGGCTTCCACGGAGGTCTTCATCGGATCGGACCCCGACAGTCCCGCACCGGCATAGGCGGCCAGCGCCACGGGCGGGGTAATCGCCGACATCACTGCATAGTAAAAGACGAAGAAGTGGGCCACGAGGACAGGGATGCCCAACTGGATCAGGCCCGGGGCGACCACGGCGGCAGCCACCGCGTATGCCGCGGTCGTTGGCATGCCCATGCCGAGGATGATCGAGATGCACATGGCAAAGAACAGCGCGATCAACTGGTTCTGTTCGGCAATGCCGAGCAGGAGCGAGGAGAACCGCGCGCCCACGCCGGTCAGAGCGATCACGCCCACGATGATACCGGCAGCGGCACAGACCGCGACGAGCTGGATGGACATCTTGGCGCCGAGTTCGAGCGCCTTGAGGACGGCGGTGGGACCCATGCGATAGGGCGTGAGCCAGGACACCACAGCGGCGGAGGCCATTGCGACCGTTCCGGCGCGGATCACCGAATAGCCCGCGAACAGCGTATAGATCAGGATGATAATCGGCAGGAAGAGGAAGGCCTGTTTGGCCAGCGCCCGGAATTTGGGGAGTTCGGCTTTCGGGATACCTTTCATGCCGAGCTTGGTCGCCTGCAGATCGACCATGAAATAGACCGAGACGAAATAGAGCAGCGCGGGGATGATCGCCGCGACCACGATCTCGGTATAGGGAATGCCCGTCACCTCGGCCATGATGAAGGCGCCGGCGCCCATGATCGGGGGCAGGATCTGCCCGCCCGAGGATGCGGTGGCCTCGATGGCCGCAGCGCTTTTTGACGGATAGCCGACCTTTTTCATCAGCGGGATGGTGAGCGAACCTGTCGCGACCACATTGCCGGCCGATGTGCCGTTGATCATGCCCATCAGGCCCGAGGCGAAGACCGCGACCTTGGCGGGACCGCCGCGCATGTTGCCCGCTGCGGCAAAGGCGAAGTTGACGAAATAATCGCCGACGCGGGAAGCCTGGAGAAAGGCGGCGAAGACGATGAACAGGATGATATAGGTCGAGGAGACCGCAATCGGATCGCCCAGGATGCCCTGGTCGGTGAAGATATAGGTGAAGAACCGCTCGGCGGTATAGCCGCGATGGGTCAGAAAGCCCGGCAGCCAGGGGCCGACGAAGGAGTAGGCGATAAAGATGCCGGCGATGATGACCAGGGCCAGTCCGGCAACGCGGCGGGTGAGCTCAAGGATCAGGATGACCCCGACCAGGGCGGCGTAGAAGTCGGCGGTCTGGGCCATGCCCGTGCCGGCGCGCAGGCGCAGGGCGCCGACGTTGAAGATGATATAGCCGAACATGGCGAGCGCGGCGATGCCCAGCAACCAGTCTGCCGGATGCACACGCTCGCGATCGCGGTCGGAAAACAGCCATGCGGCGGCGACCGCGGCAATGGTGCCAATGAGCAGCGGCAGGCCGTAGGTGCCGAATACGAAGGCGTCGGGCATGGGCGCAAAGCCGAACCAGCGGCCGGCCCAGGCGTAGCCCACCATGACAGCGCCATAGAGGACACCAGCGGCAGCGACCCCGATCACCCCCCACTCAATGGGGCTGCGGCTGCGGGCCACGGCGGGCGCCTCGGGATTGAGGGTAAGCGCCGAATAGGTGAGAAAGCCGATGAAAAGCCCGCCGGTCACGTGGACCATGCGATAGGCCCATGGTTCGAGCGGCGAAATGTTCATCACATAGATGTGGAACACAGTGTAGGCGATGGCCATGAGTGTGACGGCCAGGCCGATCCGGCCCGCAAGGCTGCGCTGGTTGGTGGCGAGGGGTTCCTCGTCGGTCCCCTGTGCGATCATCGGACCGGCGTCGCTGGCCGGTGCGGCATTGTCCTGAGACATTGAATTTTCCTCCCGCGGGCCGATCCTGCCCCGGATGGCGCATCAACAGCATGCGCCAGAATGTGTTTTCCTGCAAACAGGCGGATGGCGGCAAAAACCGTCATCCGCCTTGAACATCCTTCAGATGTCGGCGTTAGCCGCGCAATTCGTCAGGAATTTCGATGCCGACTTCATCGAAGTACCGCACAGCGCCCGGATGGAACGGCATGAAGGTATTCTTGTCGACGTTGTCGATGGTTGTTTCGGCGGCAGCCGAGTGGATCTGCACCATGCGTTCGGTGTTCTCCATCACCAGTTTGGTGATTTCGTAAGCCAGGCTTTCGGGCATGGATTCGCTGGCGATGGCGAAGTTCCACATCGCGACCGTGGGGCTTTCCTCGGGGAAGCCGTCATAGAGACCGCCGGGGGCGTCGAAGGCCGCCATTTCGGGCATCTGCGTCAGGATCTGGCCACGCTCCTCTTCGGTGAAGCCGAAGATGTTGACGTCGTTTTCGGCAGCAATCTGCGCAAAGGCCGCAATCGGCACGCCGGCGGCGAACGCGAAGGCGTCGATCAGACCGTCCTTGACCTGGCTGACGGCATCGTTGGCGCCCGAATAGCTGATCTCGGGCGAGACGCCCAGGATTTCGAAATAGCGCGGCCAATAGGTGGCAGCCGTGCCGCCGGCGGGGCCGACAGAAACGCGCTTGCCGTCAAAATCGGCAACGGATTCGATGCCCGAGGAGGCAAGGGTCACGACCTGGAAGGGGGTCTGGTACATCGGGAACAGAGCGCGCAGGCTCTTGTGCTCGACGCCGGGCGCCAGCTCGGACACGCCGGTCCAGGCTTCATAGGCCGGGCCCATTGTGACAAGACCCATGATGTGGTCGCCGGTTTCGATCAGCGTGGAGTTCTGGACCGGACCGCCCGTCACTTCACCCGAGGCGTTGATGCCGAGTTCCTCGGTGATGAGGCCGCCAAGGCCGGTGCCGTAAATAAAATAGGTGCCGCCCTGGCTGGCCGTGCCGATCGTCATGCTCGACGGCCAGTCGGACCGATCATCCTGGGCAATTGCCGGTGTTGCGGCAAGCAGGGTCGCTGCCGCAAACGCGGCAAGAGTGGTAAAACACATTGCGTTCCTCCCGTGGGGTTACCTCTTTGGGTTCATCCATACCGGGCGCGTAACGTCCTCCGCATCGCCCGGCGGTGGTCCATGAGGGGCGCAATGAGTGGCCCTGCGCAAGCGGCGCCGGAGGGGGCGGTCACGATTTTTTCATAGTTTGAGGCGCCGGTGGGTGGAAACGGTAACATTGGGCCTGTCTGGCGGGTGGAATCCCCCACAATTTCGCCCAGATCAGTCCGCCTCCGCCTCGCTGGGAAGGTAGCGGCCGCGCTCAAGACCGTATTTCTGCATCTTTTCGTAGAGCGATTTGCGCGACAGTCCGAGTGATTCATAGACCGGCTTGAGGCTGCCCGCGTGGGCGATCAGTGCGCTTTCGATAACGCCGCGCTCGAAATCGGCGACCCTGTCTGCCAGTCTCGAATCACCTTCCGTATCATCGCTCTCGCTCACCGTTTCGATGAAGGGAAGGCCAAGATCGAGGATGTAGCGATCGGCGGCGTTGCGCAGTTCGCGCACATTGCCGGGCCAATGACGCTCGCTGAGTGCCGTGAGGACCTGCGGCGGTACCGTGGTCGGCTCGCGCCTATAGCGGGCCGCGGCCTCTGTCAGAAGTTGCATGAAGAGCAGGGGAATGTCCTCGCGCCGCTCGGACAGTGGGGGGATTTCCAGCGTTATGACGTTGAGCCGATAGAGCAGGTCGGCCCGGAAGGTGCCTGCCGCGACGTCGGCTTCAAGCGGGGTTTTCGAAGTGGCGATAAACCGAACGTCCAGGGGCAGTCCGTCATTGGAGCCCAGCCGGGTTATGGTTCGTTCCTGAATGACGCGCAGAAGCTTGCCCTGAACGTCCATGGGCATCGAGCCGATCTCATCGAGCAGGATAGTGCCGCCCTGGGCCAGCTCGAACTTGCCGAACCGGGCCCGCATGGCGCCCGGAAACGCGCCGACTTCATGGCCGAACAATTCGCTTTCGATCAGATTGGCCGGCAATGCCGCGCAGTTGATCGCGATATAGGGCTTGCTCGATCGATGGGACAGGTCGTGCAGCGCCCTGGCGGTCACCTCCTTGCCCGAACCGGTAGCGCCCACGATCAGGACGTCGGTATCGGTCGGGCCGATGGTGCGCAGCTTGCGCCGCAGTTCCACCATTGGGTTGGAGCGGCCCAAAAGCCGCTGTTCGAGATCATCGCTCTGGCCGGCAGCGGCGCGCAGGACACGGTTTTCCAATACCAGCTTGCGGTATTCGAGGGCGCGGGCGGCGATTTCGGTCAACTGGCTGGTCACGAAAGGCTTTTCGATGAAGTCATAGGCACCTTCGCGCATGGCGCGGACGGCCAGTTGCACATCGCCATGGCCGGTAATCAGGACAACCGGTATATCGCGGTCCAGTTCATGCAGCCTGTTCATCAATGTCAGGCCATCGAGCCCCGGCATGCGGATATCGGTGATGACGATGCCCTTGAAGCCAAAGCCCGCGAAATGGGTGGCCTGTTCGGCGGAAGCGAAATCGATGACTTCGAATCCGGCGAGTTCGAGAGCCTGGGCCGTTGAATGACGCAGCTCGTTTTCGTCGTCGACAAGGATGATTTTTTCGCCGCTCATTGGGCTGGTTCCGCCATGGCTGGCAATTGGACGTGCTGGAGTTCGATCGTGAACAGCGCTCCACCCTCGGGATGATTTTCCACACGCAACTCGCCGCCGAAATCCTTTATGATGTTGTAGGAGATCGATAGCCCCAGTCCTAGGCCCTTGCCGACGCCTTTGGTCGAAAAGAACGGGTCGAATATCCGTTCCGCCAACCCCGGAGCGACGCCGGGCCCATGGTCCCGGACCGTGACGATGGCGCGGTCCTTGAGGCGCCTTGCCGTCAGAGCGATGCGGCGGTCGGTACCGGTTTCGGCGGCGTCGATGGCGTTGGTGAGGATGTTGACCAATACCTGCTGCAGACGGACCGGGCCCCCCACGATGACAAGGTGGTCATCCCCGATATCGAGGGAAAGCTCTATTCCCGCTGATTTGATACGCCAGTTCAGCAGTTCGACAGTATCGCCAATGACGAGATCGAGCGGCACGCTTGTGAGCTTCTGGTTGGGTTTTCTCGCGAAATTGCGCAGATGGCGCGAAATCGAATTCATGCGATCGATCAATCCGGAAATGCGTCCGACATTGGCACTGGCATCCTCGATCCGGCCACGTTCGATCAGCACCAGGGCATTGTCGGCGTAGTTGCGGGCGGCTGAAAGCGGCTGGTTGAATTCATGGGACAGGGCAGCCGACATCTGGCCCAAAGCGGCGAGTTTGCCAGCCTGGATCAGGTCGGACTGGGTCTTGCGCAGAATTTGTTCGGTCGCCCGGCGCTCGGCCACTTCCTCTTCGAGCTTGATGTTGAGACTGGCCAGTTCGGCGGTGCGCTCTGTAACGCGGCGCTCGAGCATTTCCTTGGCCTCGCGCTGGAGGTGCATGCGCTCGCGCAGCCGGGCCCGCCGCTGGGCGTAGATCGCGCCGGCCAATGTGCCCAGCGCAATGGCGAGGAGGGCGATAATTGTGGTCGTGAGCGCCTGGGCCCGGGCCGAGGCGGTGTCGAGCATGACGCTCACCGTCCAGTCGGCCTCGGGCATGGCCTCGGAGACCACGAGATATTCGCTCGCGGTTTCCTCGCGTTCGATGCTGATCAGGCGATGGCGCTCGTCACCGGTTTCGCGGAAGGGCAGCTCGGCCAGTTCAGCATTGGCATAGCGGCGGGTTTCGGCGGTGCGGGCCAGCCGGTCGGGCGTAAGCGGCAGCATGGAATTGTAGAGCAGGTCAGCCCGGCTCGACATGAAGATGATGCCTTCAGGGTCGGTCACGACGATGAGATAATCGCCGCCGCGCCAGGTCTCCTCGATGGAATCGACATCGACCTTGACCGCCACGACGCCCTTGAACTCCCCGTCCACCAGAACTGGCGCGCCGAAATAATAGCCGCGCTTGAACGATGTGGTGCCAAGAGCAAAGAACCGGCCCTCGCCACCATCGATGGCGTCATAAAAATACGGGCGATACTGGAAATTTTCGCCCACGAAGGGCGCTTCACTGTCGTAGTTGGAGGCGACGATGGTCGTGCCGTCCTCGCCCATCACGTAGATGTCGGACGATTCGAACTGGGTGTTGATCTGCTTGAGATAGGCGTTGACGTCCGCAACCAGGCCCTGATTGCCCGGATCGGCGACGACAGCCTTGATGTCGTCGAAATCGGCAATGACCCGTGGCAGACTTTCATAGCGTTCCATATGGCCGCGCAGAACGGCAACGGCGAGACGCAGCGTGTTGTTTCCGCGCGCATTGGCCTCGTCGAAATAGAGTCGGCTGGCGTATCCGCTGCCCCATAATGCCACTGCCGCCATAGCCAGAACGGCAAATCCGGCCGCGGCGACCCAGCGGCGGGGCCATGGCCGATGAAGCGGCGCGCTTATGGTTTGGGCAAGGGTCATGCCTTCATAGTAATGGCGAGATAAACTTTTCGAAACAATTTCTTGGACCGGGGGTTCTCCCCATTCTGCTTTTGCATTGGAAGGATTGAATTTATGGCGTTTGGACAATGGATCAGAAGGATTGCGGCCGGCCTGCTGGTTGGAACAATGGCCACACCGCTTGCCGCCCAAACGCCCGAGCCACCAATCTGGGTTATCGAGGACGATAATTCGACGATCTACATGATCGGCACCGTGCACATGATGCGCGACGGGGTCGATTGGGAAAGTCCGCAACTTGCCGAAATTCTCGGCCGCGCCGACAGCGTCTGGCTCGAACTCGACAGCTTCGATCCGCCCGAAAACCTGTTCGGGCTCATCATGGCATCGGGCATGTCGCCCGACCGACCGCTCTCTTCATTGCTCGATGACGAGGAAATGTCCGGACTTCAAACCATTCTGGACGAGCATGGTGTGCCGCTCGACAGTTTCGACGGGCTGCGTCCGTGGTACGCCTATCTGCAGATTTCGGCCCTGATGCTTGTCGAGGCCGGGTTCGATCCCCAGGGCGGCATCGACATGCACATCAAGGACCGGGCAGACGAATTGGGCATTCCCGTTATGGGGTTTGAGACCTTCGAGGAACAGTTCGAAACGCTGTCAGGCATGGATGAGGAGGTGCAACTGGACGTGTTGCGCCAGACCATCATCGAGTATGAGGATGCCAAGACCGAACTTGTCGATGAACTGGAAAGCTGGATCGACGGCGATCTGACGACGCTGAAAGCCGAGACCGCGGAAATTGCCCATGAGCTCGAAGGCTTTTACGAGGTGCTGTTCGTCGAACGCAATCAAGGATTTGCAGATGGCATCGAGGACATCCTGTCCGGCAAGGGTACGGCGCTTGTCGCTGTCGGGTTGGGCCATTATGTCGGCCCCGATTCGATTCCCGAGATTCTGGAAGAACGCGGCTATACGGTCGAGCGGCGCTAGGTGAGCGCTTCAGCCGCCTGATCGACGATTTCGTCGATCGTCAGCGCGACGTCGATGGTTATGCCATGCTCGTCGGGTCCGAACGGCTCAAGCGTTGCGAACTGGCTGTCGAGCAGGGCAGGCGGCATGAAATGGCCCGGCCGATTGGCCTGACGCTTGGCGATGACCGATTTGTCCCCGTGCAGCAGCACAAAGGCGATCGGCTCTTCGGCCCGGTTCGTCAGGCAATCGCGATAGGCCCTGCGCAGGGCCGAACAGGCGCAGACGACGCGACCATTGGTGTCTGCCGTGTTGCGCATGGCGTCGGCGACGATCTCCAGCCACGGCCAGCGGTCGGAATCCTCGAGCGGGGTGCCGCCACGCATCTTTTCGACATTGGCGCGCGGATGAAGGTTGTCGGCATCGATGAACGGCACCTCCAGTCGATCTGCCAACTCCTCTCCGATCGTTGATTTTCCGGCGCCCGAAACGCCCATGACGACGATGAGACGAGGCTGGGCGGAGGAGGAAGACGACATGGCGGTCCGGGTGCTGTTGGTCGGAGGTTTCATACCTGCCACGGTCCCGTCCGCGCTGCAATCGGTTGCAGGCCATTGATGCATCGGAGTTACAGCAAGGCGGGCCGATGCACGTCAGAGGGCCGGCACAACTTGCCCCGGCCCGCGTCGAGGGCTAGAGACAAGGGCTATAGAACTGGAACCGAGGGCGGCCCAATCAACAGGCACCGCGCTTTCCAGGTCCTTATTTGGTCGCGCGGTCGAACCGGAAAAGTCTGCAACTTTTCCTGACCGCACTCGAAAGTTGAGAGGCTTTGTGCATGGAAGAGGCAGATATCGGCCTGGTCGGGCTTGGGGTGATGGGCGAGAACCTTGCCCTCAACATCGCCGATAACGGCTACAAGGTCGCTGTTTACAATCGCACGGCGGACAAGGTGGATGCGTTTCTGGCCAATGCCGGGGACCTCAAATCCAACGTCATGGGCAGCGGCGAACTGGCGACGTTCATTTCCATGCTCAAGCGGCCGCGTTCGGTCATCATCATGGTCAAGGCCGGCGATCCCGTCGATCAGGTGATCGCCGAGCTCAAGCCGCTGCTTGAAGAAGGCGACGTCATCATCGACGCGGGCAATGCCAATTACCACGATACGGTGCGCCGCTTTTCCGAACTCGACGGCACGGGGATCGGGTTCCTGGGCATCGGGGTATCGGGTGGCGAAGAGGGCGCACGGCACGGCCCTTCCATCATGGTCGGCGGTTCGGAAGCCCAGTGGGAGAACGCCGAGGCGGTGCTGACCGCCATTTCCGCCAAATTCAATGGCGAGGCGTGTTGCGCCTATCTGGGGACCGGCGGGGCGGGCCATTTCGTCAAGACCATCCATAACGGCATCGAATATGCCGACATGCAGATGATCGGCGAGATTTACGGCATCATGCGCGACGGGCTGGGCATGAGCCCGGAAGACTGCGCCAAGGTTTTCGAGGAGTGGAACAAGGGGCCGCTCGACAGCTATCTGATCGAGATCACCGGCCATGTACTCAACGCGAAGGATGAGGGAACCGGCAAGCCGCTGGTTGACGTGATCCTCGATGCCGCCGGCCAGAAGGGCACGGGGCGCTGGTCGGCCATCGAAGCGCTCAATCTGGGCGTGTCGGCGACAACTATCGAAGGTGCGGTTGCCGCCCGGTCGATTTCGGCCATGAAGGACGAGCGCGTCCGGGGCGAGGAAATCTATGGCGCCGGCGTGAAAGGCAACGCGACCATTTCGCTAGAGGCGCTGGAAAAGGCGTTGCTGGCCGGCAAGATCGCCGCTTATGCACAGGGCTTCGCGGTTATGGCCAAGGCGTCCGAGGATAACGGCTGGAATCTGCCGCTTGCCACCATCGCCAAGATCTGGCGGGCCGGCTGCATCATCCGTTCGCGCTTCCTTGACCAGATTTCCCAGGCGTTCGACAGCGGCGGGGCGGCCAATCTTCTGACCCAGCCGGCCTTTGTGGACATGATGAAGGACAGCAATGGCGCCTTGCGTGCGGTGGTCGCCACCTGCGCGATCAACGAATTGCCCGCGCCGTGCCTCTCATCCGCCCTTGCCTATTTCGATGCTTACCGTCAGGCGCGCGGAACGACGAACCTGACACAGGGCCAGCGCGATTTCTTCGGCGCCCACGGGTTCAAGCGTTTGGACAAGGATGGCGATTTCCATCACACTTGGCCGAGCCTGATCGGTCAATAATGAGAAGGCCGGGGAAACCCGGCCTTATTTGTTTGCGGGCTGCGTCGCGGGCTCGCCCTCGCCATTTCCGTCCTCATCTTCGGGCAATTCGGTCTCCGGCGGATTGACGGCCTGGCCGCTCGGCTGGGGATAGCGCGGCTTTTCGCGCGCCTCGTCATAGGGGCGGTGCGAAAGGTCGTATCTGATGGAAGCGTAGATAAAGAGCGCCATGGCCCCCGCAACGATAATCCCGGCCGCAAAGAACGGTGCGCCGGGAAAGGTGATGGGGCGCAGCGCATTTGTGGTGAAAAACGAAAACATCTGCGTTGCCGCCAGAGGCGCTATGATTGCCGTCAGGGAATTTGAGGCGTTGACGGCGCCCTGAAGTTCGCCTTGCTGATTGGCGCGTGTGTTGTTGGCAAGAAGCCCGGTGAGGGCGGGCGCCGCGATGCCGGAAAAGGCCCCGACGACCAGGAAGGTCCACAGCCCCAACTCCGTGTGGATCATCGAGACACCGATAAACGCAATGACGGCCAGTGAAAGCCCGATGATAACCGTCGCCGTGACGCCGAGATAGCGCGTGGAAAATCCGACCAGAAGCGCTTGGCTCAGCGCGAAAAGGATGCCGAAGATGGCCAGCGACCGGCCGACCTGGGACGGCCCCCAGCCGAATTCCTCAATCGTGAAGAAGTTCCAGACATTGGGATAGGTCTGTCCGGCCAGCGAAAACAGGAAAACGCAGCCGAGCAGGACGAAGATCACCGGGGTATGCCGGAAGGCCCAAAGCGCGCCGAACGGATTGGCGCGTTTCCAGTTGAACCGGCGGCGCCGGAATTTCGAGAGGCTTTCGGGCAGGACGAAAAAGCCGAACACCACATTGGCGGCGGCCAGCGCCGAGGCCAGATAGAAGGGCGCGCGGGGCCCGAATTCGCCCAGCTCGCCGCCGATCACCGGGCCGACGATAAAGCCGAGCCCGAAGGCCGCGCCGATCAGACCGAACCGCTGCGAGCGCTTTTCCTTGGGCGTGATGTCGGCGACATAGGCCGTTGCCGTGCCCATTGCCGCGCCGCAGATCCCTGAGAGGACCCGGCCCACGAAAAGCCAGAGCAAAGTGGGCGCCCAGGCCATGATGAGATAATCGAGCGACAGCCCGACCAGCGAGAGCAGCAGGATCGGGCGGCGTCCCCATCGGTCGGACAGATTGCCCAGGATTGGCGAGAAGATAAACTGCATCGAGGCATAGACGAAGATCAGATAACCGCCGATCTTGGCAGCGTCGGTAATCCCTTCGTGGGACAACTCGACGATCAACCCGGGAAGCACCGGCAGGATGATCCCGAGCCCGACGATGTCGAGAAACACCGTCATGAGAATGAAGACCAGCGTCAGCTTCGATTGGGGATTAACGCGCATAAGAGTGTACTGCGGCCTTTGATAAGGGTTCAGTTGGCACAACGGCTAGGGGAAAGGCAAGCACCAAGACCCGGTTCCGGTCTTTGCAATCAACTCTCTCCCGATTGAATGGCGTCGTAGCCATACAGCCAGTCCAATCTCCTGAAATGTCCCTGTGGGCCTTCGGCCCGGATAATCGCGTTGCGGGCCACGGAAAAGGGGAAGCCCATGTGAAAGATCCTGCCGTTTCTCGCCGAGACCTGCTGCACGCGCTTGACCCGATCCTGTCGCAAGCTTGCGAAGCGGGAAAACGCGTGTTCGGCGGTGGGCGATGCGGCGAGCAGGGGGGCAAGCACGGCGGCATCCTCGATGCCCATGGCCGCACCTTGTGCCTGAAATGGCAGCATGGCGTGGGCGGCGTCGCCGATCAGCCCGATGGGGCCATCGTGCCAGAGTGGTGTTTCCACGCTCGAGAGTACCCAGGGCGTCCAGCCTTCGCCCACTGAGTCCAGAATACGGGTCAGGCGCCTGTCCTTGCTGGATTTTAGCCGCGGCGAACGCTGGTCGAGAACGGAAAGATCGTTCTCCTTTTCCTGCGTAAACAGCGCCAGATTGGCGGCGTTTCGGTGTGGCAGGGGATAGACCACAAGATGAAAACGGGGGTTGAGCAGCAGGCTGGTGCGCTCGAGATCGAGGACATCCGAAAGCGCTTCGGGAGCCACCAGCGCGCGCCACGCGACTTTTCCCGTATATCGGGCGGCCGGCCCACCCAGATAGCGCGTTCGGGTCGCCGAGCGCACGCCATCGGCGCCGACGAACGCGAATGGCTTTGCCTTGCGTATCTTGCCATCGGGCTCTTGTGCGCTGACCGTCAGCCCGTTGCCTGAACGCTCCAAAGCAAAATCGGCGACGGAAAAGACGATATCGATATTGGCGAATCGCTTTGCGGCGGCGTGGAGCGCGTCCACGAGATCGGCCCTGTGCATCACGGCATAGGGCGCGCCAAAGCGGGCATTTATCGCCTTGCCCAGCGTGAGGGTCTGGAGCGGCTTTTCCCTTCCGTCGGGAAAGATATCGATCCCTTCGGGCGCAAAGCTGCGTGCGGCTATCGCTTCGGAAAGCCCCAGACTATCGAGGACCTTTCGCGCGTTTGCGCTGATCTGGAGCCCGGCGCCGAATTCGGAAATTGACGCATTTCGTTCAAGCACCACAACATGCAGGCCAAACTTGGCGAGCGCCAGCGCCAGGGTCAGCCCGGCGATCCCTGCGCCGGCGATATAGACTGTGCGCCGAGCGCCCATAGGGCTCTAGGCGTGTTCGACCTCGAACACCGCGCTGGGCGGATTGGCCGCGCCATGGGGCAGGGCGGGGCTGAAGACATAGAGGGTCGAGCAATAGGGGCAGACGATCTCGGTGTCGTGCCCCATGTCGAGAAACACATGGGGATGGTCGAAGGGCGGCTTTGCGCCGACGCACTGGAATTCCTTGGCGCCGATCTCGATGCGGGCCAAACCTTCGGAATTGTGGAAGTGAGGAGTTCCGTGCTGTGCCATGAGAGCGACCATCCGGCTGGGCTGTTTGAAATCGGCCGGACCATACCGATTTGGGCCGGGTATGGCCAGAGGCATGTTGGCGCTGCACCGCGGGCTTGGTAAGAGGGTGAAATTCCAGAGTCGAAAGAATCCCTTATGCCGGTTTTCCAATCCGAAGGTTTCACGCTTGCCTATGAGGTTCATGGTGAGGGAAAGCCCATCGTCGCCGTCCATGGCTTTGCCTCCAACGGTAACGTTAATTGGGTGGCAACCGGCTGGGTCGATGAACTCACCGGTGCCGGGTATCAGGTCATCACGCTGGACAATCGCGGTCACGGCGCATCGGAAAAGATTTACGATCCATCGGTCTATGGCGCCCCCGACATGGCACGCGACGTCGCCAACCTCATCGATCATCTGGGGTTCGAAAAGGCCGCGCTCATCGGCTATTCCATGGGCGCGCGCATCAGCGCTTTCGTGTGCATCCAGAACCCGGAAAAAGTCGCCTGCGCAATCTTTGGCGGGCTGGGCGGCAACATGGTGCGGCCCATGCTCGACAGCGACGAAATCATCGCCGGGCTCAACGCGCCAACCCTGGCCGAGGTGACCCACAAGACCGGCCGCCAATTCCGCATTTTCGCCGAACACACAAAAAGCGATCTGAAGGCGCTTTCGGCCTGCATGGCCGGCTCACGCACGAAAATGAGCCAGGAGCAGGTCGGGCGGATCGAGGTTCCGGTTCTGGTCGCGGTGGGCAGCGAAGACGAGGTTGGCGGCGACCCCCAGGCCCTGGCCGATCTTATCCCGCACGGAGAGGCGCTGATCATCGAACGGCGCGACCATATGCGGGCAACCGGCGATCCGCAGTTCAAACGCGGAGCGCTGGCGTTTTTGGCGCGCGTTTATCCCGCGTAAGGCAAAAGTGAACCAATTTGCCTCAGAACCCTTTGTTTGCGACAATGGGTTCGCCTATATGTGGCAACCAGAAAACGAGCATGCGGAGAACGCGATGTCCTCGAGCGTCAAGAAGCCCGGCAATATCAAGGCCGTCGATCCCATCTGGGATGCGATGACGGTCGAGGCCGAGCGCATCTGCGCGGACGAACCGTTCCTCACGCAAATGGCGATTTCGAGCGTTCTCAACCATACGAGCTTCGAATCGGCGCTGGCCCATCGGTTGGCGGCGCGGCTCGATCATTCGGACGTTCCCGCCGATCTCATTCGGCAGGCGTTCGATGAAATGCTCGACAGCCATCCCGAAATCACCGCTTCGGCCCGCGCCGATCTGGCTGCGACGCTGGAGCGCGATCCGGCCTGCCACCGGATCGTCGAGCCGTTTCTGTTCTTCAAAGGCTTTCAGGCCATCCAGACGCACCGCTTTGCACATGCGCTGTGGAACACGGGGCGCCGCGATTTCGCGCTTTATCTGCAGAGCCGGTCCAGCCAGGTGTTTCAGACCGACATCAATCCGGCAGCGCGCATCGGCAAGGGCATCATGCTCGATCACGCCACCGGGTTCGTGGTGGGTGAGACCGCGGTGATCGGTGATCATGTTTCCATCCTGCACGCGGTAACGCTTGGCGGGACCGGAAAGGCCGATCAGGACCGTCATCCCAAGATCGGCAACGGCGTGCTGATCGGGGCCGGGGCCAAGATCCTGGGCAATATCAGGGTTGGCGACTGCTCGCGCGTTGCCGCCGGTTCGGTTGTGCTCAAGGAAGTGCCCCCCCGCACCACGGTTGCCGGCGTTCCCGCCAAGGTGGTCGGGGAAGCGGGATGCAACCAGCCGGCCACCGTCATGGACCAGATCGTCATGGTGCCGCGCGATTGAGCGGTGTGGCCAGCGGGGAAAAGTGTTCCCCGTCCTTGCGTTCAGGGCTGCGATGGCTAAAGTCGCGCCGACCTCAAAGCGATTGTATTCGATAGCGTTCACGGCGGCGTTGCACCGGTTTCGCCGATCGATAGCGCTCAATGGAGATATTTTGTGAAGCACGAAGAAATCATCAAGCTGCAGAAATACCTGCAACACAAGTTCGGGAACCGCTCGATCGATGTTCGCCCCCGCCCCAAGCAGGACGACTCGGTCGAGTTGTATCTGGGCGATGAGTTCATCGGGCTGATCTATCTCGATGAGGATGAGGGCGAGCGGTCCTATATGGTCCAGATTTCCATTCTCGATATCGACCTCGACGAAGTCAGCTAGGCTTCGGGAAAATCGATAGAAAAATTGCGAGGGCTCTCCTGCGGGGGAGCCCTTTTTGCATTTCGGCCGTTAGTTCTGCATGCTCCCCGATGGGGGAACATTGTTGTGGGCCAAGAGAGGGAGGCTGTTATGGAAGCCTGGGCCGAGCGGCTGGGTCTGAGAACGGATCCGGCTATTTTCTTTGTTTCGGCGGGACTGACGGTTGTGTTCGTCCTGCTGCTGGTGGTTGTTCCCGAACCGATCGGCAATTTCTTTGAGGTGACACGGGCCTGGATCGTCACCAATCTTGGATGGTTCTTCATCCTTGGCGTCAACGTCTGGCTTGGCTTCCTGATCTGGGCAGCCGTAAGCCGTCACGGCCATATCAAGCTCGGGCCGCGCGACAGCACGCCCGATTATTCCAACCTTTCCTGGTTCACCATGCTGTTTGCCGGCGGCATCGGCACGGTCTTGATGTTCTGGGGCGTGGCCGAACCGGTCAGCCATTTTTCGAGCCCGCCACTGGCGGGCGTCGAACCGTTCAGCGAACAGGCGGCCAAGGATGCCATCTCGATCTCGGTCTATCATCTGGGCCTGCACACCTGGACGATCTTTACGCTGCCGGGACTGGCCTTTGGCTATTTCATCAATCGATACGATCTTCCCGTCCGGGTGAGTTCGGTGTTCTATCCGCTGCTCAAGGACGGCATTTATGGGCCGGTCGGTAAAGCCATCGACATCGCCTCGATCCTTGGGACCCTGTTCGGCGTGGCAGTGTCCCTGGGCCTTGGCGCTTCGCAGATTTCGGCGGGCATCGCGGCGCTGACGGGGCTGGCGGATGACGTTCCCCTGACCGTGGCGATCCTTGTCGTCCTCACGGCCGTCGCGGTGGTTTCGATCGTTGCCGGGCTCGACAAAGGGGTGAAATTTCTCTCAAACCTCAATATCGGCATGGCCGTTGGGCTCATGGTTTTTGTTCTGGTGACCGGTTCGACCCTGTTCCTGTTGCGGGCCATCGTCGAAACGTTCGGCCTCTATTTCTACAATCTGCCCCG
This sequence comes from Pelagibacterium halotolerans B2, assembly GCF_000230555.1. GTDB lineage: Bacteria > Pseudomonadota > Alphaproteobacteria > Rhizobiales > Devosiaceae > Pelagibacterium > Pelagibacterium halotolerans. Next base: position 1,764,355 of record NC_016078.1, on the reverse strand, counting down.
CCTGGCGTTCTGGAACGACATGCTGGCCAATATCAACCCCACCAACGATCCGTGGGGCTGGCAGGGTGACTGGACGGTCTTTTACTGGGCGTGGACCGTGACCTGGTCACCGTTCATAGGCCTGTTCGTGGCGCGCATATCGCGCGGGCGGACGATCCGCGAGTTCGTGTTCGGCGTGCTTCTTGCGCCATCGCTGTTCACCCTGATCTGGTTTGCGATCTTTGGCTGGCAGGCCATGGAGATCGACGGGATCGGGCTGGCGCTGCGCGAACAGATGGGGCCCGCTGCGGGCGAATTGAGCCGGGCTGTCGCCGATTCAGTACCGTTGGCGATGTTTGCCTTTTTCGAGCATTTCCCCTTGGCCACGCTCGTTCAGGGCATCGCCATCGTCGTCGTCGCGATCTTTTTCGCGACGTCTTCGGACTCGGCCTCACTTGTCGTCGACATGCTTTGCACCGGTGAGGCTGAACCCGGACCAGTGCGCCAGCGCGTGTTCTGGGGCGTGGCGGAAGGCATGGTGGCCGTTATGCTCATCATCCTGGCCGGCGATCTGGGGCTGACGGCGCTGCAGCAGGTGATTACGGTGGTCGGGCTGCCGATTTTCTGTCTGGTGTTCATGATGATCCCCTCGATCATCATGGGCTTCAAGATCGAAGAGATCGACCACGTCACGGTTGGCCGACGACCCAAGCTCCACCAGTTCTAGAGCGCTATTTTCGGAGAGGCGTCAACGCCTCTTCGATACGGGCATCAAAGCTGCGCCAATTGTCGAGTGCGGCCGGCTCGAAGGCAATGACGGCTGTGTTGCGGTCTGAAAGGGTCAGCACCCGCAGGCAGGTTCTGTCTCCCGTTGTCATGGTGACCGGTGTCATGCATTTGGCGACAAACGGGTTGGCGCTGAGCGGATCGTACCAGACCGTTTCACCGTTCGTTCCCGCATCGAGTTCGAGCGGCTTTCCCACAAGGCCGGGAACGCCCGAAAGCTGATCGGATGCAAACTGATGAAGATAGACGCTATCGAGCAGCGCTGCGCTGGCGCGCATGCGTCCGCGCGGCATGATCGTGATCGCGACTTCGCTCAGCTTCCCGTTTTCGCCCAATGGCAGGGCCAAACTCAAATCCATCCGCTCGGCAAAGCCGTCGCGCCTCTGGATCGGGTCGGTGAGCAGCTCGGCAGGCATCACGTAGCGCTGGGCACCGATGGTGATGATGTGACTTGCCGAAAGTTCTGGCGAGGTTTGCTGCCCGGTGCTCGCCTCAAGCCAGTTCCGCACCCCGTAGGCCGCGCCAAGGCCGGCCATGGCAACGATCAGCCCGATTGCGACCACCGTGTAAAGTGCAGCACCCGCCGTGCGGGCAGGGGCGGCGTTTTGGCGCGTGGCAGACGGGCTGTTCACATTAACCATAGATGCGCGTGAGCAATGACAACCAGTTTGGCGGCACTTATGCTTAATAAATCGTAAAAATTCGGCCATCTGCGTCGTCCGGCGCCGGAGGAAAGCGTGACACATCTGATTTTGGCGCTGTTTCTGATCGCCGTGGGCATGAGCGTCGCCGGCACCGGCACGCATCTCTACCAGCAGATTGCCCGCAAGGTGGCCGAGTTTCGCGTCGAGGGCGCCAATGCCTTCGAGAGCCTCGTCAATCTGTTCGTCATGTTCATCTGCGGCCCGTACATGATGTTGCGCCTCGGCCTGCGGGCCGATGCGAGCGGCAGGGCCTCCACCGTCAACGTCATGCTTGCTGCGGTTATTGCATTCGGCTGGAGTTTTGTGACCGGGATGATGGTGGTGGGCACCTATATCTCGGTTCTCAAGGTCACCGCCTGACGCTATGCGCACAGCGCATGGCAGCAATGCCTTGCGCTCGGGCGTCGTTTCCGGTCAAACGGAGCCTTACGAACCCTGGACCCGGTGAAACCCCGGGTGGCTCTTCCGGCCGCCGATCCGCCGGACAACTAAATCAAGTTTCCAGCCCGCCTGGACCGGAGCGCCTTGCTCCGCTGGTTTGGTTCTCAAGACATTCGGAAAATTAATGACCTCATTGACCGCCTATCGCGCGCAGTGGTTTGGCAATGTGCGCGGCGATCTTCTGGCCGGCCTCGTTGTTGCGCTCGCGCTCATTCCCGAAGCCATCGCGTTTTCAATCATCGCCGGGGTCGATCCCAAGATCGGCCTCTACGCGTCCTTTTCAATCGCAGTTGTGACCGCCATCGCGGGCGGCCGCCCGGGAATGATCTCGGCGGCGACCGCGGCGACTGCCGTTCTCATGGTCACGCTGGTGCGCGATCACGGGCTGCAATATCTGCTTGCCGCCACGGTTCTTGCCGGAATCCTGCAGATCGGCATGGGAATGTTCAAGCTGGGCAATCTGATGCGATTCGTCTCGCGCTCGGTGATGACCGGGTTCGTGAATGCGCTGGCAATTTTGATATTTCTTGCCCAGATTCCAGAGCTGACCGGTGTGCCGCTGTTGACATACGTGCTGGTCGCGGCCGGCCTGGGCATCATCTACCTGTTTCCGATGCTGACCAAGGCCATTCCTTCTCCGCTGGTCTGCATCGTGGTTCTGACGGTGCTTTCGATTGCTCTCGGTTTCGACGTGCGCACGGTCGGCGACATGGGCGAGTTGCCCTCGACGCTGCCTGTGTTTCTGATTCCGGATATTCCGATAAACCTCGACACACTCATGATAATCCTGCCCTATTCGGCGGCGGTTGCCGTGGTCGGTTTGCTCGAATCGCTGATGACGGCGCAGATCGTTGACGACCTCACCGATACGCCATCCGACAAGAATCAGGAGTGCATCGGGCAGGGGCTGGCCAATACGGCGACGGGCTTTATCGGCGGCATGGCGGGCTGCGCGATGATCGGGCAGTCGATCATCAACGTGAAGTCAGGCGGTCGCGGCCGGCTTTCATGCTTTGCCGCTGGCGTGTTCCTGTTGTTCATGATCGTGGTGCTCGGAGACCTTGTGGCACGCATCCCCATGGCGGCACTGGTTGCGATCATGATCATGGTGTCCATCGGCACCTTCTCGTGGTCCTCGATTCTGAACCTGCGCACCCATCCGCGCTCGTCCTCAATCGTGATGCTCGCGACCGTGGTTACTGTCGTTTACACCCACAATCTGGCGATCGGCGTCCTGGTGGGCGTGTTGCTTTCGGGCATCTTTTTTGCCTGGAAGATCGCCCAGCTCTTCGCCGTGCGGTCCGAGATTTCCGAGGATGGCCGTCACCGCACCTATGTGATTGAGGGGCAATTGTTCTTTGCCTCGGCGGACGATTTCATGGCAGCCTTCAACTTCAAGGAGGTACTCGAAACGGTCACCATCGACGTCAGCCGTGCCCATATCTGGGATATTTCGAGCGTGGCCGCGCTGGACATGGCGGTGCTCAAGTTCCGCCGCGAGGGAGCGACCGTCGAAATCGTCGGTTTGAACGAAGCCAGCGAAACGATCGTCGACAAGCTGGCTGTCCACGACAAGCCGGGCGCCATCGACAAGCTGATGGCACATTAGGGAGGCTATAATGGGAAACAAACTTATCGCGCTGGTCGATGGGTCGATCTACTCCAAGAGTGTCTGCGAAAATGCTGCGTGGCTGGCAAGACGTGCCGGAAAACCGGTCGAGGTGTTGCATGTGCTTGGCCGCCGGGACGTGCCGGTCACCGATCTGAGCGGATCGATCGCGCTTGGCGCGCGCTCAGCGTTGCTGGCCGATCTTGCCGAACTCGACGAACGTCGGGCCAAGCTGTCTCAACAAAAGGGCAGGGCGATCCTTGAGGATGCGCAGGCCATCTTGAATCAGGGAGGCGCTCCGGCGGTCACGACCCGCCTGATGAATGGCGATATCGTCGAGACGCTTGGCGATCTGGAGGCAGATGCCGAGTTGCTGGTCATTGGCAAGCGGGGCGAAGGTGCCGATTTCGCCAAGATGCATCTGGGATCAAATCTCGAGCGCGTCTCCCGGTCGTCCAAGCGTCCCGTATTCGTTGCGGCAAGGAGCTTTGCCGATATCGGCTCCGTCCTCGTTGCCTTCGATGGCGGGCCGAGTGCAATGAAGGCCGTCGATTATGTCGCCAGCAGCCCGATTTTTGCGGGCTTGTCGATCCGGCTCCTTACCGTCGGCAATGAGAGCGGGGAGGCCTGGGCGAAACTCGAAAGCGCCAAAGCCAAGCTCATCGCTGCCGGTCTTGAGGTGACAGCCGACATTCAGGCGGGACAGCCCGAAACCGTCATCGCCCAGGTGGTGGAGCAGGGCGGCGTCGATCTTCTGGTCATGGGCGCTTATGGCCATTCGCGCATCAGGAGCCTGTTTATCGGCTCGACCACCTCGGAAATGATCCGCTCCTGCAAAATTCCTGTCCTTCTGTTCAGGTAGGGTCGATGACCGAGCCCGACAGCGCGGAACTCGAGCGTCGCTTTCGGCCGCGGTTGGAGGCCGATCTGGCCGATCTCGCGGCCCAGCTCGAACGCTCTGCTGACGAGCGCGGGCCGGTGGAGCTGGACCAGCAGAGTGTCGGGCGCCTGTCGCGCATGGATGCCATGCAGCGCCAGGCGATGGCCCGGGCAGTCCAAGAGCGGCTGAAACTGCAAAAAGTGCGGACCGAACAGGCTCTGCTGCGAATGGGCGACGGTGAATTCGGCTATTGCGTCGATTGCGGCGAATTCATCGGCGAGAAGCGGCTGGCGGTCGATCCTGCAACGCCCAAATGCGTCCATTGCGCCTGAAAGAAAAATGCCGGCATTCGGGGAGGAATGCCGGCTCAGTGAACACTCCTGTCGGGGAGTGATATCGGATGCGCCATTGGCGTATCGATCGCGTTTGCGGGCGGGCGCTTTTGTTCAGTGGCCCGCCGTCGCTGTGGCCGTCACGATCTCGTCGCGGCCATCGAGGATATCGACCCACTGGCCGGCATGGGCCTGCGACTGGCGCTTGATGTAGGCGTAAGGGGTGTCGGTCCAGAGCTTGATGAGCCCTTCCTGGTTGTCGAGCACCAGGTCGCCGCGGTCGGTGCGAACCATCAGAACCGCATGGCCCTCGCCATTGGGCTGCTTGACCACCGAGATCAGCAGATTGGCCGGGTTCCAGCCGCCCTCGATCAGCGCGGCGCGCTTGGCAAGGACGAAATCCTCGCAATCGCCATAGCCCGATGTGGGATAGGTCCAGAATTCCTCGGTGCCGTAAAGCTCGTCGTCGCTCACGGCGGTTATCGTGGTGTTGTAGTGGTTGTTGACGTCCTGAAGCTGGCGCCACAGATTATCGTTGAGCGCCGCAGGTGCCGCCGCAGCCATGGGCTGGCATTCATAGGGGCGCTTCTGACAGAATTCCATATGACCGACCGGAATGGAGGTCGTGCCAGCCGAAACTTCGGCATAGGCCAGCTCGAGACGACCGTCCTGAGCGAGCGTGGGCGCGGCGGTCCCGATGGATGCGATGAGGGCGACAAGGCCCGAAATAAGGATCGATTTGTTTTTCATTATCGTGATCTCCCCGACGGAGACCACGATAGGGGGCGGCAATTGCCCCGATAGAAAAATTGCCGCGCAGTTTTTAAGCGTGTTTTATGCTCTGGATTTACAGCCTGTTAGTCATGGCCCCCGGCCTAGAGCATGCCAAGGAACTGCTTGAGCTCGGACGTTTTCGGGGCTGAAAACACATCGTTGGGCGGTCCCATTTCGTGCACCAGGCCCTGGTGCATGAACACGACCCTGTCGCATACGTCGCGCGCAAAGCGCATTTCGTGGGTGACCATGACCAGCGTCATGCCCTCCGCCGCCAGCTCCTTGACCACGGCGAGCACTTCATTGACCAGTTCTGGGTCGAGGGCTGAGGTGATTTCGTCGCACAACAGCCCCAGCGGCTGCATGGCCAACGCCCGGGCAATCGCCACGCGCTGTTGCTGACCGCCCGAGAGTTCGTCGGGATAGGCGTCGTATTTGTGCAAAAGCCCGACGCGGTCGAGCATTTGGCGTGCCACTTCTTCTGCTTCGGCCCTGGGAGTTTTCTTGACCACCGTCTGGCTCAGCACGACATTGCGGCCGGCGGTCAAGTGCGGGAACAGATTGAAGGACTGGAAGATCATGCCGATCTTGAGCCGCAGCGCCTTGAGCGCGGCCTCGCCGGGCAGGAGTTGCTCACCACCCACAGTGATCGCGCCGTCATTGATCTGCTCAAGCCCGTTGATGCACCGCAGCAGCGTCGATTTTCCGGACCCTGACTTGCCGATGATGGCGACCACTTCGCCGCGTTCAATGTCGAGGCTTATGCCCTTGAGGACCTCGTTGTCGCCAAAGCGCTTTTTCACATCAGTGATGGTTATGAGCGACATTGAACTTCCTTTCGAGGATCTGGCTGGATTTCGAGAGCGGCCAGCACAGCGCAAAATAGATCAGCGCAACCAGCCCATAGACCAGGAAGGGCTGGAAGGTGGCGTTGGTTACGGCGGTGCCGGCCTTGGTCAATTCGACAAAACCGATAATGGATGTAAGCGCGGTGCCTTTAACGACCTGAACGGAAAAGCCAACGGTCGGCGGAATGGCGATCCGGGTGGCCTGGGGCAGGATGACGTGGCGCAATTGTTCGATCCGGCCCATGCCCAGACTGGCAGATGCTTCCCACTGCCCTTTTGCGATGGCTTCGACGCAGCCGCGCCAGATCTCGGCCAGAAACGATGCAGTCCACAGAACCAGCGCGACGCCAGCGGCGGCCCAGGCAGGGATCGTATAGCCCAGCAAGGCCAGGCCGAAAAACGCCAGAAACAGCTGCATCAGCAGGGGCGTGCCCTGGAAGAGCTCGATATATCCGCGCGCCAGGGTTGAGACGGCCCTGTTGGCGCTTATGCGCATGAACATCACGAGCGGGCCCACAATGCCCCCGCCAATGAAGGAAACCAGCGAGAGCAGGATCGTCCAGCGCGCGGCCAGGAGCAGGTTGCGCAATATGTCCCATAAGGTGAACTCGATCATCGCACGGCCCTTCGTTTGGGAAACAGGGTCATGCCCACGCCCGAGAGAATCTGCCGCAAAACGATGGACAGCATCAGATAGATGAGAGTTGAAACGATATAGGTCTCGAACGCCCGGAAATTGCGCGACTGGATGAAATTGGCGGCGTAGCTGAGATCTTCTGCCGCGATCTGGGAAACCACCGCCGAGCCGAGCATCACGATGACGATCTGGGAAGACAGTGCGGGCCAAATCCTTTGTAGCGCCGGGATCAGGATGACGTGAATGAAGGTCTGGATCGGTGTCATCGCCAGACTGGCACCGGCCTCAAACTGGCCTCTGGGGGTGGCCTGTATTCCCGCTCGAATGATTTCGCAGCTATAGGCGCCCAGATTGACGATCATGGCCAGCGTCGCCGCCTGCAGGGCGTCCATCTGCACGCCCAGCGAGGGCAGGCCATAGAAGATGAAAAAGAGCTGTATCATGAAGGGCGTGTTGCGGATCAACTCCACGTAACCCACCACGAAGGGCCGTGCCCAAAGCGGTCCCAACGCCCGCGTCCAGGCGCATAGCACCCCCAAAAGACACCCCAGAACCGCACCGACCACGGTCAGATAGGCGGTAATCCCGACACCCTCGAGAAGTGCGGGCCAGTACTGTGGCAGCCACGCGAAATTGAGCTGGTAGCCCATGTCGTTCCCTCGAACCTTTAAGAGCAGTTGTGCCGCCTTGCCCTCAATCCCTCCCCCAAAAAGGGGAGGGAAACCATGCGTGGCATGGTGGGGCAACTGGCAGGTATCAGAGGTCCGCAGGCAGGGGTTGCCCCAACCATTTCTGCGCGATCGCTTCGAGCGAGCCATCGGCCTTGGCGTCGGCGATGATCGTATTGACCGCGGCGAGCAGTTCGGGCTCTTCCTTGTTCAGCCCGATATAGCAGGGAGAGTTCTGAACGAGGAATTTCAGCTCGGGTCGGATCGGTGGATTGCGCTCGAGAATGGCGGCCGCGACCACGTTGCCCGTGGCAATCAGGTCCACCTGCGAGGAAAGGAAAGCCGAAATCGTGCCGTTATTGTCCTCGTAGCGGCTGATCGAAACATCGCTGCCCACAAGCTCGGTCAGCGTCAGGTCCTCGACGGCGCCGCGTGTCACACCGATGGTGTAGCCGGAAAGTTCCTCGACCGATGCAACATTTATGGAGTCGGGGCCGAACACGCCGTTGAAGAATGGCGCATAGGCATCGGTGAAATCGATGACCGCCTCGCGCTCTGGGTTCTTGCCAAGGCTGGAGATCACGAGATCGACCATGCCGGTCTGAAGATAGGGAATGCGGTTCGCGCTGGTTACCGGCACGAGTTCGACCGAGACGCCGAGCTTGTCGGCGATCAGCTTGGCCATGTCAATGTCGTAGCCAACCGATTCAAGATCGAGTCCTACGCTACCGAAAGGCGGAAAATCCTGCGGCACAGCGACCTTGAGCGTACCGGATTCCATGATATCGGCCAGCGCATCGGCATGGGCCGGTGCAGCAAAACCGAGCATGGCGAGTGTCGTTACTATCGCGAGAAAAGAACGGCGTTCCATTTGTTACCCCTTGTGTGTGTCGTTCGACGGGCAAGGGGCGTGCAATTGGCGTGCCAGCCGTAACCGGCGCAAATTGGGCTCGAGCGGCAAGGATTTGCCTATAAACTAGGCAAATTTGAAACTTTGAGCAACATTTGCCCGATTTAGCGCCGTGCGTAAAAGGCGTTGCCGCCGGCCACCAGCACGTAATGCATGTTGCGGTAGGGAAAGCTCAGACCCGCCGTATGGAAATACATCGCGTCCTGTACGCCGGGATGCCGCTCGCCGCGCAGCACGCGAGTCGCCATCTGGGCGGCGAGGTTGAGACTGCGCTGCTCGGTCATCTGCCGGGACAGCACGCCGTCGGCGAACTGGTTCTTCTGCCCGACCACGCCGCAGACATCACTTGGGAACTGGTGGGAGTTGACACGGTTCATCACAACCGTGCCGACGGCCAGCATGCCGTCCGGGCTCGAGCGGTTGGACTCGAAATACATGACGCGGGTCATGCATTCATGCGGCGTTTTCGATCCGAACAATCCGAACAGCGAAACGCAGCCGGAGAGGGAGGTGAGGGCGGCAAGGCTCACGGCAATCGCCGCGACCTTTTTTACGATACGCATGACTTGTGACCATCCAGAATACGCGGGTGGTTGCGCTTTCCGACCCCGCCCCCCAGCGACCGGTCTCGCGCACATGCGGGTACATTAGGCCCGCCGGGTTAAGGATCGGTTCACTACGAAAATTTCGAGATTGATAATCAGTCCGATCGGTCTAAAATACGACCGTTCGGACTGGTTCAGGTTTCAATGGCGACATTCATTGAAGAGGCGCGCAGGCGGCAGATCGTGGAGGCAGCCATAGCCGTGCTGGCCCATGAAGGATACGCGCGCGCCTCGCTTTCACGGATCGCCGCGCGAGCCGGAATTTCCAAGAGCGTCATTACCTATCATTTCGATGGCAAGGACGAGATGTTCGAGGCGGTCTTCAGCCATGTCGCGGACGCGGCGGGGGCCTATATGACGCCGTTTCTCGAACGGGCAGGAGATCCGGCGGGACAGATCGCTGCCTATATCCGGCACCAGATCGCCTACATGCGCGATCATCGCGATGAATTGCTGGCCATCGGCACCCTGGCGCTGAACCACGGCGGCGCGTCGGGCACACCCGACTATATCGTGCGCTCGGCGGAGGAGGAGCGCACGATATTGACCGCGCTTGTCACCGATGGGCAGGCGGCGGGGCAGATTCGCGGCGACCTCGATGCGGAATTCATTGCCGGCCTGATCTCGAAGACGGTCGAAGGCGGGCTCAGCGAGTGGGCGTGGCGCCCCGAGACCGACCTTTCGGCCTATGCCGACCAGTTGATCGACCTTCTGGAGCGCGGCATGAGGGCCGATACAAAGAAATGATGGGGCAAATACATTGGTCAGGGGAGGACGGGAAATGACGAAGTTCGGATCGATTGGCCTTCGTGTCGGCGTGTTGTGGCTGGCGGTCGTGGTGATCTGGCTTTTTCTGGGCTGGCTGCGCGATGTCGTCTGGGGCTCGGGATATGCCGGTTACACGCTGGCGGGGCACATGACGAGCGCTGCGCTTGCCACGCTTCTGACGGCGTCGCTGGTGATGGCGATGCAACGGGTGTTCGACGACAGCGCCCGCCTGAAAGATATCGGCCTTGATCTCTCGGTGACGGCTGTCCGTCCGTTTCTGGTCGGCGTCCTTGCGTGGCTGGCGCCATTCGCGCTCGGGCTGGGGCTATGTCTCATTGTGGGCTGGGCCGCCGTTACGCCATCGGTTGAGTGGGCCGAAATACTGGCCTTCCTGCCCGTATTGGTCGTCCTCGTTTTCCTGCTCGAGGCCCTGCCCGAGGAACTGGTGTTCCGGGGTTATATTTACGGCCAGCTTTCCTCGGCGATGAGCCGATTGTGGGCCGTTGTGATCCAGGCCATGCTGTTTTCGGCGTGGGGTGCCGCGCTCTGGACGATCGCCGCGGGCACGGTGCCGATCGAGCGCATCGTCATGTTCTTTTTCATGGGACTGGTTCTGGGCATGGTGCGCGTTGTAACCGGGTCGGTATGGGCGAGCATTGGCCTGCATGTTGCATTCCAGACTGTGGCGCAATTACTGCTTAACGAAACGCGCGGGCATTTCACCATCGCCGGGGCCGACATGTTCCAACTGGTGGCGCTGGGCGTGGTGCCATTCTCACTGGCGGTGATGATTTCCGGAATTTTCTACAAGGGCCCGCACGGCTGGATGGGGCGGCAAGGCAAAGCCGCGGTCAGTTGACCCGCAAATTCTGTTGCACCACGGTGAGCATTTCCTGCACCGACGCAAATTCCACGGCGATACCGTCGGAGAAATGCCGGACGACGCGGGCCCGCATGCGGCCCAGAGAGATGGGGGTGCCAAGCGCTGGGCGCACGTCGATTTCCACGGCCGCGCCGGAGAGCGAGATGTCGGTGATCTTGCAATTGTAGCGCCGTCCATCCTCGAGAACGATTGAGGAGTGGCGGATATCGGGAACCACGCGTTCGTGGCGCCGGTCTTCGGGCAGGTTCAGGATGTCCTTGTTGGCCAGCCATGTGAGCTGGGCCGCCATCTTGTCGCGCCGCCGGGCAGAAGCCACGATATCCATATGAAATCCGCCGTCCATCAGGGCAAAAATTGTCCCTTCCACGCGGCCGAGATGGTCGAGATAGATGATGACTTTTTCGCCAACCGTTCCGGACACCGGCGCGATGACCATCGCGTCGCCGGGCGACATCTCGATGACCTGGCACGGAAATTCCCGGCGATCGGCAAGCATGTACCGGCCGAGCACGGAGACCTGGACGCGCTGGAAGCGATCGGCGTCTTCACGGGGCAGGGCCTCGGTCGGCATTGTCGCCCGAAGCGTCGTATCTTCGCTGAACATGTTGCGTTCCGCCCTGTCGTCTGCCGGTTTTCATTGCAACAATATGCGCGATAGCGTTAACGGACGGTAAGGGCGCGGGCGAACCCTGCGTCAGTTCTTTCCGCCATCGATCACCGACAAATGGGCGTAGCGACGCGCCGAATAGCCGGAAACGGTCGCCGGCATTGGCGTGGCGGGGCTGTCGTTCATCGCCGCGGCGATGTCGTCGAGCATGGCGCTGCGATAGCCCTCGGGTGTAACCGTATCCCTGTCGTCGGGCCAGATCAGCCGCAAGCCGGTGATGCGCTGGTCGATGATAGGGTGGATGCCGAGCCAGTACGGCGTGTCGAGAGCAGACAGTCCCCCCATCATCCGCGACGTCGTGACGCCGTTGTGGCGCAGCGGAAAGAGGGCCATCTCGAAAGAAAGCTTTTCACCGCGCTCGGTGCGGCCTTCGAAGGTCACCAGTGCCACCGCGTGATCTTCGGTCACCGCGCGCATCAGCGTTTCGAGCGCGTCGTGATCGCGCACCGACCACAGGGCCGAAAAGGGGCGGGATTTGAGTTCGCGGCAATAGGTGGCGCAGATGTGCGAGCCGGCCAGCCGGAAGTTGAAATCGAGACCGTCGCTCGATTCGAGGATGAAGGTATGGGCCAGCGCATCGCGAATCCGTGTAGGGTCGATATCCCGGCGTTCGGGAGTGGAGCGCGCGCCGCGGATTTCGTTCCAGTAGGAGTAGAGCGTTTTCGTCGAGCGCTGTTGCATACGGGCAGACCTTAACAATACGATGCGGCAGCTCGTGATGAGCGCCCGCCAAGACAACGCTACATTGCCAAATCGGCTGCGCAAAAGCGCTCTTAAACAATCATTAAGGTTAATTTCCACCGCCTCGGTGTGGATAAGCCGCGGACCCGGTACAACGCCGCCGCAAGACAAGGGAAAACCCGATGGCCGACACCCCGCAACAGCCACAGCGCGAGCCGATTTTCAACGTGCCGGGTGTCATCATGGTGCTGATCGGGCTGATGTGGGCGATTCACATCGCCGCCGATCTGGCGCTCGATGAATACGGTCTGGGCAATCTGCGAATCTGGTTCGCCTTTATTCCCGATCGTTTTGCCAACGCAGCGCAATGGCCGGGCGGGGCGCTGCCTTTGCTGTGGACCGGATTTACCCATGCCTTCCTGCATGTCGATTACATGCATCTGCTCATCAACACGGCATGGCTGATGGTTTTCGGAACGCCGGTGGGCCGGCGCTATGGCACGGCGGGGGTGCTCGCTGTCTTCCTGCTCGGGGCCTTGGCCGGTGCCCTGGTTCAGACGCTCGCGCTGACCGTTTCCATCAATCAGTTCGCGATTCTGCTCGGTGCTTCGGGCGGGGTATCGGCGCTCACCGGGGCCGCGATGCGGTTCATCTTCGAGCCCATAATTGTCAGCAAGGATCCCGAAACCGGCGATCCGGTTGCGCTTGGCCGCCGGACGGCGACGCTTGCCGGCGTGTTCGTCAATCCGCGCAGCCGCACCTTCATCATCTTCTGGCTGGGCCTCAATCTGCTCATCGGCTTTGCGCCCTTTATTCTGGGTGCCAATGTCGCCATAGCCTGGGAGGCCCATATCGGGGGTTTCATCGCCGGGCTGCTGCTGCCTTCAGTGCTTGATGGGTTGGCGCGGCGCAATCAGCGCCCGTAAACCTCTTCAGGGTCGAACAGGGGCGCATCACCCGTGTCGCTCAGCCTGATGTCTCCGTCGATCATTTCGACCCGACGGTAAAAGCAGCTCTTGCGGCCGGTGTGGCAGGCTGCCCCGTGCCCGGTTTGCCTGACCACAACCACCAGCGCGTCCTGGTCGCAATCGGTGCGCAGTTCAACGAGTTCCTGGAGTTCGCCCGAGGTCTCGCCCTTCTTCCAGAGTTTTCCGCGTGAACGCGACCAGTAGGTGGCGTGCCCCGAGCGCAGCGTCTCGGCGATCGCCTCGGCGTTCATGTGCGCGACCATGAGCACTTCGTTGCTGCCTGCCTCGACAGTCAAGGCGGTCACAAGCCCGTTCGCGTCGAATTTCGGCGCAAAAATGCTGCCCGATTCGAGGTCGGCTTTGGAAAGGGTCCTGGGGTCGGTAAACTGTGTCATGGCGCGGTCTTTACCCGATGACCGCGCCCGATAAAAGCGTCTATCGCCCGGCGCGGATGAGGGCGAAGAAGCGGTCCTGTTCCTGCCGGTCCTCGGCAAAAACCCCGGTGAAGCGATGGGTCACCGTGGACGAGCCGTGCTTTTTGATGCCGCGCATCGACATGCACATGTGCTCGGCCTCGAGCATCACGGCGGCGCCACGCGGATTGATCGCCTCGTTGATCGCCTCGATGATCTGGGCTGTGAGGTTTTCCTGGGTCTGGAGCCGTTTGGCGAAAACGTCGGTCACTCGCGCCAGCTTGGACAGACCCACCACACCGTCGTGGGGCAGATAGGCGATATGGGCCTTACCCACGAAGGGCACCATGTGGTGCTCGCAGTGAGAATGGAACGGGATGTCGCGAACCAGCACGATGTCGTCGTAGCCTCCGACTTCGGTGAAGGTGGTTTCCAGAACCGCCCGGGCGTCTTCCTCATAGCCCGCGAAAAATTCACGATAGGCATCGGCGACGCGGCGCGGGGTGTCGAGCAGTCCTTCGCGGTCGGGGTTGTCTCCGGCCCAGGCAATCAGCGTGCGGACCGCCGCCTCGGCCTCTTCGCGCGTGGGGCGTTCGATCACGCGGTCGAGCGCGGTCTGCGCAGGCTTTGGCTTGACGTTCATGTCCATGAAGGGTGTCCCCTTGAAAATCGACGGGCGCATATATGCCCCTCATACGTCGACAAAATGAGTCTGGACCAATTGCGTTTGCAGCCCGCGACGACGCTCCTTATATAGGCGGGGCATGCCGGTCGACAAGAAAACAGATTGGCAAATTTGAGTGAACAAAGGGGTGTGGCGACCCATAATCGGCCCGAAAAATGGAATTTTCCGACCTTTACAGCAATCGGATCCTCGAAATCGCCGGCGCAGCGCGCCAGATGCCGCGACTCGAAAACCCCGACGCGACGGCGCGAAAAGTCTCCCGCGTGTGCGGTTCGGTGGTCGAAGTCGATCTCAAGCTCGGCGGCGGCCGGGTGGAAGCCTATGGCGCGACGGTCAACGCTTGCGCGCTGGGCCAGACCAGCGCCGCGATCGTCGCCGAACATATTATTGGCTCGACACCAGATGAGCTTCGCACCGTTCGCGACCAGATGACGGCCATGCTCAGAGCCGATGGCGTCCCGCCGAATGGCCGGTGGGACGATCTGAAATATCTCGAGCCGGTTCGCGAATTTCCCGCCCGTCATGCCTCGACGCTTCTGGTGTTCGATGCGATTGTGGACGCACTCGAGCGGGCGGGCGCGTGATGGATCGGGTCTGGGCGGTCATCGACTTGCCGTTCAAATGGGCTGCCTATCTGCTTATTCAGGCCTACCGCTATACGCTTTCGTCGGTCACGGGCCGCACCTGCCGTCACGCCCCAACCTGTTCGGAATTTACCCGCGACGCGATCATGCGGCACGGGTTCTGGCCCGGTGGCTGGATGGGTGCGGGGCGCATATGGCGGTGTCGTCCGGGCGGGACGCATGGTTACGATCCGGTGCCCGAAGCATTGCCCGATCGGGCGCGCTGGTATCTGCCGTGGCGCTATGGGCGCTGGAGGGGAGGAAAGAACGATGAGCACCAATCGCACGCTTAAAGGTTCCTGTTTGTGCGGGAGCGTCGCCTACGAAGTCGAAGACGCGTTCCGCTATGCGCTCAACTGTCATTGCACCGATTGCCGCAAGGCCACGGGCGCTGCCTTCAAGCCGATTGCCGGTATCGAGGCCGAAAAGCTCTCGATCATATCAGGCCATGACAATGTGCTGCGCTATGGCGGGGGTGCGCCCGGGGAGTCCTATGACATCCACTGCAAGCTGTGTGGCTCTCTGCTCTACTCGATCGTCCAGAAGGGCACCCGGGCCAACGTTTCGCTCGGTACGCTGACTGATGCCCCCTCGATCAAGCCGACCATGCACATTTTCGTCGGCTCGAAGGCGCCCTGGTACGAGATTACCGACGACCTTCCCCAGCATGAGCGGTTTCCGTAGTCCGCCGCCGGATCGACCCAGCCATAAAGGGCTGGATTGACCGCCAATTCATGCTAATCAACCGCGCGCGCTCCAGCGCGCATTTCTTATGAACATCCGCTCGATTGCGAGCAGTTTTGGAGACTGACGATGATTAAGGTGACGTTCCCCGATGGTGCAGTGCGTGATTACGCCAAGGGCACCACCGGCACCACCATCGTCGAAGGAATCTCCAAGTCGCTGGCCAAAAAGACCGTCGCCATGCGCTGGGATGGGGAATTGGCGGACCTTTCGAGTGAACTCGACGCCGATGGCCGGATCGAATTCGTTCTACGCGACGATGAAGCCGCGCTCGAATTGATCCGCCACGATGCGGCGCACGTGCTTGCCGAAGCGGTGCAGGAACTCTGGCCCGATACGCAGGTCACCATCGGCCCGGTCATCGAGAACGGGTTCTATTACGATTTCTACCGCGCCGAACCGTTTTCGGAAGACGATCTGCGCGCTATCGAAAAAAAGATGGAAGAGATCGTCGATCGCGGTGTCGAGTTTACCCGCGAAGTCTGGGACCGCGACGAGGCCAAGAAGGTGTTCGGGGCCAAGGGCGAACAGTTCAAGGTCGAGCTGATCGACGCCATTCCCGCCGACCAGCAGGTCAAGATCTACAAGCAGGGTCAGTGGTTCGATCTGTGCCGTGGCCCGCATATGCGCACAACGAAAGATGTGGGCAAGGCGTTCAAGCTGACCAAGGTGGCCGGCGCCTATTGGCGTGGGGATTCCAACCGTGAAGTCCTGAGCCGCATTTACGGCACTGCATGGGCCTCAAAGGACCAGCTCGACGCGCATCTGCACATGATCGAGGAAGCCGAAAAGCGCGATCACCGCAAGATCGGTCAGGAAATGGACCTCTACCATTTCCAGCACGAAGCGCAGGGCTCGGTGTTCTGGCACCCCAAAGGGTTCGTCATGTACAATCAGATGGAGGAATATATCCGCCGCCGTCTGAACGCCTCGGGCTACAAGGAAATCAAGACGCCCCAGCTTCTGGACAACAAGCTTTGGGAGAAATCGGGCCACTGGGGCAAGTTCCGCGAGAACATGTTCGTGGTGCCCGACGAGACGCCCTCGACAGAAGGGGATCAGCCGGAAATTTCGGCTGATGCCAACCTGTTGGCTTTGAAGCCCATGAACTGCCCGGCCCACGTCCAGGTCTTCAACCAAGGCATCAAGTCTTACCGCGATCTGCCTTTGCGGCTTGCCGAATTTGGCTGTTGTCATCGTAACGAGGCGCATGGCGCCTTGCATGGGCTGATGCGCGTGCGCCAGATGACCCAGGACGATGCGCACATCTTTTGTCGTGTCGACCAGATCCAGGCCGAGACCGAGAAATTCTGCGCCCTGCTGGATTCGGTTTACGAGGATATGGGCTTTACCGAGGTCAAGATCCTGCTTGCTACGCGGCCTGAAACCCGCGCCGGGGAAGACAGCGTATGGGATCTCGCCGAAAAGAGCCTGGGCGATGCGCTCAAGGCTACGGGCCGTGGTTTCGAGATCGCGGAAGGCGAGGGGGCATTTTATGGTCCCAAGCTCGAATTCCATCTCAAGGACGCTATCGGGCGGTCCTGGCAGTGCGGCACCTTGCAGCTCGATTTCGTGATGCCCGAGCGTCTCGATGCGTCCTATGTGGCCGAGGATGGGTCGCGCCAGCGCCCCGTCATGCTGCATCGGGCGATCCTGGGATCGCTGGAGCGGTTCCTGGGCATGATGATCGAAAGCTATGCCGGGCGCATGCCGCTGTGGTTGGCGCCCGTGCAGGTGGTGGTGGCGACCATCGTTTCCGATGCCGATGATTATGCGGCCCAGGTCGTTGCCGATCTGCGCGCGAAGGGCATCCGGGCCGAGATCGACACGCGCAATGAATCGATCAACTACAAGGTGCGCGAGCACTCTGTTGGCCGTGTTCCGTTCATCTTCGTGGCCGGGCGTCGCGAAGCGGAGGAAAAAACCGTTTCGATCCGTCAGCTTGGTAGCCAGGGACAGACGGTAACCCCGGTTGCCGAAGCGATCGCCGATCTGGTCGGGCAGGTGACCCCGCCCGATCTCAAGCGCAAAAGCGCATGATTTGGGGGCCGCGCATAGCGCGGCCCTTTTTGTATATGCCGCCGCCTTCGTGCAGCGCAGAGATGATCCCCGCTCACGTCGCTGCCCCGGCGAACGCCCGGAGCGCTATGCGCGTTGCCGCTCGCTCCAGAGCATGGGCAAGGCTGCTGGGGCCCCGGATCATGTCCAAGATAGCAATGGGACTTGGGCCACCTTTCCGGCTCCATCACCAGCACCAACCACACCCCCATCGTCATCCTCGGGCTTGACCCGGGGATCCGCTGCATCGGGCAGCCGGTGAAGGGGTTGAGGAGCCGTGAGACGCGAGGGGTCGCCACTTCTGCGCTGCACAACAGCAGCGTTGCGGATCCCCGGGTCAAGCCCGAGGATGACGCGGGGGAGGGGGAGGTGCCGGAGAGCAAGCCCTTACCCACCCAGCCGCAAAAAACTTTATCCCCGCTCCCTCAACCCCATGCCATTCTCGCCTCACGGCCGCACCAGAGACGAGGATGCATACGAGCTTCCGGTGAGGGCAGGATGGAGAAAGGGGAAGCATGGGTCCGAGCCTTAGGACCGCATCGGAGTGTTTCCAGAAAAAGTGGTTGCCACTTTTTCGGTTCGGGAACACGACCGAAAAAGCTCTCCAGGCGCTCCGGAATGTCCGTTGGCCGATCCGGGTTCCTTGCGGGTCGCCGCAGGGAAGGCCAAACGTCACAAGCGCCGGACGGCGTGAACCGGCCGCCTGATCTCATTTAAGGCTGGCGCGATTTTGCTAACGCCGTCGTACTTCCGAAAGGGAGAAGGGAGTTTGCAGCGGTTTGGCCTCTGGCCAAAGCTCAAGGTCCGGTGGACCTTGAGCAGCGCACAAACGCCCGGAGACCTATGGTCGGAGGGCCAAACCCTAGCCTTCTGAAGGGAGACTAAGCCAAAAACCCCGGAGTGAGAAACGGTTCAGCAAAGCTGAATGAAAGGCTCCGGTGGAGCCTTTCAAGTGCCGAACGCCCAAAGCGCTATGCGCGACGGCGGGGCGATGATCGCTTCATATAAAAACTAAATCATGCGGAGCGTTCATCGCCCCATGCCGTCTATCTGGAGCGCTTCCAGAAAAAGTGGGAACCGGTTTTTCGGTTCGGAAGCGCGACAAGAAAAAAGTCATAGTCCGAGGTCTTTGACCGTCGGAGTTTCGCATGGCCGAAAGTAAGGCCCCCTCACCCGGACCTGCGGTCCGACCTCTCCCCCAAGGGAGAGGTGTACCCGGCGCTGGCGGCAAATCTCACCTCTCCCTTAGGGGGAGAGGTCGGCGCGAAGCGGCGGGTGAGGGGGCCTTCCTGTAAAACACCACTGCTCAAGTCCCCTCACCGGCCTGCCGGCCACCCTCTCCCCCAAGGGGCGAGGGTTAAGCTTGCCGAAGTACCTGAGATAAGCAGCGGCCTTGGGGAAGCCGCAGCCGAACTCCCTCGCCCCCCTGGGGGAGAGGGATGGGGTGAGGGGGCCATTTTTAAGTCTCAATACACCGTCGTCAGTATCTCAACCTCGCGCGGGCTGCCGGCCGTAACCTCGAATTCGCGGTTGAAGACGTCGTCACCGAGCTTGGCCAGGGCCAGATAGTCGCCCTCGGCCAGCACTGTGGCAGGGAACGCGCCTATGTCGGAAAAGATGGTCTCGCCGTCGGGCGTCTTGATTGTCCATTCGACGTCGGCAATAGCCTCGCCGCCTTCCTCCGACACCAGCCGCAGCGCGACCTGTGCGGCCTTCTGGTAGAGCGTTGCCTCGGTGATCTGGCCCGGTTCCACGCGCAGTTCCGAGCGCACCACGGCATTGACCGCGCCGAAGCGCGACGTGATCGAATAGATACCGGCGTTGAGATGGATCAGTTCGTCAGGGGCAACGTTTTCGGCCACGGTAACGCGGCCGTTTGGCCCGTTGGAATAAATGTCGAAGCGCAACAGGTCGCTGGGGATCGGCACGTCCCCCGAGATCATCGCCGACAGCCGCAATCCTCCCACTTCGAAAACGATGGTATGGGTGTTGGGGCCGGGTTCGACAAACATCGTATCGCTGGCCTGGGCCCGGCCATAGGCGACATGCATGATGTACTCGCCCGGCGGCAGGCTCAGTGTGGCCGTCGCGTCCTCCGATTTGGCGACCAGCGCCAATTCGCCGGTTTCGTCGGTGCGGGTATCGAAAACGCGCCAGACCAGTCCGTCGGGAATGAAGGGGCCATCGTCGGTCAGCCGCGCCGAAAGGGTGACCGGCTGCGGGTCGGTAATGCCGGAAAAATCCGGCCGGTCCGGTCCTGCTCCGAGTTCCCCGCCGTCGGCCGGCGTATCGGGGCCAGCTTCACCGTCCGAATCGGCGGGCTGGTCGGTGCCGCCGAATTCGGCCGGACGGGGCGGGGGAACTGGAGCGACGAGCGATTCATCGATTTCCTGGCCGAAGGCGGGCAGGGCGCCGCACGCCAGGACAAAAAGCAAAAGCAGGGATCGAAGGCGCATCAAACCACTCTTTACCGAATACTCCTCGCCAGCGATCACTCTGTTAGGCTTGGATTGGGGAAAAGCTGTGTCATAAGGGAGCGCGATGAGCAAGTTGAGAGCCGATTATCTGTCATGACTGTGAATACCGCCTTGCGCAACTACCTGTTGTCCCGCCGCACCGTCACCGCGCCATTTCTGGCCGAACCGGGGCCATCACCCGAACAGTTGGCCGAAATGCTGACCATTGCCTGCCGCGTTCCCGATCACGGCAAGCTGGCGCCGTGGCGGTTCGTGGTGTTTGCGGGAGAGGCGCGCCAGCAGGTCGGCGATCGACTCTACGAACTCGCAAAAGCAAAATGGCCCGAGCGGAACGAGGACCAGCTTGAAGCCGAGCGCAACCAGTTCCTGCCGGCGCCCGTGACAATCGGCGTCGTTTCGACCGCTGCGCCGCATGTGAAAATCCCCGAATTCGAGCAACTTCTCGCCGCCGGAAATGTCGCGTTCAACCTTTGCCATGCCGCCAATGCGCTCGGTTTCGGTGCCCATTGGGTCACCCGCTGGTTTGCCTATGACGCGCAGGCCGCAGCCATGCTTGGCGCCGGGGAGGGGGAGCGCTTCGTGGCGTTCGTTCACATCGGCACGCCGCAGACCCGGCTCGAAGAGCGCGACCGGCCCGATCCGACGGCGCTCACCACATATTGGCGTGGTTAACCGGGGGTTAACCACGGTAGGGTTTCATTAACTTTCAGGAACTCTTGAGTCGGACTTCATGGCCTCGCCGATTTCCAACGTACCGCAGCCCATAGCCTATGCCCTCGACCGGGCGGGGGCGCGCAATGGCGTGGATTTCGACTATCTGTTGCAGACGGCAATAAGGGAAAGCAGCCTCAATCCGAGTGCGAAAGCCCAGACGTCTTCGGCGACCGGGCTTTTCCAGTTCATCGAGAGCACTTGGCTCGAAGTGATGAAGTCGGAAGGCCCAGGGCTGGGCTACCAGGATTTTGCCGATCACATTCAGGAGCGTGAGGGCGAATTCTTCGTCGCCAACCCAGCGGTGCGTCAGCAGATTCTCGAATTGCGCAACGATCCGCAGGTGGCGTCCGACATGGCAGCGGCCTTCACGCGCCGCAATGGCGATTATCTGATGGGCAAGTTCGGGCGCATGCCCAGCCCTGGCGAACTCTATATCGCCCATTTTCTCGGCCCGAGGGGGGCCGAACGGTTTTTCGAACTCGGATTGCAGAACCCCAATGCTGACGCTGCGGCGGCCTTTCCGCGCCCTGCTGCCGCCAATCCGTCGATCTTTTACGAGAATGGCCGCCCCCGCAGCGTGCGGGAAGTCTATGAGGCGCTGGTGGCCCGGCACTCGGGCACGGAAAACGCCGCCTTTGCCGCCCAGCAAATGGCCAGCCAGCAACCCTTGCCCTCGCGTGTGGAGCTCGAATCCCGCCCGCTGATCCCGCCCGGGGTCTCCTTTACCTCGCTGTTTGCCACCGAAGCGCAATCGTCGGCATCGGCGCCGGTCCAGACCCCGGAGGCGCTGCCGGGGCGTGCGCTGTTCAGCGGGTTCTATTCGGAAGAATAATCCTCCCGGTGAATCGAGCGTTTATGGTGAACCAAAACTTAAACCTTGCAGGTTAGCTTGAGCCTCAAGAATGTTTGGGGATGCGTATGGTCGCCTATCAGCGTTACGTGCAACTTTGCCAATCGCGGGACAGCGAGCAGCGGGGGCAGGCGGCTCATCTTGCCGCCATGGCCTATCTCGCCCATCGTGGGCCGGCCGACGAACAGGCCGCGCTTTATGCGGCGCTGATGAATTTTCTCGACGATCCGTCCGTCAAGGTGCGTGCCGCGCTCGCCTACGGGTTGCTGCATTCGGAAAATGCGCCGCGCCCGATCATGCTGGCGCTGGCGCAGGACGCTCCGGTCATTTCCCGTGCCGTGGTTCAGTTTTCCCCGGTGCTGCTCGACGCGGATTTGGTGGGCATCATCCGCTCGGGCGATCCGGACATGCTCGCCGTGATGACGGCCCGACCGACGTTGAGCCAGCGCGTGGCACTAACACTTACCCGTCTGGGCGAGCCTGACCTGTGCATCCGCGTTCTTGGCCGCGCAGACATAGCGCTGCCAGAGGACGATCTTGCGCTGCTGGCGGAAAAATGGGGCGAGGACGCAAAAGTGCGCGGGGCGCTGCTCAAGCGCCGCGATCTGCCCGGTTTCGCGCGCCTGCATCTCGTCGAGTGCGTTCGCCAGGCGCTTTTGGGATTGCGGATCGTAAAAGGGGCCGTCCAGCCGCGCCGCCTCGACAGGGTGCTGCGCGATGCCTGCGACACCGCAACCACCACCATCGGCGAGCGTGAGGCCGGCCGGGGCGCCCGCTCCTACGTGGCGGCCATGTCCGAAGGCGAAAAGATCAACGCCCGACTGATGCTCCATGCCATGGTGCATGGTCATGTGCTGTTTTTCGCCGACGCGCTTTCCCATCTCTCCGCCACTCCGCGGGCAAAGGTGTTCACTCTACTCGATGGCGGCAGTCGGGCGGCGCTGCACGCGCTGTTTGCCCGTTGCGGGTTCACCCCTGCAACGCGCAGCCTGCTGGCCCGTCTGGTCGCCCATGCGCGGCGTGCCGATCTGGCCGACGATGTCGCGGCGCGCCATTACGTGGTTTCGCTGCTGATCGAGGAACTGATTGTCGAGCATAACGGTGCACTTCCGCCGTCCCTCGAAGAATCCTTCGCCTATCTCAACGAGCAGAACATAGCGCTGGCCCGCAGTGCAGCGCGGGGTGTCATGCCGGCCTTCGCCGCCGAATCGCCCGACGAGGTCATGGTGCCCGATCTGCGTGAAGAGCGGCTGGCACTCCCCGCCGCCTGACGGTCTGGACCTGTTTGGTCGGGCTAGAGCCGTTCAGGATTTGATTGAATCAAATCCTTGGCTCTAAGCCTTTGTTTTATCGCGTGTCCGAACCGCAAAACCGTTTCCACTTTTGCTGGACACGCTCTAATAGCGAAACTGCTCGATCAGAACCCGTTCGTCGAGGCTGTGGCCGGGGTCAAACAGAAGCGTCGCCGAATGGCGGCGGCTTTCATGGACCTGCACTTCAACGACATTGTCAAACTGCACGTTATCGGCGACTGCGCTCACAGGACGCTTGCCATTCTCTTGCGTCGTGAAGGTGATGTTGGCCCTATTCGACAGTATCGCTCCGCGCCAGCGTCGAGGGCGAAAGGGGGAGATCGGGGTGAGCGCCAGAAGGGGTGCGGTGATCGGCAGGATCGGACCGTGGGCCGAAAGGTTGTAGGCGGTCGATCCGGCCGGTGTCGCCACGATGATGCCGTCGCAGATCAGCTCTTCGAGACGCGTTTCGCCATCGATGGCAATCCTGATCTTGGCGGCCTGATAGGACGAGCGATAGAGCGAGACTTCGTTGAGCGCCAGGGCTTCGGACACCTTGCCGTCGACATCGGTCACCCGCATGGAGAGCGGATGGATGCGGGTGGGCAGGGCTGCCCGCAGCCTCACGTCCAGGGCATCGGGGTTGTAGTCGTTCATCAGGAAACCGATGGTCCCGAAGTTCATGCCATAAACCGGCACGTTGCGGTCCATGACCCGATGCAGGGTCTCGAGCATGAGCCCGTCACCGCCGAGGGCAACCACGATCGAGGCATTTTCGATCCCCGCGTCGCCGTGACGTGTTATCAGATCCTTCCGGGCCGCGTTGGCCTCGGGCGTATCAGAGGAGACAAAGGCAACCTTGCCATCGGTATAGAGCGCCAAGGTATCCTCCGCAGAACCGCTTTCGCCAAGTTGGACAAGGCCTTACCACGGCAGGCCATGTCAGCCAATCGGTTTGGATTGCGCGGCGACCTGCCGGATCGACCAGGCGAGATACCCGATTGCCGCCCCGATGGCGATCAATTGCAAGCCGACGAATATCGCGATCAGCCAGGGCGCAGTGGTTTCGAGACTGATTATGAGGATGATCGAAAGAACGACCCCCAGAACGCCGCTCAGCAGGACCCAGAGCCAACCGAGAATGGGGCGGATCGTCAGGGCCCAGACCACCTTGGAGAGCCCCTCGATCATGAAGAACACAACGATCAGCAACCCGAAAGCCAAAAGGGACTGGCCCGGATTGCGCAGGATGAGGAAGCCGATAAGCAGCGCCAGCACCGCCGAGATCAGTTGCAGCCAGACATAGGGTGTATGCCGGGCCGGAATCAGCCCGATGCCCTGAAGAAGGCCGCTGGCCACCAGAAGCCATCCGATGGCCCCGATAACGGCTTCAGCCGAAAATATTGGGGAAATTATCGAAAGGAACCCGGCGAGCACCAACAGCCCCGCCTGCGCAAGATAGAGCAGGGAAAATCGCCGAACGCCCTCCCGCATCGCCTGACGATAAAGTTCTGCCGCAGCGTCCATCGAAATGGTCATGATGATCGAGCCTCTGCCTGTTCGGCGCGAGTCTATCTCATTCGGCGCAATAGGGAAATCGGGGAAGGCCTGGTGCCGGCAGCAGGACTTGAACCCGCGACCCTCTGATTACAAATCAGATGCTCTACCAACTGAGCTATACCGGCAACGGAGCGGTTGCTAGCACCAGTCCCGTTCCGATGCAAGGATCATGGCGCCTTCTGGTTACGAGATTTGTTGCGTTATCCTCGCCCCCGGCGCTACCCATTAAGATCTATCGAGAACAAGGACCCATTTGACCATGGCAAAGCCGAAGCTGTTCGAGCCGATCACGATTGGCAATACGACCCTGGCCAACCGGATCGTCATTGCCCCGATGTGCCAGTATTCGGCGCAGAATGGGGAGATGAACGACTGGCATCTGATCCATCTCGGGCAACTGGCAATGTCGGGCGCCGCGCTTCTGACCATCGAAGCGACCGGCGTAACTCCCGAGGGGCGCATCACCTATGGCGATGTCGGGCTTTATGACGACGCCACAGAGGCGGCAATGAAGCGGGTGCTCGATGGGATTCGGCGGTGGTCGGACATGCCCATTTCCATCCAGTTGGCCCATGCGGGCCGCAAGGCGAGTTGCGAAGTGCCGTGGAAGGGCGGTGCCCAATTGCCTCCCGATCACGCAAATGGGTGGCAAACCGAGGCGCCTTCCGCCGTTCCGTTTCTGGACACCGACAATCCGCCGGTGGCGCTCGACAGGGATGGTCTGATCCGCATCCGCGATGCCTTCGCCGAGGCGGCGCGGCGTGCCGACCGGTTGGGGCTCGACGCGGTCCAGATTCATGCTGCTCATGGATATTTGCTGCATGAATTTCTCTCGCCAATCTCCAACCAGCGCGATGACGAATATGGAGGATCGCTGGAAAACCGCATGCGCTTTCCGCTCGAGGTTTTCGATGCGGTTCGGGCTGCTTTCCCCGCTCACAAACCGATCACGGTTCGGGTCTCGGGGACCGATTGGGTCGAGGGCGGATGGGATGGCGAGCAGACCGTTGCATTTGCGAAGGCGCTCGAAGCGAAAGGGTGCTCGGCCATCCATGTTTCGAGCGGCGGCGTCAGCGCGGCCCAGAAAATTCCGGTCGGGCCGAATTACCAGGTGCCTCTGGCGCGGCAGGTCAAGCAGGCGGTGTCCATGCCCGTCGTTGCGGTTGGGCTGATTACCGAGGCCGAGCAGGCCGAGGCCATCGTTTCAACCGGCGATGCGGACATGATCGCGATTGCCCGCGCCGTGCTCTATGATCCGCACTGGCCATGGCATGTCGCGGCTGCGCTGGGTGGGCAGGTCAAGGCGCCACCCCAATATCTGCGGTCCCAGCCGCGTCAATATTCGAACCTTTTCCTGACCGATTGATGCTTATTCCGCTGACCGGCGTGCCGCCGGCAAAGAGGTGCGGTCGGCGAATGCCTTGTCGATTTCGGTCAGCGTTTTCATCATGAGGCCGCGATAGATCGGTTCTCCGGCGTCGGGTACGCGCTGGATGGGCGGCAGTCCGCGCATGCGGCCCATGAGCGACGCAGCCGCGCCCTCGACGATCCCGGCTTCCATGTGCTCATAAGCGGCGGTGTTGGGACCGAGGAAAATGAGCCTGTCGATTTCGACGATCGAAATCAGGCGGCCGATCCCGTGCCCAATGGCGTTTCCTGCCATCGTGAAAGCACGCTGGGCGCTCCGGTCACCCTGGTGTGCCCGCGCAATGATGTGCTGGAAATCGGCCGGGGGAACGGCGCTGGCCGGAGCGGCGTGTTCGGGAACCGAATAGGCGGCGCGCAATATGGCATAGTCGGCGGCGTAGGCCTCGACGCAACCGCGCGCGCCGCAGCGGCAAAGGGCCCCGCCGGGGATATGGATCATATGGCCGAATTCAGTGGCGTGGCCCGCATCGGGGTTTGCGTCAGTGGGCAGGATCAGGCCCATTCCGATTGTCGATCCGATATAGATCGTGGCAATGCCTGCCCCTGTGAGCCCAGGGTCGAGCCAGCGCATGCCATCGGCCATCAAACGCCCGCGCTTGAACAGGCGTGCTGTCAAACCGAGCCGGCCATGGATCGCGGTTACGATATCGTGCCCACCCAGATGCGCAATCGGCGACCAGGTCAGGCCATGGCCGGACGCATCGAGAATGCCCTGCACCGAAATGGACACGCCGTGCAAGGTGGCGCCGATTTCGGTGTTGCGGGCGATCATCTGGCCGATGCGTTCGATGAACCAGGCTGCAGGCGCGATTTCGGAGAAAAGGGTAGGGCCGACGCCGGACTCGACGCGGTCGATCAGCACGCCGCCATAGTCAAGCAACGACATGCGACAGCGATTGACGTCGAGTTCGATCAGCAGAACGAACCCGGCGTTTCGGTTGTGTACAAGTTGAACCGCTGGCCGTCCGCGCGCCTTGGTTCCCGATTGCGGCTCGGCATGCTCGGTAACGATGCCGTCGCCAACCAGGTCGGCGGCTATGGCCGTCAGGGTGGCGTTGGACAGCCCGGTCAGTGCGGCCACTTGCGAACGCGACAGCGGGCCGTGCCGGCGCAAAGCGTCAAGCACCAGCAACCGGTTCTGCCTCCGGATCATTTCCGTGTCCGCAACGCCCTGCGCCAAACGGGCCTCCCACTCGTCCCCCGTGGGTCTTCTATGAGGTGCCGTGCTCTGTTGCACGCATTTTTCCACGGTAAGCAAATGGACGTTGACACAGCAATGCGCGCGTGCCAATTATTTTTTCGGGTATTGAAAAATATCCATTGCGGTCGTCCGAGGAGGCGTGCCGCTGGAGGCATAACCCTTTTACTGTGGTTTGGCGGACGGAAATGTCCGCAGGAGGAAAATCATGAAAACTTTCGCAGCTGCCCTTCTGGGCACGACTGTCGTTTTTGGTCTGGCTGGTGGCGCGCTGGCTCAGGACATCACCGTTGGCGTTTCCTGGTCCAACTTCCAGGAAGAGCGCTGGAAAACGGACGAAGCCGCCATTCAGGCGCAGCTTGACGAAATGGGTGCCAGCTACATTTCTGCCGATGCGCAATCTTCGGCATCCAAGCAGCTCACCGATATCGAAAGCCTGATTGCTCAGGGTGCCGATGCGCTGATCGTTCTGGCTCAGGATACCGACGCCATTCAGCCGGCGATTGCCGCCGCCGTGGCCGAGGGCATTCCGGTGATCGGCTATGACCGTCTTATCGAAAATGCCGATGCATTCTACATCACCTTTGACAACCAGGGTGTTGGCCGTCTGCAGGCGGAATCGGTGTTTGCCGTTCAGCCGACCGGCAATTACGTGTTCATCAAGGGCTCGAGCACGGATCCCAACGCGGACTTCCTGCATGCGGGCCAACTGGAAGTGCTTCAGGACGCCATCGATGCCGGCGATATCGTCAATGTCGGCGAAGCCTATACCGATGGCTGGCTCCCGGAAAACGCACAGGCGAACATGGAGCAGTTCCTGACCGCCAACAACAACGAAGTCGATGCGGTCGTTGCATCGAACGACGGTACCGCAGGTGGCGCCATTGCAGCCCTTGCCGCTCAGGGTCTTGATGGTGCTGTGCCGGTCTCGGGCCAGGACGGCGATCATGCCGCTCTCAACCGTATCGCTCTGGGCACCCAGACCGTTTCGGTCTGGAAAGACAGCCGCGAGTTGGGCGCCAAGGCCGCCGAGATCGCGGTAGAGCTTGCCGGCGGCGCCGGTCTTGCCGATATCGAGGGTTCAGTCATGTTCAACGGTGGCCCGAATGGCGTGGAAATGAACTCGCTGTTCCTGGCTCCCGTTGCGATCACGCAGGACAACCTCGATGTCGTCATCGATGCGGGCTGGGTCAGCCAGGACGTCGTATGTCAGGGCGTCGCCGCTGGTTCGGTCGCCGCTTGCGACTGATCTGCGTCATCGATCTTTGAACCGTGGTCGCGGCGCTGCTCTGGCGCCGCGACCCGTTCCATAAGGAACCAGCCCTTTGGGGGAAAGAATGGCAGACCAGAACGCCATGTCGTCATCATCGAGCTCGTCATCGTCCGGTCTCGTGTTGGGCAATCCAATCCAGCGCTTCTTGAGCGCCACAGAAATCGATACCCGTCTTCTGGGTATGATCGGCGCGCTGCTGCTGATCTGGATCGGCTTTCATTTCATGTCGGGCGGGTTGTTCATGACTCCCCGAAACCTCTGGAATCTTTCGGTCCAGACGGC
Organism: Pelagibacterium halotolerans B2; assembly: GCF_000230555.1. Taxonomy (GTDB): domain Bacteria; phylum Pseudomonadota; class Alphaproteobacteria; order Rhizobiales; family Devosiaceae; genus Pelagibacterium; species Pelagibacterium halotolerans. The sequence continues at coordinate 1,735,618 of NC_016078.1, read as the reverse complement.
GTCAATCTCGATCATGGCGACCGGCATGGTGCTGGTCATCGTGACCCGCAACATCGATCTGTCGGTCGGCTCACTGCTGGGGGTCATCGCCATGGTCATGGGCGTTACCCAGACTGAATACCTGCCGGCGCTGCTCGGATTCGGGCATCCCATGATCTGGACCATCACGCTTGCCGTTGGCCTTGCGACAGGTGTTGCAATTGGCGCCCTGCAGGGGTCCATCATCGCCTACCTCAAGGTCCCGGCCTTCATCGTCACTCTGGGGGGATATCTTGTCTGGCGCGGTGCTGCCTGGTGGGTGACATCGGGGCGCACGGTTGCGCCGCTGGATACAAAATTCCGCCTTATGGGCGGCGGGCCGGAGGGCGCCGTAGGCTATACGGTGAGCTGGATTCTGGCCATTGTCGCCTGCCTGGCCATCGGGGCCTTTCTCATCTACGCGCGTCAGCAGCGTCGGCGGTTCAATTTCCCCCAACGCCCGGTCTGGGCCGAGGGCGTGTTGGCGATGCTTGGATGCGGAGCGGTGATCGGTGCGGTGATGGTCTTCAATGCCTATCCCTGGCCGATCCGCATTGCCGAGAACTATGCCAATGCCAATAACATTCCGGTCCCCGAGGGCGGGCTGTTCATCTCACACGGCATCGCCATTCCGGTTCTGATTGCCGTGGGTGTCGGGGTCGTCATGACTTTCATTGCGACTCGCACCCGGTTCGGGCGCTATGTGTTCGCCATGGGCGGCAGCCCCGAAGCGGCGGAGCTGGCAGGCATCAACACCCGGTGGGTCACCGTCAAGATTTTCATGCTCATGGGTGCCCTTTGCGCCATCGCCGCAGCGATCTCCTCGGCCCGGCTCAATGCCGCGACCAATGCCATGGGCACGCTGGACGAGCTCTATGTCATCGCCGCTGCGGTGATCGGCGGTACGTCACTTTCAGGCGGTGTCGGTACGATCGTCGGGGCCATGATCGGTGCGCTCGTCATGCAGTCGCTCCAGTCGGGCATGGTGCTGATGGGGCTCGACAGTCCGCTTCAGTCGATCGTCGTGGGCATCGTCCTTGTCGTCGCGGTCTGGCTCGACACGCTTTACCGCAATCGCGGGCAGTAAGGATTTGAATCGATGAATCAACACGTGACAACACCGCTCGTCGAACTCGAGGACATCTCCATAGCGTTCGGCGGCATCCGGGCCGTCGACGGCGCCTCCATCGATCTTTATCCCGGCGAAGTGGTCGGCCTGCTCGGGCACAATGGTGCGGGCAAATCGACGCTCATCAAAATCCTGTCGGGTGCCTACAAGCGCGATTCCGGGGATATTCGTATCGATGGCCAAAGTGCCACGATCAACAATCCCCGTGACGCCAAAGGGTACGGTATCGAAACGATCTATCAGACCCTTGCTGTGGCCGATAACGTCGATGCGGCGGCCAATCTGTTCCTCGGACGCGAGTTGACCACAGCCATCGGCACGCTCGACGACGTCGCCATGGAGCACAAGGCGCGCGAAGTGATGGGGCGGCTCAACCCGAACTTCCGTCGCTTCAAGGAGCCGGTCAAGGCTCTGTCGGGCGGGCAGCGCCAGTCGGTCGCCATCGCACGCGCCATCCTGTTCAATGCGCGCATCCTGATCATGGACGAGCCGACCGCAGCTTTGGGGCCGCAGGAAACCACGCAGGTGGGCGACCTGATCAAGCAGCTCAAGTCTGAAGGTATCGGCATCTTCCTCATCAGCCACGATATCCACGACGTGTTCGATCTGGCCGACCGGGTGTGCGTGATGAAGAACGGTCAAGTGGTCGGTACCGCAAAGACGTCCGATGTGACCAAGGATGAAGTGCTGGGCATGATTATTCTTGGCAAGTGCCCGCCCGGCGCAACGCCGGGGCCGGGGGCCATGAAAGAGTAAACGTAGCGGGCGCTTTGGCGCCCGCTTTTATTTTCAGCATTTGCCCTTTGCGTTCGGGCTGTGCCACTTTTGCTTCCTGGAACAGAATCGAGGAGGCGGGTAATGAAAACGCTGGCTGCAGTTGCATTTGAAGCGGGCAAGCCGCTTGAAGTTGTAGAGCTTGACCTCGAAGGTCCCAAGGCGGGCGAAGTGCTCGTCGAGATCAAGGCGACCGGCATCTGCCATACCGACGATTTCACGCTTTCCGGTGCCGATCCCGAGGGGCTTTTTCCCGCCGTGTTGGGTCACGAGGGTGCCGGTATTGTTGTCGAGATCGGCGCAGGCGTGACCTCCGTCAAGCCCGGCGATCACGTTATTCCGCTCTATACGCCCGAATGCCGGGAATGCCCCTCCTGCCTGTCACGCAAGACCAATCTGTGCACTGCCATTCGCGCCACGCAGGGGCAGGGGCTGATGCCGGATGGAACCTCGCGGTTTTCCTACAAGGGCAAACCGGTGTTCCACTACATGGGCTGCTCGACCTTTTCGAACTATACGGTCATGCCCGAAATCGCTGTGGCGAAGATCGATGCCAGCGCCCCGTTCGATAAGGTATGCTACGTGGGCTGCGGCGTAACGACAGGCGTCGGCGCGGTTCTCAACACCGCCAAGGTGGAGCAGGGGGCTACTGCCGTGGTGTTCGGGCTCGGCGGGATCGGGCTCAATGTCATCCAGGGCCTGCGCATGGCGGGCGCCGATATGATCATCGGCGTCGACCTCAATAATGACAAGAAAAGCTGGGGTGAACGGTTTGGAATGACCCATTTCGTCAACCCGCGTGAGATCGAAGGCGATATCGTCACCCATCTGGTCAACATGACCAAGCGAGGCGCCGATCAGATCGGTGGTGCCGACTACACATTCGATTGCACGGGCAATGTCACGGTGATGCGTCAGGCACTCGAAGCCAGCCATCGCGGCTGGGGCAAATCGGTCATTATCGGGGTCGCCGGTGCGGGGCAGGAGATTTCAACGCGTCCCTTCCAGCTCGTTACGGGCCGCACCTGGATGGGAACGGCATTCGGTGGGGCAAGGGGACGTACGGACGTTCCGAAAATCGTCGACTGGTACATGAACGGCAAGATCGAAATCGATCCGATGATTACACACACGCTGCGGCTTGAAGACATCAACAAAGGGTTCGAGTTGATGCACTCGGGCCAATCCATCCGCTCGGTGGTTCTGTACTGAGCATGCCCGAGATTTACGTCGATGCCGATGCCTGCCCGGTCAAGGCCGAAGTCACGCGCGTTGCCGAGCGGCATGGGCTCGTCGTGACATTCGTTGCGAATTTCGGATTGCGGCCGTCGCGCGACCCCATGGTCCGCCATGTCATGGTGCCACAGGGCGCCGACGCGGCCGACGATTGGATCGTCGAGCATGCGGGCGTCGGCGACATTGTCATCACCTCCGACATTCCACTGGCGTCCCGCGCGCTCGAAAAGGGCGCCCATGTTCTCGGACCAACAGGCAAGCCGTTCACAACGGCATCGATCGGCATGGCGCTGGCCATGCGCGAGCTCAACCAGCACTTGCGCGAAACAGGCGAAAGCAAGGGCTACAATCGCGAATTCACCGCGCGTGACAAGTCCAACTTTCTCCAGGCGCTCGACGAACTTGCGGTCCGGCTGAAGCGGGAAGACCGCACCAGGTAACCGCTTGTTAAGCATAAAATTCTGTATTTTGAAGAGGTTATTAACCATGACGCGCGCAGCCTGTGTGCTGAACAGGGTGGTTCGGCCGGGTGGTTATTGTGTTGCGGGCAGTGTGTTTTTTGGGGGTGGTGGCAATGCTGTTGGCGGGGTGCGCCAAGCCACCTGAAATGCAGCCGGATCTGACGGTCAGCAACGGTGTCGATACGATGAGCACCGGCTCGATCAATCCGATGGCCATGAGTTTAAGGACGGCTTATCAGCCGATGCCCGCAATGCCCTCAGCGCTTTTCGGCAAGCTCGCCGGTCGAACCGTGACGGTTTCGGAGTCCGGGCCGCTGGGGCTGCAGCCGGGTGAGATCATTCTGACCTTCGATGATGGCCCGCGCGCCGGAACGACGGAATCCATCCTCGATACGTTGGATCAGTTCGGGGTCAAGGCAACGTTTCTGATGCTCGGATCGGCCGCTGAGCGTCATCCCTTACTCGTGCGCGAGGTGGCGGCTCGGGGTCATACGATCGGCACGCACACTTACGACCATGTCGATCTTTCCACTTTGAGTAATCAGGAGGCAATCGCGGAAATCTATGCGGGGCAACAAGCCGTTGCAGCGGCGCTGGCGCCCGACGATCTCGCTCCTTCGCGGTTCTTTCGGTTTCCCTATCTGGCGCAGAACGGAGTGATCCGCACCAGTGCCGTCGAGAGCCGGTTCATCGTTCTCGATGTGGATATCGATTCCAAGGATTACTATGCCGAGACCCCCCAACAGGTGCTCGAGCGTACGCTTGCGCGGCTGGAAGAGCGCGGGTCGGGTGTGGTGCTGTTCCACGATATCCATCTGCGCACGGCGGCCCTGCTGCCGGAATTTCTTGGGGCCTTGCGTGAGCGGGGCTATCAGGTGGTCACGCTCAGATCGTCGGGCGGCGGCGTGTTCGATGGCCCGGTCATAACGGCAGATGCGTCGAGCATCGATCCGGAAATCTAGCCCGCGGTTGCCGCAAACAGGGCTATTGCAGCGGCATTGGAGACGTTGAGCGACTTGATGGGGCCGGGCATGTCGAGCCGAACCATTTCATCGCACAGTGACCGTGTTTTCTGGCGCAAGCCTTTGCCTTCGGCTCCCAGGACGATGGCAAGTTTGCCACCGGCGGGACGGGGGCGTAGCACTCCGGGCGCTTCGGAATCAAATCCGAGGCACACAAGACCATTGCTCTTGAGCGTTTCGAGTGCATCGCCGAGATTTCGGACCGATACCATGGGAATGAGATCCAGCGCGCCGGAGGCCGATTTGGCCAATACGCCGGTTTCCCGCGGCGCGTAGCGTGCCGTGGTGATGACGGCATCAGCACCGAAAGCACATGCGGTTCGCAGGATGGCGCCGACATTGTGCGGATCGGTCACCTGATCGAGGACGATCACGAGGTCGAGCTTTTCAATATCGTCCAGTCCGAACCGGTCGACAGGGTCGACTTCCAGCGCCACGCCTTGGTGCACCGCATCGGCGCCCAGCAGCTTGTCGAGATCGCGTGGCGTTGTTTCCTCTATGGCCAATTGGGGCAGAGGGGAGCCCTCGGTCAATCTGTTGAGACCGTTCGGCGTTGCCAGAAGCCTCCGCTTGGCCCGGCGCGGATTGTCGAGCGCCGCGCGGACGGTATGCAGGCCGTAAAGATAGACCGGCCCATCGTCAGGCAGGATCGGCGGACGTTTTTTCGGCGGGAACTTATTCTTGCTCATGGCAATGGGGTATCGCTTTGCCGCGAACTCGGCAAGCGGCAAGCACAGTGGTGAAACATATGAAATTTCCTTGCGATGGCAGTTGACAGGACAGGTTGCTACCACCATAAACCGGCCCGTGATGGTGATCGGAAACGAGCGCTATCGCAAAATGCCTCGCTTCGCCGATGTCACGATTGGGGAGGGGTGGGAGAGTGGTTAAATCCATCAGACTGTAAATCTGACCGCTTAGCGTACGCTGGTTCGAATCCAGCCCCCTCCACCAAAATCGTGCTTGCCCGTTGGGCTCGAACCGGACAGAGTGGCGAGACACCCTCGGGCGGGTGTAGCTCAATGGTAGAGCAGAAGCCTTCCAAGCTTACGACGAGGGTTCGATTCCCTTCACCCGCTCCATCCTTTCCGCTCAGTTGATGATTGCTCGACGGGGGAGCCGGATAGGCGGTTTTTTCAATTCAGACCCGTCGTTCGCTGTCCCGTTGTGGGTGGGGCACTCCAGGGTTGAAGGCTCTGTTGCCGCCCGCTTGACACATGGCAAGTTGGGGAACGAAGCGCCCTTCGGTGCATTGATCGCGCAGAATTTTCTGCGGAGAAACGCGCCATGGCCGGTCAGCCAGCCCAGCATCAGAACAAGCAACCCGGTCGCGAAAGTGCCATGCACCCCGAGCCCGAATATATGCCCTTCTATCCGGGAAGCGGGCGCCTGAAGGACAAGGTGGCAATCGTTACCGGTGGCGATTCCGGTATCGGTCGCGCCGTCAGCGTTCTGTTTGCCCGCGAGGGGGCCAGAGTGGTCGTCGTCTATCTCGATGAGGACGAGGACGCGGAAAAAACGCATGGGCTGATTGAGGCGGAAGGCAGCGAGGCGCTCCTGATAGCAGGTGATGTGGGTGATCCCGCGTTTTGTGGGGCCGTCGCCGAGCGCACCATGGCGGCATTCGGCCGGATCGATATCCTCATCAACAACGCCGCCGAGCAGCATGTGCGCGAAGACATTGCCGATCTTGATGCCGAAGCGATGAAGGCGGTTTTCGAGACGAACATTTATGGTTATTTCCATATGGTTCAGGCGGTGCTCGACCATTTGAAATCGGGTGCCCGGATCATCAATACCGCGTCTATCGTTGCTTATCGGGGGCATCCCCAGCTCGTCGATTATGCAATGACCAAGGGCGCCATCGTCGCTCTCACGCGGTCGTTGTCGGCGCGGTTTGCGGAAAAAGGCATTCTGGTCAACGCGGTCGCGCCCGGACCGATCTGGACACCGCTTATTCCGGCCAGCTTCCCGCCCGACAAGGTTGAAGAATTCGGGTCCGATACGCCGCTGGGCCGTCCTGGCCAGCCCAACGAAGTGGCCCCCGCCTATCTTTTGCTGGCCTGCGATGACGGCCGATACATGACCGGCCAGGCCATCCACGTGGATGGTGGCGACTTTCCCAGCAGCTGATCGCAATGGCGGCCATCGATCCCGGGCTTGCGGCCGGGCGCCTGCGTTATGTCAATGATGACGAGCCGGGTATTTTCCGGCGGGCAAGAGGCAAAGGATTTTCTTATGTCCGGGCCAGTGGCCGACCGGTGAAACGCGCCGGCGATGTCGCCCGCATACGAGCTCTGGCGATCCCGCCGGCGTGGTCCGACGTTTGGATATGCCAGGATTCCAACGGACATATTCAGGCGACCGGTCGCGACGAGAAAGGACGCAAGCAATACCGATATCACGACCAATGGCATGCCGATCGCGGCAGAGCCAAATACGCGCTTTTGGCAGAATTTTCCGCCAACCTTGCCAAGCTGCGCAAAGTCGTTGAAGCGGACTTGCGGGCGCGTGGGCTGCCGCGTGAAAAGGTGGTCGCCAGCGTGGTCTGGCTGATGGATCACACGATGATCCGCGTCGGCAATGACACCTACGCACGGGACAACAAGAGTTTCGGGCTAACGACCCTCCGCTCGCGGCATATCGAGATTTCGGGTGCGACACTTCGGTTCCGGTTCAAGGGCAAGTCGGGGAGAGAATGGGATATCGGCCTTTCAGATCGTCGTATGGCCCGGGTCTTAAGAGCAATCGAGCATCTGCCGGGCCAGAGGCTGTTCCGATATCGCGATGACGACGGCATGCGCGACATCGCGTCGCATGACGTCAACGAATATATCCGGGGCGTCTTAGGCGAGCGGTCCAGCTCAAAGGACTTTCGGACTTGGGGTGGCACGGTACGCGCGCTGACGCTCCTTTCGGCCACGGAGGTTCCAGAGACGCGCAACGGCAGGGCCAGGGCGCTCAATGCCGTCATCGACACGGTGTCGAGATATCTGGGCAATACGCGAGCCGTTTGTCGCGCGTGCTATATTCACCCGGCGGTCGTTGAACGCTGGGAGCGCGGAACACTCGCGAAAGATATTGCGGAAATCCGCGCGAAACGCCCACGCAGGTCGGGACTGGACAGCCAGGAATGTTTGGTCGCGGTTTGGCTGGAAAAGTTCGCCGGGCGTTAGAGTTTGACCACCGTCCCGGACGCCATGCTCTGGCGGAGCAGAGCCAGGCGGATGAGGCTGTGGTTGGGGCAATTGTGCGTGTTGGCAATTCGCACGGCACTCTCTTCGAGCTTGAGTAACCGCCGCCTGTGCTGGGCGATTTCTTCACGCACCGATTGCGCAACGGTTTTGTGCGTTTCCATAAGCGGCTCCATCATAGGCTACGACCTTATAGCATCGGTCCGCGGCTGCATTAACCTGAGTTAGTGTCACGCTTGGGGGTGCGCCAGCCGCTTTTTGGAACCCGCGTTCGTTCTCGTGAATTGAATCTGCAACGAGGTTCATCGTCAGGAAATTTCCCATGCCTTCTGCACGTCCCATCTGGAAGGGCCAGATCAGATTGTCTCTCGTGGCCATCCCCGTGGAACTCTATTCAGCGTCCAAGACGGGAGCCCGTCTTTCCTTCCGGCAGATTCACGAGCCTTCGGGCAAGCCGATCAAGTACGAAAAGATCGTCCCAGGGATAGGGCCAATCGACTCCGACGAGATCCTCAAGGGGTTCGAATACGAAAAGAACGACTTCGTCCTGCTCGATGACGAGGAGATCGATGCGGTAAAGCTCGAAACCCGCAAGACCCTGGAACTGGTGCAGTTCGTGGGTGGATGTGAGATCGACCCGATCTATTTCGACAAGTCCTATTACGTTGTGCCGCAGGATGAGTTGGCGGAAGACGCGTTCCGGGTCGTGCGGGACGCCCTGAGGTCGACCGAAAAGGTCGGATTGGGACAGATCGCCATGCGGGGGCGTGAGTATATTTGCGCGCTAAAACCGTGTGGAACCGGACTTTTACTGGAAACACTTCATTATGAAGATGAAATCCGGAAATCCGATCCGTTCTTTTCCGGCATATCCAAGACAAAGGCCGAAAAGGACCTTCTCGAGGTCGCCACCCAGCTTATCGAGCGCAAGACCGCGCCGTTCGACGCCGGCAAGTTCAAGGACCATTACACCCAGGCGCTCCGCGCTCTTGTCGACAAGAAGCTTAAGTCCAAGGGGAAGCGCAAAGTTTCCAAAGATACCGATGAACCCACGGCGGCGGAGTCCAAGGGCAATGTGATCGACCTCATGGATGCCCTCAAATCGAGTCTCGAAGGGACCGGGAGCCGTAAAGAGGCAGCGACGAAATCCACGAAAACGACCCGCAAGAAAGCAAGCTGACAATGGCCCGGGCCCGCGATCTCCTCAAAGAATACCGCGCCAAGCGGGATTTTACGAAAACAAGCGAGCCCCAAGGCGGTAAGGGCGCATCCTCGGGCAATGTCTTTGTTGTGCAAAAGCACGACGCGACGCGGCTTCATTACGACTTCAGGCTTGAATATGAAGGAGTGCTCAAGAGTTGGGCGGTAACGCGGGGGCCCAGCACTGATCCTGCCGACAAGCGGCTTGCAGTGCGTACAGAAGATCACCCGCTCGATTACGCCACCTTCGAGGGCAAAATTCCCCAGGGCGAATATGGGGGCGGCACCGTCATGCTGTGGGATTTCGGGACTTGGGAGCCGGTCGAGGACGCAAATAAGGGCTTCAAGTCCGGCAAACTCAAAATCCGCCTCAAGGGCGACCGGATGAAGGGTGACTGGGCCCTCATCCGCATGAAGCCGAAATCGGGTGAAAAGCGCGAGAACTGGCTGCTGATCAAGGAGCACGATGATTTCGCCACCGAGGGCGGCTCAAAACTACTCGACAAGAGCACCAGCGTGTCGACGGGCCGCAAGATGAGCGCCATCGAAAAAGGAGAGCCACCGGTAAGAAAATCGAAGACGGGTGGGCGATCCTTGCCGAAATTCGTCGAACCCCAGCTTGCAACGCTGGTCGACAGCGTACCGGGGGGCAATGATTGGCTGTTCGAGATGAAATATGACGGCTATCGCTGCATAGCCGTCATTTCGGGCGAAGATGTCCGGCTCTATACGCGCAATGGCCTGGACTGGACCGACACGTTCGCCTCATTGGTTGCACCCATGTCCCTGCTCACAGAATCTAGCATGCTTCTGGATGGAGAAATCTGCGCGTTCGATGAGAACGGCAAGACCAGTTTTTCAACCTTGAAGTCGCATCTTTCCGAAGGCGGGCCGCTGGTCTATTTCGCGTTCGATCTGCTCGAAATCGATGGTAAGTCCTTGCGCGCGAAGCCGCTTTCCGAGCGCAAGGCAGCGCTTGAAAACGTGTTGGGGCGCCGTACGCGCCACGACCCCGTCCAATTTTCTCCCGATATTTCAGGCAAGGGGACCGAGGTGTTTTCGGCCATCTGCAAGGCGGGGCACGAAGGCATCATCGCAAAACATGGCGCAGCGCCATATCGGTCCGGACGCGGCAAATCCTGGCTCAAGGTCAAATGCACGTTGCGGCAGGAATTTGTCATTGTCGGCTGGTCGCCCTCGGAAAAGCGTCGCGGCGTGTTCGCTTCGCTGCTCCTTGCCACACAGCAAGATGGCAAGCTGGTTTATCGCGGCCGCGTGGGTACGGGGTTCCCCGATGACTTGCGGGCCGATCTCCAGGCCATGCTGGACAAAGACGCCCGCAAGACCGCGCCACTGACCGGCGTGCCGCGCCAGATGGCGCGCGGCGCTCGCTGGGTTTCGCCTCGTCATTTGGCCGAGATCGCCTACACCGAACTGACCCCGGACGGAATTCTGCGCCACCCGTCTTTCCTTGGATTGCGGGAAGACAAACCAGCCAAAGGCATCGGCCTGGAACAGCCAGGCAAGGCCGAAGGAGGCCACACCCTGTCGCTTACTGAAGACACCGGAATCGCCGCCGCCGAAAAGGCCGGCATCAAGCTCTCCAGCCCCGACAAGGTTCTTTATCCCGGGCAGGGGGTAACCAAGGGCAAGCTGGCTGCCTATTATGCATCGGTGGCCGAGGCGATGATGCCCTACATTGCCAATCGGCCCCTGAGCCTCGTCCGTTGCCCCGCCGGCCGCGCAAAGCAGTGCTTTTTTCAAAAGCACGACACCGGCGGGTTCGCGCAGGGCATGGATACCGTGCAGATAACCGAAAAGGACGGCAAGTCCGACAGCTATTTCACCCTCGATGGTCTCGAAGGCCTGCTCGCGGGCGTGCAGATGGGAGTGCTGGAGTTCCATATATGGGGCTCTCGCCGCGACGCCATCGAAAAGCCGGACAGGATCGTATTCGACATCGATCCCGACGAGGGCCTTGTTTTCGGCGATGTCAAATCCGCCGCTCTCGACATTCGCGGCCGGTTGGCCGATCTGGGCCTTGAAACCTTTGCAATGGTGACTGGTGGCAAGGGCATCCATGTAATCGCGCCTATCGCGCGCCGCGCCGAGTGGCCCGCCGTCAAGGCGTTTGCTGCCGGATTTGCAAAGCAGATGGCCGAGGACGAGCCGGAGCGGTTCACTGCAACGCTTTCCAAAAAGGCCCGCAAGGGCAAACTGTTCATCGATTATCTGAGGAACGAACGGGGCTCGACGGCCATCGCGCCTTACTCCACCCGGGCTAGAGAAGGCGCGCCCGTCGCCGTCCCCGTCGACTGGAACGAGGTTGAACGGTTGAACGCCGCCAATCGTTTCTCGCTGGAGGCCGCGGTTGAGCGCGCGCGGGACAATGCCTGGCCAGGCTATGGCAAGCTTCGCCAATCGTTGCCCAAGTCCACAAAATAGCTCAGGCCGGTATCTGCCTTTGCTTGCCCGGTTCGCGCAAATGCAGATAGCCGGGAGAAAACAGCCCAAGCCTTGCCAGGGCGTCGAAGTCGAACAGTTCTACCGTTCCCGACTGGAACGCGATAAGCCCCGATTTACGGAGTTCCTGAAGCGTCCGGTTGACGTGCACCGTGGACAATCCCAATACGTCGGCCAGTTCGCTCTGGGTCAGTGGCAGCGAAAAGCGCGGGCCATCATTGCGGCCAACGGCGGCAAGCCTGAGATGGATTTCGCACAGCAGGTGAGCGACCCGCTCGAGTGCCGAGCGCTTGCCGATGCTGACCAGCCATTCGCGGGAAATCGACTCCTCAACCAGCGTCGTGCTCCAGAGCGCCCGTGTTGCGCGGGGTGAGGTTTCCAGAATCTTGAGCAGACTGCTGTTGGGAATCGCGCTCATCGATAGCGGAGAGAGGGCGGCAAGCAGCGGCTGTGCTCCGCCCAGCACGAACTGGCGCAAGTCGATGATATCCCCGGGGATGAGAAGCGAAAGAATTTGCCTGCGGCCGTCCGGCAAGTCTCGATATCGGCAGGCAAAACCGTCTTCGAGGACATGGACGTGGTTTTCGGTCAGCTTCCCGGTAAGCGAAGCATTCCTTCCGGAAAACTGCCGCAGTTGAGCGGGAAGTGCGATCAGCCCGGCGCGGTCGGTCGGCTCCAGGGACATATGGCTTTCGAGCCGGGCAACGAGCAGCTCGGTCACGCGACGCTTCCCCCCGGGCTCATTTGACGCTCGGATACGGATTGGTGGCCAACAGGCCGGCCAGATGAACCGTGGATTCCACCACCATCCGGGCCGCGCCTGTCACCGCGTCGGGAATTTCATCGAGATCTCGAAAGTCCGTTGAGCTCATGGCCTCTCCCACCCAATAGGAAACGGCGTTGGGTGCAATGGAAAACCCAACGTCGTTGAGCGCCTGAAACAGTTCCGCCGACACATGATGCGCGCCATCTTCGTTGCCGACAACTGCCACGGCGGCAACTTTCCCATAGGTTGGCATGCGTCCCTCGCTGTCCTTTTCCGAAAGAAAGGCATCCATGCGTTCGAGTGCGCGTTTGATCACGCTTGAAGGCTGTCCCATCCAGACAGGCGTGCCGGCGATAAGGATGTCGGCAGCGATGATCTTCTTGCGGATGTCCGGCCAGGCATCGCCCTCGCCTTCATCGGCGCTGACCCCGGGCAATATCTGATGATCGGCGAGCCTTATGGTTTCGGCCGCAATGTCGTGCTTTGCAAAGCCGGCGATCAAAAGGTCGATCATGCGGCCTGTCGAGGATATCTTGCCTGATCTGGATGTTTTGAGAGTGCCGTTCAGGGCGAGAACCTTGAGTCGTTTGGTCATATGTGCGGGGTCTTCGTTCAAGCTCGGTTGGATTAGTCCATGTTAATGCCGACTTTGGCAAATTCGGGTTCGCTTGCGGAACCGCGGGGATATTCTCGCTGTTAACGGGTGTGGCCCTGAACGCGTTCCACCTGGACGTGAAGGCCGATCGCCTTAATATGTCCAATCTGTGCAACGAAGTTTGGAGCTGTTACTTTTGCACTCGGAGCGGTGGACGAGGCGGAGGAGTTGATGGACGCGACGTATCCGACATTGTCCGGGAAAGCCATCATGATAGTGGAGGATGAATATCTCATCGCCCTCAATATCGAGATGGCCATGATCGATCTTGGCGCGAGCGTGATCGGTCCGTTTTCGCAAGTCGACGATGCCCTCACGGCGCTGAAGGGCGCTACGCTTCCCGACGCTGCAATTCTCGACATCAATGTCAGGGGGCGGCAGGTGTTCCCCGTTGCGGACCGTTTGCAGGAACGTCAGATTCCGTTTGTATTTGCCACGGGTTACGACGATTGGACGATTCCAGCCCATCTGTCCCATGTACAGCGCTTTGAAAAACCGGCCGATCCCGCCGGACTGGCAAGGGCGCTGGCCGGACAGTTTGCCCAACGCGACAAGTCGGGTGCCGCATGAGCGCGTTGGAGCACACAGTTGCGGATTCGATTGCCGGAAAATGCGTTCTGGTCGTGGAGGACGATTACGTGCTCGCGCGGGAAGTCTGCAATGACCTCAAGAACCACGGCGTCAATGTGTTGGGTCCGGCTCCTACGGTCCACTATGCCAGCCTCATTATTGGACGGCGGCGCCTGGACGGGGCGATTCTCGATATCAAACTGTTTGGACAGGAAGTCTACGAGCTGGTCGACGTGCTGATGGCGCGCGGTGTCCCCATCATCTTCGCTACGGCTTATCAGAAGGACCGTATCGACGCGCGCTATCGATCGGTGGATACACTCCACAAACCGCTGGATCTTGGGCATCTCAGGCGAAAAGTGGCAGCTTTCCGTCCCCAGAAACCGGCCGCGCCGATTGCTGCTCCCGAACCTGTCGCCTCTTCGCGTCCTCCCGATGCACGGGAAACGACACAAGACCGATGGGCCCGTCTCATGTTCGATGCAATGCGGGATGACGCCTGAGACGGCTCGGAGGCCGGTATGATTGACGACACAAGCAAAAGCCGTCACCGAAGCGGGGATATGCTCTCCACGGATGGTGAGGAAAGGTTTAGGCTGATCGTCGAGAATGCCCGCGATTATGCGATATTCACGACCGACAGTGAAGGCAATGTCGATAGTTGGCCACCAGGGGCAGCAAACGTCTTTGGCTGGTCGACCGACGAAATCATGGGCAAGCCGGCTGCCTTGTTGTTTACCCCTGAGGACAGGGAAAGCGGCGCGCCGCGGCAAGAGTTCGAAACGGCGCTGTCGAGGGGCCATGCTCCCGATGTTCGCTGGCACCAGCACAGGTCGGGGTCCCGGGTCTATATCGAGGGAAGTGTCTGGCCGCTCAAGGATGCCGACGGGGCGCCCACGGGTTTCCTGAAGATCGGCCAGGACATGACGCTGCGGCGCCAGCATGAAATCGCGCTGATGGAAAGCGAGGAACGTTTTCGGCTGCTGGCCACCACCGTTCCCCATCTCGTGTTCCGGTCCACCACCGAGGGGCGCAGGACCTGGGCCAGCCCGCAATGGACCGCCTATACCGGCATGAATGACGAACAGTCCGAAGGCTATGGGTGGCTTGAGGCCATTCACCCCGAAGACCGCGAGGTCGCCCTCGTCAAATGGGACGAGGCAGGGGAGGACGGCGAGAGCTACTATGGTGAACATCGCATTCGCCGCAAGCGTGACGGCATGTATCGCTGGCACCAGACACGCGCCGTGCCGATCCGCTTTTCCATGGACGGCCCCAAGGAATGGGTGGGGTCTGCTTCTGATATCCACGACATGCGTTTGATGCAGGAACGGCAGGGCATTCTCGTCGGCGAGTTGCAACACCGGACCCGGAACCTGCTGGCCGTTGTCCGGTCCATAGCGTCGCAAACTGCCGCCACGGTTCTTTCACTCCCCGAATTCCAGGCGGCTTTCGATCACCGGCTCGGCGCACTCTCGCGCGTTCAGGGTTTGCTGTCGCGAACCGAAGGTGAGGCGGTTACCGTCGAATCCCTGCTGCGGATGGAACTCGATGCCGTCACCGAGGACTGGAGCCGGGTTACGATGGACGGCCCGCGCATTCTTGTGGGCGATGGCAGTCTGCAGACGCTGACACTGGTCATTCACGAGTTGAGCACGAACGCCGCCCGGCACGGGGCCCTGGCGGACCCCGAGGGCAGGATCGATATCGAATGGTTCCGGCGGGAGGATCGCGATGACGAAGCCGACGGACATCTGGTCATCGAGTGGCGTGAGAAATTTTCGCCGCGCAAGCCGGATCTGACTCGTCCGCGCGGCTTTGGCCGCCAACTGATCGAGGAAGCGATCCCTTATCAGCTTGGCGCTTCTACCCGCTTCATTCTCGAGGAGACTGGGCTTCATTGCGTTCTCAGTCTTCCTTTGGATCCTCAGCAAGAATAGCGGAACCGGCTGGCCGGCCAGGCATTGGACCCTTGCAAAGGCATCGGGGGTAGGATGAGCGAAGACAAGTCAGCGGCTCCAGATAGTCCGGTTATCGCCGATGTCATGGAGCACGACGTAAAGTCCGCTGTTGCCGTGGCGGGCCATCCCATTCACGCCATGATGGTTCATTTCCCCATCGCCCTGGTTTTCGCCACGCTTGGCAGCGATGTCTTCTATTGGTGGACAGGAGACGACTTCTGGGTCCGTGCAGGTCTATGGTCCGCCGGTTTTGCCTTCTGGTTCGGAATAGCGGCAGGGATAGCGGGGACCGCCGAGCTTGTCCTTGTCGAGGGTATTCGCGGTCGCGTAGGCAGTTGGACCCATGCGATCGCGGCGATGACCCTTATCGCTATTGCCGGTATGAACTGGGGCGTTCGGCTTCTCGATTCTGAGATGGTTCTGCCTCTGGGGCTCGCACTTTCGGTCCTCGCAGCGATGTTTACGGGGTTGGCCGGCTGGCACGGTGGCAAGCTGGTCTTCGACCACGGCGTGGGGATGATCGTCGGACCCGACGAATAATCACATACACATCGAAACGAAAAAACTCGGCGCAGAGACAAAGATCGTGGCGGCCAGAGCGGCTACGCTTGTGAACGTCCCGATCCTCGCAAGGCTTGGTACGGGCCGGGCCGCATGGGCGGCGCGACGCCAGTGGACAATGCTCCAACCGGCCACGCCGAGCAATGCCGCCGAGCAAATGACCGCCAGCCCGATCATCACCCAGCGCTGGACTACTGTCGGCCACGCGAAGGCGCACCCGATAGCGTTGACGGCGTAAAGCGCCACGAAGGCTGCGCTCCAAAGACCGAACCCCATGATCAAAACCAGCATATGCCGGGGCGGCACTGGCGTGGTTTCCATCATCGCACCCCCTCGAGCATACCGATAAGCGAGGGCATGAGCAGTACCAGCGCAATGGCGATAACACCGGTTGTTGCCGTATAGTCATGCCAGAGCCTCACAAGGCGAAGGTCCAGGCTGCGGCGCGCCGAGATATAGCCGCCGCGCGCCCTGAGCAGCGCATTGAGCCCGAATGCGAGGCTCCCGAAAGCGTGGAGCCAGCAGTAGCCGATCAGTGCCGCGATCGTGGCGATATGCGCGTGGCTCGTTGGATCGGGTAAAACGAAAATCGCGACGGAAAGCATAACGAGCGCTGCCAGGTCGATAACGAGCGTCATAATCAGCATCGGTTTGAACGCGTTGCCCGTGCGGTTCAGCCTATTGGTCATCCGCATGGCTGCCGTGCCGGCGACCAGCAGGGCCGCTGAAACAATCACCCATAAATTGGGTGTAACGATCTCGGTAGGCGGCCAGGCAGGGGCTACGAGCCACAGATAGAGTGCCCCGAAGACCAGCGAAGCGAATAGCGTTCCGTTCGCCGCCAGCGCAAACACCATTGCCCACCACTGCGCCGGCCCATCGACTTCGGTGTGGGGCAACGCCTTCTCGCCCCTACCAACATCTGTTGGACCTTCATCGACTTTCGAGCCGGAGCGTGCGGACCAGAAGAAAAAGCTCGCAAGCGTTATCAATGCAAAAATGACGGCAACCGGGTAGAGCTTGAACAGCAGACATAGGACCATTGTGCCGGTCAGTGCAGCCGATATGAGCGGCAGATAGGTCGAGTTGGGCAGGACCACGACATGTTCGAGTCGCCCGGTTGTCATATCCACACCGAGCGTTTCCATGCGTCCCTCGCGCACAAATCCCAGATAGCCATGCCCTGCCGCCAATTGCGGCCCGAGACTGTCAGGGTCGAGGGCATCCGCCCTTTTGTCGATATGTGGGAGCGATGCGAAGGCATAGGATGGGGGGCGTGTGGGCATTGCCCAATCGAGCGTCGAAGCCTTCCAGATGTTGCGCCGGAACCCTCTGCCAAACCGGAATTGCAGAATCATATCAACGGCAAACAGCGCAAACCCCATAGTCAGGATAAAGCCGCCTACGCTCGAAAGCAGATTCAGCCAATCCCAGCCGAAATTGGACGGATAGGTGTAGATGCGTCGAGGCATGCCCATCAGGCCGGTCAGGTGCATCATGAAAAATGTGAGGTTGAAACCGACAAAGATCAGCCAGAATGCCGGCACCGAGATCCGGTGCATGGTTTCACGACCCGTAATGTGAGGAAGCCAATAGTAGGTCGCTGCCAGCATGGGGAACACGAAGCCGCCAACCAGTACATAATGGAGGTGGGCGACGACGAAATAGCTGTCATGGGCCTGCTGGTCGAAGGGCACCATTGCGAGCATCACACCCGTCAGTCCACCAATTACGAACACGAGGAAAAAGCCCGTCACGTACAGCATGGGAATATCGAAACGCGGCCTGCCATGGGCCAGGGTCGCCAGCCACGCGAAGATCTGTACGGCCGTCGGGATCGCCACCAGCACGCTGGCAGCCGAAAAGAACGCCAGCGCCAGATGCGGGATGCCCACGGTGAACATGTGATGTACCCAGAGGCCGAATGACAGGAAGGCGAGCGCGATTATGGCGGCGATTATGGCGTGATAGCCAACAATCGGCCGCCGGGCGAAAACCGGAATCATTGTCGAGAGAGCGCCCGCCGCAGGCAGAAAAATGATGTAGACCTCCGGGTGCCCGAACAGCCAGAACAAATGTTGCCAGAGCAGGGGATCGCCGCCCCGCGTTGGATCAAAAAACGGGATATTGAACGCCCTTTCGAGTTCGAGCAGAATCGAACCCAGTATGAGTGGCGGAAATCCGAATACCATCATCAGGGCCGTAACCAGCATGTACCACGCAAACAGCGGCATGCGGTCCAGCGACATGCCGGGAGCTCGCAGCTTGAGGATCGAGACCGTGATTTCCACGGCCGCCGAGACCGCCGAGATTTCTACGAATGTGACGCCAAGCAGCCAGATATCGGCGTTGATGCCCGGCGTATAAGGTTGCGAGGAGAGCGGGGTGTACATGAACCAGCCGCTGTTGGGGGCAACGCCGAACAGCATGGAAACAACGATGATCGTGCCCCCGAAGAGATAGCACCAATAGCCATACGCCGTCAGGCGCGGGAAGGCGAGGTCGCGCGCACCCAGCATTTTGGGCAGCAGATAGATGGCCAACCCTTCCAGCATCGGGATGGCAAAGAGGAACATCATCACCGTGCCATGCATGGAAAACAGCTGATTGTAGATGTCCGGCCCGACAAACGCCGCATCGGGCGCTGCCAGTTGGGCCCGGATCAGCATGGCCAGCAGGCCCCCGATGGCAAAGAACACGAAAGCGGTGAGCATGAACCGCTTGCCAAGCACCGTATGATTGACTGCCGACAGCCGTCGCCAGCCCGGGCCGGTTCCCCAGACCCGGTCGAGGGCCTTGTGCAGTGCAATGGGGGAGAGCTTTTCCGGCGCGTTTTCAGCCATTGGCAAGCTCCGTCATGAGGGTTTCAAATGCCTCGCGCTCATGGGCTTCGATGGTGAACCGCATGTCGGTGTGGCCGGTGCCGCAGAATTCGGCGCACACCCCGCGATAGACGCCGGGCCGGTCGGCCTGGATGCGGATTGTGTTTTCGTGGCCGGGTATTGCGTCGATCTTGCCCGCTAGCCGAGGCACCCAGAAGGAATGAATGACATCTCCGCTCGTCACGACGACATCCACCGGTTCGCCGGCAGGAATGTGAAGGATCGGCGTGGAAGCCACATCGGCCGCACCGGGATAGGAAAACTGCCATCGCCACATTACCCCATGGGCAACGACCCGGGTTGGTGGTTCGGCGAGCGCATGGGGCAGTAGCCTTTCCCCCATGAGCAGGGCGTATCCGACCAGAATGGTCAGAAGGAGTCCCGGCATCGCAATGCCACCCCAAACGATCCACCGCAGGGGCGCGATTGTGCTGCCTGCGCCGGGCCGTTTCCAGACGATCCACAGCAATACGGCAACGAATAGAAACAGCACCACGCTCGCCCAGAACATCACCCACCACAGGTCGGCAATCGCCGCGGCAGCGGGGCCGGCCGCATCGAGCGTGGACAGCGCTCCGCTGCAGCCGCCCAGAAGTAGCGCTATGGCCGGACCGAAAATGATCGCTTGCGGTCTCACTGAAAATCCCAACCCAGCAGATCACCGGCTATTTCCGAAAGTCGCCCGGGCGCGAGCCAATCCGGCGTTAAGCGCGAGATGTCAATGTCGGGCTTGGCGGAAACCACGGCCAGGATCGCGGACACTACAGCCAGCGTTCCACCGGTCACGATGACGAAACGCAGGGTGGAATAGCGGGCGGTTTCATCGAACAGTTTCAATATCAGGAGCCCCGAAAGGATGTGGATCACCACCATCACGCCGACCAGAGCAAGCTTGAGGGCGAACCACGGCTCAAAAGTCGATCGCAGGAAGATGAGCCCGGTGCCGCTGCCGATCGCTACGAATGCGGCGGGAGACAGGATCACGACGTAAAAGAAGCGCACCATGGCGTGCAGCCGATGCAGGGCCTCCGGTTTTGCCACGTCCTTGCGTTGGGCGAACAGGAAGGGAAGGCAGACCAGTCCTGCCGCCCAGATCGAAATCGTCGCGATATGGACGAACTTCAGCACTGCCATCATCGGGTCGAACCCGAGCGCTGGGATACCGAAAGCGCATTGGTCAGGCGCAAAGCCAGTCCGACGCCGGCCAGAAGGTAAGGCGCCATGGCGGGTACCCACATGAGAAGACCGGCGAGTTGTTGATCGGTCAGCGCCGACAGGCCGAATACGGCGGTCGTTGTCAGATGCGGCGCATAGACCGGGAACGGGGCGAACACCAGGAGCGCGCCCAGCAGGCCCATCTGGGCGATAAAGGCAACGAGAGCGATCAGAGCGCCGCCGGTGCGGGCCAGAGGCGAGAGGATCTCCCGCCAGAACAACCAGGCGGTTCCCAGCAACGAGAGTTGCATGAGCCAATAGGGCCCGACGCCCACTATCGCCCATTCATAGGCGCTCGGTGCATGCCAGATCCAGACGGTGAGCGTATTGAGCAGCGTCAGCGCCGACAATGGCAACAGGGGGCCACTTTTCCACGGCAAGGCGATGGCGAGGAGCGGTGCGACAATGCCGATCAGAATGACATGATGAGCGACGCGCGCCGAAAAGAGGGCGGTGGTCAGGTCGCAAAGTGGGGAGAAGAAAGCCACCGCGATCAGCGCCAGGGCGCCAACCAATGCACCGCGCCCCAAGGAATCCCGGCGACCGGCAAAGAGCCATGCGCCCAACAGGGCAGCCATCAATACCGCGGCAAACGGATCGAGCGACCATCGAAGCCACAAATCCTGCGGCAGCGGTGGCGGCCCGCAATAGGCATTCGAAAAATCCATCAGATCGGTCCCCCGTAACCGAAGCGCGCAATACGCGCCCGATGGATTTTCCAATGCCGCGGGTGAAAATTCGTTCCCTTCAGTCTGCCATCATGGTCACAGGACCATCAGAACGGACTTAATGGAAGCGCCGCCGGGACGGGCCCGGCGGCGGCATTGTCAAATCCGGTCAGTTCGGATCGGCACAGGTGAAGGCGGAGGCGTCGTCCATGTCGCCCTGGCCCGAATATTGGGGATAGGTGGGGTAGATGCACATCGGACGGGTGCGACCGGCGGTCGCTTCGGCGCGATCAACCCCGACAAGTTCGGCAGGGGCCTCACCCTTTTCGACCCAGTCTGCAAGCGGGCCGAGCGGGTCCCAGCCAAGCTGGAAAACACCTGACCCATGACCGAAACCAGGAACCATGTAGAAGCGGGTGAATTCGTCCACGCGTTCTTGTCCAAACGTTTCAACCATGCGCTCGTAGTAGCGCACCGTGTTGAACGGGCTGATCGCGAAGTCGATCGTCCCATGCATAAGCAACATCTTGCCACCGTGATCGCGGAAGGCAGAAAGGTTCGGATCGTTGGCATCGATAAGATAGGAGACTTCGGAAATCTCGCTGAGATATTCTTCCGGCTCGAATGCGAGGGAATCAAAGCCATCGGGGTTGCCGGCGATGGCATAGCGGATCAGAGGGTCGGCCAGGACGTAGAGACCTGCGTCAGCCACGGGAGCTGGCGGGATAGAGGGCGCTTCCTCGGCTCCCATGCCCCAAAGGCCATAGAGATCGCCGCCATGATAGATCGGCCAGCGAGCGTAGTCCTGCAGCCCACCCTGCATCGTTATCGGCAATTCATAGGAGCTGTTCCAGACATCGAGTGCATCGATTTGCGGTTGTGCCAGACACCCGTCGGCCTTCTCGCCCTCGCACAACAAGGTCGTCACATCGAAGGCCGCGTCGCAGGCCCCGATGTTGGAAACGATGCCGTCCTCGGCCCCGTCCAGTCCGTCGCAGGCATCATAAACGGCGCTGTTGAGGGTATCGACGTCCGCGGGTGAAAGCTTGGCACCGTCAGCGTAGAGCGCCTTGGCGTTACGGTTTCCCGAGAGCTGGAGCGCTGTAAAATTGTAGGCAGGATAGGTGACGGACACGCCTTCGTAGTCGAGCGGCCAGCGTTGGGCGACCGTGAGGGCTTCGTGTCCGCCCTGGGATGCCCCGGCGAAATAGCGGTATTGGGGTGCCTCGCCGTAAAGCGTCTCGATCAGATACATCGCGACGTCATGGGTCTTCTTGAGTTGCAGGCCGCCAAAATTGGCCAGCGCTTCTGCATTGAGCAGAAAACTGCCGTCTATGCCGCCGGTGGTCTGGTGCCCGGAATCCGACCCATAGGTCACATAGCCCTGGGCGAGCGGTGTGGGCAGGCTCGGGTCAGTATTGCCCAGGTGTCCCGTCGCCTCGACAAGCGTTCCATTGTATCCGCCGCCGCCAAATTGGACGGAACGCTGGTTCCACTCGGCGGGCAAGTTGACCTGGAAGTTGATATCAGGCGCCTCGCTCACCGGATGGATGGCGCCATTGACCTGACAGAACGAGGTTCCGTCATCGAGCTGTGCCATCACGGCGGTCTGTAGGCTTGCGCCACCTGTGGGCAGGCCCAACGATTCTGCCTGTACCGATGTGCCAGCCAATGCGACACAGGCGTCTTCAAGGACTTGCGCAAGTCCGGGCGCCGTTGTTGTGGAAAGCAGCAACACGGAAGCCATGGCCAGCCAAACCGGCTGGGCTGCGCTTCGCGTGCGGTGGGAATCGATCATGACATCCTCCTCAGTGTTGATCGATGGATAGATTGAGGCATGGGGCTGCGATCGCTCATACGAGCGGACGCGCGCTTCTGCCCGTCATTTCATGGCCGGAACCCCGTGTAGTTTTCGGCCAGGGATTGCTGTGCAATGCGGGAGGCGCCCAGGTAGTCGAAATCGGCGCGCTGGATGCGGCGACCGAAATCGCCACCATCGGGAAATGTGTGCAGGAGTTGGGTCATCCACCAGGAAAAGCGCTCGGTGCGCCAGGTGTTTTCCAGGACCCTGGCGGAATAGGTATCGATACCGGCGCTTGATCGTTCGCCATAAAACTCGCTGAGTGCGGTGGCGAGTTCGGCGACGTCGTGGATGGCCATGTTAAGGCCTTTTGCGCCCGTTGGCGGCACGATATGCGCGGCGTCGCCGGTCAGGAACAGGCGTCCAAATCGCACAGGTTCAGCAACGAAGCTGCGCAATGGCGCGATGGATTTTTCGATCGACGGGCCCGACTTGAGGCTCTCTGCGATCTCGGGATTGAGACGGGCCCGCAATTCGTCCCAAAACCTGTCATCGGACCAATCTTGGACCTTTTCGCTTGAGCCCACCTGGACATAGTAGCGTGATCGCGAATGCGAGCGCATAGAGCACAGGGCAAATCCCCGCTCGTGATGGGCGTAGATCAGTTCCTCAGCGACAGGTGGCTGGTCCACAAGCACTCCGAGCCAGCCAAAGGGATAAATGCGTTCGAAAAGAGAAATGGCCTTTTCCGGAACGCTGGCGCGGGACACGCCATGAAAGCCGTCACAACCGGCAATAAAGTCACATTCGATCTGGTGGGACTGTCCGTCCTTGTCGAAGGTAATCCGTGGCGTTTCGCCATCGAAATCATAAATCTGGACGTTGCTTGCCTCGTAGATGGACTTGGCACCCGACGCAGCTCGCGCGTCCATCAGGTCACGCGTGACCTCGGTCTGGCCATAGACCATCACCCGACGGCCGATCAACTCCTGGAAATTTATGCGGAGCATGTCGCCGTTAAAGGACAGTTCAACGCCGTCATGGAAAATACCCTCGGCATCCATGCGCTGGTTGACGCCCATCTGGCGCAGCAGGTCCACCGAACTCTGCTCGAGAACGCCCGCCCGGATTCGTCCGAGCACATAGTCGGCGCTGCGCCGTTCGATCACCACGGCATCGATGCCGGCGGCCTCCAGGAGCCGTCCCAGGGTCAGTCCAGCCGGTCCAGCACCTATGATTGCAACCTGAGTGCGCATGACATTCCTCCCCGAGTAATGGCGTTGTTGCCTGATTTGTTTGCAGAGTGTGGATTGTCTGCACGATTGCCAATGGACAGGCGCGACAAAGAGTTGGATTATAGCAACATGGAAGCCATTCCGACTTATGCACTCTATGGAGAGAATGAGAACAGCGGCGAAAGCTGGCTGCATTGGGAGACCATTACCTCCCGGTCGCGCCTGCATGGCTTTCGCATATCCCCTCATCGGCACGACCAGCTTTATCAGATCCTCTACCTCAAAGGGGGACACGCCACGGTCATGCTCGATGGCAACACATTCGA
Organism: Pelagibacterium halotolerans B2; assembly: GCF_000230555.1. Lineage (GTDB taxonomy): Bacteria > Pseudomonadota > Alphaproteobacteria > Rhizobiales > Devosiaceae > Pelagibacterium > Pelagibacterium halotolerans. Next base: position 1,711,481 of record NC_016078.1, on the reverse strand, counting down.
GCTCTCGCCGCCGGCCCTGGTCATCGTGCCGCCGCTCACTGTGCACAGCTTCGTTTTTTCCGAAGGCGTCGATGGTTTCGTTCTGACCTTCTATATCGAGGACGTTCGAAACGGCCTGTCCGACATCGGGACCGCCATCGATGGACTGATGCAGCCATGCATCCTCAAGCCGGTGACGGGGGTTGTGGACGGCGAGGAGCTCGACCAGGCTGTCGAACGGCTGATCGCCGAAGCGGATCACAGCGCGCCGGGGCAGGTTGCCGCCCTCAGGGCACGCTTGAGCCTGTTGCTTGTCGCCGCCCATCGGCTCGATCTGGCGGCCGCGCGAAGCGACGGTTCGGGCACGGGGCCGGCCGAGCGGCACGCTCACGCGTTTCTGGGCCTTGTCGACCGCCATTTCCGGGATACGCGCAAGGTGGGATTTTACGCGAGCCGGTTGGGGATAACGCCAACTCATCTCAACCGCGTGTGCCGGCAGGTTCTCGGGCTTTCGGCCCTGACGATCATCGAGCGGCGGATCCTGCTCGAGGCCCGGCGCTATCTTCAGTTTTCGAGCCTGAGCATCAAGGAGATCGGCATCGTTTTGGGCTATCCTGATCCTGCCTATTTCAGCCGCTTCATGTCGCGGCGGCTGGGGCATGGGCCGCAGGCGTTACGTGAAGGGCTCAGCCGGCGCGTTCGCGGATAACGTCGCGTATGGTGTGGGTCAGGATTTCGAGCGAGGCATTGGAGGGCGAGTCCTCCCGTGTGGTCAGGCCGACGGCGCCCTGGGTTTCCGTGGTGTCGACAGGCAACGCGGCAAGACGGCCCGCAGTCATCTCGCGGATCACTACGCCCTCGGAAATGACCCAGATGGCGTCGGTCTGCGACACAAAGACGTGCCCGAAGGAATCCGAAACCGTTTCGATGGCATGAGGCAGTTCGGCCAACCCGTGCGCAAGAAGATACCGGTCGACATAGGGGCGGATGACCGAACCGATTGGGGGCATCAGGATCGTATAATCGCGAATGCGCTCGAAGTCGAACTGGTTTCCGGCAAGCAGCGGATGTCCGGCGCGGACGACGAAGCGCACCTGTTCGGAATAGAGATACTCGAAGGTGAGGCCGGCCATCTGCTCGGGGGCCGCGAGCCGCCCTACCACCAGGTCAAGCGTTCCGGTGCGCAGTTGGCCCAGCAGTACCTGATTTTCTCCGGTCACGATCTTGACCGGGCTGTCGGTGCCCTCCGCCAGGAAGCGCTCCATCACCCCGGGCATTATGCGTGCCGATACGGTGGGCAATGCTCCAATCCTGACCGGCGGCCCGGCATCGACGCGGCTCAGGCTGTCAATGCCGGTCTGGAGGGCAGCCACCGAGGCACCGGCATGACGCAGGAACACTTCGCCATAGCGCGTGACCTTGAGACCGCGTCCGTCTTTTTCAAACAGCTTCTTGTCGAGAATCTCTTCGAGTTCGCGGATGGTCTTGGTCACAGCCGGTTGGCTGACCGCAAGTACCTGCGCCGCCCGCCCGACGGAATTCTGGCGGACCACCTCTATGAAGGTGCGCAAATGGCGGAAGCGGACGCGGCTGTCGATCAATTCAATACCCATAATCTATAGGTTATCTATATCGCCGACAGTTTCATTTTACAAAACCATTCGTCCGTACCAATCTGTTTCCCTTGGAGGAGCCTTATGGACTGCATAAAAATTGGCGACATCGTCCTGCACTATCGCGTGCGCGCCGCTGCCGATGGTGCTGCTACGATTGTGTTCATCAATTCCCTGGGCACCGATTTCCGCATATGGGACGCCGTGGTCGCCGCGCTCGATGCCGAGTTGGGCGTCGTCGTTTACGACAAGCGGGGGCACGGGCTTTCCTCCCTTGGCGAAACGCCATATTCGGTCGCCGACCACGCTGGCGATCTCGCGGGACTGCTCGACGCCCTTGGTTTGTCTAAGGTCGTCATCTGCGGACTGTCGGTCGGTGGCCAGGTCGCCCAGCAGCTCTATTTCGATCGGCGCGACCTCGTTGCGGGCCTCGTTCTGTGTGATACGGCTGCCAGGATCGGTGAGCCCGACTTCTGGAACAGGCGCATCAAGGCCATCGCCAGCGGCGGCCTCGCATCGGTCACCGAAGGCATCATGGAACGCTGGTTCAGCGCCGGATTCAGAGCCTCCGGCAATCCCCTTTACGCTTCGCCCGCCGCGCCGATACGGCTTCGATAGCCGTTCCCACCTCGGTTCTGGTGGGCTCGGAGGATGGCGCGACGCCACCCGACCTTGTGCATGGTTTTGCCGATGCTATTCCAAACAGCGATTTTCAGGTCATAGAGGGGGCGGGGCATCTGCCCTGCATCGAAACACCCCAACCGGTTGCAGCGGCCATTGCCGCGCTGACCACGCGGGCAAAAAACAGGGAGCATGCGCAATGACGCAGCACGAGGGCCGATCGGCCCGCCACAATCAGGGCATGGCGACGCGCCGTAGCGTGCTCGGCGAAGGCTATGTCGACAGGCGGGCGGCCGCGACCTCCGAGTTCGAACGCCCGTTCCAGGAGCTTATCACCGAGGCCGCGTGGGGCCATGTGTGGTCGCGCGACAATTGGGACAAGCGGCAACGCTCGATTGTCACCATCGCCCTTCTGGCCGCTCTCGGGCACTATGAGGAAATGGTGATGCATATCGAGGCGACCGCCCGCACCGGCGCCACCGAGGACGACATCCGCGAGATCATGCTTCATGTCGCGATCTACGCGGGCGTTCCCACCGCCAACCACGCCATAAAGCTCGCCCGGCAGGCTCTCGAGCGCATGAAGGAAGGCAAGCATGAATAACCGTTTTAGCAATTCGCGTGCCGAAGCCGCGGCCTTTATGGAGCGCGATCATTCCCAGCATCCGCCAGCGTTTGCGCCGGGATACAAGTCCTCGGTTTTGCGGGCGCCCAGGCAATCGCTCATCAGTTTTGCCAGTACGTTGAGCGAAAAGACAGGCCCGGCCTTCGGCCACAACATGCTGGGCGAATACGACAATGATCTCATCATCAATTATGCAAGGCCCGGCGAGGAAGCCATCGGCCAGCGCATCGTCGTGCATGGCCGGGTCATTGACCAGAACGCGAAGCCCGTGCCCAATGTGCTCGTCGAGTTCTGGCAGGCCAATGCGGGCGGGCGCTATCGCCACAAGCGTGAAGGCTATCGCGCGCCGCTCGATCCCAATTTCGGCGGCTTCGGCCGCACGATCACCGATGAGGACGGATATTACTGGTTCCGCACCATCAAGCCCGGGCCCTATCCCTGGCCCAATGGGGTCAACGACTGGCGTCCCGCCCATATCCATTTCTCGCTGTTCGGCACCGGCTTTGCCCAGCGTCTCATCAGCCAGATGTATTTCGAGGGAGATCCGCTCATCAAGATCTGCCCCATCGTCAACACGATCAGCGATCCCGATGCGATCGACCGGCTCGTCGCCCGGCTCGATATGAACAACACGATCCCGATGGATCTGCGCGCCTATCGTTTCGATATCGTGCTTCGCGGTCGCCGTTCGACCTTCTTTGAAAACCGCAAGGAGGGCAATTGATGTCGAAGCCGCTTGACTACCTCAAGGAAACGCCCTCGCAAACGGCCGGTCCCTACGTGCATATCGGCATGACTCCGAATGAATACGACATTGGCGGGGTGATCCCCGAGGATCTCGGCCTCAGGGTCGTGTCTGAAGGGGTTAAGGGCGAACGCATAACTGTCACCGGCCGGGTTATCGATGGCGGCGGCAATCCGGTCGCGGACTGCGTCATCGAAATCTGGCAGGCCGATGCCAACGGCATCTACAACAGCCCCATGGAGCACCGCTCAGGCGTCGACCCAAATTTTTCGGGCTGGGGGCGCCAGCCCGCCGGCGCCAACGGCGAGTTTTCGTTCGATACCATTAAGCCGGGGCCGGTTCCTGCCGGCGGCGGCCTCATGGCGCCCCACATTACCTTCTGGATCGTGGCGCGGGGCATCAATGTCGGGTTGCAGACCCGGATGTATTTTTCGGACGAGCAAGAGGCCAACCAAAAAGATCCGGTGCTGGCCAAGGCGCGCATGATCGCCCGCGACAAAACGATGATCGGCCAGCGCGATGGCAATGTCGTAACCTTCGACATCTACCTTCAGGGTGAAAACGAAACGGTGTTTCTGGACGTCTGATGTCTCTTTCCGCCTTCGATCATCCCATTCTCTCTGGCCTGTTCGGCGATCCCGAACTGGCGGAATTGCTGTCGGCCCGGGCCGATGTGGAGGCCATGGTGGCGTTCGAAATGGCGCTTGCACAGGCGCAGGCCGAATGCGGGATCATTCCGCTCGCCGATGCAGGCTCCATTGCGCGTCTGGCAGACGAGTACGCCCCTGATTTCGGGGGCCTGAGGGCCGGGTTGGGGCGGGATGGGGTGGTTGCTCCCGAACTGGTCAAGCAGATGCGGAAGGGTCTTGATAGTCAGGTCGCCAGATCATTCCATTTCGGTGCGACCAGCCAGGATGTGATCGACACAAGTCTCGTTATTCGCCTCAAATCGATAACGACCATTCTCGCTTCCCGCATTGCGGCGGTCGAAACCATGCTTGCTGATCTGTCCGATCGATTTGGGGACTGCAAACTCATGGCCCGGACACGCATGCAGGATGCGCTTGAAATTTCCGTTGCTGACCGGATCGCCGATTGGTCTGCGCCGCTTGTCCGGCATCGCTTGCGTCTCGAAGAGATCAAGGCACGTCTCCTGGTCGTGCAGTATGGCGGCGCCGTAGGCGTGCTCGAAAAGCTCGGAGAAGACGGCTCGCTCGTTACAAGCGCGCTGGCGAGCCGGCTGGGCCTGGGCGTCACAGAGAAATCCTGGCACAACCAGCGCGACAGCATCGTTGAGTTTGCCGGCTGGCTCGGTCTCGTCTCTGGCAGCCTGGGCAAGATGGGGCAGGATATTGCCCTGATGGCTCAGAACGCCGTCGGCGATGTTGTGCTGGCCGGGGGCGGAGGCTCTTCCGCCATGCCGCACAAGTCAAATCCGGTTTCGGCCGAGGTGCTCGTCACACTGGCCCGTTACACGGCGGGAAGCAGCGGCATCCTGGCCCAGTCGCTGGTGCACGAACAGGAGCGCTCAGGCGCTGCCTGGACATTGGAATGGCTCGTCCTGCCCCAGATGATCATGGCTACCGGCAGCAGCCTGCTCATTGCGGTCCGTCTGCTCGATTCCATTCAATCACTTGGCCAAGCCTGACTGGCTTGTTCAAGCCGAGCGCATCCAGTCGCTCCAGTTCGAATCGATGGGGTCGGCAATCGCAAAATGCGCCGATGGCGTATGGTCGAGGCGGCAATCGGCCGGCGTATGCCCATAGCGGCGGCGGAAAGCCCTGATAAATGAGCTTTCCGATCCGAACCCCGTCGCGTAGGCTATATCGATTATCTTGCGGCTCTGTTGAGCGGGGTTTCGCAAGATTGTCATGGCCATGCCCAGCCTGCGGTCCCGTATATAGGTGGCGACACCGTCATAGGCACCAAACAGGCGGTACAGACGTGCGCGGGATACGCCGAAAGCTTCCATTAGGGTCTCAGCGGAAAGTTCGGGGCTTGCGAGATTCTCATCGACAAACCGCTTGATGGTCGTTGTCAGCGCCAACTGAATTGCCCGTTCGCTGCCCTCTGCTGCATCAGGGGCGCCGTTGAGAGTTGCCGCCAGCAGTGAAAGGGTAGGGCCGACCAGCAGTTGGGCATCTTCCCAGGTCAGTTCGTCGGCGGTTTGATGGAGCATTGCAAGATGGTTGTGGAGCAGGGCAGCCAGGGGGCTGTCCGCCGCGATGTGTGACAGGTGCCTGCTGTCGGGATAGCTTATGAGTGGTGCCAGCATCTCGCGCGGAACGAAGAGCGACAAGAGGTCGAAATCGCTGTTGCAGGAATCGAGCGGCTGGGCATTGTCGAATATGCAGATTTCACCGGCTTTCATAACGACTTCGCCTTTTGGCGAACTGGCTACACATTCGCCTCGGCGGAAGATCTGGATCATGTAGTTGTCGAGTCCGTCAGCGTCGATTTTGCGGCGGTCGCGCACAAAGTGCTGACTTGTCGCTCTGCACCGCATGTGGCTCAAAGCGCCCAGGCGGTACCCGCTGACCGTTGCGGAAAAGCGTTCCGGCGCCAGGGTATCTGAAAGGTGAGGATCGAAAACCACGGAAAGCTGGTCGCGCCAGGCACCAAATCTGTTGGCGGGATCGAGCGTATCGGTCGAAAACAGGGAATGGGGGATTGCGGCTGCCAAGTCTGGGTCCTCCAGCTTCCTACGCTGGGGGACAATGCTAAAGCGGGTAATTTAACCTGATGTTAACGATGCAGATGCGGTGCGTCGGCAATGGACCTGATGTCTTCAAAGCTGAGATCGAATCCGACCTCGCGTGCAAATCTTGCGATGGCGTTTATGGCCTCGTCGCTGTGCTTGTCCTTGGTGGCTTCGATAAATCGAAGGGTCAAGGCCCTGTCCTGCGAAACGAGAGCCAGAAACGCTGAAGTGACGCCACTGGTCATGGTGTGTTCGCTGTTCCAAATGACGGCAACATGGTGGACCGATTGTCGAACGGCCGCCCCGCAGTTTGTCGCGCTTCAATAGGCAATTTGTCCCAATCAGCCCAAGGTCTGGGTTTGAGAGCGCCTTGAGATCGGCTATGAGAGCCGCCATATAGCGGACATGAGCGATCCGGTTCCGAGCCGGTCACATGTGGGAGAGTTCCGATGACTTATGGCAGTGCGCCCAGGCCGCCACAGAGCCCACCGGCCATTTTGGCCCGGAAAGGCGGCCAACCCATCGTTTGCCTTACGGCCTACACAACGCCGATCGCACAGCTTGTCGACAACCATTGCGATCTCGTTCTGGTCGGGGACAGCGTGGGCATGGTGTTGCATGGCCTGCCCAATACGCTCGGGGTCGATCTCGACATGATGATAATGCACGGCAGGGCTGTTCGTCGCGGCCTGAAATCGGCCCTAATGGTGGTCGATCTGCCGTTCGGCGCCTATGAGCAAAGCCCTGAACAGGCGTTCCACAATGCCGCGACATTGATGCGGGAGACGGGGTGTGACGCCGTCAAACTCGAAGGCGGCGTGCATATGGCTGAAACCATCGCCTTTTTGACTCGCCGCTCGATTCCGGTGATGGCTCATATCGGGCTTACGCCACAGTCCGTCCACACGATAGGTGGGTATAAGGTTCAGGGGCGGGGTGCCGATGCCCATGCCATTCTGCGCGATGCACAAGCCGTTTCCGAGGCAGGAGCCTTTGCGGTCGTCATCGAAAAGGTACCCGATATTCTGGCGCGACGCATTACGTCGGACATAGATATTCCCACGATTGGTATTGGCGCTTCAGCGGCGTGCGACGGACAGATTCTGGTTGTCGACGACATGTTGGGCATGTTCGCCGATTTCAGGCCCAAATTCGTCAAGCGCTATGCCGACCTGGCTGGAGACGCAGACAAAGCCATAGCGGCCTATGCCGAAGATGTTCGTTCGCGGCGCTTTCCGGCAGCCGAACATGTCTTCGGCGATGTCCCTGCCAGCGTTCCGGATGCCGGATGAGTATGCTCGTCCTTCGGAGTGTCGCCGAGGTCAGGGCGCAAGTAGCCCAGTGGCGTCAAGCCGGGGATAATATTGCGGTCGTGCCCACTATGGGGGCATTGCACGAGGGGCATTTATCGCTCGTGAGAGCAGCCAGGGGCAGGGCGAAGCGCGTTATCGTCACGCTTTTTGTCAATCCCAGCCAATTCAACAATGCCGAGGATCTGGCCAAATATCCGCGCGATGAAGCATCGGACATCGCAAGGCTCGAGGCCGAGCATGTTGATCTGCTTTATGCACCGAGCGTCGAGGAGATGTATCCCGAAGGCTTTGTCACCAAGGTCTCCGTCTCCCGATTGAGCGAAGGGCTTTGCGGGGAGCATCGTCCCGGTCATTTCGATGGCGTTGCAACCGTGGTCACCAAGCTGTTGCTTCAGACGCAGGCGAATGCGGCATTTTTCGGCGAGAAGGACTTTCAGCAGCTCAGCGTCATCCGACGGCTGGCGCGGGATCTGGACATCCCTGTCGAAATCGTTGGCGTACCAACGGTGCGCGAGGCTGACGGGTTGGCGATGTCTTCGCGCAACGTCAGGTTGAGCGAAGCGGCTCGCAAACTGGCCCCGGCTATGACCGAAGCGCTGAGTGCGGCGGGTGCGGCCATCCAAGCAGGTCAGCCGGTTGCCGCGGCCACCGACGCAGCAAGGTCAGCGCTTTTGAAGGGGGGGTACTCGGAGGTTGAGTACCTCGAACTGCGCGATGCCGAAACGCTTGAACCGATTTTCGAGTTGGACCGCCCAGCCCGGTTACTGGCTGCGGGCTGGCTCGATGGCGTGCGCCTTATCGACAATATTGCCGTCCTGCCTATGCGTTGATCCGGCTATTGCGCTGCACCCGCTTCGCTTCGGGTGATTAGCGGAAGGGTGATACGGAAACAGGCGCCTTCTTCGACGTTGGAAACCAGTTCAAGTACGCCGTCCATCCGCGAAATGATTTCCCGACTTATCGGCAGCCCCAGTCCCGCCCCGGCATATGGCCCTGTTTCGCCCAGCCTTCCTCGATAGAACTTGTCGAAGATTCGCGGGCGTTCCTCCTCGGCAATCCCGATGCCGTTGTCTTCCACTTCGATGATATAGGCACCCTTCTTGAGCCTGGAACGCACTTCGACAATCGGGGCGATGGCGCCGTTGTATTTGATGGCGTTGGAAATAAGATTGATAAGCACCTGGCTCAGCCGGTCGGGGTCGGATCGGACATAGGCGGCTGACGCCCTGGTGCCGATCTTGACCTGCGTATTGTTCTGACGCGCCAGCGCATCGCAGACCCGAAGGGCCTGATCGAGCGATTCCTCGGCATCTATGGGCCGGTTTTCCCAGGCCCTTTCGCCGCGTTCGAGTGCCGAAAGGTCGAGAATTTCGTCCAGCAGTGAGGTCAGGCGCAGACTTTCCTTGTGGATGGTCGATACGAATTTGGTCTTCGAATTTTCGTCGAGCTCGTCTTCACTGAGCAGGATTTCGGAAAAGGCCCGGATTGCTGTCATCGGCGTGCGGACCTCATGGCTCACCTGGCTGAGAAACTCATCCTTTTGCAGATCCACTTTGCGCAATTGCCGATTTGCCTCCTCGAGTTTTTCGGCGGTGGCCCGCAATTGGGTGGAGGTCTTTTCGAGTTCCTGGGAGTATTCGATGGCCTGCTGCGTCTCGTCGGCCATCTGCATGACCTCTTCGAGCGATATGGAATCGCCGGAAACCACCTTCGACAGCATGACATGGGCCGACGCCGCGCCGATCGATCCGGCCATCTCGCGCTCGAGCCGTCGGATGAACGATGAACTCGGCTCCAGTGTCGTCCACGGCATCCGGGCCTGCTTGGCTTCTTCGGAAAACAGCGCAACGGCGCGATCGTGGCCCAGCACCCGTCTTGCGACCAGAAAAAGGTCATCAGCGGTAGCCGATCCCCGGAGCGGGCTCGCCTCGTTGCTGGTACGCCGGAAGACGTTGAGAAAGAGCGCCGCCTGAACATGTTCGAGCGCCGACTGGTTTGTCACCAGCGAACCCAGGATCAAAACAGTGGTGTTTAAGAACAGACTCCAGAACACTGCATGGGTGAGCGGATCGAGGTCGTCAAAGCCGAACAAGCCTTGTGGGCGTAGCCACTCAATCCCCCAGGGTCCATTGGTCATCACGGAGGCGACAAGGGGGGATGACGAGGCAAATGATGGCATGAAACTTGACCACAGCCATACGACAAAACCAATCGATACTGCGCAGATAGCGGCTTTTGTTGAAGCATCACGCCAGAAAAGGCTCGCAAGTATCGCCGGCAGAAATTGTGCAACCCCTGTAAATGAAATCAATCCAATGGGCGCGAGGGCATCCGACCCGCGGGTCAGATAGAAATATGCAAACCCCAGCAACAGGATAAGCATGATCGAGAGGCGCCGTGCGTTGAGGATCAACCGCCTTACGCCCTGACCATCCCCGATCCCGTCGCCAGACGTCAGCCGCAGCATGATCGGCACAACGATATGGTTTGAAACCATTATCGAAAGCGCAATGGATTCAAGGATAATCATCGACGTTGCCGAGGAAAATCCGCCGATGAACGCAAACAGGGCCAATGCATCCTGGCCCTGTGCCAACGGGAGCGTAAGCACGAACATATCGGGATTTGAGCCCGCTGGCATAAAAGTAAGGCCAAACAATGCGATAGGGAGCGTGAAGAGGCTCATTGCGAGCATATAGGCGGGAAAGGCCCAACTCGCCGTTCGGAGGTGCTTTTCGTCTGAATTTTCCACGACCGTCACCTGAAACTGTCGTGGAAGGCAGATGATCGCCGCAGCGGCCAGCACCATCATTGAAATCCAACGATCGCCGAAGGTGTCTCCCGCATGGATGCTCAGTCCCGCCGTCTCGGCATTGGCAAAAATCGCATCCATACCGCCGCCGATATAGACTACGAAAAAGCCGACGGCGAGCAGGGCCGCGAGCTTTACCACGGCCTCGAACGCGATCGCCGCCACCACGCCATGATGTTGTTCCTTGGCGTCGACGTTGCGGGTCCCGAAAAGGATAGTGAAAACGGCCATACCGGCTGCCACGCCGAAGGCCAGCCCCACCTCGTCCCAGCCCTCAAGGCTTCCACGTCCGAATTCGGACGATCCAGCGATGGCTTCGATGGATGAGGTTATGGCCTTGAGCTGCAGAGCGATGTAGGGGGCGATGGCGATAACGGCCAGCACGGTTATGAGCACGGCGAGGGTGCTCGATTTGCCGAATCGAGACGACAGCAGGTCTGCGATTGACGTGATGCGCTGGTCGTGACTGATACGGACCAGACGCCTCAGAATGAACCACCATCCGATGAAAACGACTGTCGGACCAAGATAAATTGTCAGGTATTCCAGCCCGTTGCGGGCTGCGGTGCCAACGGCGCCATAAAAGGTCCAACTCGTGCAATAGACCGAGATGGAGAGGGTATAAACGAAGGGAGATCGCAGAAATCCCCCGCTTCGACTCCGCGTGTGCCTATCGCCGAGATAGGCGATAACGAACAACAGTCCGACATAGGCCACGGCAGTCGCGATGACGAGGTCGGCCGTTAGTGTCATCGGCGCTCCTCGCCGGGCAATTGGTGAGGTTCATCGCGTGGCAGTACGTAGCCGAACCATGCAGCTCCGATAACGAGAAACACCCAGAGCCCGAAAAGGAAAAGCGTGGCTACCGGCACGCCGGCGATAAAACCGTCGAACCTGAACAGCAGTATGAGAGGCGGCAGGGTAGCCATTGCCCCGAACAGCGTAAAAAACAGCGACGCACCAATGATCTTACGCCGTGTCATCGCCCGTCACCTTCAACCGGGCTGTCGGTCGTCGGCGGGCGCGCCGAGCAAGCTGCGTACGGCATCAACCACGTCGGCGTTGGAATAGGGTTTGGTCACGAATTTGTTGGCGCCAAGCTCTTCAGCGATACGGCGGTCCTGCTGCTGCCCCTTTGCCGTCAGGACGAGAACGGGCAGATCGGCAGTGCTCCGATCTGCCCGGATCTGCTTGAGTACTTCAAAACCGCTGCGTTTGGGCAGCATTATGTCGAGAACGAGCACGCGCGGCCGCTGTCGCCGTACGGCGTCCATGACGGCCTCGCCATCCATGACAGCACTGATTGTCCATCCTGCTCTTTTTAGAACGAAATCAAGTGCTTCAAGGATGCTTGGTTCGTCTTCTGCAATGAGAATATCGATCGCCAAAACTCCCCCTCCGAGCCCCTTCCTCCTCAGGACTCGCTTTCACATAACCGCAATTGGCTTCATTCGCCAAGCCCCTGTAAATGCTGTCAGGCACGGGCGGTGGTCAGGGTAGGCTCGTCCCCGGGAGCGAAAGGTGCCTCCTCTCGGCTGACGCAATCGGTTCGGGTGCACAGGCGGCACGTCGGTCCGACCGGAACATCGGCATCGGAGTCGCTCAGGTCCAATCCGTCGGCATAGACGGTGCGGTCGGCATGAAGAATGTCGGTAACAAGCAGGACCGAATGGGGAAGAGCCTGGTCGGTGAAGCCGGAGGCGCGGCGCGAAACCGCCTTGGCCACGAACAGAAACCGCGAGCCATCGGAAAATCGAACCACTTGCCGGATCAGCTGGCCCGATGATCGAAAAGCCCCATAAAGGGCCCAAAGAGGGCAGGCATGCCCGGTATGGGGTAACAAAAGGCCAGGGAGGGGAAAGTGCTTGGTGAGGCGCCCCGCCGGGTCGGAACGCAGGAAACCGAACGGAACCCCTTCCGCACCCTCGGCTCGCAGCGTCACGAGCCGGTGGGCGATCTGTTCGAAACTTGCGTTGTAGCGTTCGCTCAGTGCTTCGACGTCATAGCGCAGCGATTCCGCGTCGCCGAGAAACTGGCCATAGGGAAACAGTGCCGCGCCGGCGATGTATGAGGTGAGATATTTTCGCGCAAGATGGCGGGCCGTTTCCGAAGACAGGTGGGGCACCCCGACGGCTTCAGTCAGCACGTTGCCGCTGGTCAACTCAGAGATCAACCTGACCATTTGAAACTGGCGAGTAGACTGCGGGACAGTGTTTCGGAACCACAGGACGCCCCGTTCGGCATCATGACCGAAAGCACGGCCAGAGTTGGGCCGCGCGTTGCGCTCTACCCTGACGCCATGCACGGTCTCGAGCAGATGGGCGATGGCAGCCTCTCCGATGGCACCGGATGACCGCATGTCCCGAGCAATTTCGGCACCACGTTGTTCGAGCGCGGGAAAATAATTGCGCGCCGCGAAGATCATGTCGTCCAGTTCGCGCCGCACAGAGGCCGATTTTCTTACGGTGCTCGCGTGATCGAACTGCCCGATGAGATTTTGTGCCACTGCCGAGAGGCCGCGTGTCTCTTTTGTGATCGAGGTGACGAATTGAGCCCGCTCGGCGGTGCTGAGATCATCCACGTCCTCGAGAATCTCGGCCGAGGATCGAACCGCGGTGATGCCCGAGAGAACCTGATGCAGCAATTGGCTGAGAAGCGGGTCGGCCCTCAGTCGGTTGGCGTATGCATCCGCGCTGGCGGAAGCGGCCATATAGGCTCGATAGAGCTTGGCAATGACACGGGCGATTTCGGGCTGCGTGGCAACAAGGCTGCGTGCCGTCTCCATCCCCAGTCCGACATCGGCAAGTGCGGGGTCGGCAAAGGTCTCCACGAGTTCATGAATGAGTCGATGCTCCGCTTCGCCCGTCAGTTCATCGATGGGGATGTCGAGCTCGGATGCTATGCGCTGGAGCAGCGTGCCGCCGACCTGACGCTTGTTGGCTTCGATGAGATTGAGGTAGCTCGGAGAGATTTCGACACTTCGCGCCAGTGCGGCCTGAGAGAGCCTCAACCCCTTGCGGCGTGTACTTATTCGAAGCCCGATCGGCGCTCGCATGTGGCCCTCGCTTGTCAATAGCTTGACATAATTTAGGCATTGATTGGTCAAAGGTTTACAAGATTTCCTATAAATTACAATAGCATATTGCTCTTGTGTTAATGCGGCTGAATACTCCGGCAGCGGATTTGGGACATATGGAGGTATGGCCCGCCGCATCAAAGGAGGAGATTTATGAGCGATTTGAAACGCGGAATCAGCCGTCGTCGCGTCGTCAAGACGGGTATGGCTGGCATCCTGGCGACGGGGGTTTCCCCCCTTATTCTGTCCAAGGGGGCATGGGCGCAGGAATTTTGCAACGCGCCGACCGGTGACACCGTAACGCTGGGGTTCAATGTGCCTCAGACTGGCGCTTATGCCGACGAGGGTGCTGACGAACTTCGGGCCTATGAGCTCGCCGTCGAGCATCTGAACGGTGAAGGCGATGGCGGCCTTATCCCGCATTTTTCGTCGGATGCCTTGCAGGGCAATGGCATTCTGGGCAAGCGGGTCGAATATGTGACCGGCGATACGCAAACGGCCGCCGATCCGGCTCGCGAGTCCGCACGCCGGATGATCGAACGCGACGGGGCCGTGATGATCACCGGCGGTTCGTCCTCGGCGACGGCCGTGGCCGTTCAAAGCCTATGCCAGGATATGGGCGTCATCTTCATGTCCGCCCTCACGCACTCGAACGATACCACTGGCAAGGACAAGCGTCGCTACGGTTTCCGGCACTTCTTCAACGCCTATCAATCGGGCGTGGGGCTCGGCCCCCAACTCGGCGCTGCATATGGCAATACGCGCCGCGCCTATCATCTGACCGCCGACTACACTTGGGGCTGGACCCAGGAAGAGTCGATGATTGCCGCTACCGAAGCTCTGGGTTGGGAAACTGTCGAGACGGTTCGGACTCCTGTGGGTGCTGGCGATTTCAGCCAGTATATTACTCCGGTTCTCAACTCTGGCGCGGACGTTCTGATCCTCAATCACTACGGGTTCGATGGCGTCAACTCTCTCACCCAGGCAACTCAGTTCGGGTTGCGTGACCGGCAGGCGAATGGACAAGATTTCCAGCTCGTTCTGCCACTGGTCTCCGATCTGATGGCGGCTGGTGCCGGAGACGCGATGCAGGGCGTTTACGGCACTTCGAACTGGTACTGGAGCATGCAGGATGAAGCGTCCAAAGCGTTCACCGCATCGTTTGGTGCCAAATGGGGTTCGCCGCCGAGCCAGGCAGCCCACACCTCCTACGTCCAAACGCTGCTCTATGCCGACGCCGTCGAGCGGGCAGGGACGTTCTATCCACCCGAGGTGATTGCGGCGCTCGAAGATTTCGAGTTCGACGGCATGGGCAATGGTCCCACGCTCTATCGTGGTTCGGACCACCAATGCTTCAAGGACGTCCTAGTCGTGCAGGGCAAGGAAACGCCATCCAACGAGTTCGATCTGCTCGAAGTGGTCAACACCGCGTCTCGGGAAAGCGTCACCTACGACCCGGCGATCTTCGGCGGTGAGCTTGGGCCCTACGAACCCAACATGTGCTAGGCCGCACGCCTAGCTGCATGGCAAATGCCCGGCCGCCAAGGTGGCCGGGCACACGAGTACATCTGGAGCCACTTCGATGGATGCGATTTTCGCACAATTGCTCAACGGGCTGGACAAGGGCGGTGCCTACGCCCTGATCGCCCTGGGCCTTACACTGGTTTTCGGCACCTTGGGCGTGGTGAATTTCGCCCACGGGGCCTTGTTCATGCTCGGTGCGTTCTGCGCTGTCGCGTTCCGCCGTATCATCACCATGGAAACGGTCACGATCGACGAAACCCAACTCTCTCCATGGGGATCGCCACTGGAGGTGCGGACGCCGTTGGCCCAGGAATGGTTCGGCGCGTACGGTGAATTCATCGTCGACTATTCGGTCCCGCTCTCGATCCTTTTGACCATTCCGGTCATGCTCATCATCGGCATCGTGATGGAGCGCGGGCTGATCAAGCATTTCTACAAGCGCCCGCATGCGGAACAAATTCTGGTGACGTTCGGCCTTGCCATCGTGCTTCAAGAGTTGGTTAAGGCGTTTTTCGGTCCCAATCCATGGCCGCAGCCGATCCCTTCCGACTTCCGCGGCGCCGCTGACGTGGGCGTCTTGTTCGGGCTGCAGGCTGGCGCCGTAACCTATCCGCTTTGGCGCCTTGTCTATTTGCTGTTTTCATTGGTGGTGCTTGGTGGCGTATTCGCATTTCTGCGCTTCACCACCTTTGGCATGGTGGTTCGAGCGGGCATGGCCGACCGCGAGACGGTCGGTCTGCTCGGGGTGAATATCGACCGACGATTTACAATCATGTTCGGTCTTGCCGCGGTCGTTGCGGGGATGGCGGGGGTGATGTACACGCCGCTATTGCCGCCCAATTACCATCTCGGCATGGATTTCCTGGTGCTCTCGTTTGTCGTGGTCGTGGTCGGCGGCATGGGGTCGCTGCCCGGCGCAGTAGCAGCGGGCTTCCTGCTGGGCATCCTGCAGTCATTTGCCTCGATGACCCAGATCAAGGCGCTCATACCTGGCATCGATCAGATCATCGTTTACGCGGTGGCTGTCATCATCCTGCTCGTCCGTCCTCGCGGCCTGTTGGGCCGGCGTGGCGTGATGGAGGCGTAAGATGGATATTTTCCGACTTCCCAAGAACCAATATATCACGCTGGCGATCTTCTCGATCGTGGTCCTCGCCATGCCTTACTGGCTCCAACCTTTCGGGGCCGCCTACGCCGGTCTGATGCAGCAATTTGCGATCTATGCGATCTTTGCCGTGGGCTTCAATATTCTGTTCGGGCTGACCGGCTATCTCAGCTTCGGCCATGCCGCATTTCTCGGGGTAGGCTCTTATACGGCCGTCTGGTCGTTCAAATTGCTGTCGATGGATGCCATTCCGGCACTGATCTTCGCAACCATCATGGCGGGGCTGTTTGCCCTGGTGATCGGATTTGTTTCGTTGCGCCGTTCAGGCATCTACTTTTCGATCCTGACGCTCGCTTTCGCACAGATGAGCTACAACCTCGCCTATTCGGTGCTCACCCCCATAACCAACGGCGAAACGTCCCTGCAATTGGCAAGCGCCGATCCGCGTGTCCTCGATAGCCTGCTGACCATGGGCACCAGCGAGCGCATTCCCTCTCCGAGCCTGCTGGGTGGTGAGCTGGGAGGAATTGGTGGCTTCTATCTGTGTGCCATAATTCTCATTCTCGCTTTCTTCATTGCGCAGAAGATCTTCTTCTCGCCGTTCGGCATGATGTTGCGGGCTATCAAGTCCAACCAGACCCGCATGGCCTATACCGGGTTCAATACCCGCCCCTATACCCTCGCTGCTTTCGTGATCTCGGGCATGTATGCGGGCTTGGCCGGCGGGTTGCTGGCGATCACCGACCCGCTTGCCGGCGCCGAGCGCATGCAGTGGACGGCCTCGGGTGAGGTGGTTCTGATGACAATCCTTGGTGGGGTTGGCACTCTGGTCGGCCCGGTTATTGGAGCGTGGTTTATCAAGTACATGGAGAACATTTTCTCCGCCTTTAACGAGCGCATTCTCAATTTCTACTTCGACTGGATGCCGGACAGCATCCAGCAGGCATGGGTGACCTTCGTTTCGAAATTCGTGGGCGAGGGATGGAAGCTGACCGAGGGTCTGGTGTTTGTGCTAATCGTCGTGTTTCTGCCCGGCGGCATCATGGAAGGCGTGCGCCGGATCCACGCATTGTTCTCCAACCGTCGCCGCGCCGAAAAACGTACTGAACTCAGTACTTCCGCAGCTGAATAGGGAACATGGACGATGCAAGCAAAACCTAATGTCGTTCTGCATGTTGCTGACGTACACAAAAATTTCGGTGGTCTGCATGCCCTCGCCGATATCGACCTTGAGGTCGAGGAAGGCAAAACCCATGCGATCATCGGGCCGAATGGGGCTGGCAAGTCCACTTTGCTCAATGTCATCATCGGGCGCATCCCGCCCACGAGCGGTGCGGTGGTGTTTGACGGCACCGTGTTGACGGGCAAACGACCCCATGAGATCAACCAACTGGGCGTCAGCCGTGTCTTTCAGACACCAGAGATCTTTGCCGATCTTTCGGTGCTCCAAAATGTCATGACGCCCGCCTTCGCCAAGCGCGACGGCGCGTTCAGGATCAACTTTGCCAAGCCCCTCGAGCGTGAGACAGCCTTGCGCCATGAGGCCGAGGCGATGCTGGAAGACGTCGGCCTTGTTGACCGACGCGGGGTCAATGCCGGCTCGCTGTCGCGAGGCGATAAGCGGCGTCTGGAACTTGCGATGTGCTTGATTCAGAAGCCGCGCCTCTTGCTGCTCGACGAGCCGACCGCCGGGATGAGCCGCCATGACACCAACACGACCATCGAACTTCTAAAGAAAATCAAAAGTCGTGGCATGACCAAGGTCATCATCGAGCACGATATGCATGTGGTCTTTTCGCTCGCCGACAAGATTTCGGTGCTTGCCGGTGGGCGGATCATCGCCGAAGGCCTGCCCGAAGAGGTGCGCGGCGATCCGCGCGTACAGGAAGCCTATCTGGGAGGAGCGCACTGATGAATGCCGTCTCGACAAACATGCAGCCGGAAACGGTCGCCGCTGCCGGTTCGCCCTTTCTTTCGGTACAGGACATTCATTCCTATTACGGTGAAAGCTATATCGTTCAGGGGGTGAGTTTCGATATTCCCCATGGCGAAATTCTCGCTCTTCTGGGCCGTAACGGTGCGGGCAAAAGCTCAACGCTGCGAACCATCGCGCGATTGGACAACCCGTCATTGCAGCAGGGGGAAATCTGGCTCGATGGCGAGCCGATCCACAAGCTCAAATCGTTCGAAGCGGCGCGCGCGGGCATCCAACTGGTTCCGGAAGATCGCCGGATCATTCAGGGTCTGAGCGTTGAGGAAAACCTTACGCTTGCCCAAGTCGCACCGGGCAGCGGTTGGGAGCTCGATCGCATTTATGGACATTTTCCACGCCTTGCCGAACGCCGCAAGCAGGAGGGCACAACCCTATCGGGTGGTGAGCAGCAGATGCTGGCCATTGCCCGCGCGTTGGCCAGGAATCTAAAGCTTCTCTTGCTTGACGAGCCCTATGAGGGGCTGGCCCCGGTTATAGTCCAGGAGATCGAGACGATCCTGCATGAGATCAAAGAACTGGGCATCACGACCATTATCGTCGAGCAGAATGCGGTTGCGGCGCTCAAGCTGGCGGATCGGGCCGTCATTCTCGACACGGGGGAGGTGGCATTCTCCGGAACGGCCCGGGAAGTACTCGATAATGCCGACCTGCGCCACGAGTATCTTGCCATTTAAGGAGGATGGACATGAACAGCCAGGCCCCTATGGCCCGTCACACACGACTTACGCCGGCCAGCTTTGAAGAAAATTACTCTGCTTCGCTCTCCAGCCCCGAAGTGTTCTGGGCCGAGCAGGGGAAGAGGCTCGACTGGATCGATCCTTATACGAGGGTCAAGAACACCACCTTCACCTATCCCGATGTGTCGATCAGATGGTTCGAGGATGGCGTGCTCAACGTTTCGGCCAATTGCATCGACCGGCACCTTGCCACCAATGGCGACAAGACCGCACTGATCTGGGAACCTGATGACCCCAAGGATCGTGCCCGGCATATCACATTCCGGCAACTTCATGATGAGGTCTGCCGCTTTGCCAATGTTCTCAAGGATATGGGCGTCAGAAAGGGCGACCGGGTCACCATTTCCCTGCCGATGATACCGGCTGCGGCCTATGCGATGCTGGCGTGCGCCCGCATCGGCGCGCCGCATTCGGTGGTTTTTGGGGGATTTTCTCCCGACGCCCTGGCAGGGCGGATCAACGATGCGGACTCTCGCGTCGTCATTACGGCCGACGAAGGGCGGCGCGGCGGCAAGACCGTTCCGCTCAAGGCAAATGTCGACAAGGCGCTTGAGGATTGTCGCGGTGTGTCGAAGGTCCTGGTCGTTGAAAACACCGGCGGGCGCGTCACCATGGAGAGCGGTCGAGACGTCTGGTGGCACGAAGCGGCGGAAAGCGTGGAGCCGTTCTGTGCGCCGGAGCCAATGAATGCAGAAGATCCGTTGTTCATCCTTTATACCTCCGGTTCGACGGGCAAGCCCAAGGGTGTGTTGCACACGACAGGCGGGTATCTGGTCTGGGCGTCACTGACGCACGAGATGATCTTTGATCCTCGCCCCGATGAGGTCTATTGGTGTTCTGCCGATGTGGGCTGGGTTACCGGGCACAGCTATATCGTCTATGGGCCTCTGGCCAATGGCGTCACATCGCTGATGTTCGAAGGTGTTCCCAACTGGCCCGACCCGTCGCGGTTCTGGCAGGTGGTCGACCGTCACAAGGTTGATATCTTCTATACCGCGCCCACTGCTATCCGGGCGCTCATGGGCGCCGGTATCGAACACGTCGAGAAGGCCGATCTTTCGTCGTTGCGGCTGATTGGAACGGTGGGAGAACCGATCAATCCGGAAGCCTGGCAATGGTATCACAAGCATGTCGGCAGAGGCCGGTGCGAGATCGTGGATACCTGGTGGCAAACCGAAACCGGAGCATCGATGATCATGCCACTTCCCGGGGTCATCCCGACCAAACCGGGCTCCGCGACAAAGCCGTTCTTCGGGGTCGACCCGCTCGTTTTGACACCTGAAGGCCAAGTTATAGAGGAAACCAGCGCGGAAGGGGTCCTCGCAATAGCCGATAGCTGGCCGGGTCAGGCGCGCACCATATGGGGCGACCATGCGCGGTTCGTCGAAACATACTTTTCGACGTACAAGGGGCTCTATTTCACGGGCGATGGCGTTCGGCGTGATGAGGATGGCTATTACTGGATCACCGGGCGGGTCGATGACGTGCTCAATGTCTCTGGGCATCGCCTGGGTACTGCCGAGATCGAGAGTGCACTGGTCGCTCACCCCAAAGTTTCCGAGGCCGCGGTTGTTGGTTATCCGCATGAGCTCAAAGGGCAGGGCATATATTGCTATGTGACGCTGATGGCCGGGGAAGAAGACAGCGATGACCTCAGGGGCGAACTGCGCAACTGGGTTCGCAAGGACATCGGGCCGATCGCCTCGCCCGATTGCATCCAGTTTGCGCCCGGCCTCCCCAAGACGCGGTCCGGCAAGATCATGCGCCGCATTCTGCGCAAGATTGCCGAAAACGACTTCGGATCGTTGGGGGATACGTCAACGCTCGCCGATCCTGCGGTTGTCGACAATCTCATAGAAAATCGGTTGAACCGATAGAAAACACCCGCCGCGGCATTGGCCATTGGCCCGCGTTTTCCTGGAGGAGAAGGCCCCGGATGTTTCGGGGCCTTTTTCATGCGGGTTGTGGATTGGCCCGGTCGTTGCACCACGCCAGCCAGGCATTGTGCCCGAGGATCGCAATGCAGCTCAGGAAGCCGGCAATCTCGGCCGCCGGATAGGGAGACAGGCACCCAATGCCGCCCAGGCAGAGGAGCACTCTGAGAATGAGATGCATCCGGGCCTGGAAAAACCCTTCGAGCACTGCGACAAACGCGACGGTGCCGACCAGCGCCAAGGCCCCGTTCCAGAGGATGATTGGCAGTGGTCCACCTATGATGATTTCGGGGTTGAACACCATGAACATGGGAATGATGTAGAGACCCTTTGCGAATTTCCAGGCCTGAATGCTGGTCTCCATCGGCCCGCTTCGCGCTATTGCTGCTGCTGCAAACCCTGCGAGAGCGACCGGTGGCGTTACGTTGGAATCCTGTGAATACCAGAATACCACAAGATGCACGATCAATAGCGGAATGCCGAACTCCTGATTGAGGGCGGGGCCCACCAGAATGATGATCACGATATAGGCGGCGGTGACGGGCAGGCCGAAACCGAGGATCAGGCTGGCGATCAGCACGAGCAACAGAGCCAGAAGCACATATCCGCCCGAGAAAGCGAGCATCATCGAGGTGAATTTCAAACCCAGGCCGGTCAGGCCGATAATGCCGACGATAATTCCGCCGATGGCACAGGCAATCGTAACCGTCAGGGCGTTGCGCGCGCCGACTTCGCAAGCCTCAACCAGCTTCAGGCCTCCGAGCCTGAGAGCTTCGCCAATCGCGGGCCGTTTGGTTCCTTCCTCGCGGGGTGCGAAACGCAGCCAGTCGTAGCTTCCCTTGAGGACAGCGACAATCAGCACCGAAATGACGGCCCAGAAGCCAACCCGCATCGGCGAAATGCCAAGGATCAGCAGGTACATAAGGATCGCGAGCGGCACCATGAAGTGCCAGCCCTTCTTCATCACCTCGCGTACTGAGGGCAGCTCGCTTGCCGGCATGCCTTTCATGTTTTGCTTGATGGCGATGATGTGGACGAAGAGATAGACGGTCAGAAAATAGAGAAACGCCGGGAAGATCGAAACCAGCACGATGTGCAGGTAGGGAACGCCGGTGTATTCGGCGATGAGGAATGCGCCGGCGCCCATCAGGGGCGGCGTTATCTGTCCTCCTGTCGAGGCAGCAGCCTCGATGCCGCCTGCTTGCGCGGGCTTATACCCGAGGCGTTTCATCAGCGGGATGGTAAATGGGCCGGTGGTCACCACGTTGGCTATTGTCGAGCCGGATATCGAACCCATGGCCGTCGAGGCGACAACTGCAGCCTTGGCCGGGCCCCCTCTGCGACGACCGGTGGCGGCGTATGAAAGTTCAATGAAGAAGTGGCCGGCGCCGGTGACTTCGAGCACCGCGCCGAACAGCACGAAGATGAAGACGTAGGTCGCCGCAACGCCAAGCGGGAGGCCGAAAATCCCTTCCTGGCCGAGGTAGAGCTGAGCTGCCAGGCGATCGATGGGGTAGCCGCGGTGACTGAGAATTCCGGGCATGATGTCGCCCAGCCACGGCAAGGGACCGTTTGGTCCCGCCATTGCATAGAGAATAAAGACGATGCCGATGATGGTGATGCCCTTGCCCACCACGCGCCGGCTTGCTTCGAGCAGGGTGATAACGGCAATTACGCCTACTGTGACATCGGTTGAACTCCAGAACCCGGCCCTATCGATGATGTCGTTGAGAAAAACAGCGATGTAGAAGCCCGATACGATCGCAAGTGCAAAAAAAACGCCGTCGACCAGGGCTCCTGTAGGACCTTGCTTGCGATGAGGGCCAGCAACAGGGAACACCAGAAAGGCGATCATCAGGATAAAGCCCAGATGGATCGATCGCTGATAGAAAAGGCCGAGTGGGTTGATGCCCGCAGTGTAGAGCTGAAACAGCACGAGAGCGACCGACAGAACTATCACCGCAAGGCGAATGGGCCAGGGGCGCTCGACCAAGGGACCGGCCGGCGGCGGAATATCGGGAGCCAATGGGCTCTTCCGCCGGAAAATCGATCTCAGCATAAATTTTCTCCCTCATGTCCAGCGTTGTGCAGGACGATGCGCACCGCCTCCCGCGGCGCCATGGCAGACAAGTTCTCGTCTCGCTGGTTCACAACGATCCTGTGGTCGACCCCAGGCGCCCCGACCCGTAGGCGCAGGCAATTGTTGGGGACGGGCTCGTTGATATCTTCGATCCAGTATCCACCCTCGGGCGCCGAAATCATCGTACCCCGGCCCGGAATATGGCCGAGACCTGCTGCAAAATCGGGCTGATGGGATCGTTCGAGCACCATCTGTCCCTCGCTGGCAACAAAGCAGTCACGGACGAGGAAATGTTGAACCGAATGATTCCAGAAAATGCACCATCGCGTGTCATTTGTGACGGGCTCGCGGAAGATGATCTCGCCATCCTGCCCGATCACGTCCAGCACCAGTTCGATGTCCTCGCCAAACGCAGCAACTGAAAAGCTGAGGGCGAGCAACATGCCCGCCCTGCCAACAAGGTCGCCCAGGCCTCTAGGGCCGAACATTGTCGGGAATATCCGCCCCGATTTCCTCATAGTAGCGGACCGCGCCGGGATGTAGCGGGATGGGGGTCGCGCCCAACGCAAACTCGACCGTTGTGTCGTTCGCGGCAGGGTGGATCGCCCGCAGATAATCAATCTGCTCGTGCAGCAGCTTGGTCACCTGATAGGCCAGTTCTTCATCCATGCTGGCGCTGACGACCAGTGCGTTCGGGATGCCGACGGTTGGCGTTTCGGTATCCACGCCTTCGTAGCTGTTGGCGGGAAGCACGTAGTCGGCAAAGATCGGCTCGGCCTCCTTGGCCGCTGCGATTTCATCCTCGGTCAGCGGGATCAAGCGAATTGCGCGGGCAACTGCCAGCGACATGATCGAGGACGTCGGAGGGCCGACGCTCCAGATGCCCGCATCGATATCGCCATCACGCAGCGCATCGGCGGTTTCGTTGAAGTTGAGGCGCTGGGCAGCGGCCAGATCCTCATAGGTGATGCCGTTGGCGTTGAGGATAGCCTGGGCGTTGAGTTCGGTCCCCGAGCCAGGGGCGCCGACCGAAACACGTTTGCCTACCAGATCGGAAAGTCCTTCGATGTCGGAGTCCGCGGGGACGACGATCTGCACGGCGTTGGGATAAAGGGCGCCAAGGGACAGAATATCGACCTGCCGGCCTTCCAGCGCTCCTGTTCCCGTATAGGCCTGATAGACGGTATCGCCGAGGGCGATCGCGAAGTCCGCGGCGCCTTGTTGAATCAGAGCCATGTTTTCAACCGAAGCTCCGGTGACTTCGGCAACAGCGCTATAGCCTTCGAGATTCTCGGTGATCAACTCGGCGAGGCCGCCGCCGATCGGATAGTAGGCGCCGCCGGTCCCGCCGGTGGCGATGGAAAGTTGCTGCTGGGCGAACGCGGGTGCGCTCACCGCCAGCGCGCCGATCAGGGCGCAGGCTGTCAGAAGTTTCATTGTATCCTCCCAATTGCAGCCAGTGGGCTGCATGGTTCATCTCCAGCGCCGGGTTTCCGGCCGCCGCACCACCACGCTTCCTCTGCATGGCTGATAACCTGTTTATAGCAATCGTTGTGCCAACAGCGGGACAATCTGTTCTTTGGAGCGAAATCCTTTCATTTCAATATGTTGGAGATTTGACTGGCTATTCTGATTCAACGCTATCGGCAAAAAACCGCCGATAGCTGGTGGCGGTGCGCAACTTATTGCCTGTTTTGATCTTCCGCCTCCCGTCTCCGGATGCCGAGCCGTGTCATCTTTTCGTTGAGAGTCCTGCGGGGGACACCGAGCTTTTCCATCACTTCACTGATGCGACCGCCGCTGTCGGCCAAGGCGCGCTCGATGATCCGCCGCTCAAAGGCTTCGAGCTGCTCGGTAAGGGGCATGACGTCGGCAAGTTCGATGGGACGGGCGATATCGGACGCCGCAAAACTGCTCAAGCCAAGCGCATGCCGCTCGGCCACGTTTCGCAGTTCACGCACATTGCCGGGCCAGTCATGCCGTATCAGTGCATCGAGCGCGGCGCCTTTGAGTGGCCGCGGTTCGCGATTGTGGCTGCGTGCCGCTTCCCCTGCGAAATATTCGAAAAGAAGCGGAATATCATCGCGCCGGTCGCGCAACGGCGGGATAGTGAGTTCGACGACCGAAAGCCGGAAATAGAGGTCCGAGCGGAAGGCTCCGGCGTTACTTTCGGCTTTCAGATCGCGCTTTGTAGCGGCGATGGTGCGGAAGTCGACGGGAATGGAACTGTTGGATCCAAGGCGTTCGATGACACGTTCCTGCAGCGCTCTCAAGAGTTTAGCCTGCATTGTCAAAGGCATCGATTCAACTTCGTCGAGCAGGAGGGTGCCTCCGTTCGCGTGCTCGATCTTGCCGATTCTACGACCTGCAGCGCCGGTAAAGGCACCGGCTTCGTGCCCGAACATTTCGGTTTCCACCATGGTATCGGGGATCGCGGAGCAATTGACGGCAACGTAATTGCCGGTCGAGCGGCGGCCCAGCTCGTGCAGGCATCGCGCGATGAGATCCTTGCCCGATCCGGTTTCTCCATGGAGCACGACGCTCACGTCAGTTGCGGCGATTTCCGAGACCGCTTCGCGAAGGCGCTCGATCTCGCGTGAGGTGCCCAGAATTCTGTTGCGCAGGGCATCGGAAGGGACCGTAGAGGCCAGGTGCCGGTTTTCCAGTACGAGACGACGTTTTTCGGTCGCGCGGCGGACTGTTTGGGCGAGACGCTCGGGATCGAAGGGCTTTTCAATGAAATCGTAGGCGCCGATTCGCATCGCCTCCACGGCGCTTTCGATGTCGCCCTGACCTGTCATAAGGATTACGGGTATATCGGGATCGATTTCCAGGATACGCCGCAACAGCTCCATCCCGTCCATTGATGGCATACGCAAGTCGGTAAGAACGATACCGTTGAGGCCGGGCGAGATGTGCTCAAGGGCCGCTTGACCCGATGCGAAGCTTCGGGCGTCATGACCGGCAACACCGAGCCATTGCCGTACGGCGTGGCGCATGGGTTCTTCATCGTCCACGAAAATCACGATCTGGCGTTCAGCCATTCTTTGCCACCTCCCCATGCGAAGGGGACCTAGCCTGTTCTACCGAAACAAGCTCCACGGTAAGGACGGCACCGCCATCAATATGGTTGGCGGCTCTGATCGAGCCACCGAACTCGCGAATGATCTCATAGGAAATCGTCAACCCGAGCCCCAGTCCGGCTCCCGACGGTTTGGTCGTGACGAAAGGGTCGAACAACGTTGCCAGGAGGGTAGGGTCGAAGCCGGGTCCGTTGTCTCTGACCTCGATCGAGACGCGCCCACCGGCCTCGCGCACGGAGAGCTCGATCAGTGGTTGGGGTGTTTCTGCGACGGCATCAATGGCGTTGCGAACGAGATTGATCACCACCTGCTCAAGGCGGACCTCGTTTCCCATCGTATGGGCGGAAACAATCGACTTTCGGATGGTGACGGCACCTGCCTGCAGTTGAACCTCGACCAGATCGAGAGCTCGCCGCACGGCGCGATCGACCGAAATAACTTCGGCCGGGCCCATACCCTCCTTGCGCGCGAAGGACTTGAGGTGCGAGGTGATCCGCCCCATTCGGATAGCCAGATTGTCGACCTTTTCGAGATTGTCGAGAATTGTCGC
The DNA here is from genome assembly GCF_000230555.1 of Pelagibacterium halotolerans B2. Classification (GTDB taxonomy): domain Bacteria; phylum Pseudomonadota; class Alphaproteobacteria; order Rhizobiales; family Devosiaceae; genus Pelagibacterium; species Pelagibacterium halotolerans. Next base: position 1,684,990 of record NC_016078.1, on the reverse strand, counting down.
AGCGTCGCCCAGGGGCGCGAAGACCCGCGTTGTGGCAATGTAGGTACGCATTGCCGTAAGGGGCTGATTGATCTCGTGGGCGATGGCAGCGGACATCTGCCCGAGAGCGGCCAATTTTCCTGCCTGGATCAGGTCGTTTTGAGTGCTTCGCAGCTCGCGCTCGGTGCGCCTGCGTTCCTCGATCTCCCCATGCAGCGTGTCGTTGACCTTCTTGAGCGCACTGGTTCGGTCGGCAACGCGCTGCTCGAGGTCGGTCCGGGCCGCTCGCTCCATGGCGAAGCTACGTTGACGCTGGGCGAGGTAGAACAGGATAGCGATCACCAATGCCGAGCCGGTTGCGCCGATCACCGTTCCGTCGCGTTTTGCATCGGAGACGCTTGAGAGGTCGGTGAGTTGGTTCACCGTCCAACCCAGTTCGGGCAGGTGAACCGTCTGGCGTAAAAAACTCCCATTGGCCGACAGACCTTCCGCCCAGATCTGATCGCCATCGGTCGAATGCTCCTCGATCCGCAATTGCTCGATTTCGGTGCCGGCATATTGCTGGGTGCTTTGGATTCTGGTGATGGCCGTTTCGTCCACGGGCGCGAGCGAGCGGTATTTCCATTCGGGCCGGCTGGCTAAAAAGATGATGTCGTTTTCGTCCGTCACCATGATGTGCTCGGCGGCGCGTGCCCAGATGGCTTCAAGGTCGTCGAATTCGATCTTGGCTACGGCGACGCCGGACGGCTGCGCCCTGCCGACCGGGCGGGCAATGAAATATCCGGCACGTCCGGTGGTAACGCCAATGCCGAAATACGTACCCTCACCTCCTGCCATTGCCTGGGTGAAATAGGAGCGGAAGCCGTAATACTGACCGACAAAGCTGCCATCGGTGTTCCAATTGCTGGCGGCGAGTGTGTGGCCGTCGGGTTGCATGACATAGAGCGCGGCGGGGCTGCCCGAGGCCTCGATCGTTTCAAGCTTGCGGTTGAGGGCGTCGATTGCATTTGAGTTGTCGGGACTGGTGAGCGCAGCCCGCACATCGGGATCAAGTGCCATCACCAATGGAAAATGGGCGTTCTGCGCGATTGTATCGCTTATTGTCTGGGCGACGAGTTCGGCCCTTGTCATTCCGGTCGTACGCGTAGCCTCGAGCGCCGCCCGTTCCCAGATGACGCGAGCAACCAGCGCGCTGGTTAAGACCACCAGCGCTGCCAGCGCGACCTGAAAATATTGGCTCAGCCGTTTTTTCCTCATCCGCCGGAAGGTTAGCGGGGGCGCAGGGCGCTGCCTAGTCCTTATACCGCAGCAGGAGGCCGATAGGGGCGATCGGGCTCGAGAAGGGGTGGCAGGACATAGAGGCGCCAGGCCAAAAGGCCGGTCAGCGCCGCAGCTCCGCCGGCAATGCCGGCCACTCCCGTCCAACCCCAATGCGACCAGCCATACCCGCCAAGCGTTCCGATGACGCTTGAGCCCGCATAATAGCTGAGCAGATAGATGGCGCTGCCCTGGGTGCGGGCGCTCAGCGCGCGTCTGGCGACCCACGCGCTGGCGATCGAGTGGGCACCGAAAAACCCGAAGGTCATGGCGGCAATTCCGAGAGCCACGGCCCAGATGGAGGAAATCAATGTCAGACCGATCCCTGCCAGTATCACGATAATCATGGGCCAGAAAACCTTGCGTCGTCCCAGCCGTCCCGCAAGGGTGCCCATCCATGCAGACCCTAAGGTCCCGACAAGATAGACCGTGAAAATCAGCGAGATCTGGCCCTGGGACAGATTGTACGGGGCCTCAAGCAGGCGGAAGCCGACATAATTATAGATCGCGACAAAGCCCCCCATCAGCAGGAACGACGATGCGAAAAGCAGCGGCAGAGCCTCGTCCGAGAAAAGGCTGCGGATGTTTTTGGCAAACCGCCCGAGTGAGAGCGTTTCACCCCGCGAATTTTGGGGGGCAGGCAGCAGGATCAGGAAGGCGATCGCATTGGCCAGTATCAGCACCCCGAGCGCGATCAGGGCCGTCCGCCAATCGAAATGGTCGGTAAGGTATCCGACGAGCAGACGTCCGCTCATGCCGCCTATGGCCGAACCGCCAATGAAGATACCCATGCCCGCACCGAGCGCTTCGGTCGACATCTCCTCTGCAAGGTAAACCATGGCGATCGCCGGAACGCCGCAGACGGCAACGCCCAGAAGAGCACGCAGCGCGACGATGGAGTTCCAATCAGTCATCATCGGCACGGCAAGCCCGATGATTGCCGTCGCCAGCATTGTCGAAAGCATCAGCGTCTTTCGGTTCATACGGTTGCCCAGCCAACTGACCGCCACCAGCGAAATGGCGAGCGCGGCGGTCGTGGCTGAAACCGATATCGAGCTTGTCGCCGCGTCGAGCCCAAATTCCTCGGCCAGTGAAGGCAGGATGGGCTGAACCGAATATATCGACGCAAAGACGGAAAATGCAGCCAGAAACAGGGCGATCGAAGCACGCCAGTAGGCAGCGGTGCCCCGCTCGATGGCGTGCGTCCGGTCTTCCATGAGCGGGCAGTCCTTTTAAACGTGTTGCGCCCAAATTCGCGTAATCGGGATGCTGGGGCAAGGGGCCTTTCCCACCGTATCGGTTAGGACTTTGGTTGGTCTGGACGCCGGATGTCCCACGGCATAAGCAGGACTGAAAGACCATTTTGGGAGACGGACCGTGGCGCGCAAAACCCTTGAGACCTGGATCGCGGACAGCAATCTGGATCGCGCCATCGCCGTCATCTTCGGGATGGTGGGCGACTGCGCTGTCGAGATTTCCGTTGCGCTGCGGGTGGCCTCGGCCGCAGGGGATACCGGGGCTGCTCAGACGGTAAACGTTCAAGGCGAAGTGCAAAAAAAGCTCGATGTCGTCGCCAATGACATTTTCCTGCGCCGTGGCGCCGCCAGCGGCGTGCTGGCCGCGATGGTGTCGGAAGAACTGGACGACATAGAACTGGTGGCCGGTGTTGGCAGCGCGCACCATGCGCTGGTTTTCGATCCGCTCGATGGCTCATCCAATCTCGAAATCAACGGCGCTGTGGGCTCAATCTTTTCCGTGCTTGATCTGGGCAAAAGTTCCGGAATCACAGCATCCGATGTGTTGCAGCCAGGCAAAAATCAAGTTGCGGCGGGTTATGTGTTGTATGGACCGGCAACGCTTCTGGTATTGACGACGGGGCAGGCGGTGACGGTTTTCAGTCTCGATGAAGCGAGCGCCGAATTCGTCATGGTTCGCGACAAGGTCGAAATTCCCGCTGAGGCCGCGGAATTTGCCATCAATGCGTCCCGGCAAACCCGCTGGTATGCACCCACCCGCTCCTTTATCGACGCCTGCATTGCCGGCAAGTCGGGTCCGTTCGGCAAGACCTACAACATGCGCTGGTGTGCAGCCATGGTTGCCGATCTGCATCGTATTCTGTGCCGGGGTGGCATTTTTCTCTATCCCGAAGATGAGGATACCAAGGGCAAGGGCGGACGCCTGCGCCTGCTTTATGAGGCAAACCCCATGAGCATGATCGTCGAAGCGGCTGGCGGCGCCTCGACGACCGGCACCGAGCGCCTGTTGGACGTCGAGCCGTCGAACCTTCATCAGCGCATCGGCGTCATTATCGGCTCGCGCGGCGAGGTCGAGCGCGCCAAAGCGTTCTATTGAAACGGGACCTCGAGCTTAACGTCCGGTAAATCCTTTCGGATCGTTTTGCCGGAACTGCGTAAGTTTACTGAAAATCCATTCGATTATTGTGTGATCTACGCAGAACCGGCACTGCCGGTCGCAATCGTGCGGTTTATTGGGCGCCAGAAGCGCCGGAAATGGGCGGACGGCATGGGACGCAGCTTGTGGGAATTGGTCCGGCGCGAGGATGGCGTCGTGGCCGTAATCTTCGCCGTTATGGCCATTCCATTCATCGCGATGGCCGGGTGGGCCGTCGATTATGTGCGCATTCAGCACGTAAGGGAATTTCTGCAAAATCAAGTCGATTCGGCCGCTTTGAGCGCCTTCGTGGAAGAGGACGAAACTTGGCAGACAAAATGGGGGCTGGTTCAATCTGTAGCGTTAGCTGAAATCGGCCGTCAGTATCAGGGCAACTGGGCGCAAAATGTCAGTCTCACACCGGACCGGATCAGCGACTACGACCTCAAGGTAACTGCGTCCGCACGAGTGCCACTCTCGTTTATGAGTATTTTGCCCGGAGTTCCCGATACGCAACTTGTCTCGGTATCCGCGACCGTGCGGTTTTCTGACGTTAAGGAAGTTCGCGAGCCTCCCGACACGTCGTTGCTTGATCCGGAGGCCGGCGACTTTAACCGGCTTTGGATGTATTGCTTTTGGCCGAATCGCCCGGAAAATGATCCGGATTTGCCACGCCGCACGCGCATGGTGCCGGTAGCCGACAATGGCGGCTCGGAGTTTTTTGCCGATTTCGATTCGCCCCCGACCACACCAGGGCTGGTTTCAATTTACAATAGCATAGCCACATCTAACCCCCTTGGATTGGATGGGGTGGAGCAGGGGCCGTGGCGTATATCGGACGGTGCCAACACCAATGACCGCGAATACGAATATATGTGGCCCGACTGTGCCCAAGGCTCTTTCCTGAGCTTTCGGCTTGAGAACGTCCGTTTCGCGCGTACACAACAACAGTACTGGGACACCGGCGCAGCGCCCAACAACGGTGGAGACAAGAAGACGGGCCGCTTCAACTATTACACCGATACCTTTTTCACACCGGGAAGCTCCACCGAACAATACGCGGGACTCCAGGGGCCAGAGCCCTATGTGCCGGCGGGACAGACGGTCAACATTCTGGAGACTGTTCTTTGTGACACAATCGAAGACTGTCGCCCGGAAAGCCAAGGTGGCGTTATCCCTGAAGGTACTAATCGCACACCACAGCGGGCCACGGGGAGTTGCGATGGCAATGCGGGAAAGTATATGTACTATGGCTGGGAAGATCGGCCACCCGGGCTATCGGGCACCTCTAACGACTGGCAGCACATCGCCTGGACCGACAGGGACTATGACGATATTCGCATCATCATCAAATGCCCGACGTTTGAAACGGTGGGTGAGCGGAATGCGCGCCTGATCTACTGAACCCGGCTACTGTTGCGAACAGCGGAAGGGACGGTTTCTGACCGTTCCTTTTTGCTGTGGGTGGGTGCCGGGGGCAGCGTTGGCATTCGAAGCAGAAAAAGCACTTGTTTTGCCGCGCTCAAGCGGGTAAACGCCCCGGCAGTTCTAACTCTTGATTAACGGTTGTGAGCAATGGGCGTCATACGCCGTTCTTCACCAACTACCGCCCGCAGTTCTATTTCCGGACGACGGACGTGACCGGTGTGGTGACGCTGAACGAAGGCACCGAGATGGTGATGCCTGGCGACAATGTGGAAATGAACGTGGAACTGATCGTTCCGATCGCGATGGAAGAAAAGCTCCGCTTTGCCATCCGTGAAGGCGGCCGCACCGTCGGCGCCGGCGTCGTCTCCAAAATCGTCGCTTAAGCGCTTCGATTTCCGTTGAATTTCAAGGGCGGCCTTCGGGTCGCCCTTTCTTTTTGTCTTGTGATTGCAACAGGCTCTTGCGCTACAAAACCAACTCGACTAGACCATGGCTCGGCATAGGGGTGTAGCTCAGTTGGTAGAGCATCGGTCTCCAAAACCGAGGGCCGTGGGTTCGAGTCCCTCCGCCCCTGCCAGTTCTCGTTTAAGGGATAAAGCCCGTCTGACGCCCATTGTACACTCGGTGTACCCGGCGCGCACGCCCAATGGACACGGCCTGAGCGCCTGTTCGCAGTGGCCAAAAAAGATGGTCGCAAGGTCTTGCCTTGCAGCGTTCCAGAGACTAAATAGGCCCTTCTTGGCCGTGCGAAGCGACTCGCGCGGCAATTGCTTATGGACTTAAGCCCCAGATTTAACACCAGGTATCGAGCGGTATATGGCCCGGACTAATCCTTTTACGTTTTTTCAGCAGGTGCGTTCGGAAGTCGGCAAGGTTGTCTGGCCGACTCGGAACGAGACGCTGATCTCGACAGCGATGGTTCTGGTCATGGTGATCTTTGCGAGCCTGTTCTTTCTGGCCGCCGACCAGATCATCCAGTTCTTTGTCGGGTTAATACTGTCCATTCGCTAGAGCGAAGCGGCGGGATCAGGAGCGAAAAAGCAGTATGGCCAAGCGTTGGTACATTGTTCAGGCGTATTCGAACTTCGAGCGCAAGGTTGCAGAAGACATCAGGCAGAAGGTTGTCTCGAACGGTCTCGATCATCTGTTCGATGACGTTCTTGTGCCGACCGAGAAGGTCACCGAAGTGCGCCGCGGCCGCAAGGTCGATGCCGAGCGCAAGTTTTTTCCCGGCTATGTGCTGGTCAAGATGGAACTGACGGACGAGACGTTCCATCTCATCAAGAATACCCCGAAGGTCACCGGGTTCCTTGGCGCGGACAACAAGCCGCAGCCGATTTCGGAACGCGAGGCGATGAGCATCCTGCAGCAGGTGCAGGAAGGTGTCGACCGCCCCAAGCCTTCGGTCTCTTTCGAGGTCGGCGAGAACGTGCGGGTTTCCGACGGTCCCTTTGCGAGCTTTTCGGGTGTCGTCGAGGAAGTCGACGAAGAGCGCGCGCGCCTCAAGGTCGAAGTTTCGATTTTCGGCCGGCCCACGCCGGTCGAGCTGGAATACGGTCAGGTCGAAAAGGTCTGATCGCTCAAGCCCCGGAATTGGGGCGAATGATGTGTGGGAGAGGGCGATGGTTGCCATCCATCGGTCAAGCCTCGGACCACGCCGTCACCAAATGGCCGTTTTGGCGGTCTATTGAAAGGAACGCAGCATGGCAAAAAAGATTATCGGTTATATCAAGTTGCAGGTGCCTGCCGGCTCCGCGACTCCGTCGCCCCCGATCGGCCCGGCCCTCGGCCAGCGCGGTCTGAACATCATGGAATTCTGCAAGGCCTTCAATGCGGCCACGCAGGAGATGGAAAAGAACGCACCGATCCCGGTCGTCATTACCGCTTTTGCGGACAAGAGCTTCACCTTCGAAATGAAGCTGCCCCCGGTCACCTACTTCATCAAGAAGGCGATCAATCTCAAGTCGGGCTCCAAGCGCCCGGGTCACGATAGCGCCGGCACCCTGTCCCAGGCACAGCTGCGCGATATCGCGGAAAAGAAGATGAAAGATCTCAACGCGGATACCGTTGAGGCCGCAATGAGCATGGTTGCCGGGTCCGCCCGTTCCATGGGCCTGCAGGTTGAGGGGTAATCGGACATGAGCAAGATCGCAAAGCGCACCAAGCAGGTCCGTGACGGTATCGACCGCAAGAAGCTCTATGGCGTCGACGAAGCCATCAAGATGGTCAAGGAACGCGCCACGGCAAAGTTCGACGAGACCGTCGAAGTCGCCATGAACCTGGGTGTTGACCCGCGCCACGCCGACCAGATGGTCCGTGGCGTCGTCAACCTGCCCAACGGCACGGGCAAGACCGTCCGCGTCGCCGTGTTCGCCAAGGATGCCAAGGCCGAAGAGGCCAAGAAGGCCGGCGCGGACATCGTTGGCGCCGACGACCTCGCCGAGGAAATCCAGAAGGGCAACATCAATTTCGATCGCTGCATTGCGACCCCGGACATGATGCCCCTCGTTGGTCGCCTCGGTAAGATCCTGGGCCCGCGCAATCTGATGCCGAACCCCAAGGTCGGCACCGTGACCCCCGATGTCGCAGGAGCCGTCAAGGCTGCCAAGGGCGGCGCCGTGGAGTTCCGCGTCGAAAAGGCCGGTATCATTCACGCCGGTGTGGGCAAGGCTTCTTTCACCGAAGCTCAGCTCGTCGAAAACATCAAGGCGCTCACCGACGCCGTTTCCAAGGCAAAGCCTGCGGGCGCCAAGGGCACTTACGTCAAGCGCGTCGCCGTTTCCTCGACAATGGGCGCCGGCGTCCATGTCGATCCTTCGTCGGTCATCTAAGACCGAAAAAGAAGCCGATTTCGGGCGGTTCCGGCCGCCCGAGATGCCCAAAAGGGCAAATCCCTTTTGGGTAAAGTCCTGTCCGAGACTGTGTGGTGATGGCGGCTTGCCATCCTAATTGCCGGGGGCTCCCGGTGGCCACCAAGAGATGGGGTGATGACCGGACGAGATTTTCGCAGAAATGCGCTCGTTTTGGTTTGAACCGAACTGGCTTTGGGGCGTGCCCCATTAACCGGTTTACAGGCACTGCACCGCTGTTCCGATATCGGGACAGCTTATTGCAACGGGTTCGATCCCCGCTTGGATCGAGCCTAACTCGTGGAGAGTAGCAGTGGATAGAGCGGAAAAAGCTGAGGTCGTCTCCTCGCTCCAGCAGGCATTTGCCGGCTCGGGCGCGGTTGTCGTCGCTCACTATGCCGGTCTGTCGGTGTCTGACTTCGAAAAGCTGCGTGTGCAGATGAAGCAGGCCGGTGGACAGGTTAAGGTCGCAAAGAACCGCCTTGCCAAGCTCGCTCTTAAAGATACCGAAACCGCGGATATCTCGGACCTTCTGACGGGTCCGACGGTTCTTGCCTATTCGGAAGACCCCATCACGGCACCTCGTATTGCCAAGAAGTTCGCCGACACGAATTCCAAGTTCGTGATTCTCGGCGGCGCGATGGGTTCGACCGGACTCGATGCCGATGGCGTCAAGGCACTGGCCGATCTGCCTTCGCTGGACGAACTGCGCGCCAAACTCGCCGGTCTGCTCACGCAGCCTGCGGCCCAGATCGCACGTCTGGCCAAGGAACCGGGCGCTTCTGTCGCCCGCGTTATCTCCGCTTATTCGGAAAAGGGCGCTGCATAAGGCGGCGCGACCATCCACGGTTCAAACTGAAACCAAGTTGAAAAGAAAAGGCTGATCAAATGGCTGATCTTGCAAAGCTCGTAGACGATTTGTCTGCACTGACCGTCCTGGAAGCTTCCGAGCTCTCCAAGATGCTCGAAGAAAAGTGGGGCGTTTCCGCCGCCGCTCCTGTTGCCGTTGCTGCTGCCGGTGGCGCTGCCGCCGGTGCCGCTCCGGTTGAAGAAAAGGACGAATTTGACGTTGTTCTGACCGCCGCCGGCGACCAGAAGATCAATGTCATCAAAGAAGTCCGTGGCATCACCGGCCTCGGCCTGAAGGAAGCCAAGGACCTCGTCGAAGGCGCTCCGAAGGCTGTCAAGGAAGGTGTCAACAAGGCGGAAGCCGAAGACATCAAGGCAAAGCTCGAAGCAGCTGGTGCCAAGGTCGAACTCAAGTAGTTCAACCAATCCGTTACGGGGTGGCCCCAGGGCCATCCCGTTTCCCGCCACCGGTTCCCGGACGGCGGTCGCCACTCTCAAGGGTTGAGGGCAGGGCGAAAATGTTGGACAAGGATACGCCGAATCGGCTGGGCCACTCGCCGATGCGGATGCATGGAAATAAAGTCAAACGGGCATTTGTTCCAAGGACCGACGGCTGATTGTCGATTCTTTGAACAGCTGCTTCCGAGACATCCAGGACCGTTTCCGGTGGGAATGCCGATCATCTCCACACCGGAAGCGCGATGACATTAGAACAGGCTGTTCCCAGCTTGAAAGACGAGAGGAAACGGGTACATGGCTACCACGTTCAACGGGCGCCGCAAGGTGCGCAAGTCCTTTGGGTCGATTCGTGAAGTCACGGAGATGCCGAACCTGATCGAGGTGCAAAAGGCATCCTACGATCAGTTCCTGATGGTTGACGAACCTGAAGGCGGGCGGGCCGATGAGGGCCTGCAGTCTGTATTCAAATCGGTTTTCCCGATTACCGATTTTTCCAATACGGCGTCTCTCGAATTCGTGCGCTTCGAATTCGAGCAGCCCAAATATGATGTCGAGGAATGCCGCCAACGCGACATGACCTTTGCCGCGCCGCTCAAGGTGACGCTGCGGCTGATCGTGTTCGAGGTCGACGAAGACACCGGCGCCCGCTCGGTCAAGGACATCAAGGAGCAGGACGTCTATATGGGCGACATGCCCTTCATGACGTCGAACGGCACGTTCATCGTCAATGGCACCGAACGCGTCATCGTCTCCCAGATGCACCGTTCGCCCGGCGTGTTCTTCGATCACGACAAGGGCAAGACCCACTCGTCGGGCAAGCTGTTGTTTGCGGCGCGCATCATTCCCTATCGCGGTTCCTGGCTCGATATCGAATTCGACGCCAAGGACATCGTCTATGCGCGTATCGACCGCCGCCGCAAAATTCCGGTGACCTCGCTGCTCAAGGCGCTGGGCCTCGACGCCGAAGAAATTCTGGCCACCTATTACGACATTCAGACCTACGCCAAGGGCGACAAGGGCTGGAGCAAGCCGTTCGACGCCGAGAAGATGAAGGGCACCAAGCCCGTTTACGATCTGATCGACGCCAAGACCGGAGACGTGGTCCACGAAGGTGGAGCGCGGCTGACGGCCCGTGCCGCGAAGAAGATCGTCGAATCCGGCGTGACCCATCTGCTGGCCACCGACGAAGATCTCTACGGCATGTATCTGGCCCGCGACATCGTCGACCTCTCCAACGGCGAAATCTTTGCCGAGGCAGGTGACGAGATCGACGAGAAGGTGCTGGCCACGCTGGTCGAGAAGGGGTTCGACGAGCTTCCGATCCTCGACATCGATCACATCAATGTCGGTGCCTATATCCGCAACACGCTGGCCGTGGACAAGAACGAAAGCCGCGAAGACGCGCTGTTCGACATCTACCGCGTGATGCGTCCGGGTGAGCCCCCCACCATCGACACCGCCGAAGCCATGTTCAACTCGCTGTTCTTCGACAGCGAGCGCTATGACCTTTCCGCGGTCGGCCGCGTGAAGATGAACATGCGCCTCGATCTCGATGCACCCGACACCATGCGTGTCCTGCGCAAGGAAGACATCGTCGCTGTGGTTCGCACCCTGGTCGAACTGCGTGACGGCAAGGGCGATATCGACGACATCGACAATCTTGGCAACCGCCGTGTGCGTTCGGTCGGCGAATTGATGGAAAACCATTATCGTCTCGGCCTTCTGCGCATGGAACGCGCCATCAAGGAGCGCATGAGCTCGGTCGAGATCGATACGGTGATGCCCCAGGACCTCATCAACGCCAAGCCGGCAGCGGCTGCGGTGCGTGAGTTCTTTGGTTCGTCCCAGCTTTCCCAGTTCATGGATCAGACCAACCCGCTTTCGGAAATCACCCACAAGCGCCGTCTCTCGGCGCTTGGGCCGGGCGGTCTGACCCGCGAGCGCGCAGGCTTTGAAGTCCGCGACGTTCACGTGACCCATTACGGCCGTATCTGCCCGATCGAAACGCCGGAAGGCCCCAACATCGGCCTGATCAACTCTCTGGCCACCTTCGCACGGGTCAACAAGTACGGGTTCATCGAAACCCCGTACCGCAAGGTCGTGGACGGCAAGGTGACCGACGAGGTCGTCTATCTCTCGGCAATGGAAGAGGCCAAGCACCATGTTGCGCAGGCCAACGCCACGCTGAGCGACAAGGGCGAGTTCGTCAACGAACTGGTCGTGGCCCGTCACGCCGGTGAGCCTTCGCTCACGCCGCGTGAAATGGTCGATCTGATGGACGTTTCGCCCAAGCAGGTGGTCTCGGTTGCCGCTTCGCTCATTCCGTTCCTGGAAAACGACGACGCCAACCGCGCTCTGATGGGCTCGAACATGCAGCGCCAGGCCGTGCCGCTCCTGCGCGCCGAAGCTCCGTTCGTGGGCACGGGCATGGAATCGGTTGTGGCGCGCGATTCGGGCGCCGCGATTGGCGCCCTGCGCACCGGTATCGTCGATCAGGTGGATGCGACCCGTATCGTTATCCGCGCGACGGAAGAAAACGATGCGTCCAAGTCGGGCGTCGACATCTACAACCTGATGAAGTTCCAGCGCTCGAACCAGTCGACCTGCATCAACCAGCGTCCGCTGGTTGTGGTTGGCGATCACGTCCAGGCCGGCGACATCATTGCAGATGGTCCTTCGACCGAACTGGGCGATCTGGCCCTGGGCCGCAACGTGCTCGTCGCGTTCATGCCCTGGAACGGCTACAACTTTGAAGATTCGATCCTGCTTTCCGAAAAGATCGTTCAGGACGACGTCTTCACCTCGATCCATATCGAGGAATATGAAGTGATGGCCCGCGACACCAAGCTCGGACCGGAAGAAATCACGCGCGACATTCCCAACGTTTCGGAAGAAGCGCTGAAAAATCTCGACGAGGCCGGTATCGTTCACATCGGTGCCGAGGTGCAGGCGGGCGATATTCTGGTGGGCAAGATCACGCCCAAGGGCGAAAGCCCGATGACGCCGGAAGAAAAACTGCTGCGCGCCATCTTCGGCGAAAAGGCATCGGACGTCCGCGACACCTCGCTGCGCATCCCTCCCGGGGATGGTGGTATCGTCGTGGAAGTGCGCGTGTTCAACCGTCACGGCATCGACAAGGACGAGCGTGCCATGGCGATCGAGCGTGAGGAAATCGAGCGCCTCGCCAAGGACCGTGACGACGAACAGTCGATCCTCGATCGCAACGTCTATGCGCGTCTCAAAGAGATGCTGTTCGGCAAGGCCGCCACGACCGGGCCCAAGGGCTATGTCGCGGGCACCAAGCTCAACGACTCGATCTTCGATGCCCATGCGCGGTCCAAGTGGTGGCAGTTTGCCGTCGAGGACGACAAGCTGATGAGCGAGATCGAATCGCTTCAGGGCCAGTACGACGAAAGCCGTCGTCTGCTCGAGCAGCGCTTCATCGACAAGGTCGACAAGCTGCAGCGCGGCGACGAGCTTCCGCCAGGCGTAATGAAGATGGTCAAGGTGTTCGTTGCGACCAAGCGCAAGGTGCAGTCGGGCGACAAGATGGCCGGCCGTCACGGCAACAAGGGCGTTATCTCGCGCATCATGCCGGTCGAGGACATGCCGTTCCTCGAAGACGGTACGCATGTCGATATCGTGCTCAATCCGCTGGGCGTGCCTTCGCGCATGAATGTGGGTCAGATCCTCGAGACGCACCTTGGCTGGGCGGCTCGTGGCATGGGCCGCAAGATCGATGCGATGATGGACGCCTATCGGCAGTCCAAGGATGTGGCGCCGCTCAAGAAGGAAATCTCGGCTCTCTACGAGAATGACGAGTATGTCGGCGACCTCGACGATGACGGCATCGTTCGTCTCGGCCAGCAGATCTCCAAGGGCGTTTCCATTGCGACCCCGGTGTTCGACGGGGCCAAGGAAGCCGATATCGTCACCATGCTCGAAAGGGCAGGGCTCGACGGATCGGGGCAATCCACGCTCTATGACGGGCGTACGGGTGAAGAGTTCGACCGCAAGGTGACAGTGGGCTACATCTACATGCTCAAGCTGCACCATCTTGTGGACGACAAGATCCACGCCCGTTCGATCGGCCCATACAGTCTGGTTACCCAGCAGCCGCTGGGCGGCAAGGCCCAGTTCGGCGGACAGCGGTTCGGTGAAATGGAGGTGTGGGCGCTCGAAGCTTATGGCGCTGCTTACACCTTGCAGGAAATGCTCACCGTCAAGTCGGACGACGTTGCCGGGCGCACCAAGGTTTACGAAGCCATCGTGCGTGGCGACGACACCTTCGAAGCGGGCATCCCCGAGAGCTTCAACGTTCTCGTCAAGGAAATCCGCTCGCTGGGCCTCAATGTCGAATTGACCGACATGGAAGCGGACAATGACGAGCCGGGTGGCGATCCCGAACTCGCACCTCCTGCGGACGCGGCGGAATAATCCGCCGCATCCATTGGCCGGAGTGCCCCTGGCACTTCCGGCCTGAACCGATTGCTTTGGCCCAAAAGGGCAACGCGCTGCCGAAAGCGGCGCTGCCCGGGCCTCAAGGAGACAAAAGATGAATCATCATCAGCACGTCATGGATCCGTTCAACTCGCAGGCGGCTGCGCCGACTTTCGATCAGATCAAGATCAATATCGCGAGCCCGGAAAAGATCCTGTCGTGGTCGTACGGCGAAATCAAAAAGCCCGAGACCATCAACTACCGTACGTTCAAGCCCGAGCGTGACGGCCTGTTCTGCGCGCGCATCTTTGGCCCGACCAAGGATTACGAATGCCTTTGCGGCAAGTACAAGCGCATGAAGTTCAAGGGCGTCATCTGCGAAAAGTGCGGCGTGGAAGTCACGCTGTCGCGCGTTCGCCGCGAGCGCATGGGCCATATCGAACTGGCTGCGCCGGTTGCCCATATCTGGTTCCTCAAGTCCCTGCCGAGCCGCATTTCGCAATTGCTCGACATGACCTTGAAAGATGTCGAACGCATTCTCTATTTCGAGAACTACGTCGTCATCGAGCCGGGCCTGACCCCGTTCACCCAGCACCAGTTGGTGACGGAAGAAGAGTATCTCGACGCCCAGGACAATTACGGCCCTGACGCCTTCACCGCCATGATCGGCGCTGAAGCGGTGCGTGAAATGCTGGCTGCTCTCGACCTCGAAAAGCTCGCCGCCGATCTGCGCGTCGAGATCGCCGAGGCGACCACCGAGCTCAAGCCGAAAAAGCTGGCCAAGCGCCTGAAAATCGTCGAGCAGTTCATCGTTTCGGGCAACAAGCCCGAATGGATGATCATGACGGTCATTCCGGTCATTCCGCCCGAATTGCGCCCGCTGGTTCCGCTCGATGGCGGCCGGTTCGCGACCTCAGATCTGAACGACCTCTATCGTCGTGTGATCAACCGTAACAACCGCCTCAAGCGCCTGATCGAGCTGCGTGCGCCGGATATCATCATCCGCAACGAAAAGCGCATGCTGCAGGAAGCTGTCGATGCGCTGTTCGACAATGGCCGCCGTGGCCGCACCATCACCGGTGCGAACAAGCGTCCGCTGAAGTCGCTTTCGGACATGCTCAAGGGCAAGCAGGGCCGGTTCCGCCAGAACCTGCTCGGCAAGCGCGTCGACTATTCGGGCCGCTCGGTCATCACCGTTGGTCCCGAGCTCAAGCTGCACCAGTGCGGCCTGCCCAAGAAGATGGCGCTCGAACTCTTCAAGCCCTTCATCTATTCGCGTCTCGACGCGAAGGGCCTGTCCTCGACCGTAAAGCAGGCGAAAAAGCTTGTTGAAAAGGAAAAGCCCGAAGTCTGGGATATTCTCGACGAAGTGATCCGTGAGCACCCGGTTCTTCTCAACCGCGCGCCGACGCTTCACCGTCTGGGCATTCAGGCGTTCGAGCCGATCCTGATCGAAGGCAAGGCCATCCAGCTTCATCCGCTGGTCTGCGCCGCGTTCAACGCCGACTTCGACGGTGACCAGATGGCCGTTCACGTGCCGCTGTCGCTCGAAGCCCAGCTTGAAGCGCGCGTCTTGATGATGTCGACCAACAACATCCTGCACCCGGCCAACGGCCAGCCGATCATCGTGCCGAGCCAGGATATCGTGCTGGGTCTGTACTATGTGTCGATCATGGCCGAGGGCGAGCCCGGCGAAGGCATGGCGTTCTCGTCGATGTCCGAGCTCGAGCATGCGCTGGAGAACAAGTCGGTCACGCTGCACACCAAGATCAAGGGCCGGGTCAAGTCCGTCGATGCCGAAGGCAATGTGACGACCTCGATCGTCGAGACCACCCCGGGCCGCATGATGCTTGGGCAGATATTGCCCAAGACCGTGCCGTTCGAGGTGGTGAACCAGCTCATGACCAAGAAGAACATCTCCAAGGTCATCGACACGGTTTACCGTGCCTGTGGCCAGAAGGAGACCGTGATCTTCTGTGACCGCGTCATGGATCTGGGCTTCAAGCAGGCGTGCCGCGCCGGCATTTCGTTCGGCAAGGACGACATGGTCATCCCCGACACCAAGGCCAAGATCGTGGGCGATACCCGCAAGCAGGTCGAGGAGTTCGAGCAGCAGTACAATGACGGCCTGATCACCCATGGTGAGAAGTACAACAAGGTCGTCGATGCGTGGGCCAAGTGCGGCGACAAGGTCGCCGAAGAGATGATGAAGCGCATCTCGGCGCACGAAAAGGATGCCAATGGCCGCTCCAAGCAGATCAACTCGGTCTATATGATGAGCCATTCTGGCGCCCGTGGTTCGGTCGCCCAGATGAAGCAGCTCGCCGGTATGCGCGGCCTTATGGCCAAACCGTCCGGTGAAATCATCGAAACGCCGGTGATCTCGAACTTCAAGGAGGGCCTGACCGTTCTTGAGTACTTCAACTCGACCCACGGTGCCCGCAAGGGTCTGGCCGACACCGCGCTCAAGACGGCGAACTCGGGTTATTTGACCCGCCGTCTCGTGGACGTCGCCCAGGATGCGATCATCACCGAGGACGATTGCGGCACCGAACGCGGCCTGACCATGGAACCGATCATCGATTCCGGTCAGGTGGTGGCTTCGCTCGGCCAGCGTATCCTTGGCCGCGTTGCCGCCGACGATATCTACGTTCCCGGTACCGACGACGTTCTCGTCGCCAAGGGCACGTTGATGGACGAGGCCGATGTCGAAAAGATCGAGGCTGCCAAGGTCCAGTCGGTGCGCATCCGCTCGCCGCTGACCTGCGATGTCCGGCAGGGCACGTGCGCGACCTGCTATGGCCGCGACCTTGCTCGCGGGACGCCGGTCAACATGGGTGAAGCCGTCGGCGTCATTGCCGCTCAGTCGATCGGCGAGCCGGGCACGCAGCTCACCATGCGCACGTTCCACATCGGTGGTACGGCCCAGGTGGTGGACAACTCGTACCTCGAAGCCGGTGCAGAAGGTAAGATCACCTTCCGCAACAAGAACATTGCGACCAACTCCGATGGCCACATCGTGGTCATGGGCCGTAACGTTTCGATCGTGATCGTGGATTCCGAGGGCAAGGAACGCTCGGTCCACAAGCTCGGCTATGGCTCGCGCCTGCGCGTCAATGAAGGCGATCAGGTCAAGCGCAGTCAGCGTCTGGCCGAATGGGACCCCTATACCCGTCCCGTTCTGACCGAAGTGGAAGGCGAGGTGATCTTCGAGGATCTGGTCGATGGGGCTTCGGTCTCCGAACAGACCGACGAGACAACGGGCTTTACCAAGCGTCTGGTCATCGACTGGCGTTCCAGCCAGCGCGGGGACGGGCTCAAGCCCGCTATCGCAGTCGGTTCAAAGGGGCAGCCCTTCAAGACCGAACGCGGTACGGATGCCCGTTACCTGATGAGCGTGGATGCGGTCATCGCTGTCGAGCCAGGGACCCGTGTGGCTCCGGGCGACGTTCTGGCCCGTATTCCGCTGGAAAGCGCCAAGACCAAGGACATCACCGGCGGTCTGCCGCGTGTGGCCGAACTGTTCGAGGCTCGCCGTCCGAAGGATCACGCGATCATTGCCGAACTCGACGGCACGATCCGCTTCGGGCGCGACTACAAGAACAAGCGCCGCATCATCATCGAGCCGACCGACGAGACGCTCGAGCCGGTCGAATACCTGATCCCGAAAGGCAAGCCGTTCCATCTTCAGGAAGGCGATCCGATCGAGAAAGGCGAGTACATTCTGGACGGCAACCCGGCCCCGCACGACATCCTTGCGATCAAGGGCGTCGAGGAACTGGCACGCTATCTCGTCAACGAGATCCAGGAGGTCTATCGCCTGCAGGGCGTGTTGATCAACGACAAGCACATTGAGGTGATCGTTCGCCAGATGCTGCAGAAGGTCGAGATCACCGAGCCGGGCGAATCCGGACTGCTCAAGGAAGAGCAGCTCGATCGCATCGATCTGGACGAACTCAACGAGCAGCTCGTCGCCGATGGCAAGAAGCCCGCAGTGGCCGTTCCGGTCCTGCTCGGCATCACCAAGGCGTCGCTGCAGACCCGTTCGTTCATCTCGGCCGCGTCGTTCCAGGAGACCACGCGGGTGCTTACAGAGGCAGCGGTTTCGGGCAAGGGCGACCTTCTCGAAGGCCTCAAGGAGAACGTCATCGTCGGCCGTCTCATCCCGGCGGGTACCGGTGCGCGTATTTCCAATGTGCGCCAGATCGCGACCAAGCGCGACGATCTCATTCTGGACGAGCGGCGCCGTCAGGCCGAAACGGTTGCCATTCCGGCACCAGAGGCCATGCCGGCCGCGCCGGACTCGCCAGCCGAGTAATCGGTTCGGGACAATGATTTGAGAATGGGGGCTTCGGCCCCCATTTTTGTTGGTGACGACGGTCGCCGAAAGTTCACCCCATCGTCATCGGAGTTTTGCGTGTCTCGCTCAGAAACCGGGAGTTGAACACCAACCGGAGATTTCCGATGCGCATTCTTTGCGGAGCCATGCTTTCGCTGGCCGCTCTTTCATTGGCTTCGTCGGCCCTTGCCCAGGTCCCCGAGCAGCCCGTGCTACTGGACGAGATCGTACTGCCGACAGAACTGATGCTGGATGGGGTGCCGTTTGGCGGCATTTCCGGGCTCGATTATGATGCGGCTAACGACATCTTCTACGCCATCTCCGACGATCGGGCGCAAAATGGCCCGGCGCGCTTTTATACGATCAGGCTCATGCTGGATGGCGGCGAGATCACCGGGCTCGATGTCGTCTCGACCCACGAACTTCTCGATGTCGAAGGGCAGAGCTTTGCCGCCGCCGCCATCGATCCTGAAAGCATTCGTTTCGCTGCTGACACGGGCACGATCTTCTGGACCAGTGAAGGCAATGCCGAAGGCGCACCCGAGATTTTCGAGGCCGATCTCGACGGCAATGTGGTGCGGACATTCGCCGTGCCGACCGCCTATATTCCGGATGCCGACGGGAAAGGAATCCACGGCAATCTCGCATTTGAAAGCCTGAGCCTTTCTCTCGATGGCACGAGTGTGCTGGTGGGCACGGAAAACGGACTGATGCAGGACGGCGGCAAGGCGACGCTGGAGGCGGGCAGCCCGGCCCGCATCGCGGTTTTCGACAAGGAAAGCGGCGAACTGACGGCCGAATATATCTATCAGACCGATCCGATACGCGTGCCCGCGTCCGAGGAACCCAATTACAACGATAATGGTCTTTCCGAGTTTCTGGTGCTCGACGAGGACAGGATCATTGCGGTCGAGCGTACATTCGCGAGCGGCTACGGCAACGAGATCGCATTCTATATCGTCACATTCGATGGAGCCGAGGCGGTTACCGGGCTTGAAACGATCTCGGGCCGTGATGTCAGACCGATGGACAAGCAGCACTGGTTCACCATCGGCGAAGGCGATTTCGGCCTGGATATCGACAATATCGAATCCATCACCTTGGGGCCGGTCATAGACGGCGACCGTACACTAATGATTGCATCGGACAACAACTTCAATCGCGCCGGCCAGTTCACCCAGTTCGTGCTGTTGGCAGCGCCTGGACTCTAAGCGATTTCCGACCGGGCTCGCGGGAGGGGCCTTCTGGCCCCTTTGTTATCGG
Organism: Pelagibacterium halotolerans B2; assembly: GCF_000230555.1. Taxonomy (GTDB): domain Bacteria; phylum Pseudomonadota; class Alphaproteobacteria; order Rhizobiales; family Devosiaceae; genus Pelagibacterium; species Pelagibacterium halotolerans. The sequence goes on along the minus strand of NC_016078.1, from coordinate 1,665,676 downwards.
AACGCCGCAGACGAGCACTTGAAAATCGTCCTTTGGGAAGCCATATCCGGCCCTGCGCTGGGTGCAGGGCAGGGGTTCGGATGCCGATAAGGCTTTTTTCCCCGGAAAGCCTTGACGATTCTGAATCAACCCAGTAATACCCGCCCTACCTAAGCGGTCGGTCGTGATCCGGCACCGAATGTGAAGCGTCCAATGCGACACATTCAAGCCGATCAAACACACTGTCGGGTAGTTAGACGCAACAAGTCTTGGGCGCATGATTGCTTCCGCAAGGAGGTGATCCTCTGCATTCATGGCGCCACCGGTTCTCCATCGAGACCGGGAGGGCGCTGCTCGCTTGTTATGTCGAACAGGTTTTTGTTTGTACGGATGAAAAGAGGGTTCGAGCGATATGCCGACCATTAATCAGCTGATCCGCAAGCCCCGGCAGGCCAAGCCGAAGCGGAACAAGGTTCCGGCGATGGAGGCCAACCCGCAGAAGCGCGGTGTTTGCACGCGTGTCTATACGACGACCCCAAAGAAGCCGAACTCGGCTTTGCGTCGTGTGGCCAAGGTGCGCCTGGTCAATCAGCGTGAAGTTATTACCTATATTCCCGGCGAGGGGCACAACCTCCAGGAGCACTCCGTCGTGCTGATCCGCGGCGGCCGTGTGCGCGACCTTCCGGGCGTGCGCTATCACGTGCTGCGCGGCGTTCTGGACACCCAGTCGGTGAAGGATCGCAAGCAGCGCCGGTCGAAGTACGGCGCCAAGCGGCCGAAATAAGGAGATCTGTGAGCAATGTCCCGTCGGCATCGTGCAGAAAAGCGTGAGATCAACCCCGATCCCAAATTCGGTGATCTGGTTGTCTCCAAATTCATGAATTCGCTCATGAAGGACGGCAAGAAATCTGCCGCCGAGAGCATCGTCTATGGCGCGTTCGAGGTGATCGAGGAGCGGACCAAGCAGGACCCTATCCAGGTCTTTCATGGCGCTCTTGAAAACATCCGTCCGGCTGTTGAGGTTCGTTCGCGTCGCGTCGGTGGCGCCACCTATCAGGTGCCGGTCGAAGTGCGCACCGACCGTCAGCAGGCCCTGGCCATTCGCTGGCTGATCGATGCTGCCCGCAAGCGTGGCGAGCAGACCATGGTTGGTCGCCTTTCCGGCGAGCTCATGGATGCCGTCAACGGACGTGGCCAGGCCGTCAAGAAGCGTGAAGACACGCATCGCATGGCCGATGCCAACCGTGCATTCTCGCACTACCGCTGGTAAGGAGAGACGAGCATGGCCCGCGAATACAAGATCGAAGACTACCGCAATTTCGGCATCATGGCTCACATCGATGCCGGCAAGACCACCACGACCGAACGTATTCTGTTCTACACCGGCAAGAGCCACAAGATCGGTGAAGTTCATGACGGCGCTGCCACCATGGACTGGATGGAGCAGGAGCAGGAACGCGGCATCACCATCACCTCGGCTGCCACGACAACCTTCTGGCAGGGCCGTGATGGCAAGAAGCGCCGCTTCAACATCATCGACACGCCGGGCCACGTGGACTTCACCATCGAAGTCGAGCGTTCGCTCCGTGTGCTCGACGGTGCCGTTGCACTGCTCGACGCCAATGCCGGTGTGGAGCCGCAGACCGAGACCGTCTGGCGCCAGGCCGACAAGTATCACGTGCCGCGCCTGATCTTCGTCAACAAGATGGACAAGATCGGTGCCGATTTCTACCGCTCGGTGGAGATGGTCGGAACCCGTCTGGGTGCCAAGGCCGTCGTTCTGCAGCTGCCGATCGGCGCTGAGAACGAATTCGCCGGCGTTGTCGATCTCATCGAGATGAAGGCTCTTGTCTGGAATGGCGAGCAGCTCGGCGCAAGCTGGGACGTGACCGATATTCCAGCCGACCTCAAGGATCGCGCAGAAGAATATCGCGAGAAGCTTATCGAAGCTGCCGTCGAAATGGACGAAGCAGCGATGGAAGCCTATCTCGAAGGTGAAATGCCCGACAACGACACGATCCGCAAGCTGCTCCGCAAGGGCATCTGTAACGTTGAGTTCTTTGGCGTTTGCTGTGGTTCGGCATTCAAGAACAAGGGCGTGCAGCCGCTTCTTGATGCAGTGGTTGATTATCTGCCGTCGCCGATCGACATTCCGGCGATCAAGGGTATCGATGCCAAGACCGAAGAGCCGATCGAGCGTCATGCCGACGATTCCGAGCCGCTTTCGATGCTGGCTTTCAAGATCGCCAACGATCCGCATATGGGTTCGCTGACGTTCTGCCGCATCTATTCGGGTCACCTCGAAGCTGGTGCGCAACTGGAAAACACAGTGAAGGGCAAGCGCGAACGCGTCGGCCGCATGTTCCAGATGCACTCCAACAGCCGTGAGCAGATCACCGAAGCCTTCGCTGGCGACATCGTCGCTATCGTCGGGCTCAAGGACACCACGACCGGCGATACGCTCTGTGCGCCGACTTCGCAGGTTATCCTTGAGCGCATGATCTTCCCCGATCCGGTGATCGACATCGCGGTCGAGCCCAAGTCCAAGGCCGATCAGGAAAAGATGGGTCTGGCCCTGCAGCGCCTTGCTGCGGAAGATCCCTCGTTCCGCGTCAAGTCGGACGAAGAATCCGGTCAGACGATCATTTCGGGTATGGGTGAGCTTCACCTCGACATTCTCGTCGATCGCATGAAGCGCGAATTCAAGGTCGAGGCCAATATCGGCCAGCCGCAGGTTGCGTATCGCGAGACCATCACTCGCACCGCCGAAGTGGATTATACCCACAAGAAGCAGTCGGGTGGTTCGGGGCAGTTCGCCCGCGTCAAGCTGACGATCGAGCCCAACGAAACCGGTGCCGGTTTCGCGTTCGAGAGCAAGATTGTCGGTGGTTCGGTGCCCAAGGAGTATATTCCTGGCGTTCAGAAGGGTCTGGAGTCCGTGATGGGCGCCGGTATCCTTGCCGGCTTCCCGATCGTGGACGTCAAGGCGACCTTGACCGATGGTGCCTACCACGACGTCGACTCGTCGGTGCTGGCGTTCGAGATCGCCGGTCGTGCAGCGTTCCGCGAAGGTCTCCAGAAGGCCGGTGCGAAGTTGCTCGAACCCATCATGAAGGTCGAAGTGACTACGCCTGAAGACTATATGGGCGACGTCATCGGCGACCTGAATTCGCGCCGTGGTCAGATCCAGGGCACGGAAAGCCGCGGTGTTGTGCAGGTGGTCAACGCCTTCGTGCCGCTGGCCAACATGTTCGGTTACGTGAACTCGCTGCGCTCGATGAGCCAGGGACGTGCACAGTACACCATGGTGTTCGACCACTACGAGCAGGTGCCCCAGGCGGTCGCCGACGAAGTCCAGGCGAAATACGCCTAACAGGAAACAATTTAATCGGCGGCCAGTTGGCCTGCTGAAGATGGAGATATGTGATGGGCAAGGAAAAATTTGCGCGTAACAAGCCGCACTGCAACATCGGCACGATTGGTCACGTTGACCATGGCAAGACGTCGTTGACAGCAGCGATCACGAAGGTTCTGGCGGAGACAGGCGGGGCGACGTTCTCTGCTTACGACCAGATCGACAAGGCGCCTGAAGAAAAGGCCCGCGGGATCACCATTTCGACTGCGCACGTCGAATACGAGACCGAAAAGCGCCACTATGCGCACGTCGACTGCCCTGGCCACGCCGACTATGTGAAGAACATGATCACCGGTGCTGCCCAGATGGACGGCGCGATCCTTGTTGTTTCGGCTGCCGACGGCCCGATGCCGCAGACCCGCGAGCACATTCTTCTGGCCCGTCAGGTCGGCGTGCCGGCGCTCGTCGTGTTTTTGAACAAGGTCGACCAGGTCGACGACGAAGAGCTGCTCGAGCTGGTCGAACTCGAAGTTCGCGAACTGCTCAGCTCGTACGAATTCCCCGGTGACGACATTCCGATCACCAAGGGTTCGGCCTTGATGGCGCTTGAAGACAAGCGTCCGGAAATCGGTCATGACGCGGTTCTCGAGCTGATGAAGACCGTTGACGACTACATCCCGCAGCCCGAACGTCCCAAGGACCAGCCGTTCCTGATGCCGGTCGAAGACGTGTTCTCGATCTCGGGTCGTGGCACGGTTGTGACCGGTCGCGTCGAGCGCGGCATCGTCAAGGTCGGCGAGGAAGTCGAGATCGTTGGCATCAAGCCGACTTTGAAGACGACTGTGACCGGCGTTGAAATGTTCCGCAAGCTGCTCGATTCGGGTGAAGCCGGCGACAACATCGGTGCTCTGATCCGTGGTATCGACCGCACGCAGGTCGAGCGCGGTCAGGTTCTGTGCAAGCCCGGTTCGGTGACCCCGCACACCAAGTTCGTTGCCGAAGCCTATATCCTGACCAAGGAAGAGGGTGGGCGTCATACGCCGTTCTTCACCAACTACCGCCCGCAGTTCTACTTTAGGACGACGGACGTGACCGGTGTGGTGACGCTGAACGAAGGCACCGAGATGGTGATGCCCGGCGACAATGTGGAAATGAACGTGGAACTGATCGTTCCGATCGCGATGGAAGAAAAGCTCCGCTTCGCCATCCGTGAAGGCGGCCGCACCGTCGGCGCCGGCGTCGTCTCCAAAATCGTCGCTTAACGAGCCAATTGAGAGCACGGTGCGCGAATGGCGCGCACCGTGGTCCTTTTTTCGGGATAGAACACAATGAACGGTCAGAATATTCGCATCCGGCTCAAGGCGTTCGACCATCGCGTGCTCGACAATTCGACCCGCGAGATCGTCAACACGGCCAAGCGCACAGGCGCGCAGGTTCGCGGACCCATTCCGCTGCCGACGCGAATTGACAAATACACCGTCAACCGGTCGCCCCACGTCGACAAGAAGAGCCGCGAGCAGTTCGAAATCCGGACTCACAAGCGTCTTCTGGACATCGTGGATCCGACGCCGCAGACGGTGGATGCACTGATGAAGCTCGATCTCGCCGCCGGTGTCGACGTCGAAATCAAGCTCTAGGTTAAGCGTTTAGACGCGGTTTTCGCTTTAGTGGGTCCTCTTGGGAAACAATGACCCGGAAAGCCGCAAGATAAAGAGAAGGTAACAACCGATGCGTTCTGGATTGATCGCACAGAAGCTGGGAATGACCCGCATCTTCACCGATGACGGCGCTCATGTACCCGTTACCGTTCTGGCGCTGCAGGGCTGCCAGGTGGTGGGCCAGCGGACGCAGGACAAGGACGGCTATGTCGCGCTGCAACTCGGCGCCGGCTCGGTCAAGGTCAAGAATGTGAGCAAGGCCGAGCGCGGGCATTATGCCGCTGCCAAGGTCGAGCCCAAGCGTAAGGTCGTCGAATTCCGCGTGAGCGAAGACAACCTTATCGAGGTGGGTGCCGAACTTCAGGCCGACCACTTCATCGAAGGCCAGCTCGTGGATGTCACGGGCACTTCGATCGGCAAGGGCTTTGCCGGTGCCATGAAGCGTCACAATTTCGGTGGCCTGCGTGCCTCGCACGGTGTGTCGGTTTCGCACCGTTCGCACGGTTCGACCGGTCAGAACCAGGACCCCGGCAAGGTGTTCAAGGGCAAGAAGATGGCCGGGCACATGGGTGCCGAGCGCGTCACGACCCAGAACGTCAAGGTCGTCAAGACCGATGTCGAGCGTGGGCTGATCATGGTTCAGGGTTCGGTTCCGGGCTCAAAGGGTGGCTGGATCCAGATCCGTGACGCCGTCAAGAAGCCGCGTCCGGAAGGTGTTGCGCTGCCTGGTTCGTTCAAGGCCGCAGCCAATGGGGAGAGTGCATAATGGAACTCCAGGTCACAACCCTCGAGGGTAAGTCGGCCGGCAAGGTCACTCTCGATGACGCCGTATTCGGTCTCGAGCCCCGCGCCGATCTGATCCAGCGCATGGTGCGCTATCAGCTCCTCAAGCGCATGTCGGGTACGCACGATGTCAAAAATCGTGCCGAAGTTGCTCAGACGGGCAAGAAGTTCGGTCGCCAGAAGGGCGGCGGCGGTGCACGTCACGGTTCGCGCCGGTCCAACATCTTCCGGGGTGGTGGACGCGCTTTCGGTCCGACCCCGCGCAGCCACGCGATCGAGTTGCCCAAGAAGGTTCGCGCGCTTGCTCTCAAGCACGCCCTTTCCGCCAAGGCCAAGGCCGGCGATCTGGTCATCATCGACCAGGCCACGGCTGAAGCGCCGAAGACCGCCGCACTTCGCGCGATCTTCGGCAAGCTCGGTTTTTCCAATGCGCTGATTATCGGCGGCACCGAACTGGACACCAATTTCGCGCTCGCCGCGCGGAACATTCCCCAGATCGACGTGCTTCCGGCGCAGGGCATCAACGTTTACGACATTCTGCGTCGTGAGAAGCTGGTCCTGACCAAGGATGCTCTCGCTGCGCTGGAGGGCCGGTTCCAATGAGCGCGCTCAAGCATTACGACATCATCCGCAACCCGGTCGTGACTGAAAAGTCGACGATGGCTTCGGAGCACGGTCAGGTCGTGTTCGACGTTGCCATCGACGCGACCAAGCCTGAAATCAAGGCCGCCGTCGAGGCGCTCTTTGAGGTGAAGGTCAAGGCCGTCAACACCATCGTCCGCAAGGGCAAGGTCAAGCGGTTCCGCAACATGCTTGGCACCCGCAAGGACGTCAAGAAGGCCGTCGTTACCCTCGTTGACGGTCAGACCATCGATATTTCGACCGGTCTGTAAGAAGGCGAGAAGGAAGAATTCAAATGGCTTTGAAACAATACAATCCCACCTCGCCGGGCCGCCGCCAACTTGTCGGCATCAACCGGTCCGAGCTCTGGAAGGGCGGCCCGGTCAAGAAGTTGACCGAGGGTCTTACCAAGTCGGGTGGCCGCAATAATAACGGCCGTGTCACCTCGTTCGCTCGGGGCGGCGGACACAAGCGCAGCTATCGTCTTGTCGATTTCAAGCGCACCAAGTTCGACGTCCAGGGCACTGTCGAGCGCCTTGAATACGATCCCAACCGGACCGCGTTCATTGCTCTGGTGACCTATGACGATGGCGAGCAGGCTTACATCCTGGCTCCGCAGCGTCTGGCTGCCGGTGACAAGGTGATCTCGTCGATGAACGCCGTCGACGTGAAGCCGGGCAATACCATGCCGCTGGAACGCATGCCGGTCGGTACGATCGTGCACAATATCGAGCTCAAGCCAAAGAAGGGCGGCCAGATGGCGCGCTCGGCCGGCGCTTATGCTCAGTATGTCGGCCGCGATGCTGGTTGGGCGATTCTTCGCATGGGTTCGGGTGAACAGCGTCTGGTCCATGGCTCGTGCCTCGCGACCGTCGGTTCGGTTTCCAATCCGGATCACTCCAACACCTCGATCGGCAAGGCTGGCCGCAATCGCTGGCTGGGCCGCCGTCCGAACGTTCGCGGCGTCGCGATGAACCCTGTCGATCACCCCCATGGTGGTGGTGAAGGCCGCACCTCGGGTGGCCGGCATCCGGTTACTCCGTGGGGCAAGCCGACCAAGGGCAAGCGCACCCGCACCAACAAGGCGACGGACAAGTTCATCGTCCGCTCGCGGCACCTCAAGAAGGGCAGGTAAGCCATGGCACGTTCCGTCTGGAAAGGCCCGTTTGTCGACGGGTATCTGCTGAAGAAGGCAGACAAGGTCCGGGAATCGGGCCGCAACGAAGTCATCAAGATCTGGAGCCGTCGCTCCACGATCCTGCCGCAGTTCGTTGGCCTCACCTTCGGCGTCTATAACGGTCAGAAGCACATCCCGGTGAATGTCTCCGAGGATATGATCGGCCACAAGTTCGGTGAGTTTTCGCCCACGCGCACCTATTACGGGCACGCGGCCGACAAGAAGGCGAAGAGGAAGTAACGATGGGCAAGGAAAAGCGTGAACGCGCGCTCAAGGACACAGAGGCGAAAGCCGTCCTTCGCATGGTGCGCACGAGCCCCCAGAAACTGAATCTGGTTGCCGCACAGATCCGTGGCAAGAAGGTCGAGAAGGCTCTTGCCGAACTCGAATTCTCGCGCAAGCGGATTTCGCTTTCGGTCAAGAAGACGCTCGAGAGTGCCATCGCGAACGCCGAAAACAACCATGGTCTGGATACGGACTCGCTGGTGGTCTCGGAAGCCTTTGTCGGAAAGGCAATGGTGATGAAGCGGTTCCATGCACGTGCCCGCGGTCGCGGCGCTCGCATTGAAAAGCCGTTCTCGCACCTGACCATCGTCGTCCGTGAAGTCGAGGAGGCCGTCTGATGGGCCAGAAAGTTAATCCGATCGGGCTTCGCCTCGGCATCAACCGCACCTGGGACTCCCGTTGGTACGCCAACAAGGGCGAATATGGTTCGCTCCTGCAGGAAGATCTCAAGATCCGCGAGATGCTCGAGGAAGAACTCAAGCAGGCCGCTGTTTCCAAGATCGTCATCGAGCGCCCGCACCGCAAGTGCCGCATCTCGATCCACTCGGCTCGTCCGGGTATCGTGATCGGCAAGAAGGGTGCGGACATCGAGAAGATCCGCAACAAGGTCAAGAAGTTCACCAATTCGGAAGTTCACATCAACATCGTTGAAGTGCGCAAGCCCGAAACCGACGCAACGCTGGTTGCACAGGGCATCGCCCAGCAGCTCGAACGCCGCGTGGCGTTCCGCAGGGCCATGAAGCGTGCCGTTCAGACGGCAATGCGCATGGGCGCCCAGGGCATCCGCGTCAATGTCGGCGGTCGTCTCGGCGGTGCCGATATCGCCCGGACCGAATGGTACCGTGAAGGCCGCGTGCCGCTTCACACCCTTCGCGCCGACGTCGACTATGGTGTTGCCGAAGCCGCGACCACCTATGGCATCATCGGGATCAAGGTCTGGATCTTCAAAGGCGAGATCATGGAACACGATCCCATGGCTCACGAGCGCCGCGCCACCGAGGGTGGTGATTCCGGCGGGCAGGGCCGCCGCGGTCCGGCTGCAAGCTGATAGGACTATAAGAAATGCTGCAACCGAAACGTACAAAGTTCCGCAAGGCCCACAAGGGCCGGATCCACGGCGTCGCCAAAGGCGGCACCGACCTGAATTTTGGCGAATATGGCTTGAAGGCTCAGGAACCTGAGCGTATAACCGCCCGCCAGATCGAGGCCGCACGCCGCGCGATGACTCGCTATATGAAGCGCGCCGGTCGTGTGTGGATCCGGGTGTTCCCGGATGTGCCTGTGTCGTCCAAGCCGACCGAAGTCCGTATGGGTAAAGGTAAGGGTGCTCCCGAATATTGGGCCGCCCGCGTCAAGCCCGGCCGGGTCATGTTCGAAGTTGACGGCGTAAGTGAAGAGATTGCGCGTGAAGCTCTGCGTCTGGCGGCCATGAAGTTGCCGATCAAGACGCGGTTCGTCAGCCGCATTGCAGATTAAGGACGTACAGCGATGGCAAAGCCGAGCGACGTTAGAGCAAAGACGGTCGACGAACTCAAGGACGAGCTCGTCAATCTGAAGAAAGAGCAGTTCAACCTGCGTTTCCAGCGCGCTACCCAGCAACTGGAAAACACCTCTCAGGTGCGCAAGGTCCGCCGCGATATCGCGCGCGTTCAGACCGTGATCGCCGAGAAGGCGCAGGCCGGAAAGTAAGGAGACACGAATGCCCAAGCGTATCCTGCAGGGGACAGTGGTCTCCGATACGAATGAAAAGACGGTTGTGGTGAGCGTCGAACGTCGCTTTACACACCCGATCATGAAAAAGACCGTGCGCCGGTCCAAGAAGTACCATGCCCACGACGAAGCCAATTCGGCCAAGGTCGGTGATGTGGTGCAGATCGAGGAATGTGCGCCGATCTCCAAGAACAAGCGTTGGACGCTCGTTAACCCGGCGTAACGCGAGAGCTCATAAAGAGGTCTAGTGCCGTGCCGGATACCGGACGCGGACCAGTAATTAAAGAAGGCAACCAGTCATGATTCAGATGCAGACGAACCTCGACGTCGCCGATAATTCGGGCGCTCGTCGTGTTATGTGCATCAAGGTGCTGGGCGGTTCGCATCGCAAGTATGCGTCTGTTGGCGACATCATCGTTGTGTCGGTCAAGGACGCCATCCCGCGCGGCCGCGTCAAGAAGGGCCAGGTTATGAAGGCAGTGGTGGTTCGCACCGCATCCGACATCCGCCGCCCCGATGGCACCGTGATCCGTTTCGACCGCAATGCGGCGGTGATCATCAATAACAACAAGGAACCGATCGGCACCCGTATCTTTGGCCCGGTTCCTCGTGAGCTGCGCGCGAAAAGCCACATGAAGATCATTTCGCTCGCGCCGGAGGTGCTGTAATGGCTGCCAAGATCAAAAAGGGTGACAAGGTCATCGTTCTGACTGGCAAGGACAAAGGCAAGACCGGCCAGGTCCTGCAGGTCATGCCGACCGACACAAAGGCCCTGGTTTCCGGTATCAATCTGGTGCGTCGCCATCAGAAGCAGACCCAGAGCCAGGATGCGGGCATCATCACCAAGGAAGCCCCCATTCACCTGAGCAATATCGCTCTGGTCGATGCCAAGGACAACAAGCCGACCCGCGTCGGCTTCAAGATCGAAGACGGCGTCAAGAAGCGCGTCGCAAAGCGTTCTGGAGAAGTGATCGATGGCTGAGACATACATTCCGCGCCTGCGCACACATTATGAAGATGTGGTGCGTGCCGGTCTCACCGAGACCTTCAACTACGTCAACCCGATGCAGGTTCCCAAGCTTGAGAAGGTCGTTCTCAACATGGGCGTCGGCGAAGCGGTTGCCGATTCCAAGAAGGTGAAGGCAGCCCTGGCCGATCTCGAAAAGATCGCCGGCCAGAAGCCCGTCGTCACCTATGCCCGCAAGTCGATCGCCGGCTTCAAGGTCCGCGAAGGCATGGCGCTGGGCGTCAAGGTCACGCTGCGTCGTGCCCAGATGTACGAATTCATCGACCGCCTGGTCAACGTCGCGCTGCCGCGCGTCCGCGACTTCCGCGGCCTGAACCCCAAGAGCTTCGATGGCCGCGGCAACTACGCCATGGGCATCAAGGAACATATCGTGTTCCCCGAGATCAACTATGACCAGATCGATCAGGTCTGGGGCATGGACGTGATCGTCTGCACCACGGCAAAGACCGACGACGAAGCGCGTGCGCTTCTCAAGGCTTTCAATTTCCCGTTCCGCCAGTAAGCGGATAACTGGAAAAGAGACGAAAGAGAGACTTAGATGGCTAAGACTAGCTCCATCGAGAAAAACAAGCGCCGCGCCAAGCTGGCCAAGCAGTATGCGCCCAAGCGGGCTGCGCTCAAGGCCAAGGCAAAGGACGCGTCGCTCAGCTTTGAAGAGCGCTTCGCCGCCCAGCTCAAGCTGGCCGAGCTGCCCCGCAACGCTTCTCCGGTTCGCGTTCGCAACCGCTGTGAGGTTTCGGGCCGTCCGCGCGGCTATTATCGCAAGCTCAAGCTGAGCCGTATCGCGTTGCGCGAGCTTGGCTCGATGGGCATGATCCCCGGCCTGGTCAAGTCGAGCTGGTAAGGAAAGAACGAAGATGACTCTTACAGATCCTCTTGGCGATATGCTGACCCGCATCCGCAACGCGCAGATGCGCCGTCGCGATGTCGTTCGCACTCCGGCTTCGAGCCTTCGCGCCCATGTGCTCGACGTTCTCAAGGCCGAAGGCTACATTCGGGGCTATTCGGAAGAAACCAGCGAAAACGGTCTTCCCGAGTTCGCCATCGAGCTGAAGTATTCGGAAAACGAACCGGTTATCCGTGAACTTCAGCGCGTGTCCAAGCCGGGCCGTCGTGTTTATGCGTCGGTCAAGAACATCCCGGTGGTTGGCAACGGTCTCGGTGTTTCGATCCTTTCCACCCCCAAGGGTGTGATGGCCGACCATACCGCCCGTGCTGAAAATGTCGGCGGCGAGGTTCTCTGCCGCGTCTTCTAAAACGTGTTTCATGCCGGTCGGTTCGACCGGCCGGCGTGGCGCACATACGTTTGGAGCTTCCGTGAAATCGGAAGCGGGCAGGGTGAAAGCCTGCCTTCACACAACGAAAAGGCAATTTAATATGTCGCGTATTGGCAAAAAGCCGGTAGCACCGGTCAGCGGCGTGACGGTCACCGTGGACGGCCAGAAGGTCACCGCCAAGGGCTCCAAGGGTGAGCTTTCGGTGGTGCTCGTCGATCTGGTCAAGCCCGAGATGACCGATGACGGCGTCGTTGTGACCCCTGTCGACGACAGCCGTGAGGCCCGTTCGGCCTGGGGCCTGTCGCGCTCGCTCGTGCAGAACATCGTGACCGGCGTTTCGACCGGTTTTGAGCGCAAGCTGGCTATCACAGGCGTCGGCTATCGTGCCCAGATGCAGGGTTCGGACCTTAAGCTTTCCCTCGGCTTTTCCCATGAAGTGATCTTCAGGGCGCCGGACGGGATTTCGCTTGCAGCGCCCACCCAGACGGAAATCGTCGTGACGGGTATCGACAAGCAGCAGGTCGGCCAGGTTGCTGCCGACATTCGTGAGTTCCGTCCGCCGGAGCCCTACAAGGGCAAGGGCGTCCGTTATGCGGATGAGCACATCTACCGCAAAGAAGGCAAGAAGAAGTAAGGATTGGTCGAGATGGCTAAGCTTTCTGGTATCGAACGGCGCAAGGCGCGTGTTCGTCGGGCTATCAAGGCCCGTGCCAACGGTCGTCCGCGCTTGTCGGTCTTCCGTTCGGAAAAGAATATCTACGCACAGATCATCGACGACGCGAATGGCGTGACCCTGGCGTCCGCTTCCTCGCTCGAAAAGGATCTCAAGATCAAGAACGGCGCCAATCAGGCCGCCGCTTCGGAAGTTGGCAAGGCACTTGCTGCCCGCGCCACCAAGGCCGGTGTTTCGGACGTTGTGTTCGATCGCGGTGCGTATCTGTTCCACGGTCGCGTCAAGGCGCTGGCCGATGCCGCCCGCGAGGGCGGGCTGAGCTTTTAAGCGAACGCTCCTTACAAGATAAAAGAGAAAAAAGACTGGTAGGAACGATGAGAGACACTCAAGAACGCGATAGCGAATTCGTCGATCGCCTGGTCCACATCAACCGTGTTGCCAAGGTGGTCAAGGGCGGTCGTCGCTTTGGTTTTGCCGCCCTGGTGGTGGTTGGTGATCAGAAGGGCCGGGTCGGTTTCGGTCATGGCAAGGCGCGTGAAGTGCCTGAAGCCATCCGCAAGGCGACCGAGCAGGCCAAGCGCCAGATGATCCGCGTGCCGCTGCGTGAAGCCCGTACGCTGCACCATGACGTGCAGGGCCGTCACGGCGCCGGCAAGGTGATCCTGCGTGCGGCCCCGGCCGGTACCGGTATCATCGCCGGTGGCCCGATGCGTGCCGTTTTCGAAACTCTGGGCATCAACGATATCGTTGCCAAGAGCCAGGGCTCGGCAAATCCCTACAACATGGTTCGCGCCACGTTCGACGCGCTCAAGAACGTCGACAGCCCGCGTTCGGTCGCGGCCCGTCGTGGTCTCAAGGTTTCCGAGTTGCAGGCACGTCGCGGCGAAGCCGCCGTCGAGGCCTGATAGAGCGCTCGAGGAGAGAACAATGGCTAAAAAGACCGTCATCGTCGAGCAGATCGGTTCGCCGATCCGTCGCAAGGAAGATCAGCGCGCGACGCTTGTGGGCCTGGGGCTCAACAAGATGCATCGCCGCAGCGAATTGGAAGACACGCCGTCGGTGCGCGGCATGATTTCCAAGGTCGCTCACCTCGTCCGCGTCGTGGACGAGCAGTAAGAGGGATTTGGTATTATGAAACTCAACGAGATCGCCGATAACGCCGGCGCCACCAAAGCCAAGGTTCGCGTCGGTCGCGGCATCGGCTCTGGTCTTGGCAAGACCGGCGGTCGTGGCGTCAAGGGTCAGAAGTCCCGTTCGGGCGTTTCGATCAATGGCTTTGAAGGCGGCCAGATGCCGCTTCACATGCGGATGCCCAAGCGCGGCTTCAACAATCCCTTCGCCAAGAAGTGGAATGCCGTTCGGCTCGATCGCATCCAGGCCTATATCGACAGCGGTAAGCTCGATGCCAAGGGCGTCGTGGATGCCGAAGCACTGGTCAGGGCCGGCGTCATCCGCCGCGCCAAGGACGGCGTGCGCCTGATCAACAGCGGCGAGTTCAAGGCCAAGAAGGTAACCTTCAAGGTCAACCACGTTTCCGCTGGTGCCGCCGCTGCCATCGAAGCAGCCGGGGGCAAGGTTGAACTGATCGGCAAGCCCGCCGACGCCGAATAATCGTTGCGAATTTTCGAGCGCGCCCTGGCAATCTTCCCGAATACGGGGATTGCATAAGGGCGCGCTCTGACTATATCAGAGCATTGTCTTTTTTGCGGGCCCATGTGGCCCGTTCCTTTGCTCTATAAGCTACTTCAGAGGGAGCCGTCATGGCGTCTGCAGCCGAGCAACTGGCCCGAAACTTGAGTTTTTCGACCTTTTCGAAGGCCAAGGAACTCCAGAAGCGGATTTTCTTCACCCTTGGGGCTTTGCTGGTTTACCGACTCGGCACCTATATTCCGATTCCGGGTATCGATCCCGATGCCTTCGCGCAGACGTTCCAGCAGGCGCAGGGCGGGATTTTCGGCCTGTTCAACATGTTCGCCGGCGGTGCCGTCGAACGTCTCGCGATTTTCGCGCTTAACCTGATCCCCTACATTACCGCCTCCATCGTCATCCAGGTGATGTCGACGGCCTCTCCGCGCCTCGAGGCGCTCAAGAAAGAGGGCGAGAGCGGGCGGCGCAAGCTCAACCAGTACACGCGGTATCTCACCGTCGTCTTCTGCGCGGTGCAGGCCTATGGCATCGCCGTAGGGCTCGAGGCCAGCGAAGGGGTCGTGGCCGATCCGGGCTGGTTCTTCCGTATTTCGACCGTCATCACGCTTGTCGGCGGCACCATGTTCCTGATGTGGCTGGGTGAACAGATGACGGCGCGCGGTGTCGGCAACGGCATTTCGCTTATCATCTTCGCCGGTATCGTGGCATCGCTTCCCGCGACCATTGCCCAGACGCTCGAATTGAGCCGCACCGGGGCGCTGCCGACCATCGCCGTGGTTGGCATCCTGATCGGCGCCATCGTGGTGATCGGTATTATCGTGTTCTTCGAACGCGCCCAGCGCAGGCTTTTGATCCAGTATCCGAAGCGCCAGGTGGGCAACAAGATGTATCAGGGCGATACCTCGCATCTGCCGCTCAAGCTCAACACTGCGGGCGTTATCCCGGTGATCTTCTCGTCCTCGCTGCTGCTGTTGCCGGCAACGATCGCGACGTTCTCGGCACAGGGCGATGCTCCGCAATGGCTGCAGTACATCTCGGCACTGCTCGGGCGCGGACAGCCGCTCTATCTGGCGCTGTTTGCCGGAATGATCATCTTCTTTGCGTTCTTTTACACCTCGATCGTTTTCAACCCGACCGAGACGGCGGACAACCTCAAGCGGTCGGGCGGGTTTATTCCCGGCATCCGTCCGGGCGAAAGAACCGCGCAGCACATCGACTACGTGCTGACCCGCATCACAGTCGTGGGTGCGATCTACCTGACCATAGTCGCGCTGATCCCCGAGGTGTTCCTGAGCCAGCTCAACATTTCGGCCTTCCTGGGTGGTACTTCGCTGCTCATCATGGTCACAGTGACACTGGATACGGTGAGCCAGATTCAGAGCCATCTGATCGCGCAGCAATATGAGGGCATGGTCAAGAAATCGCGTCTAGGGGGACGGAAAAGATGAGACTGGTACTTTTGGGGCCCCCGGGGGCAGGCAAGGGCACTCAGGCACAGATCCTGGTATCGACCTATTCCATTCCGCAGCTTTCGACCGGTGACATGCTCCGGGCAGCAATCGCTGACAAGACTCCGCTCGGGCTCGAGGCCAAGGCGATCGTCGATCGCGGGGATCTGGTTTCCGACGATATCGTATCGGGCATCATTTCCGAGCGCATGGATCAGCCCGATTGCGAAAACGGGTTCATCCTCGACGGTTTTCCGCGCACCATTGCGCAGGCCGAGGCGCTGACGCACATGCTCGACCGCAAGGGGCTTCACCTCGACGCGGTCATCGAAATCAAGGCCGATCCCGATGTGCTTGTCGAGCGCATCATCAATCGGGCCAAGGAAAGCGGCGGCGCAAGGGCGGACGATAACGAGGAGGTGCTGCGCAAGCGCCTCGATGTCTATACCCAACAGACAGCGCCTCTTGTGTCGTTCTATTCCGAGCAGGGCCTGCTCAAATCAGTGGATGGAATGGCGCCGATCGAGGAGGTCACCGCCGCGATCAAGGCAGCGATAAGCTGACCGAAACGATTGGGCCCGCGGCGGTGTTGACTTTGATGCCGTGAGTCCTTAGAACCGCGCCCAGTCTCAGAAATTTCGAGGGCTGGATTCGGTTCCTTCCGTATAGAGAAGGGGGTCGGATGCCGGTCCCTTGTTGTTGAACGAAACGGGACGGAAACGTCCTCATATCAATTTAGGAGATCCGACGTGGCTCGTATTGCTGGCGTCAATATCCCGACGAACAAGCGCGTTGTCATCGCGTTGCAGTATATTCACGGGATTGGGCCGAAAATGGCCTCTGAAATCTGCGAGAAGGTGTCCATTCCGGCCGAGCGGCGCGTGAATGAACTGACCGACGCGGAAGTTATCCAGATTCGCGAAACCATCGACCGTGACTATCAGGTCGAGGGTGACCTTCGCCGTTCGGTTGCCATGAACATCAAGCGTTTGATGGATCTGGGCAATTATCGCGGCCTGCGTCATCGTCGCGGTCTGCCGGTGCGTGGTCAGCGGACCCACACCAACGCGCGCACCCGCAAGGGCCCTGCAAAGGCCATCGCGGGCAAGAAGAAATAAGAAGGCCGGTGCGGGCACGGAAAGGGCAGGGCCTTGGGCTCGGCCCCGACGTCTCGTTTCGGATTCTTGAGGTGTAGCCGCTGGAACCACGGCGGCGCTAGAGATCACTAGAGGAAGTAAATGGCTAAAGCAGAGACTACACGCGTTCGCCGCCGCGAGCGCAAGAATATCAGTGCTGGCGTTGCACACGTAAACGCCTCGTTCAACAACACGATGGTCACCATCACCGACGTTCAGGGCAACACGATCTCCTGGTCCTCCGCCGGAACGATGGGTTTCAAGGGTTCGCGCAAATCGACCCCTTACGCAGCCCAGATGGCTGCAGAAGACGCCGCCAAGAAGGCGCAGGAACACGGCATGAAGACACTCGAGGTCGAAGTCCGTGGCCCGGGTTCAGGTCGTGAATCGGCACTGCGTGCCCTTCAGGCCGCCGGCTTCACTGTCACTTCCATCCGGGACGTTACATCCATTCCTCACAATGGGTGTCGGCCGCGCAAGCGTCGTCGCGTCTGATGTGAACGGACCTCGGCAGGGCCAGCCGGGGTTCTTTTACGGTTTGCGGCATGGCGGCCGGGCAGGGCCGCGATTTTAAAAAGGAAGTTGGACGTGATGATCCAGAAAAACTGGCAGGAACTGATTAAGCCGACCAAGCTCGACGTCGTTCCGGGCAGCGATTCCGCGCGCATCGCCTCCGTGGTCGCCGAGCCGCTTGAACGCGGTTATGGCTTGACCCTGGGCAACACGCTGCGCCGGGTTCTGCTCTCGTCGCTGCAGGGCGCGGCAATCACCGCCATCCAGATCGATGGCGTATTGCATGAATTCTCGTCGATTCCCGGCGTGCGTGAGGACGTGACCGATCTCGTTCTCAACATCAAGGAAATCGCCATCAAGATGGAAGACGAAGGGCCCAAGCGCCTGACGCTTTCCAAGCAGGGTCCGGGTGCCGTCACCGCTGGCGACATCAAGACCACCGGTGATATCGAAGTGCTCAACCCCGATCTCGTTATCTGTCACCTCGATGACGGCGCCGAGATCAACATCGAGTTTACGGTTCATACCGGCAAGGGCTATGTCCCGGCCGACCGCAACAAGCCCGAAGACGCTCCGATCGGCTATATCGCCGTCGATGCGCTGTTCTCGCCGGTCAAGCGCGTCAGCTACAAGGTCGAAAAGACCCGTGAGGGCCAGAACCTCGACTTCGACAAGCTGAGCATGCAGATCGAAACCAACGGCGCCATCAGCCCCGAGGACGCGCTGGCCTTTGCGGCCCGCATCGTCCAGGATCAGCTCTCGGTGTTCGTCAATTTCGAAGAGCCCACCAAGGAAAAGGCCGAGGATTCGACACCCGAACTCGCCTTCAACCCGGCGCTTCTCAAGAAGGTGGACGAACTCGAGTTGTCGGTGCGTTCGGCAAATTGCCTCAAGAACGACAACATCGTTTATATCGGCGATCTCATCCAGAAGACGGAAGCGGAAATGCTGCGCACGCCGAACTTCGGGCGCAAGTCGCTCAACGAGATCAAGGAAGTGCTGGCCCAGATGGGGCTCCATCTCGGGATGGACGTCAACAACTGGCCGCCCGAAAACATCGAAGACCTCGCCAAGCGTTACGAAGATCACTACTGATCTTCCGCTGCGACCAGAAGAACTTTAGGAGAGTACCATGCGCCACGGTAAAGCCGGCCGCAAACTGAACCGGACCTCTTCGCATCGCAAGGCGATGTTCAAGAACATGTCCGCATCGTTGATCAAGCACGAACAGATCGTGACGACCCTGCCCAAGGCCAAGGATCTTCGCCCGATCGTCGAAAAGCTCATCACCCTTGGCAAGCGCGGCGACCTTCATGCCCGCCGCCAGGCCATCGCCCAGATTGGCGATGAAGCCATGGTCAAGAAGCTGTTCGACGTTCTGGGCCCGCGCTACAAGGACCGCAACGGTGGCTACACCCGCGTCCTCAAGGCCGGCTTCCGCCACGGCGACAATGCACCTATCGGCGTCATCGAATTCGTCGACCGCGATGTGGAAGCCAAGGGCAAGGACTCCGGTCCGACCGCCGACTTCTCTCGCGATGAAGAGAACGAAGCCGCGTAGGCGGATTGTCTCTGACAGAATTGGAAAAGGCGGCTTTCGGGCCGCCTTTTTTTATTACCGTCGGGACACCCTCGCCAGGCTGTTTACGGCTTTTCCAGACCCCATTGCGCATACAGCTGATTGAGGGCGGCCATGCTTTCGACCTTTGCAAAAGGAAGGCCACTGACCTTAACGACGTGCTCGAGTTGTGAGCGACGCTTTGGCTGGACGAAGGCGATGTGATGGATCATCAGCCATTTGAGGCTGTCCTGGCCACCTTCGAGGGAGCCGATCCTGTCGCGTTCGAAGAGGGTACGGCGGAAATAACGCCAGAGATTGCCGGGCATTGCTGTATCGACCCAGACGATACCAGTGGCACGCCGGAGGCGTTGGGGCATGAGGCGGGAGTAATTGCCTTCCATCACCCAACGTTCGCCTGTGATGGCGTCATCGTGCAGGCGTTCAAATTCCTGCGGCGGGCGAGGTACCCAGTCGGTGTTCGGCTGATGATGCAGCAGATCGAGGTGGACGGCAGGAACGCCTAGCGTCTGGCCGATCGCTACGGCGAGCGTCGACTTCCCGGAATTGGACGGTCCGAAAATGCAGATTCGCGGCCCGAGCGTTTCGGGCCGCGGGAATTGGCTGTTGCCGGCGCCCATCACACCAGAATATCGTCGACCCAATAGAGGTCGCGACGGTCGAAACCGTTGAACGGGGTGAGGGAGGCCTGGGTGTAGGCGCCCATCAGGCCGAACTCGATATAGTCATCCTCGGCAATGGCTGCCGGCAGGATGAAGGTCTGGGGCATGACGTCGTAGCTATCGCAGGTCGGCCCGAAAATCTTGAAGTCCCAGCTCTCGCCGGTCAGCACCTTGTCGCCGCGCCAGACGCGGATCGGCGGCATGAATTCAAGGATCATCGCTTCCATCAACGAGCCATAGACGCCATCGTTGAGATAGACCGACTGTTCGCCGCGCACGTGTTTGACGCGCAGCAGGAGCGATGTGCAGCCCGTGGACAGGCCGCGTCCGGGCTCGGCGATCAGTTCGGGCTTGTTCGATCCGAACGTATCGGTGACGGCGTTGCGGATGGTTTCGAAATAGACGTCGAGGGGCGGGGCCGAGTTGGTGATGTAAGGGGCGGGAAAGCCGCCACCGATATTGAGGCGCTTGAGCTCGATTCCCGAGGCTTGCGCGATGCGGCCCGCAGCGGCGATGTGGCGCTCATAGGCATAGGCTTCCTCGCACTGGCTGCCGACGTGGAAGCACAGCGAGGTCGAATATCCCATGGCCCTGGCCAGTGTGCAGATCGCGATGGCGCCTTCTTCCATGACGCCGAACTTTGTGCCGAAATCATAGGATTTGAGTGCCTTGCCGGCCTTGAAGCGGACAGTCACTTCGACATCCTCGCTGGGCGGGATGACGGCCGCGAGCTGATCGAGCTGGGCCACGTGGTCGATTGTGAAGGAGCGAACGCCGAATTCGGAGTAGGCACGCTCGATCTCTCGACGCGACTTGATGGGATTGTTGTAGTGCATCCCGGCTTGAGGCGCGTATTTGCGGATCAGGGCCATCTCGGTGTTGGAGGCAACATCGTAAGCCTTGAGCCCCTCGCGGTTCATGATCTCGAGGATATGGGGCGAGGGGTTTGATTTGACCGCATAGGTCAAAAGGCCCTCAAAGCCCTTTTTGAAGGTATTTATGGCATCGACCAGGAGCCGTTCGGAAAACAGGAAACTCGGATAATCGGGTTCCTCGGTGGCGATCAGTTCTGCGGTGTTCGCGTATGTGCGAGACGGCGCGTGGTCCATTGACCTTGATACCTTGTGTGGGGGTTGAAAGCGCGCGTGTATAGGGCTCATTGCCCCCCTCTGCAATGGCCAATTTCGCCTATAGAGACAGGTTGTGACGATTCTTTGTGCGGGGTCAAAATTGCCTCGCTTTTGCCGCCAACCTTACGGGCTTGTCACTTGAAACCGGGGCGGAAGGTTCTAACCTCTAACCCATTGCAAGCTCTGGAGTCTGACCCATGTTCCGCAAGTCGATTGTTGCCGTTTTTCTGGTTCTGGTGCCCGCCGCCGCCTTCGCTCAGGCCGAAAGGGTGGTCCCGCAGAGCCAGGCGGAAATCCAGCTTTCATACTCGCCCGTGGTGCAGCAGGTCGCGCCGGCGGTCGTCAACGTCTATGCGACCCGGGTCACCCAGCAGCAGAACAGTTTCAACGATCCGTTCTTCGATCAGTTCTTCGGGCGCTCGCCGTTGTTCAACCAGCGGCCGCAGACCTCGCAATCGCTCGGGTCGGGCGTGATTGTCAGTGCGGATGGCATGATCCTTACCAACAATCACGTCGTTGAAGGGGCGACTGACATTCGGGTCGTGCTCAATGATGGGCGGGAATATCCCGTCGATCTGGTGCTGGCCGATCCCTCGACCGATCTGGCCGTGCTCAGGGCCGAGGACGGGGCGGGGGAGTTTCCCTTCGTGTCATTTGCCGATTCCGACCAGTTGGAGGTCGGCGATCTCGTCCTTGCCATCGGCAACCCGTTCGGGGTGGGGCAATCGGTTTCGAGCGGCATCGTTTCCGCGCTGGCGCGCACCGGCATGGGAATGACCGACTACCAGTTCTTCATCCAGACGGACGCGGCGATCAATCCGGGCAATTCGGGTGGCGCGCTGGTCGATATGAACGGGCAACTGGTCGGCATCAATACGGCACTGTTTACCCGCTCGGGCGGCTCGCAGGGCATCGGGTTCGCCATACCCTCCAACATGGCGCGGGTGATCGCCGATGCGGGCGCGGCGGGCGGCGAGATCGTGCGGCCCTGGTTGGGCGCGCAGATGCAGATGCTTGACGCCGAACTGGCCGCCAGCCTGGGACTGGCCACGCCGCGCGGTGCACTGGTAACAGAAATCGCACCCGGCAGCCCGGCGGAAGCGGCGGGGCTGGTTTCGGGGGACGTAATCACCGGTATCGATGGGGTAGCCGTTCAGGACCCTGAAGCGCTCAATTATCGCGTGGCGACCAAGCCGGTCGGATCGATCTCCGAGTTGACGCTGTGGCGGAACGGCGCCGAAACGACTGCCGCACTGGAAATGGGGGCGCCACCCGCCACTTCGGACCGGCAGGCGACGATTTCGGGCAATACGCGATTTGCGGGGGTTACGGCGGCGGAACTGAATCCCGCATTGGCGCAGCAATTGGGGTTGGGCTTTTCAACGCAGGGCATTGCCGTGGTCGGCGTCGAGCCGGGGAGCCCCGCGGCGCGCATGGGACTTGAACAAGGCGATGTCATCGTTGCGCTGAACGGCATGGAAATCCGTGATATTGAAACCTTCGAATCCGTTGCCAGCCAGCGTCCGCGCGCCTGGCAGATCATCCTGCAACGTGGGGGCAGGGTCATCCGTTCGGTGGTGAGTGGATGAGACCGATGTGAGGTGCGATGAGCGACCTTTTTCCCGAGGACCTTCCGGCCTCGCGTCCGACTGATGAACCGGGGGCTGATCGGCCGCTGGCCGACCGGCTGCGGCCGAAATCGCTCGATGAGGTGATCGGGCAGACCCATATCATCGGGCCCGACGGCACGCTGCGGCGGATGCTGGCATCGGGGCGGCTGGGCTCGCTCATCCTGTGGGGGCCGCCGGGGACCGGCAAGACGACGGTGGCGCGACTGCTGGCCGATGCAGTGGATTATCGGTTCGAGCAGATTTCGGCGATCTTTTCGGGGGTAGCGGACCTCAAGAAGGTGTTCGAGACGGCCCGTACGGCGCGGCGGGCCGGGCAGCGGACGCTTTTGTTCGTCGATGAAATCCATCGCTTCAACCGGGCGCAACAGGACAGTTTCCTTCCCGTCATGGAAGATGGCACCGTGGTGCTGGTCGGGGCGACGACGGAAAACCCGAGTTTCGAGCTCAACGCCGCGCTTTTGTCGCGAGCGCAGGTGCTCAAGTTTACCAGTCTCGATCGGGACGATCTCGATGCGCTTGCCAAGCGCGCCGAAGAGGAATTGGGCAAGGCTTTGCCGCTCGATGACGACGCGCGCCAAACGCTGATCGGGCTGGCCGATGGCGATGGGCGGGCTATGCTGGGGCTGATCGAGGAGATTATTGCCGCGACGGGACCCGATGAAATCCTGGACCCGGCGGGGTTGGCAAAGCTGGTGCAACGGCGGGCGCCGATCTACGACAAGAGCCAGGACGGGCATTACAACCTGATTTCGGCGCTGCACAAGACGGTGCGCGGATCGGACCCCGATGCGGCGCTTTATTATTTCGCGCGTATGATCGATGCGGGCGAGGACCCGATGTATCTGGCGCGGCGGCTGATCCGCATGGCGGTCGAAGACATCGGCATGGCCGATCCGCAGGCGTTGCCCATAGCGACCGCTGCAAAGGACGCCTATCACATGCTCGGTTCTCCCGAGGGGGAACTGGCGCTGGCTGAGGTGGTGGTGTATCTGGCGACGGCGCCGAAATCGAACGCGCTCTACAACGCGTATAATCGGGCGCTGGCTTTGGCCAAAAAGACCGGATCGCCGACGCCGCCCATGGCCATTCTCAACGCGCCAACCAAGCTGATGAAGTCCGAGGGGTATGGCGAGGGCTATATCTACGATCACGACACCCCCGAGGGGTTTTCGGGCCAGGAGTATTTTCCCGAAAAGATCGGGCGGCAGGATTTCTATCAGCCCGTCGAGCGCGGGTTCGAGCGCGATATCAAGAAGCGGATGGATTATTTCGCCAAGTTGCGTGCAGCCAAGCGCGACAGCTAGAAGAGCGGCATCCGGTGATCGTGGCGGGCGCTGAACTGGATTCCGGGAACAAGCCCCGGAATGACAGGGTTTGGACTGGTCTTGCGACGATCAGTACGAGCGGTGTTATTCCCGGAATCTATCGATAAGGTTTGCGTACGCACCCGCGTGACGGCCCGGCGATTTCCCGCTAGAAGGGCCGCGAACGACAAAGGACAGAGTTTTATGAGCGGCGTGCAATTGCGGGAAGTGGCGGCGGACGAGGATGGGATGCGGCTCGACCGCTGGTTCTCGGTGCATTTCCCCGATCTGAGCTTCGGGCGCCTGCAAAAGCTGCTGCGGTCGGGGCAGGTGCGGGTCGATAGCGGGCGGGTCGCCACCAATGCGCGGCTGGCCGCCGGGCAGACGGTGCGCGTGCCGCCGCTGGGCGATGCGCCTGTTCGCTCGCCGGACGCGCCGCGGATCAACCAGAAAGACGCCGATTTCCTGCGCGATCTCATTTTGTATGAGGACGACGACGTCTATGTGTTCAACAAGCCGCACGGGCTTGCCGTGCAGGGCGGATCGGGCACCAAGCGCCACATCGACGGCATGCTCAAATCGCTGCCCAACAAGAAGGGTGAGCCGCCCCGCCTGGTTCATCGGCTCGACCGTGACACCTCCGGGTGTTTGCTGGTGGCCAAGACGCGCGCTGCGGCAAGCCATTTCGGAACCGTGTTCCGCTCACGCTCGGCGCGCAAGATCTATTGGGCGATAACCATCGGGGTACCCCATCCACGCCAAGGGCGGATTTCATGCTTTCTGGCGCGGCAATCGACCCAGGATGGCGAGCAGATGGTGGTTGTCGAAAACGGGACCGAGGGCGCGCAGCATTCGGTGAGCTACTATTCGGTGACCGAGAGCGCCGCCAACCAGTTCGCCTGGGTGACGCTCAAACCGGTGACCGGCCGCACGCATCAGTTGCGCGTTCATATGATGGAACTGGGCACGCCGATCCTCGACGACCCGCGCTACAACACGCTGGAAAACTGGAATTTCGAGCGGCCGGAGGAACTGGGTAAGGGGCTGCATCTGCACGCAAGGCGGCTGGCCATTCCGCTGCGCAGCGGCAAGAGGCTCGATATCACGGCGCCGCTGCCGCCGCATATGAAGGCGAGCTTCGAGACGCTGGGGTTTAATGCCAATCAGTACGATGTGCAGGATATCGATCCGGAGGACGATGCGTAATGGCCCAGCCGCGTCTCATCATGTTCGATATGGACGGCACGCTGATCGATTCCGGTTCGATCATCGCCGAGCATATGGCGGCGACATTTCGCGATCATGGGCTGGACGTGCCGACGGCGGAAATGTCTCATTCGATCATTGGTCTGTCGCTGGAAATTGCCATGGAGCGGCTGGCGCAATGCGATGCGGGGACAGCCATCCTGATGGCGGCAACCTACCGCCAGCACTATCGCGCCATGCTGGCGGGCGGGGAGCGGCACGAGCCGCTTTATGCGGGGGCCCTGGACGCGCTGAACCGGTTGCGGGCGCATGAGGCCTCGATTCTGGGCATTGCCACCGGCAAGGGGTTGAGCGGGGTCAATCGCATTCTGGCGCTGCACGCTCTGGCGGATCATTTCGTGACGCTGCAGACCCCCGACCACAATCCGTCGAAACCTCATCCCGGGATGATCCTGCGGGCCTGCGCCGAGACCGGGATCGATCCCGCCTCTACGGTGATGATCGGCGATACGACGTTCGATATGGAGCTGGGGCGGTCGGCCGGGGCGCGGACGATCGGGGTGAGCTGGGGCTATCACGCCCGCGTTGCGCTCGAAGAGAGCGGTGCCCATATCATCATCGACGATTATGCCGATCTCGATGACGCCATAGAAAAGGTATTGAGCTGATGCGCGAATTTCTCGAAGACGCAATCCGGCATCAGGATGCGGGACAGGGCCGCCATCAAAAGGATCTGATGCGCGAATTGCCCAAGCGCTTCTACAAATCGGTGGATGTGGCCGAGACGGATGGCGTATTCACCGTGCTGCTGGACGGGCGCGTGACCAAGACGCCGACCGGCAAGCAGGTTGGCGTTGGGCATGCCGAACTGGCGGCACGCATGCGCGAGGAATGGGATGCGCAGGGCGAACTTATCGATCCCGATATGATGCCGCATGTCAAACTCATCAATTCGGCTGTCGAAGGGGGCGAGGAGTCGCGGGGAGCGCTGCTCGATGAGGTGGTGAAATATGCGGGCAACGATCTGCTGCTCTATCGCGCCGACAGCCCGCGCGAGCTTGTCGAAAAGCAGGAACAGATTTGGGACGATGTGCTCGTGCGGATCGCACGGCACTTTTCGGTCAGCTTCCAGCCGACGGTCGGGATCGTGCATAAGGCGCAATCTGTCGACATGCTGAAAAAGCTCAGAGACGCTATCGAGCCGCTGCACCATGTGCCTGCCACTGCGATGGTGTCGGTGACGGGGCTCACCGGCTCGGGCCTGCTGGCGATTGCGCTTCGCGAGCGGCTGGTCGATGCGGATGCAGCGTGGATCGCAGCGCATGTGGACGAGGACTACCAGATTTCCCTGTGGGGCGAGGACTACGAGGCAGCAGCGCGGCGCCGGCAGCGGCGTCTCGAATTCGAGGCTGCGGTCAATGTCATCAAGCTCTTAGGCTGATTTGTTGCCTGCCTGATTCAATAGCCAGTCGGCCACATCCGGCGCGATCTCGCGCAGCGGCTCGAGCACGAAATCGCGCTCGTGGGCGTAAGGGTGCGGCAGGGTCAGGCGCTCGGTTTCCATCGTCAGATCATCGTAGGTGATGATGTCGATATCGATGCTGCGCGGGCCCCATTTCTCAATACGGACGCGTCCGATTTGGGCTTCGGTGACAAGGCAGAAGTCGAGAAGGTCGAGGGGAGATAGCGTGGTTTCGATCAGGATGGCGCCGTTGTGGAAGCGGTTCTGGTCGGTCTTGCCCCAGGGTTCGCTGACGATCAACGCACTTTGTTTCAAAAGGGAAATCCGGGGATGGCCGGCGATGGCCTCGATGGCCGTGGCGATCTGGTGCGCGGGATCGCCAATATTGGCGCCCAGCGCCAGAACGGCGCGAGCCATCAGATCTGCTCCCGCGTCCTGACCATTTCGATGGCAGCTTCTCCGGCCACGATGGGCAGGGGCGCTTCGGGCTTTCTGACCTTGATGCGGATCCAGTCGAGCTTGTCGAAGCGGTCGAAAAGACGTGTGATGATGTGATGGCCGAGCGCTTCGATCAGCTTGAAGCGCCTTTCCTCGAAGGCTTCCTTCACCAGATCGTAGATATGGGCATAGGAAATCGTGGAGGCCACGTCATCGGTGCGGGCGGCCTCGGACATGTCCAGCCCCAGCTCGAGATCTATGCGGAAGCGCTGGCCGAGGGCGTTTTCCTCCATCATGACGCCGTGATAGCCGTAAAAGGCCAGCCCGGCCAGAATGATGCGGTCGCGATCGGCAAAGCTGTCCATGGGACTCACCCCTCCTGTTGCGGCGGACCATAGAGCGCGGCGGCGGCAACGCGCAAGGCATCGCGATTGGCGCGGACGTCGTGGACGCGGAAAATGTGCCCGCCCTTTAAATAGCCCAGAACAGAGGTTGCGATGGTGCCCGAAACGCGCTCCTTGGGCGGTACATCGAGCAGATTGCCGATCATGCGCTTGCGGGAGGTGCCGACGAGCAGGGGAAAACCGAGCGTGTGCAATTCGTCGAGGCGATTAAGCAGTTCGTAATTCTCGGCGAAGGATTTGGCAAAGCCGAAGCCGGGATCGAGAATGATCGCTTCTCTTGCCACTCCCGCCTTGAGCGCGATCTCCACCGACCGGGAGAGCCAGCGCTTCATTTCATCGATCAGATCGCGCGCGGTATCGCGCTCGGTGTCCCAGTGCATGGCGATGACCGGTGTGCGGTGATGGGCGGCGACGTCGGCGATTTCGGGGTCGCGCTGAAGGCCCCAGACGTCATTGATGATTTTCGCTCCCGCCTGGACCGCCTGATCGGCGACGAGGGCCTTGTAGGTGTCGATCGAGATCGGGGTTTGACAGCCGCGCTCCGCAAGGGCGTCGAGCACGGGGATAACCCTGTCGAGTTCGTTCTGTACGCTGACTTCTTCAGAGCCCGGCCGGGTGCTTTCGCCGCCGATATCGATGATATCGGCACCCTCGGAAACGAGGTCTTCGGCATGGGCAACCGCCGTGCTGAGGGCGGAGAAATCGCCGCCATCGGAAAAGCTGTCGGGGGTTACGTTCAAAATACCCATGACGAGCGGCGTGCGGCCCAGTTTCAGCGGGCCGCCAGCCATCGGGACGTCATAGGCGCGGTGGGTCACTGCACCGAACCAGCTGGGACCGCATAGAGGTCGTATTCGTCGGAATCAACGACGGTCACCGAGATCATGTCGCCGGGCTTGATACCGGTGGCGTTCTCGACGATTACGTTGCCGTCGATCTCGGGGGCATCCCATTGCGAACGGGCGATGACGCGCTGCTCTTCGGGCTCGACGTCATCGACCAGAACGTCGATGGTGCGGCCGACGCGCGAGGCGAGGCGTTCAGCCGAAACCTCCTGCAGCGCTTCCATCAGTCGCCCATAGCGCTCCTGCTTGAGCTCGTCGGGGATTTCATTGAGGCCCAGATCGTTGGCGCGGGCGCCCGTGACGGGCTCATAAGGGAATGCCCCGGCACGGTCGATCTTTGTCTCGTGGACCCAATCGAGCAACATCTGGAAATCCTCTTCCGTCTCGCCGGGAAAGCCGACGATGAAGGTCGAGCGGATGGCGAGATCGGGGCAGGTTTCGCGCCATTTGCGGATGCGGTCGGCGGTCTTTTCCTGATTGGCCGGGCGCCGCATGGATTTGAGAACCTGCGGGCTGGCGTGCTGGAAGGGGATATCGAGATAGGGCAGGATCACCCCGTCGGCCATCAGAGGAATGACGTTGTCGACATGGGGGTAGGGATAGACGTAGTGCATGCGCACCCACGCGCCGAGCTTGCCCATTTCCTCGGCCAGCGTCTGGAAGCGCGCTTCGACCTGGCGCCCGCGATAGGGGGAGGTCGCGTATTTGATGTCCACGCCATAGGCGGAGGTGTCCTGGGAGATGACCATGATCTCCTTGACGCCGGCCTTGACGAGCCGCTCCGCCTCGTAAAGCACCGAGGCGATGGGGCGCGAGACGAGATCGCCGCGGATCGAGGGGATGATGCAGAAGGTGCAGCGATTGTTGCAGCCTTCGGAAATTTTCAGATACGCGTAGTGGCGGGGCGTCAGGCGCAGACCCTGCTCGGGCACCAGATCGACGAAGGCGTTGGGAACGGGCGGCACGGCCTCGTGGACCGCATCGACGACGGCCTCATACTGATGCGCGCCCGAAACGGCCAGAACGCCGGGATGGGTCTTGCGGATCAGTTCTTCCTCGCCACCGAGACAACCCGTGACGATAACGCGGCCATTCTCGGAAATCGCTTCACCGATGGCGTCGAGACTTTCAGCCTTGGCGCTGTCGAGAAAGCCGCAGGTGTTGACGATGACGACGTCGGCGCCTTCATAGGAGGGCGAAAAGCTGTAGCCCTGCGCGCGCAGCGTGGTGAGGATGCGTTCGGAATCGACGAGGGCCTTGGGGCAGCCAAGGCTGACGAGGCCGATCTTGGGGGCGTTCTGGGTCGGTGTTGGCGCGCTCATGGGCGTCCGCTTGTCCTTGAAAAGGCGAGATTGCCAAAGGTGCCGGGCCAAGCGGACCGGCGCGATGGGATATGAAACTCGCATGAATTTGCGCGTGTCATAGCGTAAAGCGCGCAAAGGTCAATCTTTGCGCGCTTCATACCTGCCTTGATGTCAGGGCGGGGGCTTTCGATTTCAAGTCTTGGATGCCGGTTTGCGCGGGCTTGCGCGCCGTTTGGCCGCGGGCTTGGGTGCATCGGCGTCCGGCATCACGGCTGGTTCTTCTGCAACCGGAGTGGTGGGCGCTGGAGGCGTTGGCGCAACCGGCGGTGGGGCCACCGGCTCGACGGGATCGGGTTCCTGATCGGCGAGGTCCTCGATCGCCTCGCGCACGTCATCGATCAGCGAAGTGCCCATATGCTCAGGCTCGTAGGTCTCTGCCTCGGCGCTGTTGGCGCGGAAAAAAACGATGATCCCTTCACAGGCGATGCGCAGCGCCACAAAAGCGAGGAGGCCGAAAACCGCGATTTCGAGCAGGCCCCACAGCCCATTGCCGAAGCCGAACCGGAAGCTGGCGAAGAAGTGATTGACTGCCCAGAGAGCGATAGCGGCCAAACCAAGCAGGTACAGGATCGTCACCAGACGTGGCGAGATGATCCGGCCCAGATTGAACAGGACGCTGCCTGTGGCGAGCTTACGCAGATCGTCGAAGCGCATTTTTGTCCCCTTGCACCCAGAAATAGTGAGGATTGCTTTGCATTCACCTTGTCGCGATCAGAGCGTGGAGGCAAGCCTTGCCGGTCCGAAGTGCGCTTCAAAGCGTGATTTGAGGACCGAATCCACTTCAGCCATCGAAACGATCTGGCCCAGATCCTCAAAGCTGGTCACACCATGCTGGCTGATGCCGCATGGCACGATGCCGGAATAATGATCGAGATCAGGGCTTATATTGAGTGAGATGCCGTGAAAGCTTACCCAGCGAGAGACGCGAACGCCGATGGCGGCGATCTTGTCTTCAACGAATGGGCCCTTGTCGGGGCGCTTGACCCAGACCCCGATGCGGCCGTCGCGTTTTTCGCCCTTGATGTTGAAGGCAGCGAGGGTATCGATCACCCAGTTTTCGAGCCCGGAAACAAGGCAGCGGATGTCGCGGCCGCGTTCGCGCAGATCGAGCATGACATAAGCGACCCGCTGACCGGGGCCATGATAGGTGAATTGGCCGCCGCGCCCCGCCTGGAACACCGGAAAGCGGTCGGGTGCCAATAGATCCTCGGTCCGGGCGGAGGTCCCGGCGGTATAAAGCGGCGGATGCTCGAGCAGCCATATGGCTTCGGACGCTTCACCGGCCGCGATGGCGCGGGCGCGCTCCTGCATGGTTGCCAGCGCGTGAGGGTATCCGACCTGGGAATCGGCGATAACCCAGTTGGCGGGAATGCCGTCGACCCGCTGGAGCTTGGAGGCACTGGCGCAAGGGGCAAGTGTCTCTGTCTTTAACGCTTCACTAACCATGACGCCTCAATGTCGGGCCCGACGGGCGGGAAATGCCGATTCTCACCCTGCGATTTGCATTTGGCGGTCCGGATTTGTTGATGAATACGCTTGAAACCATCGAAATCGATGTCTCCGTGGAACTGGGGGCAGCCGTCCTGCCGATTCATCACTTGCTGCGCATGGGGCGCGGCGCGGTGATCGAGCTCGATGCCTTCGAGAACGACGCCATGCGTATCTATGCCAACAATACACTGATCGCAAAGGGCGAGGTTCAGGTCGACGAGGGACAGCTTAATGTGGTGGTGACCGAGAAGGTCATCAAGCCCGCCTGAGGCCCCGAGCCTTTTCGCTTTTCTCTGAAACGCGCAAACTGCTCCAAGTCCTTGTTTATCGCGCTT
This sequence comes from Pelagibacterium halotolerans B2, assembly GCF_000230555.1. Classification (GTDB taxonomy): domain Bacteria; phylum Pseudomonadota; class Alphaproteobacteria; order Rhizobiales; family Devosiaceae; genus Pelagibacterium; species Pelagibacterium halotolerans. Next base: position 1,634,536 of record NC_016078.1, on the reverse strand, counting down.
CCCAACCCGATAAGCGGTTTGCACTTACCCTGGGCGCGCTCGAGTGCAAAACTTTATCCCCAAACGGCGAAATAGGCCTTGAGGGACACCAAACCATTTGCTACATGCAGCCTCGCTTCGCCCGAGGGTGCAGCATTCCCCAGACAGTGCGGTCGTGGCGGAATTGGTAGACGCGCAGCGTTGAGGTCGCTGTGGGGTAACTCCCGTGGAAGTTCGAGTCTTCTCGACCGCACCATCTCTGGCTCTGCCACAGGTGGCATCCCCAAAATCGTTGACTGGCCTCTCTGCGTGTCAGGGCGTGAATCGGTATTCGGCGCGTGCCGGGGCCGTGGCGCAACAATCATTGCGTACCGGAGCGATCGGGCTCGTTTTGCTCCGGATTCCGGTGGTTTGAGCGCCGATCACATTTTCGTTATCATCGTCCAAGACGGTCGGGAGGCCGGGTTCGCTCGAGCCCGGCGAATTGAGTTCGTCTCCGAGAGGCGTTCCACACCGAACGGAAAAGGACAAATTATGGGCATTCGAAACACCATGGCCGCGTTGGCCGCCAGTCTGGCATTTGCAGCGGGCGCAGGCGGCGTGGCTCTGGCGCAGGAGCCGCTCCGGCGGTTCCTGAGCAGCCCCCTATGGCGGCTCCTGCCACGGATTTCGACCAAACTCAGATCGAGTCGTTCGCCGTCGCTTATGTTCAGATCATGGATATCGGCATGCAGGCGGAGCAGCAGTTGCAGACCGCTGAAAGCGACGATGATCGCGCGGTCGTCCAGATGATGGCTCAGGAGCAGATGGCAAGCGCCGTCGAGAGCACCGAAGGCATCACCGTCGACGACTACAACGCCATCCTGATGGCCGCGCAGGCCGATCCGGCATTTGCCGAAGAAGTCGGTGGTGCGATCGACGCTGTTGTTCAGCCGTCGAACTGATCAGTTCCCAATCCAGTGCATTAAACAGGGAGAGAGACAAATGCGCAAAATTCTTGCTCTACTTGCTTTGCCGCTGATGCTGGCAGTTGCCGCATGCGACATGCCGCCACCTGAAGACGGCGGTGTTCCGCCCGCCGAGCCGAGCATGACGGCAGTGCCGGGTTTACAAGGGTAAACCTTACCAGAAAAGGGGCATCGAATTCGATGCCCCTTTTCGAATGGCGTCCTCCTCAACGTGCCGGCTATTTCAAGACGGCAAGGTGTCGGGCTTCAGGGTGTTGCAGATTTGCCGCGCTGATGGGCAGGATCGCGCGAAAATCGCGGTCGGATCGCTTCCTGGCGGAATTATGGTGAGAGAAGTTTTAACCGTTGTGGTTAATGATTGCTCACGTTGTTGATTCCTTTGCTTGGGTAGCTATCGATGAGCCTGACACGCCGCGGATTTCTTGTAGGGCTTCCGCTTTTCCTGGCTGCGTGTTCGACGCGCACCTCTTCCTCCGTTTCCTCGATGTCCATGGTCAGCGCCTACGGCCCGGTGACCAATGAGCCGTTTCCTCTCCCAGCGCTGAATGCCCGGCTTATCAAACCCGAGCTGCGGCGGCAGATTGTCGATTACGAGACCAGTCACGCCAAGGGCACCATCGTCGTGGATACGCCAAACCGGTTCCTCTATCTGGTGCAGGAAGACGGCAAGGCGATGCGCTATGGCGTCGGGGTTGGCCGGGAAGGGCTAGCGCTGCGCGGTAATGCCTATATCGGGCGCAAGGCGGAATGGCCGAGCTGGACACCGACGGCCAACATGCTGCGCCGAGATCCGGAAGCCAACGGCCCTTATCGCAACGGCATGGCGGGTGGCCCCAACAATCCGTTGGGCGCGCGTGCCCTTTATCTATATCGCAGCGGCGGCGATACGATGTTCCGCATCCACGGCACAAACCAGCCGCAATCGATCGGCCTGGCCATGTCGTCGGGCTGCATTCGCATGCTCAACCACGATATTATCGACCTTTACGAGCGTGTGCCGTCGGGCACCCGCGTCGTGGTCATCCAGGCCTGAGACCCAGGCCCGATCCGATATCGAGCGGCTCCTCAGACCTCTGAGGGGCCGTTTTTCTTGAAGGGACGGCTGAGATATTTGCTTTCGGGCAGCCCGAACCGCCAGGGCAGGTCCGTGGCCCTGGTGATGCCGATGCGCGGGCCGGCGATTATCGTGCCTTCCAGGGATGCCGGGGTGAAACTGAAGCGGCTGTCCGAGAGCAAGCGGTCATTGTGGCTCAGGTCGATCCCGAGGGCCTGCGCCAGCCGCCCGGGCCCGGCGCAGAGTTTCCATGGGTCCGACAGTCCACGCCGGTCGATCATTTGCTCGATTCCATCGGTTGGCACGAGTGCCCTGATGAGCACGGCACAGCCGGACCGGCAGACAAAGTTGGCGCACCAGTGGATGCCATAGCTGCGATAGACATAGACCGTGCCGGGAGCGCTAAACATTGCCCTGTTTCGCGGCGTCGGGCCGCGGAAGCTGTGAGATGCGGGCTCGTTCTGGTCATAGGCCTCGGTCTCGACGATAGTGCCGCCGACGCCACCGACAAGAAATTGCGCCCCGATCAACCGCTTTGCAACGGCAACTACGTCGTCGTCGAAATAGCGCTTGATGCAATCGGGATTGGCGACCATGCGGCCTAGATAGCCTCAGGCATCGAGGATTGCAAAGCCGGCGCCGCTCGTTGCACACCCGATCAGTCTCACTGTGTTGCGCCCCTCGCTCTTGGCGGCGTAGAGCTGCGCGTCAGCGAGCTTGAACAGGTCCTCAAAGCCCGTACGACGGTCGAACACCACGCCGCCGACGCTCACTGAAAGCTGGTGCCGGTTGCCATCGGCGACGAAAGCCAGCTTTTCAACGGCGCGGCGAAGCCGTTCGGCCACGATCTCGGCGCCATACCGGTCGACAACGGGCAGGAACACGCCGAACTCCTCGCCGCCCAGCCGACCCACATTGTCGCCGGCCCGTACCGACGAGCGGATGGCGCGGGAGATCAGGGTCAGGGCGATATCGCCATTGTGATGGCCGAAGCGATCGTTGATCTGCTTGAAATTGTCGGCATCGATGATGAGCAGGGCGCCATGGACTTGGTCTCCCTGGGGCACCAGGGCTTCAAGTCGCGCCTCGACCAGCGCCGTGAAAGCCGTTCGGTTGAGGCACTTGGTCAACCCGTCCGTAGCCGCCAGCCGGCTGAGCTGGCTGTTGGCCAGGGCGAGCTCGCGCAGCTTGATGGAGAAATAGAAAAAGAAGGGCGTGGCCAGCCCGAGCGGTACCGCGATTGCGGCAAATGCCGCGCGGACCTGAATTTCGCCGGGAAAGGAGGCAAATGTCACGATGTTGTAACCGAGCGCGACCAGAACGCAGAACAATGGTCCGCAAACCGTCCATGCGGCGATTTGCATCCATCCTTTGAGTCCCTGGCCACCGATACTCATCCCAGCCTCCATTGCATGCGGCGAGACTGAGAGCACTGGCGATAAGGGTGTCCTTATATGGCTTTAGGCTAAACTACTTAATGCGCGTGGCTGCCATGCGATTGCGCTGTGGCAAATGACAGGCGGATGGGGTAGGCCATATTCAACGCTTGAAGAGTCGCGTCATCGCGAAAACCGGGAAGGAGAGTTGCATGGAAGACGCTGCATCGACCGGACCGGAACCCCACGAGGCGATGAGCACCATCTATGACGCGGATGGCCGTCTTCGCACCGATTGGTATGAGGCGCTGCGCGCCGAGATCGAGACCGGAGATGCCGAGGCGCTGCGCGCCCGCATGGAACCGCTCCATGAATCGGAAACCGGCGATGTGATCGAAGCGCTGCCGGCGGACGACCGGGTTCGGCTGGTCATGCTGCTGGGCGATGCCTTCGATTATTCGGCGCTGACCGAGGTCGATGATTCAGTCCGTATCGACCTTATGGAAGAGTTGCCCAATGCCGAGATCGCGCGCGGTGTCGCCGACCTCGACAGCGACGACGCCGTCTATATCCTCGAAGACATCGATGAGGAGGACCGGGACGAAATTCTGGCGCAGATGCCGGCTTTCGATCGCATCTCGCTCAAGCGCAGCCTCGACTTTCCCGAGGATTCCGCCGGCCGGCGGATGCAGACCGATTTCATTGCCATTCCGCCGTTCTGGACGGTTGGCCAGACCATCGACTATCTGCGCACCAATGACGATCTGCCCGACGATTTCTACCAGATCTATGTCGTCAACCCGGGTTTCAACCTGCTGGGCACCATTCCGCTGGATCGCATTCTCCGCGTGCAGCGGGCGACCCGCATCGAAGACATCATGAACACCCAGGTCCGCCAGATCGACGCAACGCTCGACCAGGAAGAGGCGGCGCGCATCTTCGAGCGCTACGATCAGGTCGAAGTGGCGGTGGTCGACGAGAGCAAGCGGCTCGTGGGCGTTCTGACCATCGACGACATCGTCGACGTCATCAATGAAGAGGCGAGCGAGGATATTCACCGTCTCGGCGGCGTGGGCGACGAGGACATTTCGCGCACCGTGCCGGGCGTGGTGCGCAGCCGTGCAACGTGGCTGCTGGTCAATCTGGGCACGGCAACCCTCGCTTCGCTGGTGATCGGGCTGTTCGACGGCACCATCGAGCAGATGGTTGCGCTGGCGGTGCTGATGCCGATCGTCGCTTCCATGGGCGGGGTGGCGGGCACCCAGACCATGACGGTTACCGTGCGCGCCATATCGCAACGGGAACTGGACAAGAACAATGCCTGGCGGTTGATCCGCCGCGAATTGCTTGTCGGGCTCACGAACGGGGTGATCTTTGCCGTGCTGCTCGGGCTCATCACAGGGTTCCGCTTCGCCAATCCGGCGCTCGGGCTGGTGATCGGCATGGCGATGGTGGTCAACATGATCGTTGCAGGCGGCTGCGGCATTCTTATTCCAATGCTGCTCAACAAGCTCAAGGTGGATCCGGCGGTGGCCTCATCGACCTTTGTCATGACGTTCACCGACGTGATCGGGTTCTTCGCCTTCCTGACCCTGGCCGGGTGGTGGTTCGGGCTTTTCTGAGCTGTGATTCGGCAGCCATGCGCGGATTGCAAGCGTGAATTGCGCGAATGTGGCTCAATCATGGCTTGCGGAACCGAGATTGCGTAGTTAATTAGGCGTTACCGGTGAGCGGCAGAGATGGCGCTCACCGCTTTTGCAACAGCGCAAGGAGCTTGCATGCGTAGCCAATCCAAGGCCGTATGCTGGCGAGCTGCAAGCTGGACCTGTGTCGGCTTGATCTCGCTCGGTTTCATTGTTTCTGTCATTGCTGGCGCCTGATACGGCCTTTCGGCAAGAGACAGATTCAGTTACGACAATGGGGTGCCCGGAAACGGTCGCCCCATTTTCTTTTTGGGTGGTTCCCCATGCATATCATCAAGCTTTGTGTTGGTGTTTCCTCGGTCGAGGAGCTTATCGAATGGCGAACCCTGCGCCGCGAGCAGGGGTTCGGGCGTCCGGACGGGCTCAATGTTCATCGCACCCGCATGATGCCCAAAAAGGCCGACGAGATCGTGGGGCAGGGATCGTTATACTGGGTTATCGCCGGGGCGGTCCGTGCCCGGCAGGTGATTGCCGATCTCAAGGCGGAGACCGACGGGGAGGGGCGATCGTGCTGCGACATCCTTCTCGAGCCCGAACTGATCCGCACGACGCCCTATCCGCGGCGCCCTTTCCAGGGGTGGCGCTATCTGCAGGCCAAGGATGCTCCGCCGGATCTGGCGCGTGCGGGGGAAGAATCGCCGCCTGAGGGCATGGCCGAAGAACTGGCCCAATTGGGGCTGCTCTGAGCCGGTTCGACGTCCGCTTGCCTTAGTTTGCCGTCGCTGGAACTCCACAGAGTCAATTCCGTTGACTCGCCAGTGCAACCAGCGATGGAGACTTGCAATGGACCCCAGAACAGACAACGGACTTCGTGCCCGCGATCTCGACAGCCGCGAAAGCGGCAATCTGATCGGCAGCGACAAGGTTGAAGGCACAGCGGTTTACAGTCTTGCCAATGACAAGATCGGCACCATCGAAAGGGTGATGATCGACAAGCTCAGCGGCAAGGTCGCCTATGCGGTGCTCAGCTTCGGCGGTTTCCTCGGCATCGGGGACGACCACTATCCGATCCCATGGGCCAAATTGACCTATGACGAGAGCATTGGCGGCTATCGCACCGACATTTCCAAGGCGGACCTCGATGCCGCTCCGCGCTATGATGCGGACGATGACTTCGCCTGGGACGACCGGCAGCGTGCCATGGACATCTATACCTATTACGGTGTGCCGCCGTACTGGATCTGATGGACCCATGATTGCGATTCGGCATGGCCGGCGCACATAGGTCGCGCCGGCCATTCGTTTATAAAATGTAAATCAAATGCGAACTAAGCTGGAGCCGATGCGCAAAATTCGTACTTGTGCGGGTTTTGCGAAGCACACAAGCTGTGCAACGCTTTTTGGGGGCAAGGGTTAGAGTCGGATCAATGCAGCGATCGAATGCGCATGTCATCGTCCTGGGCAACGAAAAAGGTGGCTCGGGCAAGTCCACTACGGCGATACATCTCGCCGTCCATCTGCTCTATGAGGGCTTTCGCGTCGCCACGATCGATGCCGACAGCCGTCAGCACACGCTGACGACATATGTGCGCAACCGGCGCGAATGGGCCAAAGCCCACAGTCTGAAGGTTCCCCATTCCACCCATTTCCATCTTCCCCAGGGCAGGGGCGACTCGCTTGAAAAGAATGCGGATATCGAGTTCGAGATGTTTCGCCAGGCGGTGGCCGAGGTGGAACGAGAGGTCGATTACCTCATCATCGACACGCCCGGCTTCGACACCCATCTGACGCGCATTGCCCATTCGCTGGCCGATACGTTGATTACGCCGCTCAATGACAGCCTTATCGATCTGGACGTCATCGCCCGGATCGAGCCCGACAGTGGCGCGCTGATCGAATTGAGCCATTATACGCGGCTGGTTCAACGCTCCCGCCGCGAACGACTGGCCATCGACGGGCGTACCATCGACTGGGTCATGGTGCGCAATCGTATCTCCATGCTCAATTCGCGCAACACGCGGCTGGTACAGACCGGGCTCGAGAACGTCGCCGAGCGTGTCGGGTGCCGCGTGGCAGACGGGATTGCCGAGCGAGTGATCTTCCGCTCGCTGTTTCCCATCGGCATGACGGTTTTCGATCCGCTCGACGAGGACGCTTTGGGCGGCATGCCGACCATGAGCCATATCGGCGCGCGGCAGGAATACCGGCTGTTGCTCGAAGCGCTCAATCTGTTTGCGGGCCACCGGCGCTCCGATGTCCGCGAACAGCGCGTGCTGGCGGGGCCGGTTTAGAGCATTTCAGCGCTTCTTCGAATCGCTTCTATTGTTCTAAGTCCTTGTTTTGTCGCGCTTCCGAACCGGATAAGTGGTACCCACTTATCCTGGATGCGCTCTAAGATACCGCTTTCTCAAACCAGAAGCGATTGTGCTCCATCGATCCAGATGGGGGTGCCCGTGATGTGTCTTGAAGCATCCGAGGCCAGAAAGCAGACGAGATCGGCGACGTCGTCAGCCTTGCCGGGTGCCCCGTCCGTCAGCGGGATATCCCCTTCCGGGTAGTGGGCGGGTTCGGCTGCCTTTTCCACATTGCGGCGCTCGGTGTTCTCGTCGATCTGGCTTTCGATGGCGCCCGGGCAGATGGCGTTGACGCGGATGCGGTGCTTGGCAAGCTCGAGCGCGGCCATCTGGGCGAGGGCAACCTGCCCGGCCTTTGTTGTGGAATAGGCCGATGCTCCCGCGGTTGTGAAGGTTCGAGTCCCATTGATCGAGGAGGTGATGACGATCGAGCCGCCACGCGCCTTCATCAGCGGTACGGCGTGATGGAGGGTGAGGAAGGTGCCGCGCAGGTTGACCGCAATGGTCCGATCCCAATCCTCGACCATCAGTTCCTCGATTGGCGCCCAGGTGCCGTTGATGCCGGCATTGGCGAAAACGATATCGAGACGCCCGAACGTCTCGGTGATCTGGTCGAACGCTGCCTGCATGTCGGCGACGTCGGAGATGTCGGCGTAGAGGGGGAGCGCCTTGCGGCCCAACCGGGTGATCTGCCCGGCGACGGCGTCGACCTCTTCCATCGTGCGGCTGAGAAGCGCGATGTCGGCGCCTCGTTCGGCCAGCTTGAGGGCGCTGGCCCTGCCCAGCCCGGAACCGCCACCGGTGACCAGGGCGATTTTGCCTGCAACGTCCATGTTCGCCTCCGTTGGATACCGGAGGCAACGCCAGCGTGGGCAGGGAGTTCCGTGCAGTCAGTCTTGCTGTGGCATGTACATGCGCAGGGCGCGGCGTCCTGCGGGGTCGAAAACGTCGACATCGACCGAAACACGCGGCAGAACCATGCGGCGAGTACGTGCCGAGAGCGCCAGCACCACCGAAAGCATGTCGGACATGCGGCGGTGGACGGGCTTGTTTTCGCCAAGTCCGCGCGCCAGCAGGCGCAGGGACTGAGCGCGCACGGCATCATCGTCCGAAGCCAGCGGAGAGCGGGGCTGGAACTGGCCAAGCTCGGAAAGTCGGGTCATTTCGCTCATTGGGCTACTCCATACATTTGCGCCAATTTTCGAAGACTGTTCGATCGTGTTGTTGGTTAACCCTGGACCGTGAGGCAGTTGATCGAGGCTTGCGAGAGCGCGTCGCAGGTGGTGCGGGCCTGGGTGCGATCGGCAAATCCAGCGAAACGCGCGCGGTAATAGGTGACGCCGTTGCGCTCGAAGGTTTCCACATAGCTGCGAAGGTTGGCGAGCTGATCGTATGTCGAGGTCGCCTCGCTGAGCATCTGCTCGGCACTGTCCTCGCTATCGGCGGCGCCGACCTGGACGACCCAGCCACCGGCCGGAACGGTCGCAGCACTGTTGGTGCTCATGGGGTCAAGCGCCAGGCCGTCCGGACGCGCGATGGGCGCGGGCGGCACGAGAACCTGACCGGGCTGCGGGCCGAGCTGAAGAGATTCGGCAATCCATGCGCCGATCGGGTCGTCGGCGGGATAGACGGGAGCATCGGAGGGCATGACGCCGGTTGCGACATAGGTCGCCTGATCGAGGGCGTTGTCACCGGGACGCGCCGGGATATCGTCGGCTGACACCACCTGGAAGGGGATGGTGTCGGGCTCGTTCGAGACCGGTGCGGATTCAGGGGCCGACTGGCTGAGTGAAGCCACCTGCATGGCCTGTTCGGCGGTGATGACGGGCAGGAGGCTGACGGGCCGGCCGGGCGGCAGGCGATTGAGGGGCACGGCGGCGCCTGCCGAGGCCACGGCGATGCCGTTGCCGAGCAGGGTCGGACGCGGGATCATCGCCTCGCGCCAGTAATCGCCCTGGCGCGCCTTGGGCAGGTAGGTCCGCACGAGTTCTGCCACACGCGCGTTGCGGGCGGCGCCGGTGTTGAAGCCCAGGCCGATCACCACGATATGGCGGTTGTTGGAGCGGGCGGCGGTCATCAGGTTGTAGCCCGACGCATTGATATAGCCGGTCTTGATGCCATCGACGCCGTTCTGGCCCAACAGCGCGTTGTGGTTGCCATAGGTCTTGGAACCATACGTGAAGCTGCGGGTCTGGAAATATTCGTAATAATGGGGGAAATGAAGATAGATGGCGCGAGCCAGGGTGGCCTGGTCGGCAGCAGTCGTGACCTGGCCGCTGTCGGGCAGGCCGGAGGCGTTCTTATAGGTCGTTCGGCTCATGCCCAGCGCGCGGGCCGTCTGGGTCATGCGCTCGCCGAACTTGCTTTCGGTGCCGGAAATGTTTTCGCCGATGACGCGGGCGACGTCGTTGGCTGAAAGGGTGACCAGTGCCTTGATGGCGTTTTCGACGCTGATGGTCGAGCCACGCTGCACGTAGAGCTTTGTGGGAACGGCAGCGGCGGCGTGGGCCGACACCGACAATTTGCTGTCGAGCCGGAGCCGGCCGGCTTCGAGTTCCTGGAACAGGATATAGAGCGTCATCACCTTGGTGAGTGAGGCGGGATACCGCAATTCGTTGGCGTCATCCTGATAGAGGACCTGGCCGGTTTTGGCGTCAACAGCGATGCCGGCAAAGGCGCGCGGCACGTTTTGCGCCGCCGCGGGAGCGGATACGGCGGCAAAAGCCATTGCCGCGATCAGAACCGTGAGAAAAAAGCGCACAAAAGGGACGCGTGCGGAATCGATACGCAGAAGGGTCGGCACCCGATACTCCAACTCTTTACTGGACCGGTACGAAAAACGCCGCACCGTTACTCTACTCTTTGGCTGCCGCGCGCTGTCCCCCGATGGCGCCGGAAACCCCAACTCGCAGGAACTTTAGGCCGATGCGGTTACAAATCCGTAAAGTGCTTAAAACTTGAAGCAAAAAGCTTGTGGGCGATCACACCTGATTGATCGGATTTTCGCCCCTTAACATGGCCGAGATTTTGCCTACATAATGGGGCCATCTTGCCTTTCTGATTTGGGATGAAAGTGCCGTGCCAAAATCTGCCTTCCCCACCGGTCCGGAACTGCCGCACAGCGGCGGTCTGCTCGCACAGCGCGATGTGCTGGGGGCAATCTGGGCTGGCCCGGGCAAGGATGACCGGGACAGGGACCAGGGAAGCGATGGCCAGACCGGCGTCGCGACCAAGACCAGAACGAAGACCAAGAAGCCGAGCCTTTACAGGGTCCTGCTTCTCAATGACGACTACACGCCGATGGAGTTCGTCATCCTCATTTTAGAAGAGGTCTTCAACAAATCCCGGGAGGATGCGACGCGCATTATGCTAAGCGTCCATAATCAAGGTGTGGGGGAATGCGGGGTTTATCCATACGAGGTGGCCGAAACCAAGGTCACCAACGTCATGGATGCCGCGCGCCGAAACCAGCATCCGCTGCAATGCGTGATGGAAAAGCAATAGGATAGAACCAACATGCCTTCATTCTCTCGCGGTCTCGAAAAGGCGTTGCATCAGGCCATGAATCTGGCTCGGGAGCGCAGTCATGAGTTTGCGACCCTCGAACACCTGCTGCTGGCGCTGACCGAGGATCGCGATACGATTTCGGTTCTGACCGGGTGCGATGTCGATATCGAGTCGCTCAGGGCCGATCTCGAAGAGTTCATCGACGAGGAGCTCGATAGCCTCGTTGTGCCCAACGGCCAGGACGCCCGTCCGACGGCCGCGTTTCAGCGCGTCATCCAGCGCGCGGTGATTCACGTTCAATCGTCCGGGCGCGAGGAAGTGACCGGGGCCAACGTGCTCGTTGCGATCTTCGCCGAGCGCGAAAGCCACGCTGCCTATTTCCTCGAACAGCAGGACATGACCCGCCTCGACGCGGTCAACTTCATTTCCCACGGCATCGCCAAATCCGGCCGCAATGCCGATCGGCCCGTGCGCGGCGCCGAAGAAGGCGGACCGGGATTTGAAGGGGAACAGGAACGCGGCGGCGGCAATGGTCCGCAGCAGAGTTCCGCTCTTGCCGATTTCTGCGTCAACCTCAATGAAAAGGCCCGGGCCGGGAAGATCGATCCGCTCATCGGCCGGGGCATTGAGCTTGAGCGCACAATTCAGGTGCTCTGCCGTCGTTCGAAGAATAACCCGCTTTACGTGGGCGATCCCGGCGTGGGCAAGACAGCCATTGCCGAAGGTCTGGCCCGCCGGATCATCGAGGCCGATGTGCCCGAGGTTCTTGAAACGGCGGTGATCTATGCGCTCGACATGGGTGCGCTGCTGGCGGGGACCCGCTATCGCGGCGATTTCGAGGAGCGGCTCAAGGCGATCATGAAAGAGCTCGAAAAGAAGGACAACGTCATTCTTTTCATCGACGAGATCCATACGGTGATCGGCGCGGGGGCAACTTCGGGCGGAGCGCTCGATGCTTCGAACCTTTTGAAGCCCGCTTTGGCTTCGGGGGCGATTCGTTGCATCGGCTCGACCACCTATAAGGAATATCGCCAGTTCTTCGAAAAGGACCGGGCTCTCGTGCGCCGGTTCCAGAAGATCGACGTCAACGAGCCCACGATCCCCGATGCCATCGAGATCATGAAGGGGCTGCGTCCGTATTTCGAGGATTACCACAAGCTCAAATATACCGACGACGCCATCAAGGCCGCTGTCGAGCTTTCGGCCCGTTATATCAACGACCGCAAGCTGCCCGACAAGGCCATCGACGTGGTGGACGAAACCGGAGCCCGGCAGATGCTGGTGACCGAGGACAAGCGCAAGAAGACCATCGGCGTCGAGGATATCGAGGCGACTGTGGCGACCATTGCGCGCATTCCGCCGAAATCGGTCTCCAAATCCGACACCGAGCTTCTGGGCAATCTCGAGGCCAATCTCAAGCGCGTGGTGTTCGGGCAGGATAAGGCGATCGACGCGTTGTCGTCGGCCATCAAGCTGGCCCGTGCCGGCCTGCGAGAGCCCGAAAAGCCCATCGGCTCGTACATGTTCACCGGCCCGACGGGCGTGGGCAAGACCGAGGTGGCCAAACAGCTCGCCGATACACTGGGCGTGGAGCTGCTGCGCTTCGACATGTCCGAATATATGGAGCGTCACACCGTTTCGCGGCTGATCGGTGCGCCTCCGGGCTATGTTGGGTTCGACCAGGGCGGGCTGATGACCGATGGCGTCGACCAGCACCCCCATTCGGTCCTGCTGCTCGACGAGATCGAAAAGGCCCATCCGGACCTCTTCAACATCCTCCTGCAGGTCATGGATCACGGCAAGCTCACCGATCATTCGGGCAAGCAGGTCGATTTCCGCAACGTCATTCTCATCATGACGTCGAATGTGGGTGCAACCGAACTGGCGAAATCGCCCATCGGCTTTGGCCGAGTGCGTCAGGAAGGCGACGACGAGGAAGCGATCAACCGGATGTTCACGCCGGAGTTCCGCAACCGGCTCGATGCGATCATCTCGTTCGCGCCACTGCCGCCTTCGACGGTCAACCGGGTCGTGGAGAAGTTCATTCTCCAGCTTGAGGGCCAGCTTGCCGAACGCGGCATCACCATCGAGTTGACGCCCGAAGCCTCCGATTGGTTGGCGGCGCGCGGCTATGACGAAAAGATGGGCGCCCGTCCTCTGGGCCGGGTGATCCAGGAATACGTCAAGAAGCCGCTGGCCGAGGAAGTGCTGTTCGGCCTGCTCCAGAAGGGCGGTTCGGTCAAGGTGACGGTGGTCGGCGAGGGCAGCGAAGCGCGGCTCGAACTGGTCTCGGTTCCCCCGCGTCCGGCAAGGCCAAAGGCGATAACCGGACCCAAAGGCGGCAAGAAGCCGGCCCGCAAGTCCAAGCCGAAGGGCGCCGAGCAGAACACCTAAGCGGGGTTTCGTGTTCGAAAACGCTCTGAAAAATATGAAAAAGGCCGGTCTTTCGACCGGCCTTTTTTGCTGGGTTTTCCCCGCAATTATCCTCAGAGTTATCCACCTTAATCCCGCAATTTTCCACAGGCTCAAAACGCGGCGCGGATCTTTTCGGCCTGCGCGGCCAGTTCGTCCTGATCGGCCATTTCGCCGGTGTGAGGCCGGAGCGGTACGCCCTCATACATGGGGATGATGTGGAAATGGAGATGGAATACGGTCTGTCCGGCGGGGGCTTCGTTGAACTGGGCAAGGCGAAGTCCGTCGGCATCCATGGCAGTCATCACGGCCCTGGCGACCTTTTGGGTTTTCTGGATCAGATTGGCGAGCACCTGCGGTTCGGCATCGAACAGGTTGCGTGAGCCGGTTTTGGGGATGACGAGGGTATGCCCGCGAGATTGGGGCATCACGTCCATGAAGGCCAGCGTGTCGTCGTCCTCGTAAACCTTGTGGCTCGGGATTTCGCCCTTCAAGATCTTGCCGAAAATATTGTCCGGATCGTAAGCGGTCATCGTGCGCTCCCTTGCTGATTGGCTTGAGCTATAGCCGATTGGCGGCGGGAAGGGCCACTATGCTTTGCGGAAAGGCGCGTAGTCGGCCAATTCCCGGTTCTGCAGATCGACATATTTGCGTTCGTCCTCGAGATATTCGGCAACGGCGCGGCGCAGCCCGGGGTGGACGATGTGATGGATCGAACGGGTGGTTTCCGGGGCATAGCCGCGCGCCAGCTTGTGCTGTCCCTGGGCGCCGGCCTCGACGCGCTTGAGGCCATGTTCGATGGCGAAATCGATGGCCTGGTAGTAGCAGAGCTCGAAATGGAGGAACGGCGCGTCCCGGATGGCGCCCCAGTTACGGCCGTAAAGCGTGTCGGCGCCAAGAAAATTGAGCGCTCCGGCGATATAGTCGGCACCGTCGCGGGCCAGCATCAGGACGATGCGGTCAGACATCGTCTCGGTGATGCGCGAGAAAAAAGCGCGGTTGAGATAGGGGCGGCCCCATTTGCGGGCGCCGGTGTCCATATAGAACTCATAAAAGGCGTCCCAGTGCGCTTCGGTCAGATCGTTTCCGGTCACCCATTCGCAGGTGATGCCTTCTATCAGTGCCTCACGGCGCTCGCGGCGGATGGCCTTGCGCTTGCGCGATTGCAGCGTGTCGAGAAAATCATCGAATGTGCCGAACCCCTTGTTGGTCCAGTGAAACTGGGTGTCGTGGCGCACCAGCCAGTCGGTGCCGGCGGCGAGCGCTTCTTCTTCGCTGGTGACGAAGGTCGCATGAACCGAGGAGGCGCCAAGCCGCTCGGCCAGCGCTTCGGAGGCCTGGAGTAGCAGCGTCCGGGTGTCGGTGCTGCCATCCCGGGTCAGCAATTTGGGCGCGCTGGCGGGGGTAAAGGGCACAGAGGATTGAAGTTTCGGATAGTAGTTTCCACCGGCCCGTTCGATGGCGTCGGCCCAGGCGTGATCGAAGACATATTCGCCCATCGAGTGCGACTTGAGAAACAGCGGCATCAGGCCGATGGGAGTGTCGCCGCGCGAAATCAGAATGTGCTGGGGTTGCCAGCCGGTCGCGCCTGTGGCGCAGCCCGACTCTTCCAGCGCAAGAAAAAAGGCATGTTCAAGGAATGGATTGTCAGGATTTTCTCCACCACTGGATGCAAGTGCGTTCCATGTGGTGGAGGGGATAGAGGCCGTTGATGGATGAACCGAGATCGTCAGTTCGGTATGGTCACTCACGCTTCGGGATCGAATCCTTCAAAAACTATCTGGTCTGCGTGCCGCAACGCAGCGTTCGCCTGATCTTTGGAGCGGACTGTCCAGCTCATCACCTTGATGCCAAATGCCCGGCGCAGCCGGATCATCGGAGCGGTCAGCGCCGTGCGCTCGCACGATATGAATGTGAAGTGCGAGACGGCTCTGTGCAAGGTGTTGCGCAGCACAAATTTCTGCGTGCCGTTCAAGTGGTCGGCATGGCTCTTGTAGTCGTAGGTTATGATCCCCAAGGGGCCGCGATAACCCTTTTTGTGCAGGACGTTGAGCGCCAGAGGATCGAAGGATTTGAAGGCGATGGCCCCTTCATACCCGGCGATGTCGGACAGGATTTTTTCGGCCAGCATCCGGGTTTGCGCGGGATAGTCCTGCTGCTTGATTTCGACGACCAGGCCCACTTGCCCGGCAATGCCCGCGAGAAAATCGCTAAAGCGGATCGGGGTATCGCCGCTGGCGCTGCCGGTGAGCGGCATCACGCACAGCGCTTCGGCCGTCATCTCCGATACCAGACCATCCTGGCCGGTCAGGCGCTGAAGCTCGTTGTCATGAAAGACAACGGCCTCGCCGTCCTGGGTGAGTTGCACGTCGCATTCGATGGCAAAGCCGCGCTCGATCGCGGCTTCAAATGCCGAGCGGGAATTTTCGATAATGCCATTGGCCCTGTCATGAAGGCCGCGATGGGCAATGGGGCGATTGAAGGGGAATTCGGTCATGGAGCCTTGGGGAGGGAAAGGACGTCTATTCAATTTCGACTATGGCGTCGATTTCGACGGCCGCGCCAAGGGGCAGGGAGGCTACGCCGAACGCGGCGCGGGCGTGCTTACCGGTGTCACCCAACAGTTTTATGAACAGATCGGACGCCCCGTTGGCGACGAGATGCTGTTCGTTGAATGCCGGGGTCGAGGCAACGAGGACCGTCAATTTCTGGATGGCCTTGATCTGGGAGAGCGGCACGACGGTATTGACCTGGGCCAGAATGCTGACGGCGCAAAGCTCGGCGGCTTTTTGCCCGGCCTGAACGTCAAGGCCATCACCGAGGCAACCCTTCATGACCCCGTCGGGGCCCTGGGAAATCTGGCCGGAGACGAACAGCAGCTTGCCCGACTGGCGCACCGGAACGTAGCTGGCGGCAGGGGCCGCGGGGGTGGGCAGGGTGTAGCCGAGATCATTGAGTTTCTGTTCGATCGTCATCGTCGGTCTCCGGTTTGATTTCTCTGGTTTTCGACTGGCGGTAGAGCTTGCCCCTCACAAGCGCCTCGCGGCCATATTTATCGCGCACCTTGTCCATGGCCCGCTCGGCAGCCGCCTTGCGGGCGATTTCGGGTTCGATCAGGTCGACCGGATCGACGCCGGTAGCCGCTTCGAGACCGGTAACACCGATCCCCAGCAGGCGAAAGGCCGTGCCGTCCACTTCGCGGGCCAGCAGCTTCACGCCGGTTTCGTAAAGGGTCGTGGCAAGCTGGGTGGGCAGCATGATGTGCTGGGCGCGGGTTCTCGATTTGAATCCTGCAGTCTTGAGCTTTACCGTAACCGTATCTCCGACCAGTTGCTGCTTTTTAAGCCGTTCGGACAGCCGCTCGCACAGCGAAAGCAGCGCGGTCGAGAGCGAATCGAAATCGGACAGGTCGGTGAAAAACGTCGTTTCGGTGCTTACCGATTTGGTTTCGCGGTCGATCGAAACACGCCGGTAATCCTCGCCGCGTGCCAGCTTGGCCAGCCGGGCTCCCATCTCGCCGTAGCGACGCATGAGGTCCTCGGGCGCGCGCTGCTGGAGCTGGCCGATGGTGACAAGACCATCCTTGCGTAAGGTTTCCGCCATCACCTTGCCGACGCCGAAAATCACGGTGATCGGTTTTTTGGCCAGCAGCGATACGGTTTCGGCCTTGCCGATGATGGCAAAGCCGCGCGGCTTGTCGAGTTCGGAGGCGATCTTGGCGAGGAATTTGTTGTGGCTGAGGCCGATCGAGATGGTGACGCCGATCTCGTCCTCGATCCGCTTTGCAAGGCGAGCCAGCGAGATGGCGGGGGGCGCCTTGTGCACCTTTTCGGTGCCGGACAAATCGAGAAATGCCTCGTCGATGGAGAGCGGCTGGACGAGCGGGGTCAGCGAATCCATCAGCGACCGGATCTGGCGGCTCACGCCGACATATTTGGCCATGTCGGGCTTGATGATGACGGCCTGCGGGCAGAGGCGTTTGGCCTGGAACATCGGCATTGCCGATTTCACCCCGCTCATGCGGGCAATGTAACAGCATGTGGAAACCACACCGCGCTGCCCACCGCCGACGATAAGCGGCTTGTCGATCAGGCTCGGATCGTCTCGCTTTTCGACCGATGCGTAAAAGGCGTCGCAGTCGATATGGGCGATGGAAAGGGAGAACAGCTCAGGGTGGTGCAGGATACGCGGCGAGCCGCATTTGAGGCACCGGGCCGGGGCCTTTGTGCTTTGCCCTGTCGCAAAGCAATCGCGGCACAGATGTCCGCCTTCGGTCATCGCATCAACTCTGCGGGTTGAGGCCGTGCCAAAGCCGCATGACCCGGTTTACATCCAGACCGGCATTGGCGCACATGGCCAGCAACAGGGCTTCGTGGCGCCCGAAATAATCGACAAGGCCCTCGGCCAGGGCGCGAGTTCCGACCGATTCCCGAAGGCGTTGCGGCGAATAGCCGGCCAGTGCCATGAAGCGCTCGAGTTCGTTGACGTCGGCGGCGAGCCAGGACAGGCAGGCGTCGCCAACGGCCAGAAGCTCTTGTGTATCGACCCTATCGCGCACGGTGGCAGACTCAGCGTATTTCTTGTTTCGTAACACATTGCTGTTAGCGCAAAGCATCGACAACTCAAAGCATCCAATCGCGGGTGCCGGGCGAGGGCAGATGGCCAAGACCGTCATGATCGTGGAAGACAACGAGCTCAACATGAAGCTCTTTCACGACCTGCTCGAATCCCGCGGGTACGACACCATCCAGACCCGCAACGGGCTGGAGGCGCTGGATCTGGCGCGCGAACATCGCCCCGACCTGATCCTCATGGATATCCAGCTTCCCGAAGTTTCGGGGCTGGTTGTCACCAAATGGCTCAAGGAAGACGACGATCTCGCCCACATTCCGGTGATCGCGGTTACCGCCTTTGCCATGAAGGGCGACGAAGAGCGCATCCTTTCAGGCGGATGTGAGGGCTACATCTCCAAGCCCATTTCCGTGCCTCACTTTTTGGAAACGATTGAAAGCTATATTGGCAAGGCCGAATAGCCAGATCGCCATTCTTCATTCAGGGCCGAAGGGACGCGCGCCGTGACTGCACGAGTGCTCATCGTCGATGATATTCCCACCAATGTGAAATTGCTCGAAGCGCGCCTGCTTGCCGAGTATTTCGACGTGGTGACAGCGGCATCGGGCGCCCAGGCCATCGAGATCTGCCGCAGCCAGGATATCGATATCGTCCTGCTCGACGTGATGATGCCCGAAATGGACGGGTTCACCTGCTGCCAGATTCTCAAGCGCGACGCCGTGACGGCGCACATCCCCATCGTGATGATTACGGCGCTCGACCAGCCTTCCGACCGCGTGCGGGGGCTGGAAGCCGGCGCCGACGATTTTCTGACCAAGCCGGTCGATGACGTGCAATTGCTGGCTCGGGTCAAGAGTCTCGTCCGGCTCAAGGGATTGAGCGATGAGCTGCGCGCGCGCGCGCGCACCAGCCACGAACTGGCGCTGGAAGATACCGCACGGACCGAATTCGGGATTGCCGTCGATGGCGGGCGCATTCTGGTCATCGATACGGAGCGGGCAAGGGCCGAACGGATAGAGGCGTATCTGCGCAATTCGCACACGGTCTCGATCCTGACCGACCCTTCAGAGGCGGTCTTCCAGATGTCGGGCGGCGAGTTCGAACTGGCCATCGTTTCCATGGCGCTGGAAGGGTTCGATCCGCTGCGCATCTGTTCACAGATTCGCACCGTCGACCAGACGCGGTCGGTTCCTATCATTCTCGTTGCCGAGGACAAGGACCGCCCGCAGGTCGTCAAGGCGCTCGATCTTGGCGTCAATGACTTCATCATGCGGCCTATCGAGCGCCACGAGCTTTCGGCACGGGTCAAGACCCAGATCCGGCGGCAGCGCTATACCGTCGAGTTGCGCGAGAGTCTCAATTCAACAATGGCCATGGCGGTCATCGACGAGCTTACCGGGCTCTATAACCGGCGCTATTTCGAGCGGCACCTGGCCATGGTGCTCAACAAGGCGCAGGAGCAGGATCGCGACATGGCGCTGATGCTGCTCGACATCGACTATTTCAAGCCGGTCAACGACACCTATGGGCACGATGCCGGCGATGTTGTGCTCAAGGAGTTCGCCACGCGGCTTCAGCGCAACATTCGCGGGGTCGATCTCGCCTGTCGCTTCGGCGGTGAGGAATTCGTGGTGGTCATGCCCGATACCGACATGAAGGCCGCGCAGGGCGTGGCCGAGCGCGTGCGCAGCGCGATGGCCGACGAGGGTTTCACCATCGGTGCTGAAAAGCCGATCGCCATCACGGTGAGCGCCGGGCTGGCGCTGAACGATCAGGATAACGATACGTCCGAATCGATCATCAAACGGGCCGATATTGCGCTCTACAGAGCCAAGCGGAACGGCCGCAATCGCGTCGTCCACAACGCTGCATGACTGGCCGCTCCGGTAAGGTTAATCCTTCATTATTAATGCTGAAACAGCCGTATGAGGCCCCCGGAATGCTTGGCGTTTCGGCGGCGTCGGAGTAGGTTGGCACCACTGAGACGGACGCGTTTGCGCGATCCAGTTCAGTACAAAACCCTACGGTTTTCAGGTCCGCCGCAACTCCTGATCCGTAGGGCGGCTGGCCCGGTATCGGACAAGAGTGGCCTCTTCGACAAACCGGACCGGGTCAGCCAACCCCGCCTTGCTCAGGATCATTTGGTGCAAACAACAAAAACCCCGCTGCGTGGCGGGGTTTCTCTTGTTCGTCAGATGCTTTCGATCAGATTATTTGATCTTGGCTTCCTTGAATTCGACGTGCTTGCGAACAACCGGATCATACTTGCGGAACGAGAGCTTCTCGGTCGCGGTGCGGGTGTTCTTTTTGGCAACGTAGTAAAAGCCGGTGTCGGCGGTCGAAACCAGCTTGATCTTGATCGTGTTGGACTTTGCCATCGCGGTAGCCTTTGAAACAAACAGGCCGCGCGACGGTTGCGCACGGCTCGGAAAATCACGTTGGGCGCAAACTATGCATTTCGCGCCAAAAGTCAAGCGGATCAACTCCGCTCGTCGTCCTCGAAATCGTCATGCGCGCCCACGGGGTCGAAGCCGTGCATGTAGCGCGCCCATTGCAGTCCGACCACAGCGCCCTTGGTGATCGGCAGCAGGATCAGCGAGGAGATGATGATGAGAGGGATCATCACCCAGAGGTAGGTCAGGGGATGGAGCGGGGTCGAACTCATCTCCATGTGCAGAACCGCCCCAACGGCCAGATGGCCCACGATGGTAATCACAATATAGGGCGGGGCATCGTCGGCACGATGGTGGAAAAGTTCGGTACCACAAACGTCGCATTGATCGACGACCTTGAGGTAGCTGGAAAACAGCTTTCCCTGGCCGCAATTGGGACACCGGCATTTCATGCCATTGAGCATGGCCGGCCAGGTGGGCCGGGACGGTCGCAATGTCAGATCGGTATATGGCATCGGCTATCTCCTCGCGCGGTGTCCGCGCGGTGTCGGCTTGCCCTTGCGGTCTCTGCGACCGCGCGTCGGACCGGGCGGTTTGACCCGTTCGCCTTCAGATAGAACTTCAAACCGCAGCGCGCCAGCCATGGGCGCTGCTTCAAGCAGTCGCACCTCCACGCGGTCACCGATTCGGAACCGCTCGCCGGTGCGTTCACCGATCAGGGCCTGCTGGTCCTCGAAATGGCGGAAATAATCCTGGCCGAGCGAGGAGACGGGCACGAAACCATCGGCGCCGGTCTCGTCGAGCCGCACGAACAGGCCCGCGCCGACCAGACCGGCGATCTTGCCGGTGAACCGGGCGCCGATATGGGCGGCGAGATACTGGGCGAGCAGCCGATCGGCGGTTTCGCGCTCGGCAACCATGGCGCGGCGCTCGGTGGCCGAAATGTGCTCGCCGATCGAGCCGAGCCGCTGTTCCTCAGCCACACTCAGCCCGTCATCGCCAAGATCGAGAGCGCGGATCAGGGCGCGATGCACGATCAGATCGGCATAGCGACGGATGGGCGAGGTGAAGTGGGCGTAGCGGTCGAGATTGAGGCCGTAATGGCCATAATTGCCCGGCGCATATTCGGCCTGCGCCTGGCTGCGCAGAACCATTTCGTTGACCTGCTGGCTCTTGCCGGCCTTTTCGGCGCGATAAAGGATCTGGTTGAAATCCTTGGGCCGCAACGCCTCGCTGCGCGGGACGGGCAGGTCGAGAGATTTGAGGAACTCGCCCAGCGTTACGACTTTTTCCCGGCTGGGCGTGTCGTGGACGCGATAGAGCAGGCCCAGCTTGTGTTTTTCCAGCGTCTCGGCGGCGCAGACGTTGGAAAGGATCATCATTTCTTCGATGAGCTTATGGGCGTCGAGCCGTTCGGGCACGTAAACCCCTTCGACCATGCCATTGGCATCGAGCCGGATGCGGCGCTCGGGCAGGTCCAGCGCCAGCGGACCACGCCGGTCTCGTGCTTTCGAGAGCGCCGCGTAGGCGGCCCACAGGGGCCTCAGGATCGGTTCGAGCAACGGGCCGGTGACGTCGTCGGGTTTGCCGTCGATCGCAGCCTGGGCCTGCTGGTAGCTGAGCTTGGCCGCCGAGCGCATCATGACCCGATGGAAGGAATGGGTCTTCTTGTTGCCTTCGGCGTCGATCACGATACGCAGCGCCATGGACGCGCGATTTTCGCCTTCGCGCAGCGAGCACAGATCGTTGGAAATGCGCTCGGGCAGCATGGGGACGACGCGGTCGGGGAAATAGACCGAATTGCCGCGCAGGAAGGCCTCGCGGTCCATGGCCGAGCCCGACTTCACATAATAGGAAACATCGGCGATCCCCACGCGGATGATGAAGCCGCCGGCATTGTTGGGGTCGGTATCGGGTTCGGCGTGGACGGCGTCGTCGTGGTCCTTGGCGTCGGCGGGGTCGATGGTGACGAGCGGAATGTCGCGCCAGTCTTCGCGGCCCTTGAGCGTTGCCTCCTGAGCCTCTTCGGATTCCTTGAGCACCGAAGCGGGGAACCTGTAGGGAATATCGAGCGAATGGAGCGCAATCAGGCTGACCGCCCCCTCCGATTGCGGGTTGCCCACAACGCTCACCACCTTGGCGCGCGGGATCATCATGCGGCCCGAAACCGTTACTTCGACTTCGACAAGGTCGCCATCCTTGGCGTCACCCAGATCGCCGGCGGAAATCCGCATCTCGCGCGCCTTGCGCTCGATGGGCACCAGCCGCGCACCATCATCGTCCATGCGCACGATGCCCAGATCGGCCTTGCGGGGCTTGTCGAGCACCTTCATGGGCCGCGCGGTGTAGGTGGGCACCGTGCCGCCATCGCGCTGGATGCGGGCCAGAATGCGGTCGCCGGGGCCAGGGACCACGCGGGCATCCTTGCCTACGGACACCGTCACGCGGGGCTTTTCGCCTTCGTCCTCATCCCATTTGGCCGGGAAGGCGTGGAGGTTGTCGGGATCGGCATCGGCGGGGATGTCGAGCACGGTCACGGCGGGCAATTCGCCGACCGGGCGCAATTCCTTGCGCTTGCGGGCCAGAAGGCCCTCTTTTTCCATGTCGCGCAGCAGCACCTTGAGCGGCACGCGATCATCGCCCTTGATGTTGAAATGCCGGGCGATCTCGCGCTTGGAATTGATCTCGGGGAAATCGGCGATCGCTTCGAGAATCTGTTCGCGGGTCGGCAATTGGCCGGGTGTGAAACTGGCCGAACGCCGACCCTTGCGCGGAGCAGGGGCCGAAGGGGACTGTCCTGTGCGTTTGGCCATTTCTATCCTTTAGGCCTCGGCCTTCTTTTTGGCCGCGGGCTTTTTGGTTGCCGTCTTCTTTGCCGCCGGCTTTTTCGCTGCCGGCTTGGGCTTGGCTTTCGCCTTACTCTTCGAACCGCCCTTGGCGGCGATCAGTTCCAGCGCCTTTTCAAGCGTCACGGCTTCGGGTGCCAGATCCTTGGGCAGGGTGGCGTTGACCTTGCCCTGATTGACATAAGGCCCGTAGCGGCCCGCGCGCACGGTAATTGGACCGTCATCATGCTCGAAGGTCTGGATCGCCGCCACGGCAGCGCCACGCCCTCCGCGTCCGCCGCCAGCCCGCTTCTGGGCAATCAGGTCAACGGCGCGGTTAAGCCCGACCGTGAAAACCTCCTCCACATCAGGAAGATTGGCGTAAGTCTTCTCGTGAAGCACGAAAGGTCCGTAACGGCCGATCCCGGCGCTGATCGGCTTGCCGTCCTCGGGATGCAAACCCACTTCGCGCGGCAGCGACAGTAGTTTCAGTGCCTTTTCCAGATCCATCGAGCCCGCATCCCAGCCCTTGGGGATCGAGGAGCGCTTGGCATCCTTGGCATCTTCGCCAAGCTGGACATAGGGACCGAACCGGCCGGTCTTGAGATAGATCTCCGCTCCGGTTTCTGGGTCTGCGCCCAGAACGCCATCGCCCTGCGCGGCTTCGGACGCCTGCCCGGTGGCGCTTTCGGCCAATTGCTGGGTGTGGCGGCATTCGGGGTAGTTCGAGCAGCCGATAAAGGCGCCGTACTTGCCCAGTTTCAGCGAAAGCTGGCCGGTGCCGCAGGTCGGGCAGAGGCGCGGATCGGTGCCGTCGGGCCGCTCGGGAAAGATATGGTGTCCCAACAGGTCATTGAGCGCGTCGAGGACTTCGGAAACCCGCAGATCCTTGATCTCGTCGGCCTGATGGGAAAAATCCTTCCAGAAGCGCCGCAGCACTTCCTTATAGTCGATCTCGCCGGCAGAAATCTCGTCGAGTTCTTCCTCGAGCCCGGCGGTAAAGCCGTATTCGACATATTTGGTGAAAAAGCTCTGCAGGAACGCCGTCACGAGCCTCCCGCGATCCTCGGGCATGATGGCGCGTTTTTCGAGCTTGATATAGTCGCGATCCTGGAGCGTCTTGAGCGTCGCCGCATAGGTCGAGGGGCGGCCGATCCCCAACTCTTCCATCTTCTTGATGAGGCTCGCTTCGGTGTAGCGGGCAGGGGGCTGGGTGAAGTGCTGTTCGATCGCGACATTTTCGAGTGCGGGAGTGTCGCCGACATTGAGCGCGGGCAGGTCCTTGCCATCCTCATCGTCCTCGTCGGTCTTTTCAACGCCATAGACCCCGAGAAAACCCGGGAAGGTTACAACCGAGCCCGTGGCGCGCAGCGTGATGGCACGACCGGCCGCGAGGACGTCGATATCGGCGGTGGTGCGTTCGATTTCGGCCGAGCGCATCTGGCTGGCCAGCGCGCGGCGCCAGATCAACTGGTAGATCTTGTGCTGGTCGGGGTCGAGATTGCGCAGAGTATCGGGGTGTTTGCCCAGATCGGTGGGGCGGATCGCTTCGTGGGCTTCCTGGGCGTTTTTGGCCTTGGTGCTGTAAAAGCGCGGCTTTTCGGGCACGTATTCGCTTCCGAACTCCTTGCCGATTACCCGGCGCGCTGCTTCGATGGCCTCTGGCGCCATCTGCACGGCGTCGGTCCGCATATAGGTGATCAGCCCATCCTCATAGAGGCGCTGGGCGATCTGCATGGTGCGCGAGGGCGACAGCGACAGCCGCGAGGAGGCGTCCTGCTGCAACGTGGAGGTGGTGAACGGCGCGTAAGGATTGCGCTTTGTGGGCTTCCTGTCGACGCTGGCAACCTTGAAATTGCCCTTCTCGATCGCCGTTTTCAGCCCCTGCGCATCCTCGCCGGTCTTGATGGCCAGCTTGTCGGTCTTGTCACCATCGACCGAATACAGCCGCGTCGCAAAGCTCTTGCCGGTCTGATTAAGGGTCGGGATGACGCTCCAGTATTCCTGCGGCTTGAAGCGCTCGATCTCTTCCTCGCGCTCTGTGACCAGTCGCAGGGCGACCGATTGCACGCGACCCGCCGAGCGCGAGCCGGGCAGCTTGCGCCACAGGATCGGCGAGAGCGTAAAGCCTACCAGATAGTCGAGCGCCCGGCGCGCCAGATAGGCGTCGACCAGCGGCGCATCGATATCGCGCGGATGCTGCATGGCGGTGGTCACCGCATCCTTGGTGATGGCGTTGAACACCACGCGCTTGACCGGCATGTCGGCCTTGATGGCTTTTTTCGCCTTGAGCGCATCGAGCAGGTGCCAGGAAATGGCCTCGCCTTCGCGATCCGGGTCGGTTGCCAGAATCAATTCGTCGGCGCCCTTGAGCGCGCGGGTGATGTCGGCCAGGCGCTTTTTGGAGTTGGTATCGACTTCCCAGCTCATGGCGAAATCTTCGTCGGGCCGCACCGATCCGTCCTTGGCGGGCAGGTCGCGCACATGGCCAAAGCTGGCCAGGACCTCGAAGTCCTTGCCCAGATATTTGTTGATGGTCTTTGCCTTGGCCGGGCTTTCGACGATGACGACTTTCATGCCTGTGACGGCTCCGCGAATAAGAGAGAATTGCCTTGAAGGGGTGGAGATAGGGCGGAAGACACCCGCCCACAAGGTCCGCGCAAAATGGTGAAAGCGTCGGCGTCTGTCAATTGCGCGCGGTTATTGCAGTCTATTGGCGGTGGCTCCACGGGCCCAAACGCGTGAGGTAGCACCGCGATGCTCACGAGCGAGCCCTTATGCCCTTAGCGCGAAAAGCTGGCCGGCGGATCGTTCCCCCCGCCCCGCCAGTTCCAGTTCCAGTAACAGAATCTGCATGACGGGCGCCGAAATGCCGGTTGCCTCGATCAGCATGTCGGTCGCTGTCGGGGCATGGCTTAGTGCAGTCAGGAGGCGGGTGCGTTCGTCTTCCGAGGGATCGGCCGCTGGGGAAGGCGGCGGGGCATCGTGCGTTTCGTTCTCAAACAACGGCAGGCGTCCGGGATCGGCATGGGTGAGTTCGGCGATGATGTCGCGCGCGCCGGTGACCAGTTTGGCGCCTTGCTGGATGAGGTGATTGCCGCCCTCGGCGCGCGGATCGAGGGGCGACCCGGGCACGGCGAAAACCTCCCGGTCCTGTTCCAGTGCCAGCCGGGCGGTAATCAGCGATCCGGACCGCTTTGCGGCCTCGACGATGACCACGCCGAGGCAGATGCCGGCCACGAGCCGGTTGCGGCGGGGAAAATCGCGGGCGCGTGGCTCCCAGCCGATGGGCATTTCGGTGACCAGCGTCCCGCCGGCATCGACTATGGATTGCGCAAGGCCCACATTTTCCTGCGGATAGATGTGATCGAGGCCGCCCGCCATCACAGCAACCGTACCGGTCTGGAGCGAGGCGTGGTGCGCCGCGGCGTCGATACCACGCGCCAGACCGGACACGATAATATACCCTTCGCGCCCCAGATCGGTGGCGAGAAGCTGAGCCATGCGCCGCCCCGCGGCCGAAGCGTTGCGCGCGCCCACGATGCCTACGGTCCTTTGTGCGGAAAGCGCACCGCCGCCCATCACGGTCAGAAGTGGCGGAGGTCCGGAAACATGGCGGAGGTGAGGCGGATAGTCGGGATCGTTGATCGCGACCAGCCGCGCGCCGATCGCTTCTGTCCGTGCGATTTCATCCTCGGCTTCATCCATGCTGGGGATTGTGAGGTGCTGGCCGCCACCCCGCCGGGCCAGATGAGGCAGGGCATCAAGCGCTGCCTCGGCTGAGCCGAACCGGTTGACGAGCGTACGGAACGTGGTCGGCCCTACATTGTCGGCGCGGATGAGGCGGAGCCAGGAAACGCGCTGGGATGGGGTCAGGCTCGAGCGCGTCATCTTTGTCGGCCTAGCTTTGTCCGGCGTTCTTTTTGCCGCCGACCTTGCTTTCAGTGCCTCTTGCCAGCCGCACGATATTCTCGCGGTGGGTGATGAACAGCACGATCGAGAGGATCGCTGTCACCCAGGTCAGTTGCACGCCGGAAAAGGCGAATGCGAACATTGGGGCTGTGGCCGCCGCGGTCAGGGCGGCGAGCGAGGAATAGCGCTGGGCAAATAGGATCAAAAGCCATGTCGCGCAAAAGATCAGTCCCACGACCCAGTTGAGCGCCAGCAGGATGCCGACATAGGTCGCAACGCCCTTGCCGCCCTTGAAGCCGAGCCAGACGGGGAATATGTGGCCGAAAAAGGCGGCAACCCCCGCAATCAGCGCGAAATCATATCCCCACAGCATGCTGGCGATCAGAACCGCGACGGCGCCCTTGCCGGCATCGAGGATCAGTGTGAGGGCTGCAATATCGCGCCGACCGGTGCGCAGGACATTGGTCGCCCCGATATTGCCCGAGCCGATTGTGCGCACATCGCCCAGTCCGGCTGCGCGCGTAATCAGAAATCCGAAGGGGACGGATCCCAGCAGATATCCCAATATAAGAGCCAGCGCATATTGGGTCATGCGAAGGCTTCCTCCCTGTAAACGATTTGCCCGCCGACCAGGGTCGCCATGACCTTGCCGGACATGCGGGCGTTCTCAAAGGTCGTGTTGGTCGAACGCGAGCGGATGGTAGCTTCCTCGACGATCCAGGGATAGTCCGGATCGAAAAGGCAAAGATCGGCCTTGGCGCCCTTGATAATCCGTCCCGCGTCGATGCCCAGAATTTCGGCGGGCCGCGCCGTCATGGCGCGCAGCACCGTCATCAGATCGACATCGCCCGAATGAACCAGCCGCATTGCGGCGGCCAGCAGGGTTTCAAGCCCTATCGCGCCGGTCGCCGCGTCGGCGAAGGGCTGGCGTTTGCCTTCGGCGTCCTGCGGATCGTGGTCCGACACGATAACGTCGATGGTCCCGTCCTTGAGCGCTTCGACCAGTGCCAGCCTGTCGTCCTCGGTGCGCAAAGGCGGGTTGAGCTTGAAGAAGGTGCGGTACGAACCGACGTCGTTTTCATTGAGGCACAGATTGTTGATCGAGGCGCCGACCGAAATGGCGCTGCTGCGCTGCTTGTAGAACGCGGCGAGTTCTGCGGACCGGGCCGTCGAGATGGCGGCGGCGTGATAGCGCGCACCGGTCATCAGCGCCAGCTGCAGGTCGCGGTCGAGCGGGATGGTTTCGGCTTCGGCCGGAATGCCCTTGAGGCCCCGGAAGGTGGCCAGCGGTCCCGAATTCATCACGCCGTCGGAAACGAGGTGCGCATCGGCGGGCAGGTGCATGATCGGCATGTCGAAATTGGTCGCATAGACCATGGCGGCGCGTATGACCGCGCTGCTCTGGAGCGCCTTGCGCCCCTCGGTAAAACAGACCGCGCCGGCTTCCTTGAGCAGCCCGAATTCGGTGAGGTCCCTGCCTTCGGTTCCCGTGGTGATCGCTGCGGTGGGTAGAACATTGACGCAGGTCGTCGCCTCGGCATGCCGGGCGATGAATTCGACCAGCGCGCTGTTGTCGATCACCGGCTGGGTGTCGGGCATGACGAGGATCGATGTCACCCCGCCCGCCGCCGCCGCGCGGCCGGCACTCTTGAGCGTTTCGCGGTATTCGTGGCCGGGCTCGCCGGTAAACACCCGCATGTCGATAAGACCCGGCGCCAGCACCAGCCCTTTGGCATCGATGGTTTCGGCTTTTTCCGGAGCGCCTGGCGCCTTGCCTTCGGCGATGTCGGAGATGGTTCCGTTCTCGATCAGCAGGGCACCCGTAAAATCGGCATTGCTGGCGGGATCGAGGATGCGGGCGTTTTCTATAAGAAGAGGCTTATTCATTTATCCTCCTCCTTGTTGAGCAGCGCATCGAGCACCGCCATGCGCACGGCAACGCCCATCTCGACCTGTTCGGTAATCACCGATTGCGGCCCGTCGGCAATGGCCGGATCGATTTCAACGCCCCGATTCATCGGCCCGGGATGCATGACCAGCGCGTCGGCATTGGCTCTGGCCAGTTTGTCGGCATCGAGCCCGTAGAAGCGATAATACTCGCGCACCGAGGGGATCAGCTTGCCCGAGGCGCGCTCGTTCTGGAGCCGCAGCATCATCACGACATCGGCGCCCTCGAGGCCCTTTTCCATGTCGGTGAAGACTTCCGAGGCCATCTGTTCGACACCGCGCGGCAGAAGCGATTTGGGCGCAATGACCCGCGTACGGGCCTGCATGGCGCCCAGAAGAATGAGGTTCGAGCGCGCAACGCGCGAATTGGCGATATCGCCGCAGATGGCCACGGTCAGCCCGTTCAGCCGCCCCTTGTGGCGGCGGATGGTCAACGCGTCGAGCAGGGCTTGTGTGGGGTGCTCGTGAGCGCCGTCCCCGGCGTTGAGCACCGCGCATTCGACCTTCTGGCTCAGCAGTTCCACCGCGCCGGACGAGCCGTGCCGCACCACGATGGCGTCGGGCTGCATGGCGTTGAGCGTCGCCGCCGTATCGATCAGCGTTTCGCCCTTGGCGACCGAGGAGGTCCGCACGGCCATGTTCATGACCGTTGCCCCCAGACGTTTGCCGGCGATCTCGAAACTCGCCTGGGTGCGGGTCGAATTTTCGAAAAACAGATTGATCTGGGTCTTGCCCGCCAGGCTCGGCAGCGTCTTGCGTTGGCGCGATATGGGGATCATCGCCTCGGCCCGGTCCAGAAGATCGATGATCTCGACCGGGTTGAGTTGGGCGATTCCCAACAAATGCCTGTGGCGGAAAGGAAGGAAGGAGCCGGACGCGCCGGGCTGCGTGTCGGAAGATTCTGGCTGTCGTCGTGCCATCTGATGTCCCACTTGCGACTGCCGGTCCCTACCGTATGGCGGCGGGAGCGGCAAGGCGCAATGTACGATTTTCAGACATTTAGCGCGGACGCAGCCGATCCAATGCGCCCTGCAAAATGTAGCTGGCGGCCAGCTTGTCCACGACCTCGGCACGCTTGGCGCGGGAAAGATCGGCTTCGAGCATGGTGCGGGTTACGGCCATTGTGGACATGCGCTCGTCCCAGAACACGATGGGCAGGTCGGTCTTTTGCTTGAAATTCCGGACGAACGCACGGGCCGATTGGGCGCGGGGCCCCTCGCTGCCATCCATGTTGAGCGGCAGGCCCATGACGATGCCGGTGACGTTGTTCTGCGCGATCAGCGCCAGCAATCGCTCAGCGTCGGCGGTGAATTTTGTGCGCTTTATGGTTTCGACCGGCGTGGCCGCCATGCGCAGGGAATCGGAAATCGCCACCCCGATGG
Organism: Pelagibacterium halotolerans B2; assembly: GCF_000230555.1. Taxonomy (GTDB): domain Bacteria; phylum Pseudomonadota; class Alphaproteobacteria; order Rhizobiales; family Devosiaceae; genus Pelagibacterium; species Pelagibacterium halotolerans. The sequence goes on along the minus strand of NC_016078.1, from coordinate 1,604,212 downwards.
TTTTCGTGCCCAGATCGAGCCCCATCAGCTTGCCCGCGGGATGCAGGTCGGCGAGGGCGTAGGGGGCGTCGGTCATCGCGTGGTTCCTTGCGGAGATCTCTGTGTCGGCTTATCAGCAGTTTGCGCCGCACTGGCAAGGGAAATGGAATGAAGATCACCTGGTTTGCCGATATGACCTTCCGCATCCAGATCGCTGGGCGGATCGTCGTGACCCATGTCGAGGGTGCGCCCGAGGGGATCGACCCAACCGAGCTGGTCGCCGGCGCCCAGACCGTCATTTCTGCCCGGAGTTCCGATCTCGACGCATTCGACGCGGTCGAATGGAGCCCGCGCCGTCGCCCGCGCCTGATCGACGAGGAGGCGGGCGACGAGGGGCTCGACCTTTACCGGTTCGGAGCGCGCGGCCTTGTTGCCTATTCGGTCGACGAAGGGCTGCTGGTTCTCGAAGACGCCGGGGCAGAGGCTCAATGGGGGCGGTTCGCGGACAATGGCATTGCCGTTCTTTCCGGTTCCGGTGCGCAATGCGCGGCGCACGGCACCGCCTTGCTCGATATCGCCCGTCCGCGCCTCATCGCCCTGGCCATCGACGATGGCGAGATCGATATCGCCTTCGACGCACTCGTGCCAAACCTGAGCCAGACGAGCCTGATCGTCCTTGAGCCCCGGCTGGCGGTGGAAGTGTAAGACGGATCGATCGAACCCATAAAGCCTTTCGATGGGCGGATTTGCCGATTGCGTTTGCTGGACGCCCATTGCTAAAAGCCCATTCAACACCAAGCTTGCTAGGAGATGGCTATGTCGGTCGACGCCGATACAGTAAGACGCATCGGGCGTCTGGCCCGCATCCGGATCACCGAAGACGAGGTCGCCGCTTATGAAGGTGAGCTCAACGCCATTCTGGGCTTTGTCGAACAGCTCGATGAGGTCGATGTGGAAGGCGTCGAGCCGATGACCTCGGTCACCCCCATGACCCTGCGGCGTCGCGACGACGCGGTGACCGATGGCGGCTATGCCGACAGGATCGTCGCCAACGCGCCGATTTCGGAAGACAATTTCTTCATGGTCCCCAAGGTCGTGGAGTAGGCCGTGGCCGTAACCATCGCCATCGAGACGCCGTTGACCGATGAGGTGCGGGGGCTGGTCAAGGCGCTCAACGCCTATCTCAACCCGCTCTCGCCGCCGCAATTCCAGTTCCAGATGACCGTCGAGCAGATGGCGGGCGAGGATACCACTGTGTTCATCGCCCGCAACGAGGCCGGGCAGCCGGTGGGCATGGGGGCTCTGAAAACGTTCGGCGAGGGCATGGCCGAGGTCAAGCGCATGTACACCTTGCCCCAAGTGCGCGGTCAGCGCGTTGGCGTGGCGCTGCTCGAGGCCATCGAAACGCTTGCCCGGCAAAAGGGCATCAAGATGCTCAAGCTCGAAACCGGAAACGTGGCCGGGTTCGAACCGGCCTGGCGGCTTTACGAGCGCGGTGGTTTTTCCCGCTGCGGCGCCTTTCTCGATTACCCAGATAGCGAATATTCGGCCTTTTACGAAAAGGCCCTGATCTAAGGATTTATCCGTGACCGATCTTACCCGTCTGAGCCTCAAAGCCCTGCGCGATGGTATCGCCGCCAAGGAGTTTACAGCGCTCGAAGCCACCGATTCCTATATCTCGGCGATCGAGGCCGGAAACGACAAGCTCAACGCCTATGTCGCCGTCACCGCCGATCAGGCGCGTGAGATGGCCAAGGCATCCGACGCCAAAATCGCTTCGGGCGACAATGGCATGCTCGAAGGCGTGCCGCTTGGCATCAAGGATTTGTTCGCCACTAAGGGCGTTCACACCCAGGCCGCCAGCCACATTCTCGATGGCTTCAAGCCCGAATACGAATCCACGGTCACCGAACACCTCTGGGCCGATGGCGCCGTCATGCTGGGCAAGCTCAACATGGACGAATTCGCCATGGGCTCGTCCAACGAAACCTCCTATTACGGCCCGGTGGTCAACCCCTGGCGTGGCGAGGGCGGTAACAAGGATCTGGTGCCCGGCGGCTCTTCGGGCGGCTCTGCTGCGGCGGTTTCCGCATGGCTTTGCGCCGGTGCGACGGCCACCGACACCGGCGGCTCGATCCGCCAGCCGGCGGCCTTCACCGGCACCGTGGGCATCAAGCCGACCTATGGGCGCTGCTCGCGCTGGGGCACGGTCGCCTTTGCTTCCTCGCTCGATCAGGCCGGGCCGATTGCCCGCACCGTCGAGGACACGGCGTTGATGCTGCAGTCGATGGCCGGGTTCGACCCCAAGGATTCGACCTCGGTCGATATGGCCGTTCCCGATTTCGCGACTGCTGTGGAACGGGGCGTCAAGGGGATGACCATCGGTGTTCCCGCCGAATACCGTATGGACGGCATGCCCGACGAGATCGAAAAGCTCTGGAGCCAGGGCCTCGAATGGCTCAAGGCCGAAGGTGCGACGGTCAAGGACATCTCCCTGCCGCACACCAAATACGCGCTGCCTGCCTATTACATCGTCGCCCCCGCCGAGGCGTCGTCCAATCTGGCGCGTTATGACGGCGTCAAATACGGTCTGCGCGTTTCGGGCAAGGACATCACCGACATGTACGAACTCACCCGCGCCGAAGGGTTCGGCCGCGAGGTCAAGCGCCGGGTGATGATCGGCACCTATGTGCTCTCGGCCGGCTATTACGACGCCTATTACGTCCGCGCCCAGAAGGTCCGCACGCTCATCAAGCGCGATTTCGAGGACGCCTTCAACGCCGGTGTCGATGCCATCCTGACCCCGGCCACGCCCTCGGCGGCCTTTGGCATCGCCGATCAGGAACTGCACGCCGATCCGGTCAAGATGTATCTCAACGACATCTTCACGGTGACCGTGAACATGGCCGGTTTACCGGGGATCGCGGTTCCCGCTGGCAAGGACGGGCAGGGGCTTCCGCTGGGGCTGCAGCTGATCGGCAAGCCATTCGACGAGGAAACGTTGTTCGCCGCCGGTCGGGTCATTGAAAAGAGCGCCGCGCTCGATCTGGCCCCCGCCAAATGGTGGTGATGACCCAAGGCCAGCTCGAAGAGTTGATCCTTGCCAAAAAGCCCGTCGAGAACGCCGATCTTTCGGCGATCGACTGGACCGATCTCCCCGATGGCGCGTTTCATGCGCGCCATTGCGTTTTCCGCGACGCCCATCTGACCGATGCTGAGCTGGCCGGCGCGAAATTTGAGAACTGCACCTTCGAGCGGGCACGGTTCGGCGGCGCGAATTTCACCGACGCCGTATTTTCCAACTGCTCGTTCTTCGATGCGGAGACCCGGCAGGGCTGCGATTTCTCCCGCGCCGATTTCGAGGGCGCGACGTTCGAGAACTGCAATCTGGCGACGGCGAAGTTCGGACTGGCGAGCCTGTTCGATGCGACCTTCAAGTATTGCAAGGCGGCAGGGGCCGATTTCGAGGATGGGCGGTTCGCCAAATCATCGGGCCGGGTCGCGGTGTCCCGCGTGCGCTTCATCGGCACCCAACTCGATATGTCGAATTTCCGCCAGGCCCGGCTCGAAGATTGCATGTTTTCCGAGTGCAGCCTGCGTCAGGCCGATTTGCGCCAGGTGACGCTTTCGAGCGCCGACATGCGCGGCTCGGACCTTTCCGAAGCCAATCTCAACGGCGCCATTCTCGACAATGCCGATCTGCGCGACGCGACGCTGCTCGGCCTCGACGTCACTCAACTTACCAGCTTTGAGGGTGTCAGGGTCTCCGCCGATCAGTTGACCGATCTGGTGCGCCCCTTGGGCATTCGGGTCTTCCCACGGGCCGGCTGAGCCACCATGTTGCATTTAGGGGCCTTGGCGGCTAACTGAAACCCTACAACTGCTTTCCGGTATTTTACAAACTCATGTCCGATATCTTCACCTCCCAGGATTGGTCCGCTCCGCCCAAGGATCTCAGCATGCCGCTTCAGGCCCTGTGGTGGATCCGCAAGGGTGAATTCCGCATGGGCCCGGAATGGGAGGAGGCGCACCGGATCGTCGTCCAGATGGAGGGCGTCGAGGCCTTCGATTGGGTTCATGCCCTTTTGCACTGGATCGAAGCCGATATGGGCAATGCCGACTACTGGTATCGCCGGTCCGGCAAGCGCCGGGCAGCACCGTCGGTTTCCCAGGAATGGGAGCACATCGCCATGACGCTCTCCGAAGCGCCCCGACATTAGCCGGCCAGCCACCTCGTTGTCGGCTCTATTACCACCCCACATCCTACCCTCATCGTCGTCCTCGAGCTTGACTCGGGGACCCGCTGCATCGGGCAGCCGCTGAAGAGGTTTGATTATGGGGAGAAGAAGTGAACACCACTTCTCCCGCATTCGGTGGCAGTCCTGCAGATCCCCGGGTCAAGCCCGAGGATGACGATGGAGAGGGGGAGGTGCCGGAGAGCAAGCCTCACCCTCCCTCGCTTCCCCGGCGAACGCCGGGGTCCATGTGCCTATCTTCACGCACCGGAGGGTCGGCAAGGCCGCTGGGTCCCGGATCAGATCCGGGACAGCGATGGAGAGGGTGGAGCGTAGGAGAAACGTCATCTCCGCCGCCCACCCATCCCCCCTTTTCATGCAGGGGTTCATTACAGCTCGTCACTCCATCCCTACCGCTCACCAACCCCTGCGCGTCATCCTCGGGTTGTCCCACGCCCGGCCCCATCACCAGCAAGGCCGATCCGGGTTCCTTGCGGGTCGCCGCAGGGAAGGCCCAAACGTCACAAGCGCCGGATGGCGCGAACCGGCCGCCTGATCTCGGATGCGGGACTGGCGCGATTGCTACCGCCGTCGTACCGGGGAAACCCGGAGGGGATTGACCCTAGCCTTCTGAAGGGCGACTAAGCCAAAAACCCCGGGTGCATGGGGCGATGATCGCTTCATATACCAAAAATACATGCGGAGCGTTCATCGCCCCATGCCGTCTCTGAGTTTCGCGACAACCGCGGTCCGATGGGCCGGCGGGCGATTTGCCATGCCGGTCCATCGGCATCGTTCAGCGGTTGTCGGTTTGACTGCGAACCAACATCACGCCCCGCCTGGTTATCCGGTAGGGGCCACCATCCTGAGAGGCGATGGTCTTACGACGGCGCAGTTTCTTGAACAGCGTCATGTCGCACTGGGTCAGAAGCCAGCCGTCGCGGTTATAGCACTCGATGTCGGCGATCTTGCCGCGTGCGTCCTTGAGCGGCTGGATGTAGCCGCCCTGGGCCAGCGCGTGCAGCACGCGCTGTTCGTCTCGGGAAATGTCCATGAAAGTCTGTCTGCAAATTTGGCGGAAAGGACCGCCAGCCGATCGAAACCGTGCCGCCCGCGTAACGCTGGGAAGCCGGTGGGTTCGATTTTCAGCCCAGCCTGGTTCGGCCGGGCCTCAGCGGAGCTCAGACAGATTACACATGAGGCGTTTGCTTAGCCCGGTGGCTGTGGGCAGGCAAGTGGGCCGAACAGGGTGGTTGAAAATTGTCGTCCGCCGATGCACACCTGCATCACTGCCAAAATGGGAACACCGCAATGACCGCCACAAAACTGCCCGCCGATTGTGAAACCAAGGACGATGTGCGTGCCGAGATCGACCGGATCGATCATGCGCTGATCGAGCTTTTTGCGGAGCGGCATGCCTATGTGACGCGGATGGCGGAGATCAAGACGGACCCGCACGAAGCCTATGTGCCAGCCCGGATCGAGGCCATTGTGGCCAAGGTCAGGGAGCGGGCTCTGGCTCTCGATCTGGACGAAGACCAGGCCGAATTGCTCTGGCGCACATTAATTGACTGGAACATCAACTACGAAAAGGGCATCATCACTGCCCGGACCCGGAAAAAATAGAGCCACAGGGACATGCTCGACAATCTGATCCTCCGCCGCGCCTCCATCGCCGAAGCAGACAAGCTCGGCAAGCTGGCTTTTGCGTCCTGGGATTCGAGCATGCGCCACATCATCAGCCCAGAATCCGAAGAGGGAATAGCGGCCGAACGCGCCGCGCTCGAGCTGTCGTTCCAGCTTTTCTGCATCACCGCCAGCGAGGCCATCACGGTGGCCGAGCAGGATGGTGAACTGACAGGCTGGGGCGCTCGCGAGCCGATGAGCGACTATATCTCCGATCTCTGGGTTACCCCTGCCCACCAGCGAAACGGCATCGGCCGCGCGCTTCTTTCCGCCGTTGAACAGGACATTTTCCGCGCCGGGCACGACGTGGCCGTGCTCGAAACACATGCGGAAAACGGCGGCGCCATCCGGTTTTACGCCCGCGAGGGGTACGGGATCGTCTGGCGAGGCATCAAATTCTCCCGCATGCTGGGCCAGCGCATCGAAAAAGTGCGCATGGAAAAGCAACTCGTCGTCGCGGCCCATTAGAGCGAGGTCAGAAAAAGTTGTAGACTTTTTCGGTTCGACGTCGCGACTAGGGAAAGGTTTGCGGGATCAGAAAAAGTTGCAGACCTTTTCTGTTCGATCTCGCGACAAAGAACCTCTAGCCTCTCGGCGGCAATTGTTTTATCCCCCACATCATATTTCCGCGCATTCTCGCGCCTGAGCAATCAAGCAGGTCTTCGCCTCCATGACACTGGTCGACACACGCACCCCCACCCCGAAATATTTCATCGCCGGCGCCACCGGCGATTGGGAAATGGTCATCGGTATGGAGGTGCATGCCCAGGTGACCTCGGAGTCCAAACTGTTCTCGGGCTCGTCCACCGAATTCGGCAATCCGCCCAATTCCAACGTATCCTTCGTCGATGCAGCCATGCCCGGCATGCTGCCGGTCATCAACGAGGAATGTGTGCGCCAGGCCGTGCGCACCGGCCTTGGGCTCAAGGCTCAGATCAACAAGCGCTCGGTATTTGACCGCAAGAATTATTTCTATCCCGATCTGCCGCAGGGTTACCAGATTTCCCAGTTCAAGGACCCTATCGTGGGGGAAGGGAAGGTCATGCTCGATCTGGGCGAGGACGGCGAGGTCGAGATCGGCATCGAGCGTCTGCATCTCGAACAGGACGCGGGCAAGTCGATCCACGATCAGCACCCCAATATGAGCTTTGTCGATCTCAATCGCTCGGGCGTGGCGCTCATGGAGATCGTCTCCAAGCCCGATCTGCGTTCGGCGGACGAGGCCAAGGCTTACCTCTCCAAGCTGCGCACCATCCTGCGCTATCTGGGCACCTGCGACGGGAATATGGAGCAGGGTTCGATGCGGGCCGATATCAACGTCTCGGTTCGCCGTCCGGGTGGCGAATTCGGCACGCGCTGCGAAATCAAGAACGTCAATTCGGTCCGCTTTGCGGGCCAGGCCATCGAGTATGAAGCGCGCCGCCAGATCGACATTTTAGAAGATGGCGGGGTGATCGACCAGGAAACGCGGCTTTACGATCCAAAGACCGGTACGACCCGGTCGATGCGGTCCAAGGAAGAAGCGCACGACTATCGCTATTTCCCCGATCCTGATCTTTTGCCGCTCGAGTTCGACGATGCCTTCATCGAAATGCTCGCTGAGAACCTGCCCGAGCTGCCTGACGAGAAGAGCGCCCGCCTTGTCAGGCAGTATGGCATCACCCATTATGACGCGTCCGTGCTGGTTTCCGATCGCCGCTATGCCGATTTCTATGAGGATGTCGCCAAAGGGCGCGATGGCAAGCTGGCCGCCAACTGGGTCATCAACGAATTTTTCGGGCGACTCTCGAAGGAAGGGCTTTCCATCGACGACAGCCCCATGGATGCCCGCCAGCTCGGCGGCATCGTGGAGTTGATCTCAAAGGGCGAGATTTCGGGCAAGATCGCCAAGGATCTGTTCGAGATCGTGTGGACCGAGGGTGGCGATCCGGCCGAACTTGTCGAATCGCGCGGCATGAAACAGGTCTCGGACACTGGCGCGATCGAAAAGATCGTCGACGAGATCATCTCCGGCAATCCCGGCCAGGTCGAAGCGGTCAAGACCAAGCCGGGTCTTCTGGGCTGGTTTGTCGGTCAGGTTATGAAGCAGACCGGCGGCAAGGCCAATCCGCAGACGGTCAATGAAATCCTGAAAGCCAAGCTGGGACTGGAATAGATAGGGAACACAGGCGATAGGGTTATCGTTGGTTGGGAAAGGAGGTCGCCATGACCAACCCACCACCCGACAACCCTATTCCCAATCCCGATCCCACCCCGCCAATTCCGGGGCCGAATCCCGACCCGGTTCCACGGCCGCCCGATAGTCCGATCCCCGATCCGACCGATCCCATCCCCCATCCGCCCGAACCGGAAATTCCGCCCAATCCGGAAGATCCGGTCCAACCGACGCGGAGCTAATTGGCAGCGCGGGAGCGCATCCCCAGCCAGCGGGGGAGGCGACCATCGATCATCAAAAGACCGACAAAGATGGCCAGCATGCCCACAAGATGCGTGGGCAGAATGATTTCCCCGAGCAGTACAAACCCGAATATGATCGCGGATACGGGTGCGATGAAGGTCACTGTGGAGAAGTTGGTCGCTCCGATCCGGGGGAGGATGCGATACATGATGATGAACGTGAATGTAGTGGCTATGAGCCCGATCCCGAGGGCAGCGAGCCAGGTTTCCGGCAAGGTGACGATCGGCGCACCCTCGATGGCGAATGCTACCGCGGCAGAACTCAGCCCGGCGCCCGACAGAGCCATCACGGCGAACGCCGTCGGTTCGACCGACTTGAAGCTGCGGGTGATGTTGAGCGACAGGGCGTAGCAGATGGTCGCGCCCAGACAGGCGGCAATCGCCCACAATTGCGAACTGCCATCGCTGGAGAGTGCCGGAGAAGCCAGAATTGCAACGCCGATAAATCCGCAGACAACGCCGACGATCTTGAGCAGCGTCGCCCTTTCACCATCGCGGAAGAGAGGGGAAATGATGACCGTCATGATCGGTGTGAGCGCATTGATGATCGCCGCGACGCCACTTGCCAGGCTGCCCTGGGCCAGGGGGTAGAGCGCGAAGGGAATCGAATAGGCCAGCCAGCCCAGAGCGCCGAGCTTGAGCCAGAGCACGGGATCGTGCGGCACGGGCTTGCGAATGACGAACAGAGCCACCCAGCAGCCCAGAGCGCCGATACACACGCGCAGTGCCGATACCCAGAGAGGGCCGAGTTCGCGAATCAGGATTGCGTTGAAGATGAAAGAAAAGCCCCAGATTCCGCCGAGAAGGAAAATCCAGAACCAGTCGCGCGTCGCCATGACAGTGTGCCTATAGGTGGAAGGGACAGACGCTACGCCTTTGGCGGCGCGATGTCGAAGCAGTTATGGAGATGACATCTATCAAATCGGGTGATCCGATCGACCCGATTTTGACGTCAACTCCGATAGGTCACGGCGCCGGATGCGAGCAGGGCAAGGGCCTTGGGGTAAAGCTTATGCTCCTCGACGAGCACGCGGGCGGCAAGTGTTTCGGCGGTATCGCCCGCCTCGATCGGCACGCGAGCCTGCAGGATGGCAGGACCTTCATCAAGACCCGGTGTCACGAAATGGACGGTACAACCAGCCTCAAGCGCGCCATCGGAAATGGCCCGGGCGTGGGTATCGAGGCCCTTGTAAGCGGGCAGGAGCGAAGGATGGATGTTGATGGCCTTGCCCTGCCAGTGCGTCGTGAACTCCGGCGTCAGGATACGCATGAAGCCGGCAAGGCAGATGTAATCGACCGCCCAACTTTCGAGGATGCGGGTCAGTGCGTTCTCGAAATCGAGACGACTTTCGAAACTGCTTTGGGCCAGAGTGGCCGTTTCGATCCCTTCAGCGCGGGCCGTTTGGAGGCCCGGCGCCGCGGCGCGATTGGAAAAAACGCCGACGATTTCAGCGGGATAGTCCGGAGCCTTGGCGGCCTCTATCAAAGCGGTCATGTTCGAGCCGCGCCCGGAAATCAGGACCGCGACGCGTTTTTTTCCGTTCATAGGGAAAGGGCACCGGTAAATTCCACGGCATCGCCGCTGCGCTCGACCAGTTCGCCGATGACGCTGGCGGTTTCGCCGTGGCTCTCGAGCCGGGCGACGAGCGCTTGGGCATCCCCGGCACCCACGGCGACCAGCATGCCGACGCCGCAATTGAAGGTCCGCAGCATTTCGCGCTCGGCAATCCCGCCCTGTCTGGCCAGCCAGCCAAAGACTTTCGGCGTTGATACCGCATCGAGATCGACACGTGCCGCCAGCGTTTGGGGCAGGACGCGGGGGATATTTTCCTGAAATCCGCCACCGGTGATATGAGCCAATGCCTTGACGTTCAGGCCCGACCGGATCGAGTCGAGAAGCGGTTTGACGTAGATTTTCGTCGGCACGAGCAGCGCAGCGCCAAGGCTGGTCTCCGGTGCGAAAGGTGCGGGATCGGACCAGGCAAGGCCGGACATCTCCACGATCTTGCGCACCAGAGAATAGCCATTGGAATGAATGCCGGACGACGCGATTGCCACCAGTTTGTCGCCGGCGCCGATATCGGGCCGGGGCAGAAGGGTTCCGCGCTCGGCAGCGCCGACGGCAAAGCCGGCCAGATCGTAATCGCCGCCGTGATACATGCCGGGCATTTCGGCCGTTTCTCCGCCGATCAGAGCGCAGCCGGCCTGGCGGCAGCCTTCGGCGATGCCTTTGACAATCGCCGTTCCCTGAGTGACGTCGAGCGCTCCGGTGGCGAAGTAATCGAGGAAGAACAGCGGTTCGGCGCCCTGGACGACGAGGTCGTTGACACACATGGCGACAAGATCGATGCCGACGGTATCGTGGATGTCCGCTTCGATGGCGATTCGAAGCTTGGTGCCAACGCCATCGTTGGCAGCGACAAGAACAGGGTCGGTAAATCCGGCAGCCTTCAAATCGAACAGGCCGCCAAAGCCGCCGATCTCGCCATCGGCGCCGGGACGGCGGGTCGATTTGACGGCGGGCTTGATGGCTTCGACGAGGGCGTTTCCGGCGTCGATGTCGACTCCGGCCTGCTTGTAGGAAAGGCCGTTCGAGGGCAGGTTTGTGTCATCGGACATTTGAATGTGCCATCCCCGGTGATGCGCCGTCGCGAAGGGCGACATCAGATTAACGTTGATCGGCCCGGTCGGGCTCTATATTTCGAAAGGCTGATACCGGCTCGCAACGCTACACGCAAGGACTGCCATGTCACTCAAGAACCAGATTACGTTCTGGATCGCACTGTTTGTCGTTCTGGGTGTGATGTTGTGGGTGTTCCGCGGCATCCTGCTTCCGTTCGTGCTCGGCATTACGCTGGCCTACCTGCTCAATCCATTTGTCGATTGGCTCCAGAATCGGAAGATTCATCGCGGATTCGCCACCTTGATCGTGATGGTTCTGGCGATGCTGGCCTTGCTTGCCGTGTTCCTGCTGATCGTACCGCTGCTGCTCCAGCAGGCGTTTGGATTGGCACGCAACATTCCGAGCTATGTTCAACAATTGCAGGTGTTCGTGGAAAACATGATCCCGCGCCTTGAGCAATGGCTGGGCCCCGATCGTATGCAGGAGCTCGAACGCGGCATCGAACAGATGTTTGCCGACGGCATAGGCATGCTCACCGGATTTACCGGACAAGTGATGCAGCAGTCCATGAGCATCATCAACACGATCGGTGTAATGATCGTAACGCCGGTCGTCGCGTTCTACCTGCTGCTTGATTGGGACCGGATGGTGGACAGTGTGGATAGTCTCTTTCCTCCAGCGCACCGGGCCGAGATGCATGCCTTGTTCAAGGACATGGATGTGGCACTTGCCGGTTTCGTACGCGGGCAGGGTGCTGTGGTCGGGATATTGGCAGTCTTTTATGCTGTATCACTGTCGCTGGCCGGGTTGAGCTTCGGCCTCGCCATCGGATTGATGGCAGGGCTTTTCAGTTTCATTCCCTATGTCGGCGCGCTGATCGGGTTCGTTCTTTCGATGGGCATTGCCCTCGTACAGTTCTGGCCCGACTGGCCCATGATGGCTGTGATCTTGGCGATCTTTCTTGTCGGCCAGTTTCTCGAGGGCAATATTCTCTATCCCAAGCTGGTGGGGTCGAGCATCGGGGTTCACCCGGTGTGGCTGATGTTTTCGCTTTTTGCCTTTGCCGTGTTGTTCGGGGCACTGGGGGTCTTGATTGCCGTGCCGCTTGCCGCCATCTGTGGCGTTCTCGTTCGCTGGGCGGTCCGTAAATACAAGCAAAGCCCCCTTTATGAGTCCGAGGGTGCCGTAATGATCGTTCCGCAAGAGGCTGGCGCCGATGCAAGCCCAAAAGAACTCCCCTAGTTCCTTGTCTCCGCAGGCAAAGGAACAGCTTATTCTCGATCTTGGGCACGATGTGGCCCAGACCGAGGATGACTTTATGGTATGCTCCGGCAACGAGATGGCTTTCGGTCACGTTATGGCGTTTCCCGATTGGGCGGCTCCCATGACGTTGGTCGTCGGCGCCGCTAAATCGGGAAAGTCGCATCTGGCACGGATATGGGCCCGACGAGCTGGAGCCGCAGTTGCCGGACCAGGCAATGCCGAGACCCTGGCGACAGAGGGCGGACGGCAGCCGGTTCTGGTGGAAGATGCCGACCGGAACGGCTATGAAGAGTCGGAGCTTTTCCATCTGCTGAACCAGTCGATGCGCGACGAGCGGCCGATTTTGATGACGGCCAGGACACAGCCGACCGAATGGCCCTATAAGACCAATGACGTCAAATCGCGCGTCAGGCTGGCGGCGCAGTTTTCGCTCACGGCTCCCGATGACATCTTGTTGTCGCAGATGTTCGTGAAATTGTTCGCCGACAGGCAGTTGTCGGTTGATCCGAAAGTAATCTCCTATCTGGTGGGGCGCATGGAGCGCTCGTCGGAAGAGGTGGTCGCTCTGGTCGAATTGCTCGACAGGCTGTCGTTGTCACGGGGGCGGGCAATTACGCGGGCCATTGCGGCCGAGGCACTTGTAATCCGCTCGGAACGCTAGGCGACCTGAAAGGTGAAGAATGGACGATATGGCCCATGAGCAGCACGCGAGCGACGAGGCTGCGCCCGATATCGAGGCACTGCGGTCGAGCCCTGCGCGGTTCGTAAACCGTGAGGTGAGCTGGCTTCAGTTCAACATGCGGGTGCTTGAGGAAGCCGCCAATCCCAATCACCCCTTGCTGGAAAGATTGCGGTTCGTTTCCATCTCGGCCAACAATCTCGACGAGTTCTTCATGGTGCGCGTGGCCGGGCTGAAAGGGCAGTTGCGTGCCGGTCTGCCACGCGAGAGCGCCGACGGCATGACGCCGAGCGAGCAGATCGAGGAAATCACCACGCTTGCTCAGCATCTGCACCTCGAGCAGCAGGATCAGTGGCAGTCGATACGCGACGAACTCTTCGAGCAGAACATCGTTCTGCACGAAGTTGCCGATCTGACCCCCGAGCAAGTTGAATTCCTGCAAAAAATCTTTCGGGAAGAGATATTCCCGGTGCTGACGCCGATCGCCATCGATCCGGCGCATCCCTTCCCCTTCATCCCCAATCTTGGATTCTCCCTGGCGTTTCAGCTCGATCGGGCGACCGACAACTCGCGATTGACGGCGCTGGTTCGCATTCCATCCAATCTGGACCGCTTCATCAAGCTGCCCACCAAGGCGATTTCGGACCGGCGCGTCGAGATGGTGACCGTCGAGACGATGGTCCAGTTGTTCTTCCATAAGATTTTCCCGGGCTACAACATCGTCGGGCACGGATCGTTCCGCATCGTTCGCGACAGCGAAATCGAAATCGACGACGAAGCGGCCGACCTTGTCGTCGAATTCGAATCGGCATTGCGTCAGCGCCGTCGCGGGCAGGTGATCCGTCTGGAAATCGAGCGCTCGATGCCGCGTTCGCTCAAACGGCTGATTGCCGAAGAGCTTGGCATCGCTGCGGAGGATACGTTTGAGGTCGATGGCTTCATGGCGCTCGCCGACGCGGGCAAGATCTGCGATCTTGACCGTCCGGAGCTCAAGTTCCCGCGCTATCACGCCCGTTTTCCCGAGCGCATCCGGGATCATCACGGCGATTGCTTCGCTGCGATCCAGGAAAAGGACATCGTCGTCCATCACCCCTATGAGAGCTTCGACGTCGTCGCCCAATTTGTCGCCCAAGCGGCGCGCGATCCGGACGTCGTGGCGATCAAGCAAACGCTTTATCGCACCTCCAAGGACTCGCCCATCGTCAAGGCCCTGATCGCCGCCGCCGAGATGGGAAAATCGGTGACGGCACTGGTCGAACTCAAGGCCAGGTTCGACGAGGAAGCCAATATCCGCTGGGCGCGCGATCTCGAACGGGCCGGCGTACAGGTGGTTTTCGGTTTCATCGAGCTCAAGACCCACGCCAAGCTCAGCCAGGTCGTGCGGCGTGAAAAGGGAAAACTCATTTCCTACTGCCACGTGGGGACCGGCAACTACCATCCCGTGACGGCCAAGATCTATACCGATCTGTCCTACTTCACCGCCGATCCGGTCATTACACGCGACGTGGCGCGGGTCTTTAACTTCATCACCGGCTATGCGCGCCCCAGCGAACTCGAAGCTATCGCCATTTCGCCGTTCTCGTTGCGCGCGACGCTGATGGAGCACATTGCTGCCGAAATCGATCTGGCCCGGCGGGGCGAGCCAGCCGCGATATGGTTCAAATGCAACGCGCTGGTCGATCCCGAACTCATCGATGCGCTCTACGAGGCCAGTCAGGCAGGGGTAAAGGTCGAGTTGATCGTGCGCGGGATATGTTGCTTGCGACCGGGGATACCCGGCTTCTCGGAAAATATCCGCGTCAAGTCGATCGTTGGGCGCTTCCTCGAACATTCGCGCATCTATTGCTTTGGCAATGGCGGCGAGATGCCGTCCAGGGATGCTGCGGTCTATATCTCGTCCGCAGACCTGATGCCGCGAAATCTGGACTGGCGTGTCGAAACATTGGTGCCTATCAAGAACCGGACCGTTCACAGGCAGATTCTCGACCGTATCATGGTGGCCAATCTTCGCGACAACCAGCAAAGCTGGGAAGTCCTGCCGGACGGGACTGCGCAGCGCATTGCGCCGGGCGAAGGAGAAGAAGCGTTCAACGCCCACGATTATTTCATGACCAATCCATCCCTTTCCGGACGTGGTAGCGCGTTGCATGGGGACAGCGACGACGAGGACAGTGATCTTTGATTCGATTCTGGAGCCTTGAATCCGACCCAGCCGGGCAGGGGCGCCTTTCGGGGGCCAAGCCCGTCGCGGTCCTCGATATCGGCTCAAACTCGGTGCGCCTCGTTGTCTATGAACGTCTCGCGCGTGCCCTTACGGTTCTTTACAACGAAAAATCCGCTTCCACGCTCGGGCGCGGGGTGGCAGCAT
The DNA here is from genome assembly GCF_000230555.1 of Pelagibacterium halotolerans B2. Taxonomy (GTDB): domain Bacteria; phylum Pseudomonadota; class Alphaproteobacteria; order Rhizobiales; family Devosiaceae; genus Pelagibacterium; species Pelagibacterium halotolerans. The sequence continues at coordinate 1,588,922 of NC_016078.1, read as the reverse complement.
CCGGACGACTGGCCGAAACCTCGATGGCCAGCGCGCTGAAGGCAATAAGGCGGTTTGCGCTGGTGTGTCGTTTGACCGAAGTCGGCGACATTTATGCCATTGCGACATCGGCCACGCGAGAGGCTGAGAACGGACCCGAATTCTCCCGCGCCGTCGAGGATATCATCGGCGTGCCGGTGCGGGTGCTCAGCGGCGCCGAGGAGGCCCACTATGCTGCCCTCGGGCTGGTTTCTGGCATGCCTGAGTTCGTGGGTGTCGTGGGCGATCTGGGCGGCGGAAGCCTGGAGCTGGCCATGGTGGATGCTGGACATGATACGGGTGGGGAAACCCACGAGTTGGGGGTCATCAGGCTCCAGGACGACACCGAGATGACAGCGAGCAAGGCTTCGGGGATCATCCGTGAACGCCTCAAATCGTCCAAGCTGCTCGAACGGGGGCGGTATAAGTCCTTTGCCGCCATCGGCGGTACATGGCGCGCTTTGGCCAAGCTGCATCAAACCCGGTGCAACTATCCACTCCACATGGTGCAGGATTATGTGGTTCGGGCGGCCGATATCTTGCCCTTGTGTGATGCGCTCATCGAAGGCAATGGCGACAAGAAGCTGGTCAAGGGTATCGAGACGGTGTCCGGATCGCGCAAAGACCTTTTGCCATACGGCGCGGCTGTTCTGGCCGAAGTGTTGCGGGCAGGGGATTTTGACGAAGTCGTCTTTTCTGCCCAGGGCGTGCGGGAAGGATATCTTTACGATCGGCTGAGCGATGACGACAAGGAGATCGATCCTCTACTACAGGCGGCGGAGGAAATTTCGATGCTGCGTTCGCGGGCTCCCGAGTTTTCCGGTGATCTCATCGAGGGCAGCAAGGCGCTCTTCGAGTTGATCGGCGCCGGTGAAACCAGAGACGAAGAACGGCTGCGCAAGGCGGCATGCTATATTTCCGACATCGGTTGGCGCGCGCATCCTGACTATCGAGGCGAGCAGAGCATTCAGATGGTCGCATTCTCCGATATTGTGGGGATCAGCCATGCGGGACGCGCTTTTCTCGCCCAGACCCTGGCCTTCCGCTACATGGGTTTCAAGCAAAAGAGCACCAACACCAAGCTGCTTGAGCTTGCGGGGAAGAATCTTGGGCCGAGGGCCCGATTGATCGCTGCCTATTTTCGCGTTGCCTATCCGCTCGCTGCGGCCATGCCAGGCATCTTGCCGCGCACGAGATTTTCCGTGGACGGCAAAACACTTCAGCTTCACCTGCCGGCCGATCTGGCATTTCTCGATGGGGACCGGATGCGCGGTCGTCAGCGCCAATTGGCCACCGAGGCAGGGTTCAAGGACGGCGCGATCCGAGTCGATTGAGATTCTACTCGGCGAGGTCCACCGACACCTCAACGACACCTTTGCGCGTGGCGGCCAGCGCCATGCGTCCGTGCTTTATCGCCAGTGCCTTTTCGCCAAACAGCTTGCGGCGCCAACCCTTGAGGGCAGGAACGTCCGCGTTGTCGTCGAGCACGATTGCATCGATGTCGTCGGAACTGGCGATAATGCGGGTTGCAACGCCGTTGGTATCGGCAACGGCCTTGAGCCAGACGCGGAGCAGATCGCCAACCGCTCCTTTGGGAGAAGGCCCTCTGGGACGCTCGGCAACCTTGGGGAGGCTGGATTTGTCCGCCGCTTCCACCGATTTGATGATCGCGATCAGTTCGGCAGCCGCCGCTGATCGACCATAGCCGCGCGGCACGGCCCTGAGCTTTTCGAAGGCATCGGGCGTCGTTGGGCGCTGGATGGCCAGTTCGGCGATCGCGTCATCCTTGAGAATCCTGCCTCGAGGCTGATCGTTTTCCTGGGCACGACGCTCGCGCCAGGCTGCAATGGCCTGAAGTGCCGCCAGGTCTCGGGGTTTATTGACCCTGGCCTTTACGCGCTTCCATGCGACTTCGGGCTGAATGACGTATGTATCGACGCTTTCCAGTACGGCCATTTCATCGGCGACCCAGGCGCCACGGCGGGTCTTGTCGATTTCGGTGCGCAGTTGGCCATAGATGTCGCGCAGATGGGTGACGTCGGCCAGAGCGTAGTTGAGCTGTTTTTCGGTCAGCGGGCGATGCGACCAGTCGGTAAAGCGGGAACTCTTGTCGATCTGCTCGCCGACCACGGAACGCACCAGATTGTCGTACGACACCGAATCGCCGTGGCCGCAGACGCTGGCGGCAACCTGGGTATCAAAGATGGGATGGGGAACGACGCCGAACAGTTTCACAAAGATTTCGATATCCTGCCGCGCGGCATGAAACACCTTAGTCACATGCCGGTCCGCCAAAAGTTCGGCAAACGGAGCAAGATCAATGTCATCGGCAAGCGGATCGATGATAACCGCTCGGTCCGCGGTGGCGGCCTGAATGAGGCAGAGCTTTGGCCAGTATGTCGTTTCGCGCAAAAATTCGGTATCGACGGTAACGAAATCATAGGTCGCAGCGTCCTTGCAGAACGCCTCAAGCGCCCGCGTCGAAGTGATGACCTGCATTGAGTCGGTATCCAGTTCAAAAATAATGGGATGTCTGTTATCAGGATTGTTGTCCTGCCGCAAAGTGCCATGGCGCATCATGCTTGACATTGAGCACGTCACATGCGCTTTTCCGGCACAAATTCCCACTCCGTTCTCGAAAGACTTGTTGTGATGCATCGCTATCGTTCGCACACCTGTGCCCAGCTTAAAAAGGCAGATGTCGGCTCGACCGCCCGGCTGTCAGGATGGGTGCATCGCATTCGAGATCATGGCGGGTTGCTGTTTCTCGATCTGCGCGATCATTACGGGTTGACGCAATGCGTGATCGATCCGGATTCGCCTGCATTCAAGCTGGCCGAATCCGTTCGGGCCGAATGGGTGATCCGTGTGGATGGTGAAGTCAAGGCGCGTACGCCGGAGACCACCAACAAGAGCCTGCCAACCGGTGAAGTCGAGGTTTTCATCCGCGATATCGAAGTGCTCGGTAAATCCGCGGAACTGCCGTTACCGGTGTTCGGTGAACCCGACTACCCTGAAGACACGCGCCTGCGCTACCGGTTCCTGGACCTGCGCCGCGAAACGCTGCACGCCAATATCGTCAAGCGCTCCAAAATCATTGCCGATATGCGCCGCCGCATGAGCGAGATCGGCTTCGGCGAATACTCGACGCCGATCCTGACGGCCTCGTCGCCCGAAGGCGCGCGCGATTTTCTTGTGCCGAGCCGTATCCATCCGGGCAAGTTCTTTGCGCTGCCGCAGGCACCCCAGCAGTACAAGCAGTTGCTGATGGTGGCCGGGTTCGACCGGTATTTCCAGATTGCCCCGTGCTTCCGGGACGAAGATCCGCGCGCCGATCGCCTGCCGGGGGAATTCTATCAGCTCGACGTCGAGATGAGCTTTGTGACCCAGGAAGAAGTCTGGGACACCATGGAGCCGGTCATTCGCGGCGTGTTCGAGGAATTTGCCGAGGGCAAGAAGGTTACCCAGGAATTTCCTCGCATCCCCTACGATGTGGCGATCCGCAAGTATGGTTCTGACAAGCCGGACCTGCGCAATCCGATCGAAATGGATGACGTTACTGAACATTTTCGTGGCTCGGGGTTCAAGGTCTTTGCCAACCAGATCGCAGGCGACCCCAAGGTCGAGGTCTGGGCCATTCCGGCGCCGACCGGCGGGTCTCGCGCATTTTGCGACCGCATGAATGCGTGGGCGCAAGGCGAGGGACAACCGGGCTTGGGTTACATCTTTTTCAAGGACGGTGCCGGTTCGGGCCCTATTGCCAAGAACATAGGCGAGGAGCGCACGGAAGCCATTCGTGCTCAGCTCGGTCTCAAGGACGGCGATGCCGTATTTTTCGTCTGTGGCGTACCATCCAAGTTCCACAGTTTCGCGGGTGCGGCCCGCACCAAGGTGGGCACCGATCTCGAACTTCTCGATCTCGACAGCTATGCACTATGTTGGATCGTCGATTTTCCATTTTTTGAATGGGACGAAGAGGAAAAGAAAGTCGAGTTCGCGCACAATCCGTTCTCTATGCCTCAGGGCGGACGCGAGGCACTCGACGGCGAGGACCTGCTGTCGATCAAGGCCTATCAGTATGACGCCGTCTGCAATGGCTTCGAAATTGCATCGGGCTCGATCCGTAACCAGGAACCCGACACCATGGTTGCCGCCTTCGAGAAGGTGGGGCTTTCACGCCAGGACGTCGAAGACCGCTTTGGCGGACTGTATCGTGCGTTCCAGTATGGCGCACCACCGCATGGCGGCATGGCGGCGGGTATCGACCGTATCGTTATGCTTTTGTGCGGCGTCCAGAACCTGCGCGAGATCACGCTGTTCCCAATGAACCAGCAGGCAGAAGATCTACTGATGGGAGCGCCGGGCGAGGCGTCGGCCAGGCAGTTGCGTGAACTCCATCTGCGTCTCAACCTGCCCGCGGACAAAAAGAAGATCTAAGCGGTATCAGGCAAACACCGCTGATTTAATGCGCAGTTAAAGTCTTGCCCGGTAGGATCGAATTGAGGGTCGATACTTCCGGGCATTTTTCTTTGCGGTCGCGTTTTTCACAGATTGTGCTGCTCGTTGTGGCATTGCTGGCGTTCTTGCCGGTGGTGGCCGTCGACCATGTGATCGATGGCTATGTCCAGGCGCGGGAAACGGGTGCCTTGCAGACGACCGTGGATGCGATTACCCATGATTCTCAGGTTACCGTTCATGAGGGAATTCAATCGCTAAGGCGCATTCTGGCCAACAGCCCATCCTTGTGCGCGGCAACTTTTATACAGAACGTGAATTCAGAGCTGGAAGCCAACCCGTTCCTGCGCCAAGTGCTCGTGGAAAACCACGACGGGGTGCAATATTGCTCGGCATTTGGCCGCGCAGTTGACTATCGCGTTCTGTCGGAAAGCCTGACGATCCCAGGTCATACGGAAACGCTGAGTGTCGTTAAGATAGAGGGCAGCGAAATCCCGTTGCTCAAGATAACCCAGGCATTCGGACGCGAGCGTACCGTTTCGGCGCTGGTGCTGGCCACTCCGATGCTCATGCGCAAAGACGCGCCGCTGCTGGGCCAGATCAGCTATTTGCAGGTCGCCCTGACCAGTGGCAGTTCGATCCTGTTGCGGGGGGACGAACGGATCGGGCAAGGGGCGGGCCGGGATGATTATCTTTTTGCTAGGTCGTTTGCCGGCGAAATACCGCTGAAAGCAGAAGCTGGTCTATCGTTTTCCCAGGTCCGTTCCGAATATTCGCCGCTCGATGTGGGCTTTACAGTGGCGGCCTGTTTCATGGGGGCGCTTATTCTGGTCCTGGCGATCCAATATGCGCGCAAGGCCGATATCGTTGCTTTCGACCTGGAACGCGCCATTATCGCTGGAGAAATGAAACCCTATTACCAGCCCGTCATCAACCTCAAGACCGGAAAGCTCATCGGTTGCGAGGTTCTCATACGCTGGGTGAAGAAAAATGGAGAAATAATTCCTCCAGGTGCATTTATCGACTATGCGGAAATGTCGGGTCTGGCCATCCCGATGACGCTGAGCCTTATGGAGCAGGTCCGCTACGATCTCGAGGACATCTGCCGCGAAGTGCCGGACTTCAAGGTGTCGATCAACCTTTTCGAGGGGCATTTTCGTGACGGGTCGATCGTGGAAGATATCCAGTCGGTGTTTGAGGGAAGCGGTATTTCCTATCGTCAGCTTGTCTTTGAAATTACAGAGCGTCGACCGCTCGACGATAGGAATGCGGCCAACCGGGTGATGAGTGCGATGCACAAGCTCGGGGTTCGGATCGCCATGGACGATGCAGGGACGGGCCATTCAAATCTTGCGTATCTGCAGACGCTCGGCATCGATATCGTCAAGATCGACAAGATTTTCGTCGAGATGATAAAAGACGCAAGCCAGCCCGTTCCGGTGGTCGATGCCCTGATTTCGATGGCCAAGGATCTCGATATCGACATCATAGCCGAAGGGGTCGAAACCCAGGAGCAGGCGCTCTACCTTCGGTCCAAGAACGTGGTGTTTGCCCAAGGCTACCTTTTTGCTCCGCCGATGAAACTGTCATCGTTCCTCGTTCTGGCGAATGCGCTCAGACCCGGTGTTCGGGAAAGCAATCTTGAGCCAGGACTTGCTGCCTGATTTGCCGGTATTCCTACCCGATAGGCCGCTGAATATCCCAAGTGCGGAAAAGATAGGTTCGCAAGCCTTCCATTTTGATGCGATTGGTGGCAGGTATCTCGCCGCTAATCCGAGGAGACGGCATGACGGACGAACCGCGCGATCCGCAGAAGGCGCTTAAAGAAGCTGCCCTGCATTTCCACCAGCATCCCAAGCCCGGCAAGATCGAGATTGTTCCGACCAAGCCGCTGGCAAACCAACGTGATCTGGCTCTTGCATATTCGCCGGGTGTCGCGGCACCGTGCGAGGAAATTGCGGCAGATCCGGAAACGGCGGCGCTCTACACCTCGCGTGGCAATCTCGTGGCGGTCATTTCCAACGGCACGGCGGTTCTCGGGCTGGGCAATATCGGGGCGTTGGCATCCAAGCCAGTGATGGAAGGCAAGTCAGTCCTTTTCAAAAAGTTTGCCGGTATCGATTCAATCGATATCGAGATCGACGAGCAGGATCCCAAGAAGTTCATCGAAACCGTTGCGCCGATGTGGCCCTCGTTCGGCGGCATCAATCTTGAAGACATCAAGGCGCCGGATTGCTTCGAGATCGAGGAAGCGCTGCGCGAGCGCATGCCGATTCCGGTTTTTCACGACGATCAGCACGGTACGGCCATTATCGTTGCGGCTGCGGTCCTCAACGGGCTCAAGATTGCCGGAAAGGACATTTCCAAGGTCAAGATTTGCACCTCCGGTGCCGGCGCGGCTGCCATCGCCTGCCTGAACATGCTGATGGCGGTGGGCGCCAAGCGGGAAAACATCTGGGTGGCCGATCGCGAAGGACTGGTGACGACGCGACGCGACAACTCCGTGGATCGTTGGCGGGGGGCTTTCGCTCAGGACAGCGACAAGACATCGCTTGCTGAGGTTATGGAAGGTGCCGATATCTTCCTCGGCCTTTCCGCGGCCGGTGCGCTGAAGCGAGAGATGCTCAAGGATATGGCGGAGAATCCCCTGATCCTGGCGCTATCCAATCCGGTGCCGGAAATCATGCCCGAGATCGCCATTGAAGAACGGCCGGATGCAATGATCTGCACAGGGCGATCCGACTACCCAAATCAGGTCAACAACGTCCTGTGCTTTCCGTTCATCTTCCGCGGTGCGCTCGATGTCGGTGCAACCACGATCAATGAAGAAATGAAGGCCGCCGCCGCTCATGCGATCGCCAAGCTGGCGCATGAGCCGGTGCTCGAGTCGGTTCCAGGGTCTCCATCGACTTTCGGCCGGGATTATCTCATCCCCAATCCGTTCGATCAGCGCCTCATTCTGCGTATTGCGCCCGCCGTTGCGAAGGCCGCGATGGATTCGGGCGTCGCGCGGCGTCCCGTAGCCGATTTCGACGCCTACAAGGACAGTCTCAATCGGTTCGTTTTCCGCTCGGGCATGGTGATGAAGCCGATGATCGAGCGCGCCAAGGGCGCCGGTCAGCGCATTGCGTTTGCCGATGGTGAAGACGAACGCGTACTGCGGGCCACGCAGGTGGTGCTCGAAGAGGGCATCGCGCAGCCAATTCTTATTGGACGGCCGTTTGTCATCGAGCAGCGAATCGAACGCTTCGGGCTGCAGCTGACGCCGGGCAAGGATTTCGAGATTATCAATCCCGAAGACGATCCGCGCTACAAGGAATATGTCGCCGAGTTCCATTCGCTCGTTGGGCGTTCGGGCGTCACACCCGATACGGCGCGTACGATCGTGCGCACCAATACCACGATCATCGGGGCGCTCGCCGTCAAGCGCGGCGATGCCGATGGGCTGATATGCGGTCTTCAGGGGCGTTACATCAAGCACGTGCGCGATATCAAATCCGTTGTCGGGCTGTCGGACGGCGTTTCGGACGTTTCGGCACTCTCAATGCTTATCATGCCGCGCGGGGCATTTTTCCTTGCCGATACCTATGTGAACATGGACCCGAGCGCTGACGAGATCGTATCGATTACGCTTCAGGCGCGCGACCATCTCAGGCGCTTCAATATTGAAGCCAAGGCAGCGCTGCTGAGCTATTCGAACTTCGGCTCTCGCGAGGGGGCATCGTCAGACAAGATGAAAGCCGCCTATGACAAGCTCAAGCGCGTAGCGCCGGACCTCATTGTCGAAGGCGAAATGCAGGGCGACCTGGCGCTCAACCAGGGGCTGCGTGAACGCTACATTCCCGACTCGGTGCTCAAGGGCGAAGCCAATCTGCTGGTGTTCCCGAACCTTGAAAGTGCGAATCTTTCCATGACCTTGCTCAAGGAATTGAACAATGCGCTTCCGGTCGGTCCGATCCTGATGGGCACACGAAATCCTGCGCATATCCTTGCGCCTTCGGTGACCAGCCGCGGAATCGTGAACATGACCGCGATCACTGCCAATGAGAGCCTGGCGCTCAAACGCTGAGGCAGGATTTTCCGGGCTTATGAGGAGGGCGCCAGAGGCGCCCTCTTTTTATTGGAATGCCGTTTCGGCAAAGGACCGCAACTTGCGTGAATGCAGCCGTTCGACGGGCTGATTGCGCAGGATTTCCATGGCTTTGAGGCCGATCAGCAGGTGGCGGTTAACCTGGGTGCGATAGAAGTCAGAGGCCATGCCGGGGAGCTTGAGTTCGCCGTGCAGGGGCTTGTCTGAGACGCAGAGGAGGGTGCCGTAAGGGACACGGAAGCGGAAACCATTGGCAGCGATCGTGGCGCTCTCCATGTCCAGCGCGATGGCGCGCGATTGTGACAGACGGCGGGTGATTTCGCTCTGGTCCCGCAACTCCCAGTTGCGGTTGTCGATGGTGAAGACCGTACCGGTGCGCATGATGGTCTTGGTTTCCAGGCCCTCAAGATGCGTGACCTCGGCCACAGCTTCCTGCAGAGCAAGCTGAATTTCGGCCAGTGCTGGAATCGGGACCGTGACGGGCAGGTCGTCGTCGAGAACGTGATCCTCGCGAACATAGGCGTGCGCCAGAACGTAATCGCCCAAAGACTGCGAGTTGCGCAGGCCGGCGCAGTGTCCGAGCATCAGCCAGGCATGGGGGCGCAGGACAGCGATATGGTCCGTTGCCGTCTTGGCGTTGGATGGCCCTACACCAATGTTTATCATCGTAATGCCGCGACCGTTAGGCGCCGTCAGGTGATAGGCGGGCATCTGAGGCTGGCGGGCGGGCAGCGTGCCATCGGTTCCTCCGCCAAGGCGGCTATTGGTCGTTATAACGTTTCCCGGTTCGACAAAGCTTTCATAGAATTCGTGCCCTTCGCTCATCCACTGATGGGCGAGCCGGGTGAATTCCTCAATATAGAACTGGTAGTTTGTGAAGATCACGAAGTTCTGGAAATGGTCGGGGACCGTTCCGGTGTAGTGGTTGAGCCGGTGCAGCGAATAATCGACGCGCGGTCCGGTGAAGGCGGCAAGCGGGTAGGGGCCACCCGAAGGCGGGATAAACGTGCCGTTGGCGATTTCATCGTCCATGTGGGCCAGATCGGGGACGTCGAACAGGTCGCGCAACGGCACACCGATATCGAGGAGCGTATCGCCCTCAACCCGCTCTTTCGGATCGACGGCGAAATGGAGCGGAATGGGGGTTTCGGATTCTCCGACCTCTATCTTGCCGCCGTGGTTCTTGAGGATGAGCGAAAAATTCTCGATAAGGTACTTATGAAACAGCGCCGGCTGGGTCAGCGTGGTCTGATAAAGCCCGGGGCTGTGCAGAAAGCCATAGGCAAGGCGCGAATTGGCCTGTTGCTGGAAGCTTGTCGAAAGCACCTGCACCTTGGGGTAATGGGCACGAACCTTGCCCGGAGGCACCTGTCCCTTGGTCAGGTTGAGCAGATGGTCGCGGATGAAGCCCGTGTTGCGGTCATAGATTTCGCAGACATACTCCCAAGCCTTGACCGGATCGGAGAAGGATTTCAGCGGTATGGTGGGCGGAGTGATGAGTTTCATGCGCAAGTCCTGTTCTTGTTTTTGGTTTTAACCCCAAGGCATGCCAGTTTCGGCTTCGCCGTGCAATGCTCTCCGATCCAATCAGCGTTTTATCACAGTTCGGTGATTGGGCCTTTTGTCGCCGCAATGACAACCGATATTGGTGGTGTCTGCTGGACTGGCAAACGAGCCCATGCACTAGCGGACACAAGCTTCCGCTGTAGTCCCCCAAGCCCTCAACAGCGCGGCGGAAGCGTTTATGGAGACCGCAGTCGTCCGCCCGGCGCTGCGGTCTCTTCTTATCTGGTGGGATAGGTCGCCCGCATCTGTTCGACCGATCGGCGAATGAGCTCTTTGAGAATGCCAAGATCGATATCGGCCAGCTTCTTTACGTAAAGGCACGAAACGCCGGTCGAGTGCTTGCCCAGCTTCTCCATGAGAGCATCGTATTGCGAAAAACCCGGCATCACATAAAGCGTGAGATTTGCCTTGCGGGGTGAAAAACCTGTGATCGGCCAATCTGCGGGTTTCTTGGTCGTGTTGACATATGTGTAGGTTCCGAACCCGACAATCGAGGAGCCCCACATGACGGGCTCGGAGCCAGTTATCTCGCGCATCATCTCGACCATGGTCCAGCAGTCTTGCCGCTTTTGATCAGGTTCGACCGCGTCGATGAATTGGGAGACCTTCTGGTCGGTCGGGCGAGTCTTGAGACCTGACATGGAGCGTTACTCCTATTTGAAGCTCACCAGCGTTTCGGGATTGGCTTCACCATCATACTGCGCATCGACTTGGTAGCGGATAAGTACGAACTGACCCTCATCGAAGGTCCAGGTTCCCGCTGAAAAGGCGTCGCCAAGACCGCGCCACAGGGCGTGGCTGGTGATTGTTTTTGTCTCGGAGTCGAATTCGGAATTGGTGAGCAACAACTGGGTGCCGTAACCCGTCATCGGCATATCGAGGACCGCGCCTTCGAAATCATCATTTTCATAGACGACGTCGAACTGGGGAGTGGCAAAGGCCACCGGCACCAAGCCCTCGTACTCGGTTTCGAGATAGTACATGTGGTTGACGTTGTAAGCGCCAGAACCACAGAAGAATCTATGGAGCGTGGCGGTCTGTGGAGCGTCCGAATATTCGGTTTCCCAGCTCAGATCCCAACGCTCGTTCGGGTAATATTCCGCGGCGACAGAGTCTTCGAGCCCGTAGCACAGTTCGGGAAAGCTCTGTGAAAAACGCGCAAAGGCGTCGTCTTCGCTTACGGCTTCCTGCTGCGCCAAACCGATTCCCGGCCAGGCACCAATAAGGAGGGCTGTTATTGCAAATCGGATGTTTCGCACGGTTGGGCCTTTCCAAAGACAGGTACACAGAGTGCCGGAAAACGGTGTTCTCTCAAAGCGGGAAGTTCCCGTTGCCGCACGATGGAAAGATGTGCTAACCATCGAGTCGTTCGACAGGGGTGCTCCGTATGGCCGGGGCTGAGAGGACGGCGCAAAGCCATCTAACCCTAAAGCTGATCTGGATAATACCAGCGGAGCGAGGCGAAGATGAAGTGCGGCGCACAACTCTCCCTTTATGTCATGGCGGACGATTTCGTTCGCGTAATTCTGTCCTCTCTCGACGCAATTGCGCCCTATAGGGACCACTTGCGCATAGAGACCGACGATATCTCGACGCTTGTCGTCGGTCCGCCAGAGTTGATTTTTCCAACCATGCGCGAATTGTTCGTTGCGGCAGCGCGGAGCGGGCATCACGTAGCAATGCATGCTACGATCTCTCGCGGATGTCCGGGGGAACCGGACATGGATATCTGCGAGCCCGAACAGCCGTCTGCGTTCGACGAAGACCTTGAAAAGCGTAAGAGGCGTGCGGCGCGAGCCGTGACCGATGCGCCATCGACCGGCCAGAGGGTTGCCGTGCAATTTTCGCTCTATCCGCTCGGCCCGGCCGATTACATGGACGAAATCTACGGCTGCATCGATTTCCTGAAAGCCTCGCCGGTGTTCGACAGGGCGAAGAACTACTGCACGAGGCTGGCCGGCGATGCCGGGCCGGTCTTTGAGGCTCTTTCGCAAGCCTGGCTCAGCTTTGGCGATCCGAACGCGCATGTCGCGATCGATCTGACCGCTTCGGCCAACAGCCCGTCTCCGGACGCCGCTGCGTGACTTTTCCGCGGGGCGTGGTCCCGCGGCGCTTTTCCCAACATCGTTATCAAAGGAGGACAGGACATGTCCGATTTCGCTTCGCAATCGTGGCGCTGGACGCTGCGCGAGACCCTTGTCGTTGCCGTTTTCGGCGCCGCGTTTGCCGTGCTCTACCTGGCCTGGGTTCAGGTCTGGCTGGTCAGCCAGGCGGCGTTCGGGCCGGTGACGATGGACGTTTTCATGGGGTTCTGGTTTTCGGCATCCATCGTTGCCGCCGCCGTCATCCGCAAACCCGGTGTTGCCCTGATGGCCGAGGTGCTGGCGGCAGGGATTGAAATCCTGCTCGGCAGTCCCGCGGGGCTGGGGTTGCTCATCGCGGCGATGGTGCAGGGCCTTGGGGCGGAACTGGTTTTTGCGGCGCTGGGCTGGAAGCATTACCGGCTGCCGGTGTTGATCGCCGCGGGGATGGGCGCCTCGGTGACGAGCTTCATATATAACTGGTTCCTGTTCGATTACGGTGCCCTCGAGCCCTGGCTGGTCGGTGCGATGTTTGTCATCCGGCTTATCAGCGGGGCTGTGCTGGCGGGTGTTCTCGGGCATCTGATTGTCGAGGCTCTCTATAGGACCGGCGTGCTCAGGGGGCTGCGGATCGATATCGAGCGCCGCGGCGTCGGGTTTGAGCCGCAGGCAGCCCAATGAGCCTGGCGCAATGGGAGGGGGTATCGATCCGGTATCCCTTCGCCACCAGCGATGCGGTTGGTCCCGTCGATATCGCCATCGGGCATGGTGAAAGAGTTCTTGTGCTCGGGCCATCTGGGTCGGGCAAGTCCTTGCTCATGCTTGCGCTGACCGGGCTGATCCCGAATGCCGTTCCGGCGAGCGTTGCGGGGCGGATCAAACTGAATGGTGCTGACGTGGCCAGCCGCAGCGCGGCGCAATGGGCCGATACCGTGGCGCAATATTTCCAGAATGCCGATGAAACATTGTGTGGCATGCGGGTGGGCGAGGAAATTGCGTTCGCGTTGGAAAACCGGGGGATGGAGCCGGCAAGCATTGCGGCGCGAGTGGCTGACGTTCTCGACAGGCTCGGGCTGCCGCAGGAATGGCAGGGCCGGCGCAGTTCGGCGCTGTCCGGCGGTGAGCGCCAGCTTGTCGCGCTGGCTTCGGTGCTGGCGCAGGCAACGCCGATCCTGATTGCCGACGAGCCAACCTCGCATTTGAGTCCGTCGGCTACGGCCAAGGCGCATGGTCTGTTGTCGGACAGGAGCGCGTTTGAAGCCGTGGTGGTGATCGACCATCGGCTGGAAGGGTTGATCGACGCTATCGATCGGGTCGTGGTGCTTGGCGAAAACGGATCGGTGCTGGCCGATATGCCGCCGGGGCCGTTGTTTCGCGAGCGCGGAACGAATCTCTTGGGCGCAGGTATCTGGCGGCCCGCTTTTTCCGCGCTCGACGACATGCTCGGTGCGGTCGGACTTGCCTCCGAGCAGGCTCCGCTTTCCTTTTCGGATGTGCTTGCACCATTCGAGCCCGGTGTCGGCAATGATGCGGCCATAGCGGCGGCCTGCGTCGTTGCGCAGCGATACATAGAGCAGCGCATCAGCGTTCCCTCGGCGGGCGGCAAGGTTGTTGCGTCCCTCAGGCAGGCCGATTGCGCCCCGCCAATGGGGCGCGCTGTTCTCAAGGACATAAATCTCGACATCGGCGAGGGGGAGATTGTGGGGCTGATCGGACCTAATGGGGCGGGCAAGACGACACTGGCGGCGAGCCTGGCCGGTGTGCTGCGGTTGCGCGCGGGGCATCGGGAGGGGCCAATGGCAGGCATCGCCTTCCAGAACCCGGAGGCCCAGCTTGTGGCGGCGAGCGTCCGGGAGGAAATCCTGGGGGCAATAGACGGGGGCGGGGATTGCCAGGCTGTGCTGGAGCGGTGGGGGCTTGCCGGGTTTGCAGAGCGGCATCCGTTCGAACTCTCGTTCGGACAGAAGCGCCGGCTGGCACTTGCGAGTCTGGATGCAAGGGGGCATTGGTCGTTCGTGGTTTTTGATGAACCATTTTCGGGACTGGACGCCGCGGGCGCGGCGATGGTGGCAGAGCATCTTTCTGAGTTGAAGAAAAACGGGAAAGGCGTGGTGCTCGTTTCGCACGACATGGACATGGTGGTGCGGCTTTGCGACCGGGTCGCTGTGATCGCCGATGGCGGGATACTCGCCGAAGGCAGACCCCTGGACATTCTGGGCGATACCGCCGTGACAGAAACGGCGGGGCTTGCGCGGCCGAGTTTTGCGCCGGTGATCGATTGGCTGAATCGCGTCGAGATGGCGTCGCGCGTCCCGGCGGCGGGGTGAGGCGGGATGACTGTGTTCTATGAAAGGTTTTCAGGCGCACCGCTGGGGCGGCTCAATCCGCTGACGGTGTTTGCAGTCTGTGTGATTTTCTTTGTCGGCATCGCGACGTCGTTCGATCCGATGTTCCAGATTTCGGTGGTCGGCGTTGTCCTATTGGTGCTTGTCGGTATTCAGCGGGTGCCCGTCCTGCTTGTTTTGGCATTGATGGTGCCGTTCATTCTCTTCGGCATGGGATTTGTCACGACCAATCTGCTGTTTCGCCAGGACAGTGATTTTGCCATGCATATCGCGGGCGGGGATAATGGCGGTGCGGCGCTCTCGGCAGGGCTGACCTTGAGCCTGCGGGCATTGGCGATCGGGACGATTTCGATCCTTTTTGCGCTCAGCGTCGATCCGGGAGCGTTCGTGCGGGCGTTGATCGCCTATCTCAAATTTCCCGCGCGGCTTGGCTATGCGCTGTTCGTGGCCATGCAATTGGTGCCGGACCTTTTGGCCGAAGCGGCGCAGATGCGCATGGCGCGGGCGATGCGGGCGGGTCGGCCCGTGCGGCGTATTCCTGGGCCACGCGAGATGGCGGCGCTGGCCGTGCCGTTGCTGGCTTTTGCCGTCCGGCGCGCCGGGCGGTCGGCCATTGCCATGGAGGCACGGGGGTTTGGGGCGACCCCGGCACGCACCATGGTGGGCGTGCCGGGGTTTTCGTGGGCCGACCCGGCGTTCCTGATCGCCGGGTCGGGTGTTCTGGTGGTGTTGCGGCTCGTTTAGCCCTCGGCTTGAGGGGTTTCGGGCGCCGCATCGGTCGCAGGGGCCGGGGGCGCGACTCGCGGGCCGCCTGGGCGCTGCGGCGTCAGTTTTTCGAGCTGGGTCTCGTCAAGGCTGCCGACGAACGCTTCAAATGTCGGTTGAAGCGTTTCGAGAGCTTCGGCGCGGGCGGTGGTCATGGCGACCATGCCCGCGAAGCGAGCGACCAGATCGGGCTCGGTCGCTTCATCCTCGGCGACCGGAGCGATTTCGTCGTGGGCAGCCTGAACGTCTTCGACGGCATCGAGGGCGGCCAGGCGCAGGTCCTCGAGCAGTGCCATCTGGTCGTCGGTCAATTCAAGCAGATGGGTGAGGCGGACAGCGGCGATGTCGATGGCCTCGGCGCCGCGCTCGGAGAGGAACATTTCAACCAATCCTCCACCCTGGCCGAAGCCGGGGCCACGGCGGAAATGGCTCATCGGTCCCTCACCGCCGGGGCGAAAGCTGCGTGCGCTATCGCCGTGAATTTGCTGGACGCCATTGTCGCGAGCACCGCCGAAAGGCTGGGCCAGGGCCGGGGCCAGCGAGGCTGCGCCGATCGAGGCGGCGGCGATGGTTATGATCGCTGTGCGCGTCAGGTTCTTCATTTGTCGTCTCCTTTGCATGGGCGGCGCAGTTGTCGCGCCGATGGGAAGGAGACTAGAGGATGCAAACTCACGGCAGGCTGTCCGGCAGATGAAATGTTGGACAGGATGGTAAGGCAAAGAAAAGAGCCGGGGATAACCCGGCTCGTTATTTGTTCTGTCAGTTGGCCCATTCGCCCTTGCGGAAGACGGGGACGCGTTCGCCGTCCTGGGTGATGCCGTCGATATCCATTTCGCCCGATCCGATCATCCAGTCGATGTGGATGAGGCTCGAATTGCCGCCCTTTTCGGTGACCTCGTCTTCGGTCAGCTTGTCGCCATCCACGAAGCATTCGGTGTAGCACTGGCCCATGGCGATGTGGCAGGCGGCGTTTTCGTCGAATAGCGTGTTGTAGAACAGAACCCCCGACTGGCTGATCGGCGAGGAGTGCGGCACGAGCGCCACTTCGCCCAGACGGCGGCCGCCCTCGTCGGTGTCGAGAACCTTGTTCCAGACGTTTTCGCCCTTGGAGGCGCGCACTTCGACGGCAACGCCATCCTTGAAGACCATTTCGATGTCCTCGATCACCGAGCCATTGTGCGAGAGCGGCTTGGTGGAGCGGACGACGCCGTTGACGCGGCGGGCGTGCGGGGTAGTGAAAACCTCTTCGGTCGGGATGTTTGGGTTGCAGGTGATGCCGTTCTTGGCGAGGGAGGCGCCGCCGGCCCATTCGTGATCGTCGGCAAGGCCGACGACGAGATCGGTGCCGGGCGCGGTAAAGTGCAGGTCGCGGAATTTCATTTCGTTGAGCCAGTCGCGGCGGGCGTGGATTTCAGCGTTGTGCTGTTTCCAGGCGGCGACGGGGTCGGCCTGATCGACCCGGGACGCGGCAAAAATGGCATCGGCAAGCTTGGCGACCGCTTCGTCCTCACCGAGGTCGGGGAAGACCAGCTTGGCCCATTTGGGATTGGGGTAGGAAACGATGTTCCAGTTGATCTCAAAGCCCGTGATCTTCTTGATGGCGGGCTTGTAAGCCTTTGAATTGGCGCGGTTGGCGCGGGAGACCTTTTCGGGATCCTGCTCGGCCAGCATCATGGGGTTGTCGCCGGAAATGGCAAGGCGGGCCGTATTGGAGCCAAAGGCCCTGGCCATGCCTTCATAGAGCCAGTCGGCAGCGTGATCGAAGGCATCGTCATTGGCGTACTTGTAGCGGGCGAGGGTGGCTTCCTCGTCCGAATAGAGGGTGGTCACGAGACCGGCGCCGGCCTTGTAGGCGTGCTCGGTGATCTTGCGAACGAGCGGCAGGGCCGATAGCGGGGCGGTGATGAGCAGATCCTGACCGGCTTCGAGCCCGAGGCCGGTGTGAATGGCGACCTGGGCGAGCTTGTCGAGCTTTTCCTCATTGACGGGAGCGTTGGAACGCGAGTCGGACATGATGGGTCTTCTTTGTTTTGGAAATGACTCAGTTGAACGCCAAAACTAGCGGTTTGACAGCGGTGGCGAAAGGGTGTTCTGGGCTGGCCATGGACAAGCATATTGCAATCGTTGGGGGCGGCCCCGCCGGGCTGATGGCGGCCGAGGTTATCTCGGGGGCCGGATATCCCGTGACCATTTACGAGGGAATGCCAACCGTTGGACGCAAACTGCTGATGGCGGGCAAGTCCGGGCTCAACCTAACCCATGCTGAGGTGATGGGGGATTTCTTTTCCCGGTTCGGGGCGGCGCGGGAGCGGCTGGAGCCTGTGCTTTCGGCCTTCGACAATGAGGCTGTGCGGTCCTGGGCGGCGGGGCTGGGCAGCGAGACGTTCGTGGGGTCGTCGGGGCGGGTGTTTCCCCAGGCGATGAAGGCTTCGCCGCTGCTGCGGGCGTGGCTCGAACGGCTGGCAGAGCACAGAGTCGCCATTCGGACGCGACATCGCTGGGCGGGGTTCGAGGGCGACACGCTGGTGTTTGAAACGCCAGAGGGCGAGGTGCGCGACACCTTCGATGCGGTGGTGCTGGCGCTGGGCGGGGCGAGCTGGCCCAAACTGGGGTCCGATGCGGCGTGGGTGGCCTGGCTTGAAGCGCTGGGTGTCTCTGTCATCCCGTTCCGGCCGGCCAATTGCGGGTTCGATGTCGATTGGAGCGCGCATTTCATCGAACGGTTCGCGGGAGCGCCGGTGAAGGCCGTGGCGGTGGGCGCGAACCGGGGAGAGTTTGTCGTTTCCCGGCACGGGGTCGAGGGCTCGCTAGTTTATGGACAATCGGCGGCGCTGCGCGATGGGCTGGAGGCGGGGCCGACGGCGCTGGTGCCCGATCTGGCGCCGGACCGGTCTGCCAAACGGCTCGAGCGCGACCTGGCGCGGCAACCGGCCAAGGCGAGCTTTTCGAGCCGGTTGCGCAAGGGCGCGGGGCTCGATGGGGTCAAGGCCGGGTTGGTGCGGGAGCTGACCAGCGAAGCGGTGCGCGCCGACCCTGCGGCGCTGGTCGGGGCGATCAAGGCGCTGGCCGTGCCGCTGATACGAACGCGGCCGATCGACGAGGCGATTTCGGTGGCGGGCGGGGTCGGCTGGGATGAGGTTGACGCGCGGCTGATGCTGAAAAAGCTGCCGGGCGTGTTCGTGGCCGGGGAAATGCTCGACTGGGAAGCGCCGACCGGTGGGTATCTGCTCTCGGCGTGCCTTGCCACCGGACGGGTAGCGGGGCAGGGCCTGCTGGATCATCTCCGGGCGTAGGACGCGCCAAAGCGTCCGATGGCCATAAGCCCCGGTTTATATAAGAGGTGCCCGAATGGGCGGTGAACGGCGAAGCAAGCTTCATCCGATTTTGATAGTAAGCGAAGCCAGCTTCGCCGTTCACATCCGGGGTTTTTGGCTTATGGCGGCATCTCGGGCTGGGGTTTGTCGGTTTTTGTGGGTCGGTTGGTCGAACCGGAAAAGTGCCATCCCCGGATCAAGTCCGAGGACATGCTTTTCCTGCCAACCTCCCGTGTCCCCCAAATTGCCGGTGCCCCTCCGGGTTGCCCCGGTATGACGTGGACTCCCATCCTCGCCTGGCCATCCGTCCGCTTTGGGCCTTCCCTGCAGCGACCCGCAAGGAACCCGAACCGACCTGTCGGTTGGGATCGAAGTGCCCGGGGGCCGATGCGGCATGGGCTCGGCCGCACGCTCCCCCTTCTCCAGTCCCGCCCTCACCGGAAGCTCGTTTGCAACCTCGCCCTGGTGCGGTCGTGAGGGGAGAATGCCATGAGGGGCCGGGTGCGGGGATAAGTATTTCGAGCGGCGGAAGGCAGAGTATGTCACAATCGTGATTGGCCCGGGCTTGTGCCGCGCAAGGTGCACGAAAACAATCCCGTTCGTCTGATTAGAGCATTTCCGCTTTTCGTTATCGTGGCCCCTGGGGTCCTTAAATCG
This sequence comes from Pelagibacterium halotolerans B2, assembly GCF_000230555.1. Lineage (GTDB taxonomy): Bacteria > Pseudomonadota > Alphaproteobacteria > Rhizobiales > Devosiaceae > Pelagibacterium > Pelagibacterium halotolerans. Next base: position 1,569,631 of record NC_016078.1, on the reverse strand, counting down.
CGAAAATTCTCTCAGTCTTTGTTTTGTCGCGCGTCCGAACCGTAAAGTGGTGCCCACTTTAGCTGGACGCGCTCTAGAGGAGGGAAACAGATGCAATTGGGTGCATTTTCCGTCAGCCTGGCGGTCAAGGACATCGCCGCGTCACGCGCGTTTTACGAAAAGCTCGGGTTTGAAGTCTTTCACGGCGATGCCGAGCAGGGCTGGCTTATCATGAAGTCGCCGACGGCGGTCATCGGGCTCTTTCAGGGTATGTTCGAGAAGAACATCCTGACATTCAATCCGGGGTGGAACAGCGATGCGCAGCCGGTCGGCAGCTTTACCGACGTGCGCGACATTCAGAAATCGCTCAAGGCCTCAGGCATTCAGCCTGAGCAGGAGGCGGATGAAACCGGCAGCGGGCCTGCAAGCTTTATGGTATTGGATCCCGACGGCAACGCCATCCTGTTCGACCAGCATTTGTGAGCGATACCGGGCCGCAGTACTGCCTGTCTGCCAGCGTTTTCTGAGGCCGAACAGCGATTTTCGCGATGGCTTTTGACAATAGTCATAATGTGGGCAAATCACATTGGGTAACGATTGGCGGAGGGGCGAGGGGGCGAAATAATGACGGACGAAAAAGTTAGTATTGCTTTCGTTGACGACCATCCCATACTGCTTGAGGGTATGAAAGCGCTCTTTGTCAACAAGGAGCAGTTCAGCGTCGTGGCGCTCGGAACGTCAGCGAATGACGCACGAAACATCGTGGATACCCACCATCCGCAAATTCTTTTCATGGATCTGAGCATGCCGGGCGATGTTTTTTCCGTGATGACCGAAATCGTTCGGAAATCCGATTTCACGAAAATCATTGTCTTCACAGCCTTTTCGAGCGTCGACTCCGCCATGCGGGCACTTGAGGCCGGCGCGACGGGGTTCGTGCTGAAAGGTGCAACCTTCGGAGAACTGTTCGAGGCGGTGAATTCGGTGTTGCGGGGGGAAATGTACATCACCAGGCTCTATGCCAGCCAGGTGCTCAGCGGCTTGCGCAATCGGTCGCGGCAGGAAGACGATCATGGTGTCGACCTCAGCGTACGGGAACGCCAGATCGTGGCGTATCTGCTTCAGGCGCGCACCAATCGCGAGATCGCCTGCAGTCTTTCGATCAGCGAAAAGACGGTGAAGCGCTATATGACCAACCTTATGCTCAAACTCCACGCGCGCAATCGCGTCGAGGTGGCCATGCGGGCGCAGAAACTGGCGCAGTTCAAATCGAGCGCGCGGGCAGTGGCGCTCAGCTAGAGCCTGTCGTGGTGATTGGAAGCACCTGTGTTGTCGTTCGCCGGCGCCTGCTATCCCGGCCATCTCACAGGCCCGATCGAGCGTCATGGCAGGGGCCAAGGGGTCAATTCAACGGCAACACGACGCCGATGCAAGTGCCGCCGCCCTGGCGCGGCTCTATCGAGAACTCGCCCTTGAGAGCGTTGATCCTGTTCCGGATACCGGCAAGTCCGAGCTGCTCGCGGGCGCTGGCGCTTCTTTCCCCATCGGGCATGCCGGGCCCGCAATCGCTTACGGTAATATACAGCCGGTTCTTTGAAACCGTGGCCCGCACCTCGGTGTGAACGTCTCCCGCATGCTTGTAGGCGTTGCTGAGGGCCTCCTGGACCACGCGGTAGGCGCAGGTCTTGAGCGGAAGAGACGACGACCTGGGCAATTTGCCGAAACTTACAGCGATCTTTGTCCCGGTCAGCCCTTCGTGGCGAAGGACGGCCAACTGGAGGGCGCCGCGCAGGTCGATGCTGTCGATTTCGGGCAGGACCAATCCAGCCGAGATGGTGCGCAATTCCCGCAGGACGTCCTGAGCGATCAGGGCGCCACCGGCGCCCGGTTCGTCCTGGTCGTCGTCGGCTTGTTCCTGCTGTGCGGAGAGGCGCAGCGTCAACAGGCTCAGCATCTGGATGGGACCGTCATGGAGGTCCGCTCCGATCCTTGCGAGCAACTGCTCATTGGCCTCGCTTGCATCGAGGCGGGCCTTGTCGGCGGCTTCGCGCAGGTTCTCGTTCTGGGCAGCCATAAGGTCGGCCTCTGCAATGCGATGATCGAGCTGGCTGCGCTGGCTGGCAATGACCGAACTGCCCCGGGCGACGAGGAGGAACAGGATTCCGATCATCCCCGCCGTGGTGGCGCCGACCACGGCCCAGGTGGCGAGCCGGGCCCGCTCCAGCTCCTCGGCGAACCAGGGCGCATGCTCGTAATATTCGCCGACGGCGACGATCTCGCCGTCCTGTGCGCGGAGCGGAGCGTAGATTTCGATCAGGGGCAAACCGGTCGCCCGTTCGGTTGCCCCTTCGCGATTGTCAAGCGCGTCGTAGGAGGCGACGATTTCGCCGCTGGCGGCGCGTCTAACGTCGGTGGTGTTGAACTGCCGTCCGATCAGGTCTCTGTTCGTGCTGTAGATCACGGTGCCGTCGGTACGCCAGACCTTAACCGAGATGAGACGCTCTCCAAGCGGGGTATCGGCCAGCAGACCATCGAGCCGAACCATCCGCTCGGTCGTCATCGCGCCATCTGCCGGCAAGTCCTGAACATAGGGCTCAAGGAAGGTTTCGACGAACACCGAGCTCGATTTCGCGGCGCTGTTGAGGGTGCTGGCGGAAATGGTGCTGGTGATCCAGCCGCCCAGAATTGCCATGCTGCAGCACAGCGCGCCGCCGCCAACGATAAGGAATTGTGCAGAGAGATCGAGCCGCCGAAACCATAGAAGGGGGAGCTTCAGATGAGACCAAGGTCGCATCGGAATTGTCCCTTTGGTCGCATCGTTTGTGGGCCCGGACGTCACATCACATCGCTCGACTATCGTAGCTTACGCCGATTGCAATCCCACGCGACACTAGCAGCCTCGGATTATCGTGTCACCTGCGCCATGCCGGCCGGGGGCATCATGCGAATGGCTGTTCGGCCGCTAACGGAGAGCGATCATGGTTACCTATATCAAGAGCGATCTGGAATTCATCCTCAAACAGATCAAGATTTCCGAAGCCCACGCCCTCTACCTGGAAACGGAGGGGGCCGAGGGCGCGCCGCTGTTCGGGGAGAGCCTGAACGCCAATCCCGCGTCAATTCCGGCCTATAATATCGCCTGGGGGCTGCGCACCGTCGACGGGACCTACAACCATCTGCTTCCGGGCCAGGAATTGTGGGGATCGGCGGATCGGGAATTTCCCGAGTTGATGGAGCCGCAATATCGAACCGTGACGGCGATGGTCGATTTCGACGGGCCGGGGCCGATGGCGCCGATACCGTTCGAGATGACCTATACGCCGGGTGTCGATGCGGACGGACCGGGGCCGAACGCTACGCCTGGTGACGTCATTGATCCCTCCGTCCGCATCATCTCCAACCTGATCGTCGACCAGACGCTCGGCAATCCCGCAGCCATTCTCACGGCGCTGGAGGCTGCTGGCGTGGACGATCCGGGGCTGGTCATCACCCAGCAGATTTCGGCCGCCTATGCGCCGTTGCGCCCATTGTTCATCGATGTCGCCGAGGCGGCGCGGGTGGAGGCATCGGCCGCAGCCGCGGCTGCGGCCAATCCCGGCAATCTGCTGCTTCAGCAGGCTGCCGAGGATGCAGCGCTCGACTTGGCCAACGCGCAAGCCGCTCTCGACGCGGCGGCCAGCGTGCCCGGCGGGCTGAACGAATTGCTCGACGCCAACGGCATTGCGATGGATGGTGCAAACCTGCATATCCCCAACGTCGCGCCCGACGAGGGTCTGTCGGCACCCTTCAATTCCTGGTTCACGCTGTTCGGTCAATTCTTCGACCACGGCCTCGATCTGGTCAACAAGGGTGGCAGCGGCACCGTGATGATCCCGCTGCAGCCTGACGATCCGCTCTATGTCGAGGGCAGTTCCACAAACTTCATGGTGCTGACCCGCGCAACAACGGGACCAGGGCCCGACGGGATCATGGTCGATGATCCGTCGACGGCGGTCGATGAGTCCGCAGACAATGTGCGGCCCATCAACACGACGACCCCATTTGTGGACCAGAACCAGACCTATACCTCCCATCCCTCCCATCAGGTGTTCCTGCGTGAATACGAAGCAGGACCCAATGGTCCGATTGCCACAGGCAGGCTGATCGAAGGCGCAAACGGTGGCATGGCCACATGGGGCGAGGTCAAGGCACAAGCAGCAAATATCCTCGGCATTCAATTGACCGATCTCGACGTAGGGAGTGTGCCGCTGGTTCGCACCGACCCTTACGGCAATTTTATTCCCGGCCTCAACGGCCTGCCACAACTGGTCGTCGGCGTTGGTGCGGACGGCATACCCAACACCGGCGACGATATTGTCGTGGAGGGAAATATCGGGGTGCCTGTCGATCCCACAGCAGTGGGCGCGGTCCGCACCAATCACGGATTTCTCGTCGACATCGCCCATACGGCCGTGCCTGACGGGCTCGAGGACGGCGATACCGAGATTGGCGGGAACATTCCCGAGGACGGGTTCTATGACGACGAGTTGCTGGACGCGCACTTTATCGCGGGTGATGGCCGCGCCAACGAGAATGTTGGCCTGACGGCGGTTCACCACGTCTTTCATGCCGAGCATAACCGCCTTGTCGAGCACACCAAGGAGATGGTGATCGCCACTGGCGATCTCGACTTCATAAACGAATGGCTGACCGATCCGGTCGGTGCGGTTCCGGCCTCTCCGGATGGGCTCGCATGGAATGGCGAGCGGATATTCCAGGCGGCCAAGTTCGGCACCGAAATGCAATATCAGCACCTGGTGTTCGAGGAGTTTGCCCGCAAGGTACAGCCGACGATCAACACGTTCCTCGTGCCCGACGGGTTCGACATCACGCTCGATCCCTCGATCGTGGCCGAGTTCGCGCATGTCGTTTACCGGTTCGGTCATTCGATGCTTACGGAATCGATCGATCAGTACAGCCCTGAATTCGTGCCAAATCATATCAGCCTGATCCAGGGCTTCCTCAATCCCACGGCGTTCACAGGGCCGGGCTCCACGATTCTGGACGAGGTTGCGGCCGGCGCGGTCATTCGCGGCATGACCCGACAGGTCGGCAACGAAATCGACGAGTTCGTGACCAGCGCGCTGCGCAACAACCTCCTTGGCCTGCCGCTCGATCTTGCGACAATCAACCTGACACGCGGGCGTGATACGGGCGTGCCCTCTCTCAACGAGGCCCGCCGCAGCTTCTATGAGGCGACCAACCAGGACGTGCGATTGAAACCCTATGAAAGCTGGGTCGATTATGCAGGTCACCTCAAGCACGAAGCGTCGATCATCAACTTCATTGCCGCTTACGGCACGCATGCGCTGATAACCGGTGAAAGCACGGTCGAAGGCAAGCGCGCAGCCTCCATGGCGATTATCTTCGGCACCGAGCAAGGTGTCGACGACAACGGCGATGGCGTTGTCGATCGTATGATTGCGCCGCCAGTGGATGCCCTCGATTTCCTCAATGGGCAGGGCGAATACGCCGATGACCTCGGTGGCCTGGAGAATGTCGATCTGTGGATCGGCGGCCTAGCTGAAGAGATCATGCCGTTCGGTGGCATGCTCGGCGCTACGTTCAATTTCGTCTTCGAAGTGCAGATGGAAAATCTGCAGAGCGGGGATCGCTTCTATTATCTGCAACGCCTCGATGGCCTGCATCTGTTCGGCGAGATGGAAAACAACTCGTTTGCCGGCATGATCATGCGCAACACCGATGCGGCGCACCTGCCTTCGGATGTCTTTTCGACGCCGGGATTCATCCTCGAGGTCGATCAGTCGCGGCAGTTCAACCCCGATACCGGCGTATATCTGCCCGGCGACGACGGCGTTCTGGGTGACGATCCGGCGACCGTCGGTGTGGACGAAAGCCTCGACGATGTCGTTGACACCAACGCGGACCCGGCGGGCGGGGGCATCCTTACGCCGCTTGTCGTTCGCAACAATCCCGCCACCCCCGGCGCCGACACGAACTATCTGCGCTACACGGGCGGTGACCACGTCGTGCTTGGCGGCACCGATCCCGGAAATGGGTTCAATCCGAGCGGAGACGATATCATCATCGGTGGTATCGGTGACGATACGCTCTACGGGGATGGCGGCGACGACCTGCTGGAAGGCGGGTTCGGCAACGACATCATCAACGGCGGCGATGGTGACGACATCATCACCGACAGCGGTGGCGATGACAACATCAAGGGCGGTGCCGGCAATGATGTCATTCACGCCGGGCCGGGTCTCGATCTGGTGCTTGCCGGATCCGGCCAGGACTTCGTGTTCCTGGGCACGGATGAGGGTTCGGAGGTCTTTGCCGGCGAAGGCAACGACTTCATCTACGGCAACAAGAACGCCGAACGCATTCTCGGCAACGAGGGCAATGACTGGATCGAAACGGGCACGTTCGACGGCGCGCCCGGCGACAATTTCGACGAGATATTCGCCCATGACGGCATCGACGGGCACGACGTGTTCCTGGGCGATGGCGGGTTTGACGAATTCATCGGCGAAGGTGGCGACGACATCTTCGTGGGGAGCCCTGGTCGTGGCAAAATGGCCGGAATGTCCGGCTGGGACTGGGCGACCTACAAGGACAGCACTCTGGCTGTAGATGCCGATCTTTCGCTTCCGATCATCTTCGATGAAGCGCCCACGATACCCGGAAATGCGGCCCTCGATGAATATCAGTCGGTCGAAGGGCTATCGGGCTCGGCTCATGACGACGTTCTGACCGGGACCAATGTGCTGGCCGAGGACCGTGTTCCCGCAGATCCCAACGCGGACCCGATGGGCGGGCTCGAAGGATATCTCGGCAGCGCAATCGACGCTGAATCCATTGCCCTGATTTCCGGGCTCCAGGACGTTCTGGGTGCCGGTGTGACCGAATACAGCGCCGGTGACATCATCCTGGGCGGCGACGGCAGCGACATCATGATGGGCCAGATGGGCGACGATATCATCGATGGCGACAAATGGCTCGACGTGCAGATCGGCGTCTTTGACATCGGCGATACCGATCATACCGGAGAGCCGTTGGAGTTGCACAACTCGATGACGACGCTCGCTCAGAGAATGTTCTCGGGTGAACTCAACCCGGGCCAACTCTCGATCGTCCGCACCATTCGGCAGGCCGACGGGTCGAACGATCTCGACGTCGCGGTCTTTGGCGACGTGATGGAGAACTATGACATCGACTTCAATCCCGACGGCACCATTACGGTTACGCATGTCGATGTTACGGACGGGCTTGAGTCCGATGGCACAGACACGCTGAGACATGTCGAAATCCTGCGCTTTGCCGATCAGGACTTCTCTCTCGCCGTCGCGGCGACCGGTGCACCGGTAATCAGCGATACGACGCCGACGCAGACAATGAACCTCACGGCTGACACGTCGAGTATCGATGATCTCAATGGGCTCGGCGTCTTCTCGTTCCAGTGGCAGTCATCTCTGGATGGAACGACCTGGAACGATATTGGAGGTGCGACTACCGACTCCTTCACGCCGACGGCCGGCCAGATCAACATGCAGTTGCGTCTCGTTGTGACCTTTACCGACGGACTCGGCACACTCGAAACGGTTATTTCGGAACCGACGAGCGTGGTGGGCGCCTTCTTCAACGGCACCTCCTCGGCCAATACGTTCGGTGGTACTGCCGGCGAGGATCATGCGTATGGATTAGGCGGGCACGACACGCTTTCGGGTGAGGATGGCAATGACTTGATCGATGGTGGCTCAGGTAACGATACGATCTCGGGTGGTGCCGGCGATGATACCTTGGCCGGCGGCGACGGCATCGACACGATGGATGGTGGCGACGGCAACGACATCATGAATGGCGGCGGGAACGGCGACATCATGGATGGTGGCGAGGGCAACGACACCATGATTGGCGGTGCCGGCAACGATCAGATGTCCGGCGGGCTGGGCGACGACGTCATGGACGGCGATCTCGGTGCGGATACCATGAATGGCGGCGACGGCAACGACACCATGAATGGCGGCGGGAACGGCGACATCATGGACGGTGGCGATGGCAACGATACCATGGACGGTGGTGCCGGTGCCGACCAGATGTCGGGCGGCCTTGGCGATGACATTTTGGAAGGCGATGTCGGTCAGGATATTCTGGACGGCGGTTCCGGCAACGACACAATGAGCGGCGAAGTCGGCAACGACTGGCTGATCGGGGGCGAGGGAGACGATACAATCGATGGCGGCGACGGCATCGATACCGCCTTCTTCTCCGGATCGCTGGGTGATTACGATATTGCGCTCAACGGAACGGGAGGGATCGTTGTTACCGATACCGTTGGAACCGATGGTGTCGATACTATTACCAATGTCGAACGCCTGAACTTCGGCGGGCAGGTCTTCACAATCGTCAACGGCACCAACAATGCCGACAATCCGTTGGTCGGTGCTGGTGGGGCGCAAATCCTGCTGGGCTTCGATGGCGACGACACCATCAACGGTGTTGGTGGCAATGACGGCGTCCATGGCGGGGCCGGCGACGATATAATCGTCTGGGCTCCCGGCAGCGGCAGCGATGTCGTCAATGGCGGAACGGAAGGCGCCGGCGGCGACGTGTTCCAGATCACCGGCGGTGCCGGCACGGAAACGTTCAACATCTACACCCGGAACGCGGCCATCGCCAATATCGGCTACACCGGCAATGCCGAGATCGTCATTACCAGGGCTGTTGGCGTTGGTGCGGCGGTGATCATAGCTCAACTTACGGAAATCGAGGAGCTGGTGGTCAACACGCTGACGGTGTCGTCACCCGGCGGGGCCGGTGGCGGCGTCGACAGCGGCGATACGATCGCAGTGTTCGGCGACTTCACCGAAACCAGTCTCAACATGAATACCATCACTATCGATGGCTCGACGGGCAATGATACGATCGATATTACCTCGCTCGGCTCGGCGCACCGTATCGTGTTCAAATCCAATGGCGGGCAGGACACCATTATTGGCGCCCTGCGCGACCAGGACGTCATAGAATTTCCGTCGGGGGCGGTGCTTGCGGACTATGTAACGACACAAGACGAAAACGGTGTCGTTACGATGAGCAACGGCACCCACTCGGTCAGCTATACCCCCGCTGCGGGTCAGTCGCCTCAAATCGGCGGAGCTGCCGATGATGCCGAGGAGGAAGACCTCGCCGGCGATGCTGACGACGGCGCCCTGGCCGCGGTACCAACGATCGGCACCAGCCAGAACGACGTTCTGACAGGCACGGATACTGCCGACCATCTGATCGGCTTCAGCGGCGACGACGTGATTGTCGGACTGGCCGGGGCCGACGTGCTGCTTGGCGGAGAAGGAGCCGACTTCATCGCGGCCTGGGCCGGAGAGGACATGGTATTCGGCGGCGCCGGGAACGACACGGTCCTGGGCGGTGACGATGCCGATCTTCTCTACGGCGACGATGGCGACGACCGCATTTTCGGCGATGCCGGAGATGATCTCATCAACGGTGGTGCCGGAAACGACACAGTTGTCGCCGGCGCGGGTGACGACCGCATCGTGGCTGCGGCAGGAGACGGCGACGACTCCTATTTCGGTGACGAGATCAACGGTGGCACCGGAACCGACACGCTCGACATGTCCTCGATATCGTCCGGCGTTACGGTAAATTTGGGGGATGGTGTCGGCGGTTATGGGAGTGCCATGAGCGCGGTGTCCGGCTCGGACACGCTCTGGGGCATCGAGAACGTCGTTACCGGGGCCGGCAACGACACCATTACCGCCAGCGAGACCGCCAACGTCATCGACGGCGGCACCGGTAACGACACCTTTGTCTTCGGCTCCGCCGCTGCCGCCAATGGCGATACGATCATCGGCTTCGAAGCCGGCGACAAGCTCGATCTCAGCGCCATCGACGCGGATACCGGTACGGCCGGAAACCAGACCTTCACCCTGGTCAATGGTGCGCAGACAGCCGGGGTCGGCCAGTTGCTGGTGACCCATGAGACCCGAGCGGACGGTGACTACACGGTCGTCGAAGGCAATGTGGGTAACGGCGAGGAGGCCGACTTCAAGATCAGCCTCAAGGGAACCCATGAGCTCGTGAGCACCGACTTCTCGCTCTAGGCCGATGCGCGGCGGTTCTTACCAGGACTGCCGCGCCATTTTTCCCTGTGGGTCGAAGGACTATTGAAAGATGCGTACATCCAACGCCAGGGCCTTGTCAGAGCGCCGTGTCGCCGACCTGATCAAGCAAGAATTTCGCGGCATCACCATCTACCTCTTCACGGTTTCCGGGCTCATCAACATATTGGCGCTCACGGGCGCCTTCTACATGCTTCAGATCTACGATCGGGCCCTCACCAGCGGCAGCGTGCCAACCCTGCTGGCGCTCTCCGCGCTGGCGGTCGGTCTCTATCTGTTCCAGGGCCTGTTCGACATCGTGCGTTCTCAGGTTCTTGTGAGGGTGGGTGCCAGGCTCGATCGAAAGTTTGCCCCGCTGGCCCATCAGGTCGCCATCGACATGCCGCGATTTGGCTTTTCCACATCTGAATCTCTGGAGCGGGGCCGCGATGTCGATAACCTGCGGGCGTTCCTTGGAAGTCAGGGGCCCATGGCGCTGTTCGACATGCCGTGGATGCCGGTTTACGTCCTTTTCGTCTATCTCCTGCACCCGCTGCTTGGCGCCCTGACGCTGGGCGGGGTGGTGGTCCTGGTGTTTCTTGCCATCCTCGGCGAACTGCTTTCGCGCCGTCTGGCCAATGCCACCCAGCAGGCGATGATAAATCGCAACGCCATTGCCGACTCCAATGCACGCAATGCCGAGATCCTAAAAGCCATGGGATTTGCCGCGCGGGCCATCGAGAATTTCCGGACAGCCAATAGCGAACATTTGAAACTGCAGACCAAGGCCAACGACGTCGTGGGAACACTGGGCGCCATTTCGCGGGTGCTGCGGATGCTGCTGCAATCGGCGATCCTCGGCCTGGGCGCCTATCTGACGATCCAGGGCGATCTCTCGGCGGGCGCGATCATTGCCTCTTCCGTCGCTGCGACAAGGGCATTGGCACCTGTCGATCTGGCCATCGGGAACTGGAAAAATGTCGTGTCGGCGCGCAACGCCTTCAAGCGGCTGCGAGACACCATGATTGCCCTTGGCGAGGCCAAGCCGCCAATGGAGCTGCCGCCGCCCGCTTCGGCGTTGCGGGTTGAAATGCTGACCGTGGCGGCCCCCGGCTCGGGCCGGATTCTGTTGACCGATGTGGCGTTCGAACTCAAGGCCGGACAGGCGCTCGGGGTCATCGGGCCGAGCGCCGGCGGCAAGACAACGCTCGTTCGAGCGCTCGCCGGCATATGGCCGCCCTTGCGTGGCGCCGTGCGTCTCGACGATGCCGACCTCAGCCAGTGGCCGGACGAAAAGCTCGGCGACTACGTTGGCTATCTGCCCCAGGACGTTGCCCTGCTCAATGCCACAATAGAGCAAAATATCTCAAGGTTCAGCACACGGCATGATAGCGCCGGGATTGTCCGGGCCGCCAAGGCAGCCGGGGTTCATGAGATGATCGTGCGGCTCGATAATGGGTACGACACGCAACTGGGCCCGCACGGCGATACACTTTCTGCGGGACAGCGCCAGCGTATCGGACTGGCGCGGGCGCTTTATGGCGATCCCTTCCTTGTCATCATGGACGAGCCCAACTCCAACCTGGACGGTGAAGGCGAGGCGGCGCTGACCGAGGCGATCCGAGGTATCCGCCAGCGTGGGGGCATCGCCATTGTCGTGGCCCACCGGCCCAGCGCCCTTGCGGCGGTCGATCTCGTGGCGGTCATACAGAATGGCCGGATGACCGCTTTCGGACCCAAGGAGGAAATTCTCGCACCGCATCGCGTCACATCCGTGGCCGAGCGACAATCAAGGGAGGTGACAGCATGATCGGGGCAAAAGGCGCGCGCCAGCCCGAAGCCGAGGGCACCGCTGCGAGCGATCGTTATGCGTTCGCCGAGGCACAGGGGTTGAACAGGATCCCGATGCTGTTCGGCCTGATGGTGACCGGGATTGTAGCCTATCTCAAGCTTGCTCTGGCCCCGGCGCATGCCGCCCAGACGATCGACACGCCGGCACCGGAGCGTGACGAAGACCAGACTGCCGCGCCGGTGATTGCGAACCCGCCCGACAAGCTTGACGACTATCGCAAGAAGGCGGGCAATGGCGAAGCCGCGGAACATCTGGCGCCGCCTCTGCCGCAGGACTTTCCGTTGCGGGTTGGCAATGTCGTGGGATTTCCCGGGCCACGCTTCGAGCTGGCGGACTCATCGACAATTGATTTTTCCACCCTGGGGTCGATGGCCGAACCAACGGAGCAGACGGCGATACCCGATATCCCGGCTCCCCTGCGGACATCGGACGGTTTGGTGCCACCCACGCGGCTCGTGCCCGGCCAGGCCAGACCTGAAGAGCCGCCGACCGACATCCGTCGCAACAGGGCGCCTGAAGCCAGTGGGCCGGTCCGGCTAAACGATGTGGTGGCCGGCGCGGCCGCGCTGATCGGGCTCGATCAGCTTCTCGCCAACGTCGTCGATCCGGACGGTGACAATCTCGAGGTCAGCAATCTGCGGGTTTCCACCGGTTCGATCGGGTGGAACGGGGAGGCCTGGGTGTATTCCAGTCACGCCCAGACACCGGATTCCGAGGTCGTCATACGCTTTAAGGTGAGCGATGGGGCCGCTGTTATTGACCATACGGCGTCCTTCCGGCTGGAGCGGGAAGGCGACATGGTAGGTACAGATCAACTGGACCACCTTGTCGGCGCAAACCTTGCCGATGCGATCGATGCACGCGGCGGCAACGACCTGATCGACGCACGCGGCGGTGATGACATTGTCTTCGGCGGAGCAGGGGACGATCTTATCGTTGCCGGTGCCGGCCACGACCATGTCTATGGCGGCCTTGGCAATGACAGGATTTTCGGCGGGCCAGGTAACGATATCCTGAGTGGCGGTGGCGGCGATGACCAGATTTTCGGCGAGGATGGTGACGATACGATCCTTGGCGAGCACGGGAATGACCGGTTGTTTGGCGGGGCGGGCGACGATTTCATTTCCGGCGGAGCCGGTAACGATTTGCTCGGCGACGGGGCAGGGGCCGACAAGATGCTCGGCGATGCCGGTGACGATACAATCATTGTTTCGGCGGATGCGGCCCCCGACGTCTTTGACGGCGGCGCGGGCAGCGACACGCTCGATCTTTCGGTGGCAACCAAGCCCGTTCTGGTGGACCTTGAGGAGCAGAGCGCCCAGGGCGAGGAGATCGGCGAGGACAAAGTTGCCAACTTCGAAATCGTCATCGGTGGATCGGGCGACGATCTGATTGCCGGCGATGCGGCGTCCGAGGCACTGCATGGTGGCGGCGGAGACGATGAAATCCATGACGGGGCCGGAAGCGACACCGTTGAGGGCGGTGAGGGCGACGACCGGATCGTGGTCGCGCTCGATGCCGACGATGACACTTTTGACGGCGGCGAGGGGGCCGACCAGCTCGATCTTTCCGACACCACGGTGGGGGTCACGGTCAATCTCGAGACCGGGCAGATATCGAGTGTCGAGATCGGCAACGATACCGTTACAGGGTTCGAGGAGGTGCTGGGCGGTGCGGGCAACGACATGTTCCATGTCGGCGACCAGGCGGTGGTGCTGACCGGCGGGCCCGGCAACGACACGTTCTCGTTCGGACTTCCTCTCGCCCAGGTCATGGACCGGCCGCAGGTCATTCACGACATTCTCGATTTTCTGGTCGGCGACCGCATCCTGGTGGCCGAGTACGAATTTTCGACCACCTGGCGCGACGGCGAGGACAACCGGTTCGACTATTATTTCCACGGCGAAGACGCCGAGGAGGATCCGACCGGGCTGCGGCTGAGGATTCGATACGAGATCGACGAAAACGTCGAACAAACGCTTCTGGAGTTCGACTTCAGCGGCAATCGCGAATTCGATCTGGTGGTGGCCATCGACGGCCAGCACCAGCCCTATCTCTACGAACACGCGACCATTTGACAAGAGGGCTCGGGGAGAGCGCTGATCATGACGAGTATCGATGCAGGATCACTGGCCGGACGGCAACAGCGCGGCGGCAGGCAGACCGGGGACCCGACCTACAGTCTGGGGCTGCGGATCGGCGTCAGCGTCGTATTCGGGGTCCTGCTGGTTGGTGTGGTCGGCGGCTGGGCCGCTACGGCCACCCTGACCGGCGCGGTCATCGCCCCCGGCACGGTTGCCGTCAGCCAGCACGTCAAGGAAGTGCAGCATCGCGACGGGGGCATCGTTGCCGAGATTGCGGTGCGCGAGGGCGATTTCGTTGCGGCGGGCGACGTGCTGATCCGGCTCAGCGACGTGGAAACACGGGCCGAGCGGTCCATCGTGCTTGCGCAGATCCATGAATTGCAGGGCCGCGCCGCCCGGCTGCTGTCCGAGCGCGACGGGCTGAGCCAGGTCGACTTTTCCACAGTGCTCGCCGCCGAGGGGCCGGCCCGTTCGGCCATTATCGGCGGCGAGACGACGCTGTTCGTGGGCAATCTTCTGGCCCGCTCGCGCCAGAAGGAGCAACTCGACCTCCAGCTCGATCAACTCGGCCAGGAGGTCGTGGGGCTTGAGGCGCAACTGGAGGCGCTCGACGCGGAAATCGAACTGGTGAGTGCCGAGCACGCGCGGCTTGACGAGCTTGCCACCAACGGGCTGATCGAGGGCGCGCGGGTCTATGCGATCAACCGCGAACTTGCGCGGCTGACCGGCGAGCGTGGGGAGGCCGTGGCCAACATGGCGCGGGCCGAAGGCCGCATGAGCGAGGTGCGGCTGCAGATCATCGCCATCGACGAGACGGCCCGCAACGAGGCCCAGCGCGAATTGCGCGTGGTCCAGGCGCAGATCACCGAACTCTCCGAGCGGCTGCTGGCAGCCGAGGATCGGCTCGATCGCGTCGATATCCGCTCGCCCATCGCCGGAATCGTCAACGAACTCAACGTCACAACGATCGGCGGCGTCATCACGCCCGCCCAGACGCTTGTGACAATCGTGCCCGATGCGGCGGATCTCAGGATCGAAACCCGGCTCAGCATCGTCGATGTCGATCAGGTCTCGGTCGGCCAGCCGGTCAAGCTGCGCTTTTCGGCCTTCAACCAGCGCACGACCCCCGAGTTGACCGGGGAGGTGGTGCACGTTTCGGCGGCCGCCCAGCGCGACAGCGGCACGGGCGAGTTGTTCTACCTTGGCGAAATCGCCATCACCGACGATGTGGGCAAGCTGGGCGATGTCACGCTGATCCCCGGCATGCCGGTGGAGGTGTTCGCCCAGACGGCCGAAGTGACCGCCCTGAGCTATCTGGTCAAGCCGTTCCTCGACCAGGCGGCCCGGGCCTTCCGCGAGGAGTAGGCGCGCGAAACCATCCGACGGCCATAAGCCCCGGTTTATAATGCAAGCCCGAAGGGGCGATGAACGGCGAAGCAAGCTTCATCCGAAGTGTAGTTTGTGTGCGAAGCCAGCTTCGCCGTTCACATCCGGGGTTTTTGGCTTATGGCGGCGTCTCGGGCTGGGGTTTGTCGGGACGCCATCCTTGCAGATGGTTTCCACGGTGCCCCTCTCCCTTTCGGGAGTATGACGTGGATTTTACTCCTCGTCCGGCCATCCGTCCGCTTTGGGCCTCCGCTGGAGCGACCTCCATCGGACCCGGACCGACCTGTCGGAAGGAACCGGAGCGCCCGGAGGCCGATGTGGTCCTAAGGCTCGGACCCATGCTCCTCCTTCTCCAATCCCACCCTCACCGGAAGCTCGTTTGCAACCTCGCCCTGGTGCGGTCGTGAGGGGAGATTGCCATGAGGGGCCGGGGGCGGGGATAAGATTTTTGGGAGGGCTTTCCCCGACATCGTTCCTGCCGCAAATCGGGTGCGTGGCGGTCGGGGAAAGAGGCGGGGTCGTTTTGGCGTTCGGGGCCGAACTTCTGAGGTGCTGCGCAGCAGCGGTGCGGATCCCTGGGTCAAGCCCGAGGATGACGGTGGTGGGGCGGGGAGGCTGGCGACGCCATCCAGCTTTCGGTTGTGAACCGGCGTCGTTATGACGACATCTTGTCGTCTTTGGCGGTATTGGGTCGCTGGAACATCATGCGGCGCAAAGGTGACTGCAGCGCCATCAGCCCGGTTATGGCCACGGTCTTACCCCACTCACCGCGTCATCCTCGGGCTTGACCCGGGGATCCGCTGCCTTTCGAGACCCACCCAAGATGTTTCGATCTTGACGCTTGCCACGGCCCCGTTGCCATAATTGAACATGGGCGGGTTCGTTTACATCATGGCACACCGGCGACGCGGTGCGACCTATATCGGGGTCACGAACAACCTCGTGCGCCGCGTTTACGAGCATCGCAACAGCAAGGGTGGCGGGCATGCGCGGAGTTACAGCATTCGCCGGCTGGTGTGGTTCGAAGGGCACGCCGACATTCGCGACGCCATCCACATGGAAAAGCGGCTCAAGAAGTGGCAGCAGGCGTGGAAATTCGAGCTGATCGAGAACGCCAATCCGCACTGGGACGATTTGTGGGAGGAGGTGGCGGGGTCGTTTTAGGTGGCCGGGCCCAAACGTCTGAGGTGCTGCGTGGAAGCGGTGCGGATCCCCGGGTCAAGCCCGAGGATGACGGGAGCTAAGTTTAGTCTCCATTCCATCGCCGGGCGTTTCGAGCCATTTCTTTAGCCGCTGCGTTATAATCGCCAGTGTCGAATTCTTCTGCGACCGCCAAAACAATGCTTCCATCAGGTGCTAGCTTAACCGGCGGCAAGGGCTTTCTCTGAATGCCATGCCGAATCCGATAACGTTCTTGCAGGGTCTTAAGGCGGTAATTCGCCATTGAAAGGGAAACGCCGAACCTGTTTGCCAGTGTTCTGGCGCTGGTCAACATATCTACGTCTGCAAGTTTTTCTGGCACCAGTATCGCTGCGGCAATCTTGTCCGCTTCGCGCTCATTCTTTTTCACCTCGCTGCCAAACTGCTGCCCATGATCCACGCGTCTGTGTCTCGTGAATTTATGACCGGCGAGAAGATGCGCAATTTCATGAGCGACGGTAAAGCGATGCTGTGGCATCTGGTTGCTCGCGCAAGTATGGCTTAAGTGCATAGTGCGACTATCTGGTGCGTAGTACGCCTCTGACATTCCAAACTGACCGTCGGGGAAAAATTGAACATCAAGTATCATGTCTTGACGTTTCATTTTATCGAGAACTTCAAGCATATTGGGAATGAAGTCGTGCTCAATGGCGACGTCGATACGAAACTGTTCTGCCAACGATTCGATTTGGTCGTCAGTAAGCATCTTGATCTCCTAGATCATAACCACTCGCCCATAATCTATCTACGCAAAGGATGCCCGACGAAGGATCGCCGGGCAACTACTGATTTCTGGGATCAACTACACCCAGTCGTGCTTCCACACGTGTCGCACTTCAAGCATGTGCCGTTCCGCACCAGCGTGAAGTTCTGGCACTCGGAACACGCCTCGCCCACATAGCCCTTCATCTGGGCTTCGAGGCGGAGAGTTGTTGTGTCCTTGGCCTGGGCTTCGTCGACCAGTTTGGTGGCGGCGGCTTCGGCCTCTGCTTCGGGGTCGGTCTTGAGCGCGGTGCCCTGCTTTAAAGCCGTGACCGTCTGGGCCTGGATGGCTTGCACGGGGTTGGCCGCCTTGTAGTCGGACGAGGCGACGAGCATCAGGGTTTTGTCCTTGACGCGGCCGCGGGTCATGCCGCGGGAGACGAAATTGTCGGCGGGGACCGGAGCGGGGGCTGCGCGGTCCTTGACCTGATTGTCTTCGGACACGCCCTGGCCGATCGAGGTGGCGCCGGCGTCGGGGGTGACGTGGGCCAGATCGGTGCGGTCGAGGTAGGAAATGGCCAGCTCGCGGAACACGTAATCGAGGATCGATGTGGCGTTCTTGATGTGGTCATTGCCCATGACGAGACCGGCGGGCTCGAAGCGGGTGAAGGTGAAGGCCTCGACGAACTCATCGAGCGGCACGCCATATTGCAGGCCGATCGAAATCGCGATGGCGAAATTGTTCATCATGGCGCGGAAGGCGGCGCCTTCCTTGTGCATGTCGATGAAGATTTCGCCCAGACGGCCATCGGCGTATTCGCCGGTGTGGACATAGACCTTGTGGCCGCCGACGATGGCCTTCTGGGTGTAACCCTTGCGGCGATCGGGCATTTTTTCGCGGCTGCGGACGGTCTTTTCCACGATGCGCTCGACGATGCGCTCGGCAACGGCGGGCACGCGTTCGGACAGAGCGGCGGCGGCGAGTTCGGCCACATCGTCCTCGTCTTCGTCGTCATCGGCGAGGAGCGAGGAGTTGAGCGGCTGGGAAAGTTTCGAGCCATCGCGATAAAGCGCATTGGCCTTGAGCGCCAGCTTCCAGGAGAGCATGTAGGCTTCCTTGGAATCCTCGACGGTCGCATCGTTGGGCATGTTGATGGTCTTGGAGATCGCGCCCGAAATGAAGGGCTGAGCCGCGGCCATCATGCGGATGTGGGATTCGACCGAAAGGTAACGCTTGCCGATCTTGCCGCAGGGGGTGGCGCAATCGAAGACGGGCAGGTGCTCGTCTTTCAGGAACGGCGCACCTTCAAGCGTCATGGCGCCGCACACATGGATGTTGGCGGCCTCGATGTCCTTTTTGGCAAAGCCAAGGAAGGGCAAAAGCTCGAAGGCGGGATCGGTGAGCTGGGCGTCGGTGACGCCGAGTTCTTTAAGGAAATCAGCGCCCAGCGTCCACTGGTTGAAGACGAACTTGATGTCGAAGGCCGATTTCATCGCGGCGTTGAGCGCGGCGATCTTGTCCTCGGGGAAACCCTTGGTGGCAAGCGTTGCCGGATTGATGCCCGGAGCCTGGTTCATGTTGCCATGACCCACGGCATAGGCCTCGATCTCGGCGATCTGGTCTTCCGAATAGCCCAGCGTGCGCAGGGCGGCGGGGACGGCGCGGTTGATGATCTTGAAGTAGCCGCCACCGGCGAGCTTTTTGAACTTGACCAGCGCGAAATCGGGCTCGATGCCGGTGGTGTCGCAATCCATCACCAGACCGATGGTGCCGGTGGGGGCGATGACGGAAACCTGGGCGTTGCGGTAGCCGTGCTTTTCACCCAGTTCGAGCGCCAGATCCCAGGCGGCGGTCGCGCGGTCGATCAGGTTGCGATCGGGGCAGGCGGCGTGGTCGAGCGGGACGGGCGTGATCGAGAGGGCTTCGTAGCCATCGGACTTGCCGTAAGCGGCGTTGCGGTGATTGCGGATGACGCGCAGCATGTGTTTTGCGTTGCGCTTGTAATCCTTGAACGCGCCGAGCTCGGAGGCGATTTCGGCGGAGGTCGCGTAGGACACGCCGGTCATGATGGCGGTCAAAGCACCGGCAATGGCGCGGCCTTCGTCGCTGTCGTAGGGGATGCCCGAAGTCATCAGGAGGCCGCCGATATTGGCGTAGCCCAGACCGAGGGTGCGGTAGAGGTAGGAGCGCTCTGCAATGGCCTTGGAGGGGAACTGGGCCATCATCACCGAGACTTCGAGGACGAGGGTCCACAGGCGCACCGTGTGCTCGTAATCGCCGGTCGCGAACACACCATCCTTGCCGCGATAGGGCAACAGGTTGATCGACGCCAAATTACAGGCGGTGTCGTCGAGGAACATATATTCCGAGCACGGGTTCGATGCGTTGATCGGGCCGGCTTCGGGGGAGGTGTGCCACTCGTTGATGGTGGTGTGGTACTGGATGCCGGGATCGGCGGACGCCCAGGCGGCATAGCCGACCTGTTCCCACAGATCGCGGGCTTTGAGGGTCTTTGTGACCTTGCCGGACTGACGCGCGGTGAGGTTCCAGTCGCCATCGTCTTCGACGGCGCGCAGGAAATCATCGGTGACGCGGACCGAATTGTTCGAGTTCTGGCCCGAAACGGTCAGATAGGCTTCGGAATCCCAATCGGTGTCGTAGATGGGGAATTCGATGTCGGTATAGCCCTGCCTGGCGAACTGGATGACGCGGAAGATGTAGTTTTCCGGGACCAGAGCCTTTTTGGCGGCCTTGACCTCGCGCTTGAGAGCGGGGTTCTTATTGGGATCGAAGCAATCATCGCCGTGGCCATCGCAATTGACGGCAGCCTTCATGATGAGCTTGAGGTGTTTGGAGACGGTTTTCGAGCCAGTGACCAGCGCGGCGACCTTCTGCTCTTCCTTGACCTTCCAGTTGATATATTCCTCGATATCGGGGTGATCGATATCGATCACCACCATCTTGGCGGCGCGGCGGGTGGTGCCGCCCGACTTGATGGCGCCGGCGGCGCGGTCGCCGATCTTGAGGAACGACATAAGACCGGACGACTTGCCGCCGCCCGAGAGCTTTTCGCCCGAGCCGCGCAGGGCCGAGAAATTGGTGCCGGTGCCAGAGCCATACTTGAACAGGCGCGCCTCGCGGACCCAGAGGTCCATGATGCCGTTTTCGTTGACGAGATCGTCATCGACCGACTGGATGAAGCAGGCGTGGGGCTGGGGGTGCTCATAGGCCGATTTGGACTGGACGAGCTTGTGGGTGAAGGGGTCGACATAGAAATGGCCCTGGCCGGGGCCATCGATGCCATAGGCCCAGTGCAGGCCGGTGTTGAACCATTGCGGGGAATTGGGGGCGACGCGCTGGGTGGCGAGCATGTAGCACAACTCGTCATAGAAGGTGCGGGCATCCTCTTCGGAGGTGAAATAGCCACCTTTCCAGCCCCAGTAGGTCCAGGTGCCGGCGAGGCGGTTGAAGACCTGGCGCGAATCCATTTCCGAGCCGTAGCGCTCGTCTTCGGGGAGCTTGGCGAGGGCCTTTTCGTCGGGGACCGAGCGCCACAGCCATGAGGGAACGTCGTTCTCCTCGACCTTCTTGAGCACCTTGGCGACACCGGCCTTGCGGAAATATTTCTGCGCGATGATGTCGGCGGCGACCTGGCTCCAGGGCGCGGGGACAGCGATGTCCTCGAGCTTGAAGACCACAGACCCGTCGGGGTTGCGGATTTCGCTCGTGGCCGAGCGGAATTCGATGCCGGCATAGGCCGATTGCCCAGCCGTGGTGAAGCGCCGTTCTATCTGCATTCGTCTTATATCCCCAAACTAAGGTCGCTCTGCTGGCTTTGCGCCCCTGCAAGCGTCTTGCCGTTGCCGACAATGTCGATTTGATCGGGTCATGAATCGGCCCGTTGATGTGACTGTTTTCGATTCTTTGGCAAACCGTCAATCACATGAAATCGACTATCCCTTGTGCCTATGGAATGTGCATTCGCTAAATATAGTGGTTTTTGGTGTGGATAGCGAGGAAAACGTGCAAAAAGCTGCACAAAGTTCATTGGGGTGTCACAAGGCAACTGTGAGCAAGGGTTAATGAAGCGTTGTCTCGGGAAGTGCGGTTAAGTGATGGAAAAACCTCACTCTCTGAAGGCGCCCGAGGCCCGCACGAGACTCACAAATCCCTGTCAAGCGGCTTTTTTGGAGCGGGATCGCGCTTTTTTGTTCGCCCAGGAAATGCACAGCATGTTGTGTGAACAACGGGACTGAAATCGATCATGGCACTCTCTAGGCTGGCCCGATCATGTGTGCTAAGCCCAAGCCAACTCATCGTGACGCGTGAAGGTATCGGACGTGGCAAACAGCGGCTTTAAACAGTTCGTCTTCGAAATTTTCGGCTGGTGGAACAAGCAGACGCTTTCCACCCGCATTTTCACCGCCCTGCGCGGTGTCAAGGTGGGCGAGGACGAGTTCGGGAACGTCTATTACGAAGGCAAGAAGGATGGCCGCCGCTGGGTCGTCTATAATGGCTATGCGGAAGCGTCGGCGATTCCGGCAGGCTGGCACGGCTGGATGCACCGGCGCACCGATGTGCCGCCGTCCAAATCGAACTACAAGCCCCATGAGTGGGAAAAGGCCCATATCCCCAACATGACCGGCACGGCGCAGGCCTATCGCCCGGATGGGTCGATCCTGACGCCGCAATCGCGTCCGCGCGTGACGGGCGACTACGATGCCTGGTCGCCGGAATAGGGCGGTTCTGGCTGCGTGAAGCCTCGCGTTATCAAAAAACTTGCAGTCGGCGGCGCCTTGGTCCTGTCGCTCACCATGGGCGTCATCCCTGCATATGCGCAGGCGATTTCCAATCCTGTTGCCGTGTTTACCGGGCTCGACAAGATCACCGGGCGGATCACGATTTTCGATGTCTATATCGATGAGACGGTGCAGTTCGGATCGCTGCAACTGACGCCGCGGGTCTGCTATTCGCGACCGACAACCGAGGCGCAGAGTGTTTCGGCTTTCGTGCAGGTGGACGAGGTTTCGCTGCAGGCAACCATGGAGCGGGTGTTTTCGGGCTGGATGTTTGCCGACTCTCCGGCGCTCAACGCGATTGACAATGCCGTTTATGACGTCTGGCTGATCGATTGCCGGCAGACTTCGGACGTGCCGCCGCCAGACCAGCGCTAGGACCAATCGACATTTAGCTGATGGTGGCCTGCATTGGCAGTTTTCTGCCAACCCTGACCGAACTGTCCACACAACCTACCCTGTCTTATCCCACGCGTAGAAGTCGCCGTCGATATTGAGGGCACCCGAGAGGCGGATTTCGTAGATGGCGCGGGGGATTTCGATGGCGCCCAGAGACGCCAGATGGTCGGTGATGAACTGGGTGTCGAGGAGCGCATAGCCGCCCACCCGGAGCCGATCGACAAGATGGGCGAGGGCGATCTTTGACGCGTCGGTGCGCCTGTGGAACATGGATTCGCCAAAGAAAGCGCCACCGATGGCGAGACCATAAAGGCCGCCCACCAGTGCATCCCCGTCATAGACTTCGACGGTGTGGCAATAGCCCATGGCAAACAATTCACCGTAGAGCGCACGGATCGTGGGATTGATCCAGGTCGATTGCCGGTCACTGCCTGCCGTGGCGCAGCCTTCGATGATGCCGGGAAAGTCGCGATCGACGACAACCGAAAAGCCACTTTTGCGCATGGACTTGCGCAGGCTTTTCGATGCCTTGAATCCATCGAGCGGCAAGACCCCGCGCATCTGGGGGCTGACCCAGAAGATATCGGGATCTTCGGCGCTTTCGGACATCGGGAAAATGCCGGCACGATAGGCGCGCAGGATCAACTCGGGCGTCAGTTCGATATCGAAAGGGTCGTTCCGTGTCATCGCAAAATGAAAAGCGCTTGTGTGCAGATCGTACAACGATCTGCACACGGTTTGTTTCGGTCGCGCTTTCGGATCGCAAAAGCGCGGGCCACTTTTGCTGAAAGCACTCCGGCGGCCCGCCTTCCGTTATTCCTTGTTGGCTTCGAGGAATTTCTCGAGCCAGTGGATGTCGTAATTTCCGGCCTGAATGTCGGGCTCCTTGATGAGCCTGCGGAACAGGGGCAGGGTTGTCTTGACGCCATCGACGATAAATTCGTCCAGCGCGCGGTTGAGGCGCTGCAGGCATTCGGGGCGCGTGCGGCCGTGAACGATCAGCTTGCCGATCAGGCTGTCGTAATAGGGCGGTATGTTATAGCCCTGATAGACGGCGGCATCGACGCGGACCCCCACGCCACCCGCCGGATGGTAGTAGGTAATGCGGCCCGGAGAGGGAGCGAAGGTCTGGGGATCCTCGGCGTTGATGCGCACTTCGATGGCGTGGCCGAAAAACTCGACGTCCTGCTGCCTGAGCGAAAGCTTTTCGCCGGCGGCGACGCGGATCTGCTCGTAAACGATATCGAAATTGGTGATGCGCTCGGTAACAGGGTGTTCGACCTGCAGGCGCGTGTTCATCTCGATGAAGTAGAATTCACCGTTTTCGTAGAGGAACTCGATGGTGCCCGCGCCCGAATATTTGAGCTTGCGCATGGCGGCGGCGCAAATCTCGCCGATCTCGGCCTGTTCGGATGCCGGTACAGTGGGTGCGGAGGCCTCTTCCCAGACTTTCTGGTGACGGCGCTGGAGCGAACAGTCACGCGTGCCCAGATGGACGGCATTGCCCTGGCCATCGCCGATGACCTGAACTTCGATATGGCGCGGCTGGCCGAGGTATTTTTCCATATACACGGCGTCGTCGCCAAAGGCCGCCTTGGCTTCGGTGCGGGCCGTAGAGAAGGCAATCGAGAGCTCGGCCTCGGACTTGGCGACCTTCATGCCGCGCCCACCGCCGCCGGCTGCCGCCTTGATAAGGACGGGGTAGCCGATTTCCGCGGCGGTCTTTTTCGCGTCGGCCTCGCTGGTTACAGCACCGGCAGAACCCGGGACGCAAGGGATGCCGAGCTCCAGGGCGGTCTTTTTGGCCTGGATCTTGTCGCCCATGATCTCGATGTGATGCGCCGAGGGGCCGATGAAGGCGATCTTGTGCTCTTGGAGAATGCGAGCGAAACGGGCGTTTTCCGAGAGGAAACCATAGCCGGGATGGACGGCCTCGGCGCCGGTGATTTCGCAGGCAGCGAGGATCGAGGGGATGTTGAGATAGCTGTCGCGGGCCGAGTTGGGGCCGACGCATACGCTTTCATCGGCAAGGCGCACATGCATGGCATTGGCGTCGGCCTGGGAGTGAATGGCGACCGTCTGGATGCCGAGTTCCTTGCAGGCGCGCAGGATGCGCAGGGCGATCTCGCCGCGATTGGCTATGAGGACCTTGGAAAACATGGGCCTGCCTTACTCGATGACGACGAGGGGTTCACCGTATTCGACCGGCGAGGCATCATCGACAAGAATGCGGGTGATGGTGCCCGATTTGTGCGCCGGAATCTGGTTCATGGTCTTCATGGCTTCGATGATGAGGACCGTTTGGCCCTCGGAGACCTTGGTGCCCACTTCAACGAAGGCCTTGGCGCCGGGTTCGGGGGCCAGATAGGCGGTGCCGACCATGGGGGAGGTCAGGGTGTTGGGGCTGGCCGCCAGATCTTCGGGTGAAGCGGCGGCGGGCGTCGCGGCGGCGGAGGCTGCCGGGGCGGCCGGTGTCGCCGGAGCGGAGGGGGCTGCCGGGGCGTAGCCAGGGGCCGCGACCTGAACGACTTCCTTGGCAAAGGTGCGGGTCACCCGGATGCGGAAGTCATCCTGCTCGAGTTCGATTTCGGCGAGGTTGGCCTCGTTGACCAGTTCGGCGATGGTGCGGATGAGGTCCTGATCGACCTGTGAGATCTTTGCCATTGTTATCGTGTCTCCACCGACCCGTTTCGGGTCTTTCTCAATTCAGGATTTCGGCGATGGCCTCAAGGGCCAGCGTATAGCCTCTTGGGCCCAGACCGCAAATTACGCCCTTTGCCACTGCAGATACGTAGGAATGATGGCGAAAAGGTTCACGCTGGTGAATGTTTGACAGATGCACTTCGAGGATAGGCTTGTCCAGCGTGCGCAAGGCGTCGTGGATGGCTACCGAAGTGTGGGAATAAGCGGCAGGGTTGATGACGATCGCATCGGCCGTCTTGCGGGCCGACTGAATCCAATCCACCAGTTCGCCTTCGTGATTGGACTGGCGGAAATCGCAGGTCATACCGTGCTTTTCGCAGGTTTCCCTGCACATCGCCTCGATATCGGCCAGCGTATCGCCGCCATAGATCGATTTTTCCCGCGTGCCCAAGAGATTGAGGTTCGGTCCGTTGAGGATCAATACGCGTTTTGCCATGTGCCTTATCGTGTCGCGTCCGAAGCGCCAAATGATGGCAAACGCGCCTTTTTAGAGCTTTTTGGGCCAGCAGGGCCGGCAATTCAAGCTGGCGTTATACGAAATGCACCGAAAAGGCAAAGGGAACGTCCCTAAGCGATGCGGGCGAGAAGGGCGGCGGCGTCAGCGGGCATTTCACGGGCGACGCGGCGGTAGATGCGGCCATCGGGCGTGCGGCGCAGCAGATCGAGGTCGCACAACTCGCGGCGGAGCAGGACGTAGTCTTCGTAGTCATGCCAGGTGCGCAGCATGGCGTTGACTTCAAGCTCGGAAAGCTGGCCATCGGCAGGCAATTGCGACCAGACGATCCACAGCGCAAGTTCCTGATCGGCGCGACGGGAGGGCCAGCGCATCAGGCGTCCCGTTGCATCGAAGCAGCGCGCCGTGCGGGTGATGCGTTTTTCGAGAGCCGGATCGGGCGGGCCTGAATCGGTCATTGTCAGCCATTCTGGCCGGTGTCGGCGCAAACGGTCGCCCCGCACTCGCGCATGGCTTCGATGCGGCGGACCAGATCGGCCTTGGGCAGGGCGCCGGGGATCACTTCGTCGCCGATGATGAAGGTGGGAGTGCCCGAAATGCCGAGGGCCTGGGCAATGGTATAGGTGCGCTGGAGCGCATCGGAGACGTCGGGCGCCGTCATTTCCAATTCAAGCGACACGCGGCTGAGGCCCAGCGATTCGGCGGCGGCGAGGGCGGCTTGCGTGTCCACCTGACCGCGTGCGGAAAACAACGCGGTGTGGAAATCCTGATAATCGACATCGGCGCGGCCAACCAGAATGGCGATGCGGGCCGCGTCGACAGAGTTCTGCGAGAGAATGGGAAATTCCTTGAGGATGACGCGCAGGTTGGGATCTTCTTCGACCAGCGACATCACATCGGCGACGACCTGGCGGCAATAGCCGCAATTGTAATCGAACATCTCGACGAGCGTTACGTCGCCCTCTGGATTGCCGAGGACGATGTTGGCGGGGTCGTTGTAGATTTCGTCTTCCAGCGCGGCGAGTGCAATGCGGGCGCGTTCGCCTTCCTCGGCGCGGATCTGGGTTTCCAGCTCGACCGACATGCGCTCGAGCAGGCGCGGATTGGCAAGCAGGTAGTCTTCGATCACGGGGCCAATGGCGGCGGTGTCGATAGCTTCGGACTGCGCGGCGGGCTGAGCTGGGGCCCGGGCGAGCAGGTCTTCGATTTCGGCCTGGCTCAAGCCGGGCTCGGGACGGGTTGCGATGGAGTAAGCGAGCCCCGCGCCGAGCAGAGCCACGGCAGCAGCAAGGCCGAGATTGATCGCTTTTTGCATCCGAAACTCCCTATCGCATTGCCGCGGGTTTACCGTAAGCAGGCTCCGGGGGCCAGACGCAATGGTTCCGATGTGAAGTCAAAAGCGGTTTTGGGATCTTGTTGCTATTATTGTCGTGCAAATTAGCATTATTTGCTAATATGTATGGCAAAAGGATAATGAAATTCTGATATAGTGCGCCTTTACGCAAGCGTTGGCGGTTCGGTGGCGGGCCGTCGAGAAGAACAAGCGGACATTGAAATGATGAATGCCAATTCGATTCGCCCATTTTACGCCCTTGAACTCATGGCGCGCGGGCAGGCCCTGGAAGCACAAGGGCGCTCGGTGTGTCACCTGGAAATCGGGGAGCCGGGCGGCAAGCCGGCCGATTGCGTGCTCGACGCGGTGCGCGGGTGCCTGGACCGTCCGATGGGCTATACGGCGGCCAAAGGCATGCCGGCCTTGCGCGAGCGGTTGAGCAGATATTATGCCGAACAGCACGGCGTTGACGTTTCGCCTGAGCGAATCGTTGTGACCACCGGGTCGTCGAGCGGGTTCATCCTGACCTTTCTGGCCGGATTTGCGCCGGGGCAGCGCATAGCGGTAACGCGGCCGGGCTATCCGGCCTATCTCAATATTATCGCCTCGCTTAATCTGGGCAGCGTCGAGATTCCGGTTTCGCCGGCCAATGGGTGGCGGCTGACGGCGGCCGATATCGAAGCGGCTTACGAAAAATCGCCTTTCGAGGGCCTGCTTGTCGCGAGCCCGGCCAATCCCACGGGCGCGGTTCTGGAGCGTGACGAACTGGCGGCGATTATCGCGTGTTGTGATCGGCTCGGTGTCCGGTTCATCTCCGACGAGATTTATCACGGACTCAATTACGTGGGCGGGGACGCCAGCGCGCTCGAGTTCTCCCATGACCATGTGATCGTCAACAGCTTTTCGAAATATTACTGCATGACGGGCTGGCGCATCGGCTGGCTGGTGCTGCCCGAGGATTTGATACGACGCGCCGAGATGATGGCGCAGAGCCTGTTCATTTCAGCCTCGAGCGTGTCCCAGTGCGCGGCATTGGCGGCGATGGAGGCGCGGAGCGAGTACGATGCGCGGCGCGATCTATATGCCAGGAATCGGCTGATCCTTTCGGACGGCCTCAAGGCGCTGGGGTTCGGGCTGGCCGAGCCGTCGGACGGGGCGTTCTATGCCTATGTGGATGCGTCGTCCTTTACCAATGACACGATGGATTTTTGCCTGCGCATGCTCGACCAGGCCGGCGTCGCCGCGACGCCGGGGCAGGACTTCGACAGGACGGACGGGCACAAATATGTGCGGTTCTCCTACGCGGGAACCCAGGAAACCATCGAAATGGCTCTGGAACGAATGCGAGGATTTCTCCAGCCCTAGAGCCGTTCAGGATTTGATTGAATCAAATCCTTGGCTCTAAGCCTTTGTTTTATCGCGTGTCCGAACCGCAAAACCGTTTCCATTCCCGATCGCGTCGAGGACATGCTTTTGCTGGACACGCTCTAGCGGAACATGAAAAGGGCGGCCTGAGCCGCCCTTTTTTTGCTTGGGATCTGTTTAGCCCAGACCGAGGCGGCGCTGCCACCAGCCGGCCTTTTTGGGCTTTTCTTCGGTCGTTTCGCTCGTCGAGGAGACAAGAATCTCGTCGGACGGCACAGCCTTTTTCTTGCGGGCCGCGGATTTGTCCTCCGCGGCGGCCTCAGGCTGGGCATCCGCAGCAACGGGCTCAGATGCTTTTTCCTGCTGGGGCGCTTCGGCGGGCTTTTCTTGCGCGGGAGCTTCGGCCTCGACCTTTTTCTTGCGCGGAGCGCGGGGCTTGCGGGCCGGCTTTTCAGGGGCCGGCGCAGGCTCGGCCGCAGGCGCTTCCTCGGCGCCTTCCACGGCTTCCTGGGCTACCGAATCGGGCTCGGCGGCCTTGGCCTTCGTGGTCTTGCGCGTGCGGCGCTTTTTCGGCTTTTCCTCTGCGGCCTCGGCGACCACTTCGGTTTCCGGTGCGGCGTCGGGCGCGGGAGCATCTTCGACCTGAGATGCGACGGCAGGCTCGCGGTCTTCGACGGCGTTCATGGCGTCGGCATCACCCGGCGCATCGCTATCCTGATCCGTTCCAAAGCCCTCGTTGGGGCGTTTGTTGCGGCGCCCGCCACGGCGTCCGCGCCGGCGGCGCTTGCGCGGCTGGTCGTCATCGTCCTCATTGGCGGCATCGGCGCGCGGTTCATCTTCGGTATCGCCGGATTCGGCATCGGGGGTTGCGACCTCGGTGGCCTGGATCGCTGCGTTATCCTTGCCGCCGCGGCGGCGGCGACGGCGGCGCTTGTTGCGATTGCCATCACGCTCACCGCCCGTTTCGTCTTCCGCAGCGATCTCGGTTTCGGCCTCGGCTTCTTCCTCGACTTCAGGTTCCTGGTAGTCGTCCAGGGACGCCGCATCGGCACGGATGTGCTGGACAGGCGCGGCGGCAACCGGCGCACGGGCCTCGCCGCGTTCGATGTTGAACTGGGAGCCGACAAGGCCGCTCTGGGCGGAAATGGTGATCGAGAGCCCGTATTTGGCTTCGAGCGCCGTCAGCGTTTCGCGCTTGGTGTTGAGGATATAGAGCGCGACCTCGGCGGGCATGTTGACGTTGATCGACTGGCCCGGCTTGCGCAGAACGTGATCTTCAATGGCGCGCATGATCATCAGCGCGAGCGAAGAGACCGAACGCACAAGACCGGTGCCCGCGCAGGTGGGGCAGGTGTGGGTCGAGGATTCCAGGACGCCGAAACGGATGCGCTGGCGGCTCATTTCCATCAGGCCGAAATGGCTGATGTGGCCGACCTGGATGCGGGCGCGGTCGTTCTTGAGGCAGTCCTTGAGCTTTTTCTCGACAGCGCGGTTGTTGCGGCGCTCTTCCATGTCGATGAAATCGATGACGATGAGGCCGGCCAGATCGCGCAGGCGCAACTGGCGGGAAATCTCCTCGGCCGCTTCCAGATTGGTCTGGAGGGCGGTGTCCTCGATGTTGTGTTCCTTGGTGGCGCGGCCCGAGTTCACGTCGATCGACACCAACGCTTCGGTCGGGTTGATGACGATGTAACCGCCCGAGGGCAGGGTCACCTGCGGATGGAACATGGAGTCGAGTTGGGACTCTACATTGAAACGCGAAAAGATCGGCGCATCATCCTTATAGATCTGCACATTCTTGGAATGGCTGGGCATGATCATGCGCATGAAATCCTTGGCCTCGCGATATCCGGCCTCGCCGGACACAAGGACTTCGGAGATATCCTTGTTATAGAGGTCGCGGATCGTGCGCTTGATGAGGCTGCCTTCCTCATAAACGAGACAGGGCGCCGAGGATTCGAGCGTCAGGGTGCGTACATTTTCCCACAAGCGCATGAGATATTCGAAATCGCGCTTGACCTCGGCCTTGGTGCGCGAGGCGCCGGCAGTGCGCAGGATGACGCCCATGCCCTGGGGCACTTCGAGATCGGTGGCGATTTCCTTCAAACGCTTGCGGTCGGCAGCGCTGGTGATCTTGCGCGAAATGCCGCCGCCACGCGCCGTGTTGGGCATCAGAACCGAGTAGCGGCCGGCCAGCGAGAGATAGGTGGTGAGTGCAGCACCCTTGTTGCCGCGCTCTTCCTTGACGACCTGCACGAGCAGGACCTGACGGCGCTTGATGACTTCCTGGATCTTGTAGCGGCGCTGATTGCGACGGGGGCGCTCCTGAAGGTCTTCGAGGGCGTCGCCTTCGCCGATCTGCTCGACCTTTTTGGTTTCGCGCGGCGTATCGAGATCGTCGCCATTGTCCTCGGCGGCGTCGTCGTCACTTTCGGTGGCGTCGGTCTCGTCATCGTCGGCGAGATCGGCCTCTTCCTCATGGGCTTCTTCTTCGTCGCGCATGAGAGCTTCGCGGTCGGCGACCGGAATCTGGTAGTAGTCGGGGTGGATTTCGGAAAAGGCGAGGAAGCCGTGACGATTGCCGCCATATTCGACGAAGGCAGCCTGAAGGGAAGGCTCGACCCGCGTCACCTTGGCGAGATAGATATTGCCCCTTAACTGCCGCCGTTCGGCGGATTCAAAGTCGAACTCCTCGAGTCTGTTACCTGTGGTAACGACAATCCGTGTTTCTTCCGGGTGGGTGGCATCCACCAACATTCTTTTTGTGGCCATAAATTAGAACTCCGCGCGCTCGCGCGCCGGGCCCGGACCGTTCTTGTGACGGGCGGCCAGCGCCATGCGAGGCGTATGACAGTATCGTGGAGACGCCAGAAGCGCCGTTGGGAAGGGTAGGGGCCAAGGAATGGGACAGCGGGCTGCGGCGCGCCGGAACATCGATCGTGCCGATTGCCAGAGTTGAACCCATTCGACCTCGTCCTTAAGGGCAGGGTCAGATCGACCGTGCCAGTCGGATCACCTCAAAACCGGTGAGTCCGATATTCTCAGTTCGGTGCCAAGTCGCGCGTCACATGTCCGGTATAACGAGGCCAGCAGGCTAGCTGAAGGCGAAATCGGGCCTGGGCGCAGACTCCATGGAGCACCGCATTACAGTCATTACGAGTGTTCCCGGAAATTGGCAATAGCCAATAGCCTTGGGGCTCGATTGGGATGATGTGGCGTTGTTCCGGGTGAAGTTCAAGCCAGGGCTTGCCTATTTCCGCCCAAGAATCGCATAAGGTGCGCCTGACCTGGAGTTTTCGATGATCGTTGCGGCTGTGCGTGCAAAGCTGATTTTTCTTGTTCTGGCCAGTGCCATTTTCAGCGGAGCCAACGGGCTGGCGCAGGACGGCCCGCCCGACGACACAGCGGCCAGCGAGGCGGCCGCCGAACCGACAGCGCCCGCGCTGCTCGATTCGCGGGTCACGGCCACTCAGGACCGCGCTCGGCTGGTGCTCGACCTGACGACGCCAACCGAATTTGCCGTCTATACCGCCAACGATCCCATGCGCGTGGTTGTGGAATTGCGTGGCCAGGCCGGGGACGATCAGGACAATCAGCCTGCCGGCGATGGGCTTGTGACGGCCTATGGCATCGACGCGCCGGGCGAGGATCGGGTCCGGGTTACCCTTTCGCTCGCGGGACCGGCGCAGGTGCAGCAATCCTATATCCTCGATGCCTTCGAGGATCAGCCGGCGCGACTGGTGATCGATCTGGTTCCTGACACGGCCGAGAACTTTGCCGCCGATGCAAGAGGAGCCGAACCAACGGTGGAACAGGCCGAGCAGGCTGCCGAGCCGGCCGAACTCGACGGTGCGCAGACCGCGCCAGGGGAAACCGCCACGGCCGCCGACAGCGTGCGACCGCTTGTCATCATCGATCCGGGCCATGGCGGCGTCGATGGCGGCGCCAGGGCGACGAACGGGCTCGAGGAAAAGAACATCGTTCTGGCGTTCGCGCTCAAGCTGCAAAATCTGCTCGTTGAAACCGGCCGGTTCGACGTTGCGCTGACCCGCGACACCGATACCTTCCTCACGCTCTCCGAGCGGGTTGCGCTGGCGCGGCTGAATCAGGCGGATCTGTTCATCTCGCTGCATGCCGATTCATTCGACCAGGAAGATGTGCGCGGGGCTTCGATCTATACGCGCGGCGATCTTGCAACGTCCGATCTCGACCGTGTTCTGGCCGAGAATGAAAACCGGGTCGACCTTATCGCCGGACTTTCGCCGCCCGAGGACGAAGGCGCCATCGACGTGCTCGTGGATTTCCTGGCGCGGGAGACGCGGCGACAGTCCTACCTGGCGGGGCAGGCGCTGATCGAACAGCTCGAACCGTCTGTCCAGTTGCGGCGTTTCCCGCTGCGGCAGGCCGATTTCTTCGTCCTCAATTCGCCCGACATTCCATCGGTGCTTATCGAATTGGGCTTTCTTTCCAATTCGGACGACACACAGAACCTGACCACCGACGCATGGCTCGACCGCGTGGCAGCAGCGCTGGCGCGCGGGGTTGCCGTGTATTTCGATGGCCGGTTCTGATCCCGGCGCATTGATCGCCGGCGAAATGCGCGCTAACACTATGCGAACCTTGAGGAATTCGCCAAGTTGACCCCGCCGATCGATTTCCAGGCGCTTTTTGAAAAATCGCCCAATCCCTACGTTCTGCTCGACCGTGATCTGGTCATCGTTTCGGCCAATTCGGCCTATCTGCAGGTCACCGGACGAACCCTGGATGGGATTGTTGGCAGGTCCATGTTCGACGCATTCCCCAGCGAGCCGGGGTCGTCCAGCCATCAGCAATTGCTGTCATCGCTCGAGCGCGCGCTGGCGGGCGGCATGGTCGACCATTTGCCGCTCATCCAATACGACATCGAGCGCGATGGCAATGTCGAGCAGTTGTACTGGTCGGCGACCCATGTCCCGCTGGTGGGAGAGACCGGCGAAACGAGCTATGTGCTGCAGCACACCACCGACGTCACCGAACTGCACGTCCTGCGATCAACGGCCCGGACCCGATCTTCGGGGCAAGGGGAGGCCGTCGAGGCCGCGGTCTTCAAACGCGCCCAGGAGGTGCAGGCTCTCAACGACCAGTTGGGGGCCGAAGTCCGACGCCTGAACCTGCTGTTTGAACAGGCGCCGGGGTTCATGGCGGTATTGTGGGGGCCAGAGCACGTCTTCACCATGGCCAATGCCGCCTATGAGCAATTGATCGGCGGGCGCGACGTTGTCGGCAAGCCGGTGGCCGAAGTGCTGCCCGAGGTGGTGGGACAGGGGTTTGTCGATCGTCTCGACCGCGTTTACCGCACTGGCGAGCTTTATCTGGGGCGCCAGGAGCGGGTGGCGCTGACACCCGGCGACGGGGACGAGCCGGTGGACCTGTATCTTGATTTCATCTACCAGCCCATCGTTGCCGATGACGGTTCGACAGCCGGCATTTTCGTGCAGGGGCACGATGTGACCGAGGAGATCGTGGCGTCCGAAAAGCTCAGGGAGCTCAATGAGAGTCTCGAAGCACGGGTTACCCAGGCCATCGAACAGCGCCGGCAGGTCGAACTGGCCCTGCAGCAATCGCAGAAGATGGAGGCGCTGGGCAAGCTGACCGGCGGGGTGGCCCATGATTTCAACAATCTGCTGCAGGTGATTTCCGGCAATATCCAGCTCCTTTACGGCGATGTCGCTGAAAATGAGCGCGCCCGCCAAAGGCTGGAAAACGCCATGGCCGGGGTCGAGCGCGGTGCAAAACTGGCCGGGCAATTGCTCGCTTTCGGACGGCGCCAGCCGCTCGAGCCAAAGGCGCTCAATGTCGGGCGTCTGGTCAATGGAATGGGCGACATGCTGCGCCGGGTGCTGGGCGAGGAGATCGAGGTCGAAACCATGGCTTCGGGCGGGTTGTGGAACACGATGGTGGATCCCAACCAGATCGAGAACGCGCTGCTCAACCTGGCGATCAATGCGCGGGACGCCATGGACGGGGTCGGCAAGCTGACCATCGAGGTCGGCAACGCGTTTCTCGATGATGCTTATGCGATGGAGCATGAGGAGGTCGCGGCGGGCCAGTATGTGGTGATCGCCGTCACCGACACGGGCACCGGGATTGCGCCCGAGGTCCTCGAAAAAGTGTTCGAACCGTTCTTCACCACAAAGGCCGACGGGCACGGTTCAGGGCTCGGGCTCTCGATGGTCTATGGGTTCATCAAGCAGTCGGGTGGACACATCAAGATCTACAGCGAGCCCGGCGAGGGCACGACCGTCAAACTCTACCTGCCGCGAACCCATCAGATCGAAGACGCGATGCGGCCGGCCGACATGGGGCCGATTTCGGGGGGCAGCGAAACCATACTCGTGGTCGAGGACGATGAAGCGGTGCGTGCTACTGTCGTCGAGATGCTGTCCGATCTGGGATACCGGGTCCTCAAGGCATCGGATGCGCAAAGCGCGCTGGCGATCGTGGAAAGCGGCGCCGCCATCGACATGCTGTTCACCGATGTGGTCATGCCCGGACCACTCAAGAGCCCGGAACTGGCGCGCAAGGCGCAACGGGCCATTCCCGATCTCGCCGTGCTCTTCACCTCGGGCTATACCGAAAACGCCATTGTCCATGGGGGGCGGCTCGATACGGGTGTGGAATTGTTGTCCAAGCCCTATACGCGCAACGCCCTGGCACGCCGCGTGCGGCAGGTGTTGGCCGACAGGGCGGGGGTGGACCGACCGGCGCTCGAGGGCGGCGGGACGGCTGTGGAAACGGTGTTGCTTGTCGAGGACGATCCACTGATCCGCATGGCCACCGCGGACATGATCCGGGAACTGGGCCTGAGCGTTCTGGAGTGTTCGAGCGCGGAAACGGCGCTCGAATTGCTGGCAAGCGAGACGATTGACGTGCTGGTGGCCGACATCGGGCTGAGCGGCATGTCGGGGCAGGAACTGGCGTGGTCGGTCCACCGCGATTATCCGGATATACGCATCGTGCTGGCCACGGGGCACAGCGTGGCCCCGGGCGAGATCGCTCCGGACGCAAAGGTGCTCTCCAAACCGTTCGACGAACAACGGATGGCCGAGGCGCTGGGCCGGCCCCGAAACGCCTGACGGCTGCACACACTGTTTTGATTTATCTTAAAGGGGTTTGCGCACACAATTGTCAGCGATTCTGGTAAGCTCGGGAATCGCGGGGAATGGCGTGAGGGTTTGGGCGCTGGCCCGTGTGAGAACTCTATGTTTCGACTTTTAAGCTGGCTGTTTGGCTTTGGCGTCTTTTCGGGCCTGATCGTGCTTGGCGGCGTGGCCTGGTATGTGGCCATGCTCAACGAGGATTTGCCCGACTATACGGCGCTGATGGACTATCAGCCGCCGGTGACGACGCGCGTGCACGCCGCCGATGGCGTGTTGCTGGCCGAATTCGCCCGTGAACGGCGGCTGTTCCAGCCGGTCGAGACCATCCCGCCAATGGTGATCGAGGCGTTCCTTTCGGCCGAGGACAAGGATTTTTATTCCCATTTCGGCATCGATGTTGCCGGCGTGTTTCGCGCGGCGCGAGACAATGTGATGCAGGCTGTCGATGGCGGTTCGGGCAATCTGGTGGGCGCCTCGACCATCACCCAGCAGGTGGCCAAGAACTTCCTTTTGACTTCGGACCAGACCTGGGATCGCAAGATCAAGGAGGCGCTGCTGGCGCTCCGGATCGAAAATGCGATGAGCAAGGACCAGATCCTCGAGCTTTATCTCAACGAGATTTTCCTCGGTCTGAACTCCTACGGCGTTGCGGCGGCGGCGCTCAATTATTTCGACAAGGCGCTTTACGAGCTGACCTATGCCGAGGCGGCCTATCTTGCGGCGCTGCCAAAAGGGCCTTCGAACTACCATCCGTTCCGGCGGCCGGAGGCGGCAATCGAGCGGCGGAACTGGGTTCTCGATCGGATGGCCGAGAATGGCTACATCACGCTCGAGGAAGCGAGCGCCTACAAGAACGAGAATCTCAATGTCATTCCGCGAGCGGGCGGATCGCAGCTTTATTCGGCCGAGTATTTCACCGAGGAGGTGCGGCGCCAGCTCGCAAGCCTTTATGGCGAAGACACGCTCTATGGCGGCGGAATGTCGGTGCGGACATCGCTTGACCCGCAGATGCAGTTGCATGCACGCAGGGCGTTAATGGACGGGCTGATCGCCTTCGATCAAGGGCGGGGCTTTCACGGCGTCGAGGCTACGATCGAGCTCGGCGAGGATTGGGGCAGCGCGCTCGCGGGCATCCCGCCGCTCGGCGATGTGCCCGAGTGGACACTGGCCGTGGTTTTGAGCACCGAGGCCAATGCGGTCCAGATCGGGCTTCGGCCCGCAATCGACGTGGACGGGCGCGTGAGTTCGGAGCGCGTGACGGGCACCATACCGGGCTCGGCGGTAAGCTGGGTCAGTGAACCTCTGGGGCAATTGCTGGGTGCCGGTGACGTTGTCTATGTCGAGCCGGTGGCGGGCGAGCCGGGCGTTTACACGTTGCGGCAGGTGCCCGAGATCGAGGGCGCCATCGTTGCCATGGATCCCAGGACCGGGCGTGTGCTGGCGCTGGTGGGCGGATTTTCGTTTGCCGAAAGCGAGTTCAATCGCGCGACGCAAGCGATGCGTCAGCCCGGGTCCTCGTTCAAGCCCATCGTTTACGCGGCGGCGCTGGACAACGGCTATACGCCGGCCAGCGTGATCCTCGATGCGCCGCTCGAAGTGGTCAACGCCGATGGCTCGGTGTGGCAGCCGGAAAACTATGCGCGCCAGTTCTATGGTCCCCAGACCTTGCGGCGCGGAATCGAGCTTTCGCGCAACGTGATGACGGTGCGGCTGGCGCGCGATCTGGGCATGCCCATGATCGAGGAATATTCGCGCCTGTTCGGGGTTTACGAGGATATGCCGCATGTTCTCGCCATGGCGCTGGGCGCGGGCGAAACGACGGTCATGCGCCTGACCTCGGCCTATGCGACCATAGCCAATGGCGGGCGCAGGATCACGCCCACGCTGATCGATCGCATTCAGGACCGGTATGGCGACACGATCTATCGGCACGACGAGCGCATCTGCGAGAACTGCCAGCAGGCAGATTGGCATGGGCAGGCTGCGCCGATGATTATCGACAGCCGCGCGCAGGTGCTCGACCCGATGACAGCCTATCAGATCACATCGATGATGGAAGGCGTGGTCCAGCGCGGCACGGGAACGGCGGTACGGGCCGTGGGACGGCCGGTGGCGGGCAAGACGGGCACGACCAATGACTACAAGGACGCATGGTTCGTCGGGTTCACGCCCGAACTGGCCGTGGGGGTCTATGTCGGCTACGACACGCCGCGCAGCATGGGGTCGAGTTCGACGGGCGGCGAACTGGCGGCGCCGATCTTTGCCGATTTCGTCTCGGCGGCGCTCGAAGGCGTACCGCCCACCAGGTTCCAGGCACCGCAGGGCATGCAGATGGACTGGATCGACCCGGCAACGGGCGTCGAGATCGTAGCGGGCGGGTCTGGTGTGCAGGAAGCGTTCAAGCCGGGGACGGGCCCCAATTTGATGACATCGGTCATCGGGGTCAATTCCCAGGCCTTCGACAACATCCAGACTGGTGCCAGCCAGCAGCCCAGTTTTGGGACCGGCAGACTTTTCTAGAGCCAAGGATTTGATTGAATCAAATCCTTGGCTCTAAGCCTTTGTTTTATCGCGTGTCCGAACCGCAAAACCGTTTCCACTTTTGCTGGACACGCTCTAGCGCAGTCCAGCAGGGCGTTCAGGACGCCTTCCCGACCAGCCCCTCAGTGGTCGTCCGGGCATCGGTGTGACCGTGCGACAGCAGATCCCGTGCGGCGCGCAAATAGGGACGGCTGATGGGCAGGGTGCGACCGTCGATCAGGCTCGCTACATGCCGGTGGCCGCGCCGGTCGACCGAAACCAGAGCGGGCGCGGCGATCCAGTGGGAGCGGTGAATGCGGGCGCCGGGCTGAGCGTGGAGGGCACTGAGGGCGTCCAGAAACCGCATGCGGATCAACTCGCTTCCACTCGTTCTGGTGATTTCGACATAATGATCCTGATGGGAGAGTGAAATCAGGGAACCCTGCAGGGGCGACGGCAGGGGGGCTGACGACTTTCGCGGCAGGAGGCGGTTCGACCCGAAAATCTCGGGCGCGAATTCGACTGACGCGATCATCCAGCCCACCATGGTGACCATTGCCCAAAGGCTGGTGGTGCCGAGCGATTGAAGGGTCATCCCCCGGAACGCGGCTTCAAGCGCGTAAATGATCGCTGTGCCGGGGAGGGCCGCAATGGCTGACCCGATGAGCACCAGCAGCGGGCGGGGCCAGGAAACGAGGGCCTGGAGGTGGAGCAACGGCCAGATGACGAGGTGCATGAAAAAACCGACGCCCAGCAGTTCGAGCGTCCAATAAAGCAGCCGGGGCAGCGGCGCGATCTCGAGATAGGTCGCAAACGGTCCAAGAACGGTGAAGCCGACAATTGCCGGCGCAGCGACGAGCAGCTTACGCCGCCAGGGCGATCGCGCAAGCACGCTCCAAAACCAGCCTATGGGTCGGGTAATCCGCGACATTGTGCTGTCAATTCACGACATCGGTGTTGAACGGTCAACCCGGAACTCTCTAGGCAGCGCTGGTCCGACCAGGGGCCGGGTCGGAGCATCATATGGACGATTTGTTTCAGGGCGCTGTCGAGGGCTCCCATTGCGGCACGACACCAAGGGG
Source organism: Pelagibacterium halotolerans B2 (assembly GCF_000230555.1). Lineage (GTDB taxonomy): Bacteria > Pseudomonadota > Alphaproteobacteria > Rhizobiales > Devosiaceae > Pelagibacterium > Pelagibacterium halotolerans. Next base: position 1,530,521 of record NC_016078.1, on the reverse strand, counting down.
AGAATTTTCTTGAAAGACACTCAGAAGAAATCGGGCATCCGCACCTACCAGCCGCGGTTCCGGGAGATTGCCAGCGAACAGATGGCTGTGTTCATCGATACGATGCAGGCGCTGGTGGCGGCAGAAATCGCCGCGGCGCTGAGGTCGGGAAAAGCACCAGAGCGCAGCAAGGTCCTTTCCGGCATTTACGGCAAGCGCGATGACAAAGTGCGGACCGTCGGGCAGGTGGTGCTCGATTATGCCAGGGGGCTCGATGAAAAGGAGCGCCAGGCGCTGGCCAAGGTTTATCTGTCGACCGATCCGCACACACAGGGGCCGATGGGCGCCGTGCAGCGGGCCCGGCTCAAGACGTTTTTCGATCCGGCAGCGGACAGCCATGTTCTCGATCGTATCGACATCGTCAAAACCTTCACGCCGATGCTGGCACCCAAAAAACCGATAAAGTCATCGGACACCAGGGCGTGGATCGCTCATTGGGGGACGTTCGAGGCCGTGCTCTTGCAGTCGGGACCCAATCTCGGGTTCGGCGGCGGACAGGGCACGCAGGGTGCGCCGCAGCACTCCAAGCTTGAACTGCGCGTTCACGAAATCGAGTGCCAGGACGATACCCGGGAACTTGCAAAGGACGAGATACAGATCGGCTCGGTCTCGGGAAGCGGTGCTGCGGACGCCGATATCGGAGACGTGCTGGCTGATACTGTCGAAAGGCGCGGGCCGTTCGATATCGGCCAGTTCAAGTCAGGTGATTCCATTACGCTTTCAGCGCCCTGGATCGCGGCGGAATATATGCTGGCCCAGACCGGATTTCCTCGCCTGTTCTTCGCCAATGTGGCGCTTGCCGAAAGCGACCAGGGTGGCGGGTTCACCCAGTTCCTGCTGGACCTTTATGAGGCGGTCCAGATCTATATCTTTGCGATTGTCACCGCCGTGGGCACGGCAATCGGGGCAGCGATCGGGGCCGGAGCTGCGGCGGGCACGCTGGCGGGAACAGTCGCCGGGCCCATCGGCGCGCTGATCGGTGCGGCGGTCGGGGCCATCATCGGCGGCCTCATGGCCGTTTTCACCGCCGCGAGCAAGGACGACATCTTCGAACCCCTGCTGGCGGCAATTGAATTGCAAAGCCGGTCGGACACCTTCGATGGCGCATCGATCTCGCCGCGGGAAACGCTGACCTATGTCGGGTTCGGCGGTATCTACCATGTCAAATATGACTGGCGGCTGAGCTGATCGCTTCGCAAATGACACAGCGGGGCCGTCCCGGGTTCGGGGCGGCCCTTGCAGCGAGCGGCGGGTTGATCGGCTGGCGGAATGTGGCTATGGGACAGCCCATATCTTTTCCAACCGGACCAGGTCATGCGCGCAGAAATTCTCAAGACTGTCGACGAAATCAAGCAGGCCCTAAGCCTGCTGAGGAGGCATCTTTGACTGGGATACAGCGGAAAGACGGCTCGACGCGCTGAACGCACGCTCGGAATCGGGTGATCTCTGGAACGATCCGGAGGAAGCGCGCAAGGTGATGAGCGAACGCCAGTCGCTCGAGAGCGCCATCGATACGGTCAGGACTCTCGAAGCCGGGATCAACGACAATGTGGAGTTGATCGAACTCGGTGAGGCCGAGGGCGACGACGAGATCGTTTCCGAAGCCGAGAAGGCCCTTGTCGAGTTAAAGGGCACGGCGGCACGGATGCGGGTGGAAACGCTGCTTTCGGGTGAGGCCGACGCCAACGACTGCTACGTGGAAGTCCATTCGGGCGCCGGGGGCACCGAGAGCCAGGACTGGGCGCAGATGTTGTTCCGGATGTACACGCGCTGGGCGGAGCGGCGCGGGTTCAAGGTCGAGACCATCGAATACAGCGCCGGCGAGGAAGCGGGCATCAAGGGCGCGACGATCCTGGTCAAGGGGCACAATGCCTATGGCTGGCTCAAGACCGAGAGCGGTGTGCACCGGCTGGTGCGCATTTCGCCCTATGACAGTCAGGCACGGCGGCATACGAGCTTTTCGAGTGTCTGGGTCTATCCGGTGATCGATGACTCGATCGATATCGACGTCAACGAGTCCGATGTGCGGATCGATACCTATCGCGCGTCGGGCGCGGGTGGGCAGCACGTCAACACCACCGATTCGGCGGTGCGCATCACCCATATTCCCACCGGCATCGTCGTGCAGTGCCAGAACGAACGCAGCCAACACAAGAACCGGGCGCAGGCCTGGGACATGCTGCGGGCGCGGCTCTATGAGCTGGAACTGCAAAAGCGCGAGGAAGCAGCCAGCGCCGAAGCGGCCTCGAAGACCGAGATCGGGTGGGGCCATCAGATTCGCTCCTACGTGCTACAGCCCTATCAATTGGTGAAGGACCTGCGCACGCAGGTGGAAAGCACCTCGCCCTCAGATGTGCTGGACGGCGCTCTCGATCCGTTCATGGAAGCGTCGCTGGCTCAGCGGTTGGGAGCGGACAAGGACGAGAACGAGGAATAGACCCCGCTCAGACTATTGCAGATAAGCGGCCAGAGTCCGTCCGGTAGCGATAAAGCGCGAGGGATCGATGGCGCTGCCATTTCTGCGGACTTCGAAATGCAGGTGCGGGCCCGTGGAGCGACCCGTAGATCCAGCATGGCCGAGTTGCTGGCCGCCGGTAATCGACTGGCCGACGCTGACATCGATCCGGCTCATGTGGGCATAGCGCGTGGCAAGGCCATTGCCATGGTCGATCTCGACCATATTGCCATATCCGCCATTGGATGCAGCAAAGCTGACAGTGCCGCCGGCAGCAGCAAGCACAGGCGTTCCGGTCGCGGCGCGAAAATCGATGCCCGAGTGGAACGCGGCCCGCTTGAGAAACGGGTCGGTACGATTGCCGAAGGACGAGGTGACGGTGTGGTTGCCATCGAGAGGAGGCTGGATCGGTGCCGTCATCAGGGCACGCCGGGCCGATTGGTAGCGGGCCAGGGCATCCGCGACGGCGTTGGCCTCGTCGATGATCGAGCCCGGCTCGCCATCGACGGGAACAAACGGACCGCCGACGCCGTCGGTAGCCAGTTCGGGCTCGATGCCAATGCCACGTAACCCCGACACGATCTCATCGGTGGAAAGGGTTGCGGCATCCGAGAGTGAAACGAGCGCCATGCGGGTTTCTTCCTGCATGGCCAGAAGGGTGTCGGCCAACAGGGCGGTGTCGCCGGCAAAGGCACTCGGTTGGGCTGCAATCGCGCCGGTGGTCATGATGTCGGGCGTTGCGTCCTGGCTGCCCACACCCATTTCACGGGCCATTTCGGTCAGCGCGCGGACATATTCATGCTGCTCGGAGAGCATTTCCTGCTGCTGGACGAGCTCGTGCATCTGCAGGTTCATATCGCCCATCTGGGCGTATTGGCGTGAGTGGAGACGGTCGACTTCGAGCCGAAGTTCGGTGATGCGCTGCTCGTAGGCGGTGAAAACGGCGGAATTGTCCTCGCGCAGCAAGGTGTTGATTTCCGGCGCGAAATAGAGGGCAAGCCCTGTTACGGCGTTGGTGAGCAGCAGCAGTGTGACCACGCCGGTCAAGAGCAGATATGCGCCCGCACCGCCTCTGCCGGACCTGGCCTTCTGCCTGCCCAGCGTTATCGACTGATCCCCCGATGGCACTGATGGTCCCCCGATGACGCAATTCTTACATCAAACATCAGCAATTATGCAGGGTCATGGTTAATGGGCGGCTAACCTATGGCTTTCATCACGCGCTCGACATGGCCCTTGGCGCGGATATTTGGCCAGACCTGTGCGATCCTGCCTTCGGGATCGATCAGAACGGTTGAGCGGATCAGGCCCTGGTAGGTCCGACCGTAATTCTTCTTTTCGCCCCACACGCCGTATGGGCCGATGGCCTTGTGGTCCGGGTCCGATAGTAAGATGGGCGATAGCGCGAATTTCTGCCGGAAATCGGCGAGCTTTCCCACGCTGTCGGGGGAGATTCCGACGAGAATGATGTTGCGTTCGGCAAACCAGTCGGCGTTAGCCGTAAAGGCAAGGTTCTGGTCGTTGCAGGCGGGAGTGTCGGCCTGGGGATAGAAATAGATGAGGACCGACTTGCCGCGCTGATCCGCGAGCGTAAAGGGCGCGCCTTTATCGGTTGAGAGGGTGAAGTCGGGCGCGGGTTTGCCGACGGCCAGTGCGGTCATGGGAGGGGCCTTTTCGTTCAATTTTCCCCGTTCACAAGGCGTGGCAGGGTATCTGTGCCATATTCAAGCCGATATGGTCGGCAAGAGACAGCTTTGATAGCCGATTCTTCACATTGGTTTTGGCACATATTTCCAGATCATTTCACCGTCTCACAGAAACGGCGCAACGATCTAAGGCTTTGTTTTGTCGCGCTTCCGAACCGGACAGGTGGATTCCACCTATCCTGGAAACGCTCTAATGGGACCCGCATCCGACAGTGAGTGAGACGACACGTCCCAGGCGAACGATTTTCGGCCCCAGGCGACGTTTGGCGCTCAAGGTCGTTGGACTGTTGTGTATCGGGCTGCTCGTCGTTTTTGCGCTGTTGTATGTGCGTTTGCTGTTCGGGCCTATATCGCTGGGCTTTCTTTCAGATCGGGCCAAGAGCGAAGTCGCTGGAATTGTCGATGAAAATTTCGACGTCGACTGGCGCGATTTCGGGCTGTCATTGACCGGACCGGTCAGTGTGGGATTTCATCTCTCCAACGTGGTCCTGACCGAGCGCGCCTCCGATGCGGTAATCGAGGCGGATGCGCTGGAAATCGGGTTGTCGCCATTGGGCCTTCTGATCGGGCGCCCCGATGCGCGGATCATCCTGATCGAACCGCGATTCCAGATGGTGCAGGACCTGCTTGGACCACGACTGTCGCGGTTCGAATTTCTCCAGGAAGAGGGAACTGGTGAAACCGTGGTGCGCGTCATAGAGGGCGAGCAGAGTGCGCCCGACGTGCAGATCGGCGACGCAGGCATTTCCAGCGGCGACCGGGGAGCCGGCGAGCTCGGGTTGCGTTCCGACAATGACTGGCTGGTGGCCAATGTCGAGGCTCTCAATGAGGCGCTGGCACAGCTTTCCGGGCAGGCTATGGCCGGACAGGTGCGGCGGTTCGAAATCCGCGACGGATCGGTCGGTGTGCTCGACACCGTTTATGGCCTCTATCGGTCATTCGAAAATGTCGATCTCGACGTCAGGGCCGGGCGGATCGATGGGCGCGTGACCGCCGGTTTTGCGGCCCGGATCGCCGGGGAGACGTTGGAAGGCGAAATCGTGCGCGAGAGCGCCCCCCAAGGCAGCACGATCGAAGCGGACATCAGGAACCTCGATTTTTCGACGGTCATCCCGTTTCTCGACGATGCCAACAGCCTCGCCGCCCTGCGCGGGACGGGAGATCTGGTCTTGTCGGTCGCGCTGGAGGCGGGCTCGGGCGGACGGGTAAAATCGGGAAATTTCGTCATCGACATCGGCGGGACCCGGCTGCGGCTGAACAACGATCTGTTCGATCTGGCGGCCGAGCCTTTCGCGGTGGACTGGTTTCCCGCCCAATCGCGATTTTCCATCCCCGATGTCGAAATAGGGGTGGGGCAGAGCAGGGGCATAATTGGCGGCGACATCGTCATGGGCTTTGACGAGCAATTCGGGCCGACGCTTGGAATGTCGATCCGCGGGCGGGATCTGTGGCTGCATCCGGACGATATGGGTGCCCCGTCCGAGCCGTTCGAGACGGTTCACTATGAGGGGTGGTCGGCGCCGCTTTACGGCGCGGTCGGCATCGATCGAATGGTGGTGGCCAAGGAGGGCGTCAGCGTCGTCATGCAGGGCCGTCTCGATATGGTACGCGAAGGCGTGGGGCTCGACGTGTCGCTGAGCGGGCGGGGCGCTTCGGCGGACGACATCAAGCGGCTCTGGCCCTATCTTTTTGCGACCGAGGGCCGGGAGTGGTTTACCGAATATGTGGCTGATGGCGCTGTTAGCCGCGCCGATATGCGGTTCCGGTTTCCGGTTGGCACTATCGCGTTGGACGGTGAGCCGAGGCCGATGCCGGAAGGGGCGATGCAGATCGATCTTGTCGGCGACGGCGTGCAACTGCGTCCGCTGGAAGGTGTTCCAGCGTTTCAGGTCGATGGAGAAGCGCGCCTGACCATGCGCGACAACCAACTGACCATGGCGTTCGAGCGGGCAAATCTGACGGAATTCGGCGACGAGGTCTCGATTTCGAATGCCGCCTATATCAACCAGGACGTTTCCGCCAGCGAGCAGGTGTTCGAGATTTCCGGAGACGTGTCGGGACCGGTGCCGGCCATTCTGGACGTTGTGACGAGCGATACGCTCAACCTTCTCGAGGATTTCGATTTCGGGATCGATCCGGGCGCGTTGGCGCAGGATTTGACCGGCTCGGTCGCGGGGACGGTCATTGCAACGATCGAAACCGACGATACCGGGCAATTGATGGGCACCGATTATGCGCTTAACGGTTCGATTTCCGATATGGCCAGCGCCCGGCCGATCCAGGGCGTAAACTTTTCCGACGCCGATCTGACTTTTACCGCTTCGCAGGCGGGATTTCGGGTTGTCGGCGCCGCCAGCGTGGGCGAGGCGCGGGTCGATCTGGAAGCGGAACAGAGCGGAGATGGCGCACCGCAACTGGCATTTGCATCGACATTGAGCGTTGCCGATGCGGCGGAGTTGGGCATCGATCTTTCCCCATATATGGGAGGGACGGTGCGCGTTGTGGCGCGCCCGCGCGATGACGGCGCGATTGAGGTGCAGGCCGATCTTACGGACGCATCGTTGGCGATCAGCGATATCGGAATCAGCAAGGCGCAGGGCGTGGCCGGCGGATTTGAGGCGATTGTTTCGCTGGGGGGCGCGGACATCGCCGTTTCCGACATCGCCCTCAATTTCGGCACTGTCCGGCTCGAGGGTGAATTGGGGCTCGGCGCGGACGGGACCCTCGTTTCAGCGGATTTTTCCACGTTCCAGATCAGTGCGGACGATAATGCGCAGGTGTCCATGACCCCGGTCGAGGGGGGCTATGCGCTGGCGATCAGCGGCGCGCAACTGGACCTCAAGCCGGTGCTCAAGCGGTTCTTCAATCTCGAGGGCGACCAGGCGGCGGGGGCCAGCGAGAGCCTGGAGGACCAGGTGTTCGACGTAAGCGTCAATCTCGACCGGGCGCTGGGCTATTTCGGGACCGTGGCGTTCAATGTCGACCTCGATCTGTCCGTGATGGGCGAACAGTTGCGGGAGGTCAATCTTGCCACCCAGTTTGGTGGTGGTCGCTCGGCCTCCGCGACGACCAATCCCCTGCCAAACGGGCGGGTCATTTCCTACGCGACAAACGATCTGGGCGAAACGCTGCGGTTCATCGGTGTCTATCCGCGCCTCGTCAACGGCGAGGGCAGCATGGTGATGCGATACGATGAAAATTCCGAGACCGATACGGGCGAATTCGTCGTGCGCAATTTTGCGATCGTCGATGAGGAGAATCTCGATGCCATCGTTGGGGCGCATGCCGAGTCGCAGGAGGTGCTGGCAGGCGCATCGGCGATGGAATTCGATTATGGCAGGGCCGAGTTCGTCCGGTTCAACGATCGCATCGAACTGGTCGAGGCGGCAATCTATGGCGATAGCGTGGGTGGTACGGTCCGCGGCAACATAATGACCGATGCCGGGCAATACGACCTGGCGGGCACCTATGTTCCGCTGTTCGGGCTCAACAATTTCTTTCAGCAAATCCCGCTTCTCGGGCCGATATTCGGCGGGCGCGAGGGCGAGGGGCTGCTGGGTGTGACTTTTGCCGTGCGCGGGCCGCTGGACCAGCCCGACCTGCTCATCAATCCTGTGTCGATCCTGGCGCCGGGCGTGTTCCGCACGCTCTTTGAATATCGCTCGGCCAACCAGCCGCAGAACTGAAAAGGCCGGGGATGCCCCGGCCCTTTGTTTTCAGACCGGCTTGAGAAGCACGTGGCGCTTCTTGCCGATAGAAAGCTTTATGACGCCTTCGCTGAGGACCTGATCCTGGCCCAGGCTCATCTTTTCGTCGGTCACGGTCTGGTCGTTGACCTTGAGCGCCCCGCCCTGGATGTGGCGGCGGGCCTCGCCATTCGATGACGCCAGACCGGCGGTCACAGTTGCCGCAAGGATGCCCAGACCACCGCGCAGGGCCGACCAGCCGATCTGGATGGTCGGCAGCGAGAGATCGAGCTGACCGGCCTCAAAGACCGCCACGGCGGTCGTGGCAGCGTCCTGTGCGGCCTGACGGCCATGAACGAGTGCGGTGACTTCGGTCGCCAGCACCTTCTTGGCCTCGTTGATGTCGGTGGCGACACCGGCCATCACCCTCGCGATCTCATCGAGCGGCAAGGTCGTGAAGAGCTTTAGGAAGCGCTCGACATCGGCGTCCTCGGTGTTGCGCCAGTACTGCCAGAAATCATAGACCGAGAGTGCGTCGGCATTGAGCCAGACGGCGCCATTGGCGGTCTTGCCCATCTTCTGGCCCGACGCCGTGGTCAGCAGGGGCGAGGTGAGGGCGTAGAACTGGGTATCGAGCATGCGGTGCCCGAGATCGAGCCCGTTGACGATATTGCCCCATTGATCCGAGCCGCCCATCTGCAGAGTGCAGCCGTAGCGTTTGTTGAGCTCTACGAAATCGTAGGCCTGCAGGATCATGTAGTTGAATTCAAGAAAGCTCAGCGACTGTTCGCGATCCAGACGCAGCTTGACGGAATCGAAGCTGAGCATCCTGTTGACCGAGAAATGACGGCCGACGCCACGCAGGAATTCGATGTAGCCAAGCTCAAGCAGCCAATCGGCGTTGTTGGCCATTACGGCGTCCTGGGGGCCGTCGCCAAAGTCGAGGAAATTGGCGAACTTCTGCTTTATGCCGTCGATGTTGGCCGCGATGCCTTCGACGGTCAGAAGCTTGCGGGCTTCGTCCTTGAAGGAGGGATCGCCGATCATGCCAGTGCCGCCGCCCATGAGCGCAATGGGGCGATGGCCGGTTTTCTGCATCCAGTGCAGCATCATGATCTGCATGAGGTGGCCGACATGGAGTGAGGCGGCCGTCGGATCGTAGCCGATGTAGCCGGTCACGATCTCGGTGGAGAACTTCTTGTCGAGCCCGTCGGGATCGGAAATCTGATGAATGAAGCCGCGCTCGGAGAGCGTATGGAGAAATTCGGATTTGAACTGGGTCATTGGTCTTGATTCCAGAGCGTTGAAGCTGCCCGGCAAAAAAAAGCCGGGCGGGATTGGCTCGAAATCATCCGGTCAAGCGGGCGCCCTTACGCCCAGGATGAGATTCGCCGGGATATGCTCCCGAGGCAATCGCAAGGGTTAACGTCCGCCGCCGGCGGCGATATCGGCCCGGCGACGGTCGAGATATTCGCCACACGCCTCGATCAGCTCGTCGATCTTGTCTTCGTAGAAATGGTTGGCGCCTTCAACGATCTGCTGTTCGATGGTGATGCCCTTCTGGAGCTTGAGCTTGTCAACCAGCTTCTGGACGGCCTCGGGCGGCGCCACGCGATCCTTGTCGCCGTGAATGATCAGCCCCGAAGACGGGCAGGGGGCCAAAAACGAGAAATCATAAAGGTTTTCCGGTGGGGAAACCGAAATGAAGCCCTCGACTTCGGGGCGGCGCATCAAAAGCTGCATGCCGATCCAGGCGCCGAACGAGAACCCGGCGATCCAGCAGCCGCGGCTTTCGCGGTTGAGGGCCTGCAGCCAGTCCAGCGCTGCCGCCGCGTCCGACAATTCGCCCACGCCGTGGTCGAAGAGCCCCTGGGAGCGTCCGACGCCGCGCGAATTGAAGCGCAGGACCGCAAAGCCGCGCTGCACGAACATGTAGAAGAGATTGTAGACGATCTGGTTGTTCATCGTGCCCCCGAACTGGGGGTGGGGATGAAGGATGATCGCAACGGGTGCGTTGGGCTCCTTGCCCGGTTGATACCGGCCCTCGATACGCCCTTCGGGTCCGTTGAAAATCACTTCAGGCATTGACTCTTACCTTTATGCTTAGTTCGGCGCTGCATGGGAGCCATGCACCCGCGGACCCGGCTTGACGAATGGTGCAGGTGTCCATAAAACTGACTTGGAATACCAGTTTAGAATAATTCCAAACGGGTTTTTGCCGGAATTCCCGGCGCATTTGAGCGCTCCTTTTACTTAAGGAGCGAGTCGAATTTCAAGGATTGTTTGCTGCAGCGACCTTTTGTGAGGTTTGGAAGCAGCGAGTTGATGGATCGATGAGCGTATATCTCGACCATAACGCCTCGGCGCCCATATTGCCGCGCGTACGCGCGGCAATGCTGGCTGCGCTCGAAATGGTGGGGAATCCGTCATCGGTTCACGGTCCTGGGCGGGCGCTGCGCGCGCTTGTCGACGACGCGCGCGACAAGGTTGCAAAGGCGGCCGGGGCCGAGGCCAAGCAGGTGGTGTTTACCGGATCGGCCACCGAGGCGCTGACTCAGGCGATTGTTGGCGGGGTCAAGGCGTTTGGTATCGACCGGGTTATCGTTTGCGCGACCGACCATGCGGCGGCGCTCAAGGCTGCCGAAGCGTCCGGGGTTTCGGTTCGTGTGGTCGGTGTCGATGACAACGGGATCGTCGATCTCGGCGCATTGGGGCGGCATGTGGAAACGGCGAGCGCGGCGGGCGAAAAACTGCTGGTGGCGGTATCCTGGGTCAACAACGAGACCGGGGTGATCCAGCCGCGCGGCAAGCTCGAAGCACTGATCGGGCCGACGCCTCATGTTCTGGTCATCGATGCGGTGCAGGCTTTTGGCAAGCGCGATCTGGACTTTGCGGCCTGCGCTACCGATATGATGGCCATATCGGCCCACAAGATCGGTGGGCCAGCCGGCATCGGGGCGCTGCTGGTCAAGGGTCATGCGGATACGGTGCGGTTGATCCCCGGGGGTGGGCAGGAGCAGGGCCGGCGAGGCGGCACCGAGTCGGCGGCGTTGATCGCCGGGTTCGGGGCGGCCTGTGAAGAGTTTGGCGAGGTTTTCGAGGCGGATCGGGCGGAAGCGCTCGTCACTGCGTTTGAAGATCGGCTTATCGCCCTCGCGCCCGATGCGGTGATTTTTTCGCGCGGGGCGGAGCGGATTGGCACCACGAGCAACTTTGCGGTGCCGGGGGTCAAGAATACGGTGGCGATGATGAGCCTTGACCTGGCCGGCATTGCCGTTTCGTCGGGCTCGGCATGCTCGTCGGGCAAGGTGGGGCGGTCCCACGTGCTCAGCGCCATGGGTGTCGCTCCCGATTTGAGTGAATGTGGCCTTCGGGTCAGTTTCGGCTGGTCGTCGACCGCCGAGGATATTGACGCCTTCTTTTCGGCGTTTGAAACCGTTCTGAGCCGTCATCGCCGTAACGGCGCTGCAGCTTAGCACCAGGAGACTTATTGATGTCCGATTATGACATTCCGACCCTCAAGGAAAACATCGACCGCGAAACGGTCGATCAGGTGCTGGCGCTCGACGTCGACAAGTACAAATACGGCTTCGAGACGATCATCGAGTCCGACAAGGCCCCCAAGGGCCTTAACGAGGATACCGTCCGGTTCATTTCGGCCAAAAAGAACGAGCCCGAATGGATGCTCGAATGGCGGCTTGAGGCCTTCCGGCGCTGGCTGACGCTCGAAGAGCCGACCTGGGCGCGCGTCTCTTACCCGGAAATCGATTTCCAGGATCAGTATTACTATGCCGCGCCCAAGAGCGTGACCGGTCCGAAGTCGCTCGATGAAGTCGATCCCGAATTGCTGCGGACCTATGAAAAACTGGGCATCCCGCTTTCCGAGCAGAAAATCCTGGCGGGGGTTCAGGAGGAGGGCGAGCCTCAGGGCACTCCGTTCGGCAGCAATGTGGCAGTCGATGCGGTTTTCGACTCGGTTTCGGTGGTCACCACGTTCCGCGAAGAACTGGCAAAGCACGGCATCATCTTCTGCTCGATTTCCGAAGCGATCCGCGAGCATCCCGAACTGGTCAAGAAATATCTTGGCTCGGTCGTGCCGGTTACCGACAATTTCTATGCGACGCTCAACTCGGCCGTCTTTACCGATGGCTCGTTCGTCTACATCCCCAAGGGCGTTCGCTGCCCCATGGAGCTGTCGACCTATTTCCGGATCAACGAGAAGAATACCGGCCAGTTCGAGCGCACCCTGATTATCGCCGAGGAAGGCTCGTATGTGAGCTATCTCGAAGGCTGCACGGCGCCGATGCGCGACGAGCACCAGCTCCACGCGGCGGTTGTCGAACTGGTGGCGCTGGACGAAGCCGAGATCAAATATTCGACCGTCCAGAACTGGTATCCCGGCGACAAGGACGGCAAGGGTGGCATCTACAATTTCGTCACCAAGCGTGGCGATTGCCGTGGCAAGAACTCCAAGATCTCCTGGACACAGGTCGAGACCGGCTCGGCGATCACCTGGAAATATCCAAGCTGCATCCTGCGCGGCGACGGTTCGCGTGGCGAGTTCTATTCGATCGCCATTTCCAACGGAAAGCAGCAAGTCGACAGCGGCACCAAGATGATCCATCTGGGCAAGAACACGTCCAGCCGCATCATTTCCAAGGGCATCGCTGCGGGCAATTCCGACAACACCTATCGCGGTCAGGTCTCTGCGCATCGCCGGGCGACGGGCTCGCGCAACTTTACCCAGTGCGACAGCCTGTTGATCGGCGACCGGTGCGGGGCGCATACGGTGCCCTATATCGAAAGCCGCAATTCCTCGACGGTGTTCGAGCACGAGGCGACGACATCAAAGATTTCCGACGATCAGATGTTTTATTGCCTGCAGCGCGGGCTGAGCGAGGAAGAAGCCGTTGCGCTGATCGTCAACGGGTTCGTTCGCGACGTGCTGCAGCACCTGCCGATGGAGTTCATGGTCGAAACCCAGAAGCTGATCGGGATTTCGCTGGAAGGCAGCGTCGGCTGATGACCGGGTCTTACAACCCTGTCCTGCGGCTGCCGGAAGCCGAGCTTGAGCGCAATGCGGACCAGGGCTGGTTTGAATCGTTTGATGCCTATGTGGGCGACATTCTCCAACTCACCCGGCTGGGCTGCGCCTATACCGAAGTGGCGCCGGGAAAGACGGCATGCCCCTATCACGTGCATCATGCCGAAGATGAAATGCTGGTGATCCTTTCGGGCGAAGGCGATTACCGGTTTGGGGGCGAGATTTACAAGGTGAAGGGTGGCGACGTGCTCGGCGCGCCCATGGGCGATGCGAGCTATGCGCATCAATTGATCAATACCGGGACGGAAACGCTGAAATATCTGGTGATTTCGTCCAAGGCGGATGTCGATGTCTGTGAATATCCCGACAGCGGGAAGTTTCAGGTGATGAGCCGCCCAGTGGAAGGCACCAAACGACGGCGCTTTCGCTATATCGGAAGAGAAGAAACGAGCCTCGAGTATCTCGATGGCGAAAATATCGGAGACGAAAAATGAGCACCCCGTTGCTTGAGATCAAGAACCTGCATGTTCGCGTCGAGGACAACGAGATCCTCAAGGGTGTGAACCTGACCCTCAATCGCGGTGAAGTTCACGCGATCATGGGCCGGAACGGTTCGGGCAAGTCCACGCTGTCCTATGTGCTGGCCGGCAAGGAAGATTATGAAGTCACCGAGGGGGAAATCCTGCTCGATGGCGAAAATCTTCTGGAGATGGAAGCCGATGAGCGCGCCGCTGCCGGTGTGTTCCTGGCGTTCCAGTACCCGATCGAAATTCCGGGCGTGGCGACGATGACGTTTCTCAAGGCGGCCATGAATGCCCAGCGCAAGGCACGCGGCGAGGGCGAACTTTCGACGCCCGATTTCATGCGCGCCGTCAAGGATGCGGCCAATCTGCTGGAGATCAAGCAGGACATGCTCAAGCGCCCGCTCAATGTCGGGTTCTCTGGCGGCGAGAAAAAGCGCGCCGAAATCCTGCAGATGGCGCTTCTGGCTCCCAAGCTGTGTATCCTCGACGAAACCGATTCCGGGCTGGACATCGACGCGCTCAAGGTTGTGTCAGAGGGTGTGAACAAGCTGCGTGCGCCGGAGCGCTCCATGCTGGTCATCACGCATTATCAGCGCCTGCTGAACTACATCGTGCCCGACGTGGTGCACGTGTTCTCGGCCGGCCGTGTGGTGGAGACCGGTGACAAGTCGCTGGCCCTCGAACTCGAAGCGAAGGGTTATGCAGACTTCGACGAATCCAACGCCGCTTGAAAGGTAACGCCGTGAACATTCAAACGCCTGTCCGGCTGAGCGGTGCCGAGGAAAGCCTCGTCGCCCAACTCGAAAGCGCCGGAGCCAAGGATGCGGCCGAGCGCCTGCGCGTGATCGGCCTGCCGACCCGGCGGGTCGAAAGCTACCATTATACCGATCTCAAGACGCTCTTGAGCCAGGTGCCGCCTCTGGCCCAGGTGGCCAACGATTCCAGCGCGCCGGCCATCGATATTCCCGGTGCGTATCGCATCGTTATCGCCAATGGCGTGATGCAATCGACATCGACGGCGCCCGCCGGAGTGATCGTGGGCAAGGCCGCCGGATCGATCCTGACGACCCGCGATGACGTTATCGTCCGCCTCAACGCGGCGCTGGTTTCGGAATCGCTGAGCCTCGAGCTTTCCGGTTCGGTCGATCCGGTGATTCATATCGATCGCCGCATGGAAGGGGCTGCCGCTCACGTGCAGTCCGGCGCCAAGATCGCCATTGCGCCGGGCGCAAAGGCGACTGTGATCGAAACGATTTCGGGCAGCGATGCCGCTCACATGGGCAATGCCGGCAGCTACATCTCTGTTGGCGACGGAGCCGATGTGACGCATATTCTGGTCGATCTTTCGGCGCGCCAGGCGACCCATTTCGCGACCGTGGAATACCGGATCGGCGCGGAGGCGAACCTCAAATCCGTTGTCATCAATGCGGGTGCGCATCTGGCGCGGGCCAATGTGTTCGCCGATTTCGTTGGCGAAGGCACGCATGGGGATTTCTTCGGGCTCAATGTGGTCGATACCGACGAGCACCGCGACATTACCATCGACATCACCCATGGGGTGCCCAATACGACCTCTGCCGAGCTCTACAAGCAGATCGCGCGTGGACGCGGCAAGGCGGTGTTCCAGGGCAAGATCAACGTCGCTGTCGATGCGCAGAAGACCGACGCCAAGATGATGACGCAGGGCCTGATGCTTTCGGACGAGGCGGAAATCCTTTCCAAGCCGGAACTGGAAATCTTTGCCGACGACGTGGTGTGCGGCCATGGCGCGACATGTGGCGACCTCGATGAAACATGGCTCTTTTATCTGATGAGCCGTGGCATTTCGCGAGCCGATGCCGAAACCATGCTGATCCGCGCCTTCCTTGAGGAAATCACCGAGGCGGTCGAGGACGAGTACGTTTCCGAGGCCCTGTCGGGTGTTGTGGACCGCTGGCTCAAGAAGGACGCCTGATGGCTTTCGATCTGGCGACGGCACGTGTGGATTTTCCCATTCTCGAGGAGAAAATCCATGGCAAACGGCTGGTCTATCTCGACTCGGGTGCTTCGGCGCAAAAGCCGGTGCAGGTGCTCGATCGCATGGACCATGCCTATCGGCATGAGTATGCCAATGTGCATCGCGGGCTGCATACGCTGGCCAATCGGGCAACCGAGGCGTTTGAGGGCGCGCGCGAGAAGGTACGGGCGTTTCTCAATGCCGAGCGGGTCGAAGAGATCGTTTTTACGCGCTCGACGACCGAGGCCATCAATCTTGTCGCTTCCTCCTTTGCCGGTCCGCGGATCGGGGAGGGGGACGAGATCGTCATTTCGATTGCCGAACACCATTCCAACATCGTGCCCTGGCATTTCCATAGGGAACGCAAAGGCGCGGTCATCAAATGGGTCGATGTGGCCGACGATGGCAGTTTCGACCTCGATGCCTTTGCTGCGGCGCTGACCGATCGCACCAGGATGGTGGCGATCACGCACATGTCCAATGTGCTGGGCACGATCAATCCGGCCAAGCAAATCGTCGAGATCGCCCATGCGCGCGGCATTCCGGTGCTGATCGACGGCAGTCAGGCCGCCGTGCACAGCAAGGTGGATGTGCGCGATATCGGAGCCGATTTCTACGTCTTTACGGGCCACAAGCTTTATGGACCGACTGGCGTGGGCGTGCTTTACGGCAAATATGACCTGCTGGCCGAGATGCAGCCGTTTCTGGGCGGCGGGGAGATGATCGAGGAGGTCTCGGTGGATGCCGTGACCTATAACGCTCCGCCGCACCGGTTCGAGGCCGGAACACCGCCCATCGTTCAGGCGATCGGTCTTGGCGCGGCGATCGATTATGTCGAGGCTTTCGGGCGTGACGTCATTGCGGCCCACGAACACGAGGTCGCGGTTTATGCCGGTGAACGGCTGTCACGGATCAATTCCCTGCGAATGATCGGGACTGCGCCGGGCAAGGGCGGGATTTTCGCCTTCATGCTCGAAAACGCCCATGCGCACGACGTTTCGACAATTCTCGACCGTTATGGCGTGGCCGTACGGGCCGGGACCCATTGCGCCATGCCGCTGCTGCAAAGATTTGGTGTTACCTCTACATGTCGGGCCTCGTTTGCCCTATATAATGGCAAGGACGATGTGGATGCGCTTGTCGAGGCTGTCGAAAAAGCGCAATCCTTCTTTTGATATTGGACCGTCATGACTGATACCGCACCGGAAAAGACCGAAGCCGAAGCCAAGAGCTTTGTGGAGGGCGGCAATGCGCTGCCTGCCGAGGATGTGGAACGCATCACTGCGGACCTCATTGCGGCGCTCAAGACGGTTTACGACCCCGAGATTCCCGTCGACATCTATGAGCTTGGCTTGATCTACAAGGTCGATCTCGACGACGACCGCAATCTGACCATCGACATGACACTGACCGCTCCGGGTTGCCCGGTGGCCGGAGAAATGCCGGGCTGGGTGGAGAATGCGGCGCGCTCGGTCGAAGGCATTCAGGACGTTGAAGTGAAAATGGTGTTCGATCCGCCCTGGGGGCCGGACCGGATGAGCGAGGAAGCGCAAGTCGCGCTCAACTGGTGGTAACAATGGCTTTTGCGATTATGCAGCTCACCGATGCCGCTGCTGAGCGCATCAGGGAAATCATCGAAGACAGCGACAAGCCGGTCATCGGCGTGCGCGTCGGGGTGAAGAACGCCGGCTGTGCCGGCATGGCCTATACGCTCGATTACGTCGAAGAGGCCATCGCCGGCGACGATCATATCAGCGACAAGGGCGTTGAGGTGTGGGTCGAGCCCAAGGCTACGCTGTTCCTGCTCGGGACGGTGATGGATTTCGAGGAGACCCGAATGTCCTCGGGCTTTACCTTCAACAATCCCAATCAGGAAGGCGCCTGCGGGTGCGGGGAGAGCGTGCAGCTCAAGCCGGCCGATCTGGCGGACCTCGCCCGGGCCCGGGCCGAAGCGACCGCCTGACAGCGATCAAGCCACATCGGTTGATGTAGTCGAGAAGTCGGGAAGGTCTTTTTCGGACACCACGCGATTTCGGCCTGCGCCCTTGGCAGCATAAAGGCACTTGTCCGCGCGTTCGATGAGAGCCGCGGCCGTGTCGCCGGGGCGCCATTGTGCAACACCGACCGAAAGTGTGATGCGCCCAAGTTTCTCATTGGTCGAACGCTTGAGAAGTTCTTTGGCCTGCACCGAGCGCCGGATGTTTTCGGCGACGGTAACGGCGCCAGCGAGCTCGGTTTCGGGAAGGATAGCGACAAACTCTTCACCGCCGAAACGGGCAGGCATGTCACGTCCCTTGAGGTTGGCCTTGAGAACGTGGGCGACGAGCCGCAGCACCTGATCGCCGGTCAGGTGGCCATAGGTGTCGTTGAACGCCTTGAAGCTGTCGATATCGAACAGCAGAAGCGACAGCGTTGCGTTCTGGGCGTGGGTGCGCTCGAGATCAGCAGAAAGCTGCTCGTCAAAACATTTGCGATTGGGAATTTTGGTCAGCGGATCGAGCATCGATTCCTTGCGAACTTCATCGAGGTCGCGCTGGAGAACCGAAATATCGTCCTTGGAATTTTCGAGTTCGGCTTCGAGCCGCCGATTCATGTCTTGCATGCGGCGCGTTTCCTTGAGCAGGCGAGAGGACAACATTTTCAATGCGTCCTCATCGATGCCGCCGGCATGGAGATCGCCCGACGCCTGCTGGAGCGAGCCCGAATAGGAATTGGCGCTCACCATGGCGACATCGATGGCCTGATTCACGTCGGTGATCTTGCGGCTCATCACCTGCGACATGGCCCGCAGCTTTTCTTCCATGTCGGAGACCTTGAGAAACTTCTCACAAAGGTCCGAAGCTTCCTCGACCGAGATGGTGCCCGAGCGGGTCAAGAGTGCATTGACCTGCGTATTGAGCTCGGCATTGGAACCGGTCGCGTAAGTGTAGAACAATTCATAATAGACGGGGAACGGCGGAATCTGCGCGCGCTTGAGCAAGGCAAGCGCTGCATTGGCAAATCCTGATGCGCGATCAAAGTCCAGGTTCGTCACGTTGCGTCAACCATCACCTGTTCTGGTCAAATCATAGTCCAGCGGGCTTAAGGGCGCCTTAAATCAGGTCCCGTCCTCTCCCGACTGCATCGCCCGAGGGGGCATGGCCGGGAGTGCGTTTCCAGATTTCAGTATGGGTTGCGAGCGGCAACATCAGATTGCAGAGTTCCGAACGCTTCCAAAGCCCCCCAGCATGGAACCGCTGATTAGCTAGAGCGTCTAAATGCGGCTGTCCAGACGAAAATTACCAAAGCGGGCCCGTTTGAAGGATGTGAACAGGAGTACGAGTACAAGACGGGCGGAGACTTCGGCCCGGTGTGCGTCGTCGCGATCAAGCTCGCTTGCCGGCGGGGCGTAGCAGAAATGCCGGAATGTGCCCCTCCGATTTAAAGCTCGCCGGACCATCGTCGTTGTTGGCTCGACGTGGGTGTTCGCGGTGTGGCCGCCCTGCCTGCTCTGCCGCCTTTTTGGGCTGCGGCTTTTCGGCTGCGGGCTTTTCGTCCCTGTTGCGCGTACGCCGACCGCGCTTGCGGCCGCCTTCGGGGGCCTCCTCGCCCGCCGGCGCGGATGGCGAAGCGGCTGCGGGCGCGTCGGCCCAGGCTATGTCGCGCTGGATCAGCTTGGTGATGGCGTCGACATATTTGGTCTCGCCCGGAGCAATAAGCGTGATCGCCGTTCCAGAGCGTCCGGCACGACCGGTGCGGCCGATTCGGTGCACATAATCCTCGGCGTGGGTGGGCACGTCGAAATTGAAGACGTGACTGACCGCCGGAATATCGAGGCCGCGGGCGGCGACGTCGGATGCCACAAGGATCGCGAGGGAGCCTGAACGGAAACGATCGAGGGTTTCGGTGCGGGACTTCTGATCCATGTCGCCATGCAGCGCGCCCGCATCAAAGCCATGTCGCTCGAGCGAACGGGCCACCGTCGCGACATCGCGCTTGCGGTTGCAGAAGATGATGGCGTTCTTGAGATCCTTGGCCGCGCGGATCTGGTCGCGCAGTGCTGCCCGCTTTTCGGCAGGGGTCTTGCCGACCTTGAGCAGGACCTGCTCGATGGTGTCGGCGGTCGAATTCTGGCGCGCCACCTCCACCTTGACCGGGTCGCGCAGGAAGCGCTGTGTCAGCTTCTGGATTTCAGGCGGCATGGTGGCCGAGAAGAACAGGGTTTGCCTGCGCGGCGGCAGGAGGGAGCAGATGCGCTCGATGTCGGGGATGAAACCCATGTCGAGCATGCGGTCGGCCTCGTCGATGACGAGAATATCGACACCCGTGAGCAACAGGCGTCCACGCTCGAAATGATCGAGCATGCGACCGGGAGTGGCGATCAGGACGTCGGCGCCGCGATCGAGCTTCTTGTTCTGGTCCTCAAACGATACGCCGCCGATCAGCAATGCGACCGTCAAGCGATGGTTCTTGCCGTATTTTTCAAAGTTCTCGTGAACCTGAGCAGCGAGTTCGCGCGTTGGTTCGAGAATGAGTGTTCGCGGCATGCGCGCACGCGCCCGACCCTTTTCGAGCAGGGAGAGCATCGGCAGCACAAATGAAGCCGTCTTGCCGGTTCCGGTCTGGGCGATCCCTATAAGATCCTTTTTTTCAAGGACATGGGGAATGGCCTGAGCCTGGATATCGGTTGGCTTGGTATAGCCGGCTGCGGCGACCGCTTCGGTGACCTTGTCGCCCAAGCCGAGCTCGGAGAATTCAACAGTCAAATCGGGTGTCCATCATGTTCGGGTCAGAGAATAAAGAAGCAGTGAGGCGGGCTGCCGGTTCGTTCTTTCTCGACGTGTCGCCAGCGGAAATCGGTACACTTTCATCCACACTTGGCTCAAACCTGCACGCGGAGCGTGCAAGCGAACGGGTATGGCCTCTGACGAGCGGGACCATAAACTACCTTGGGTTCAAGTCAATCTTGATTTGGCCATCAAGATTAACAGCGGTTCGATCGTGAACGCTCAAACGTCGACATCGGTTACGAAGGCTGCTTTTTCGGAAATAAATTCGAAGCGGGCTTCGGGTTTGTTTCCCATCAGGCGGTCGACCGTGTCGCTGGTCTCGGTGCGATCGGAAACGACCCGGACCTGAAGCAGTGTCCTTGATTTGGGGTTCATCGTCGTTTCCTTCAAGTGGGCATGAGGCATTTCGCCAAGACCCTTGAAGCGCGTCACCTCGACCTTTCCGCGTCCGGTGAATTCTTCCTCCATCAGCTTCAGACGATGGGCGTCGTCCATGGCATAGGCGGTTTTCGCGCCTTGAGACAGCCGGTAAAGCGGGGGGAGGGCGAGATAGAGATGGCCGCCTTCGATAAGAGCCGGCAGCTCCTGATAAAAGAAGGTCATCAGCAACGATGCAATGTGGGCGCCGTCCACGTCGGCGTCAGTCATGATGATGATCTTGTCATAGCGCAGATCGTCCTCGCGGTATTTGTCGCGCGTGCCGCAGCCCAGCGCCTGAATGAGATCGGCGATCTGCTGGTTGGCGGCGAGCTTGTCGCGGCTGGCGCCGGCGACGTTGAGCACCTTGCCGCGCAGAGGCAGCACGGCCTGGCTTGCACGGTCTCGCGCCTGCTTGGCGCTGCCGCCGGCGCTGTCGCCTTCGACGATGAACAGTTCGGCACCCTGGGCAGCGGACTGGCTGCAATCGGCGAGCTTGCCAGGCAGGCGCAGCTTGCGGGTTGCCGATTTGCGGTCGATTTCCTTTTCCTTGCGTCGACGCAGGCGGTCCTCGGCGCGCTCGATTGTCCATTCGAGCAGTTTGTTGGCCTGGTTGGGCGATGCCGTCAGCCAGTGATCGAAGGCGTCCCGGATGGCGTTATCGACGATGCGGGTGGCCTCGCCCGAAGCGAGCTTGTCCTTGGTCTGACCGACGAATTCAGGCTCGCGGACAAAGACCGAGAGCATGGAGCCGCAATGGCCCAGAACGTCCTCGGAGGTGATGACCGAGGCACGCTTGTTCCCCGTCATTTCCGCGTAGTTTTTCAGGCCGCGCAGAAGCGCGGTGCGCAGCCCGGCTTCGTGGGTGCCACCATCGGGGGTGGGCACGGTATTGCAGTAGGACGAGGTGAAACTGTCGCCGATATACCAGGAGATGGCCCATTCGACCGATCCGTGGCCGCCGGGCTTGCCGACCTTGCCAGAGAACACGTCGTCGAGAATGCGGGTCTTTCCCTCGATGCGCCGCTCGATGAAATCGCGCAGCCCGCCGGGAAAGTGGAAAACCGCCTTGGCCGGAACGTCATCGGTGGCGAGTGACTCATCACAGGACCAGCGGATTTCGACGCCGCCGAAGAGATAGGCCTTGGCGCGGGTCATGCGGAAGAGCCGGTCGGGGCTGAATCGTGCCGAATTGCCAAAGATCTGGGCGTCGGGATGGAACCGGATGGTCGTGCCGCGACGGTTGTTGACGCGGCCCATATTCTCGAGCTGCGAGGTTGGCTTGCCGCGTGAATAGGTCTGCCGATAGAGGGTCTGGTCCAGCGCGACCTCGACGATGAGATCGTCGGTCAGCGCGTTGACGACCGAAACGCCCACGCCATGCAGTCCGCCCGAGGTCTCATAGGCCTTGGAATCGAATTTGCCACCGGCGTGGAGGGTGGTCATGATGACTTCGAGCGCTGACAGATGCGGGCGCTTGGGATGGGCGTCGACGGGAATGCCGCGGCCGTTGTCCGTCACGGTAACATAGCCATCTTCACCCAGATGAACCTCGATGCGATTGGCGTGGCCACCGATCGCCTCGTCCATGGAGTTATCGATGACTTCGGCGAACAGATGGTGCAGCGCGTTGGCGTCGGTGCCGCCCACATACATGCCCGGCCGGCGGCGCACCGGCTCGAGACCTTCGAGCACCTCGATATCGGCGGCGGTATAGGAGCTCGCGGGCGCAGTCTCGCGCGACCGGGCGGGGCGCTCCGGCTCCGCGGCGGGTGGAGGGGGCGTGACGCCAAAAAGATCGTTGTCGTCGGTCATGGGCCTCAAAATTCTTGCCGGACGAATCAGATAATATTCCGGTCTATCATATGGCGGCTTGTATGAGCGGAAACACCACAGATTCCAAGGTGTTTCAACAGGTTTGGAACCAGGCCGCAGCACTCCTTGCCGCGCGTCGTTATCTCATCCTGGGACACTTAGGGCGTTCAAAATCACGGCTCGGTTTACGTTCGGTTTGCCCCTTATCAGCACTTTTTTAAGCCCCTTGCGATAAAAAATATCCATACGGTTCATGTGTTTGGAGTTGCCGTATGCGTGCACCAATTGCCCGGGGCGATGCGTATCAGGTGTCCGGGGCAGGGCACGAAGTGTTCAGGTGGCTGCAGGCCGGATTGAAGAGTTCTGCGTACCGGCTTGCCCACCTTTGCCTTCCGAAAAGCGTTCTGCTGCCCGGCATGGCGATGGTGTTTTTTCTCGCCTGATGCCTGTGGCGCTGTTGCGCGGGCCTTGCGCGGCAGATAACTAATGCGGACAGTTTTCAGGAGTCCGCCGTGTCCGACAAGCAGGCAAAGCCCATCCGTCCGCTTTATTTCGTTGCCTCCTATCCGCGTTCGGGCGGCAATTGGGTGCGATCGGCGATTTTCCTGATGATCGCATTGGGTCAACCCAATCCGCCAAAGCGGATCGATATGCGCAATATCGACAATATCATACCCCTCGATTCCCACGGGCGCTTCTACAAGGAAGTGACCGGCAAGGATGCCGGCGATCTGGCCGAGGAGGAGGTGGCAGCGGCGCGGCCGCAGGTGCATGAGCTGCTTTCACGCGACACGCGGGGGTTGCCAGTGGTGCGCACGCATGCGGTGCGCGGCACGTTTTTCGGGCATCCGACCTTCAATACGAAGGTTTCGGCCGGTGGAACGTATATCGTTCGTTCTCCACTCGATGTCGCCGCGGCGCTTGTCGATGCGAGTGGAATGCAGCCCATGCGGGTCATAGAGGCAATGATGACGGTCGACCGGCGGGTGCGGGGCGGCGCGACCCGGGTATCGGAACCGCAAGGGTCGTGGAGCCAGAATGTGGCGAGCTGGATCGGCAAGCGGCAGCCCGAAGTTCACGCCATACGGTTCGAGGATTTGCGGTCCGACCCGGTCAGGGAACTCAAGGCGCTGGCGGCGCATATGAAGATTCCGGTGACCGAGAAAAGCCTTACGACCGCTGCCGGGCTTCTGGCAGAGACACACAAGGCGAGCGGGAAAAACGCGGCGCCGCGCGACTATCGCGAAACGCTCAAGCCGATCCACGCGCGGGCAATCATCGAGGCGCATGGCGTGCAGATGCAAGCGCAGGGCTATCTGACCGACACCGTGCTGCAATACGCCGATATCGACCGCAAGGCGGCAATGATGCTGGCGGCGAAATACGCTCCGCGTACGGCAAACTGAGCCTTGCGCCGCCCCGAGGGGCAGTGCATAATTTTTGCGTTTCTGGAATCGGAAAGGAGGGCTGCGTGATCGAGATCTGGCGTCACCATCGTCAGCGTGGCCCTGTTCATGCCCTGCAGCAGATGTTGCAGGGCTGACCGTCACCGGACATTTCGCATTCGAATTCCGTACGCGTCTGCCCTGACCGCGACCGCATGACATCATGCGGTCTGGCAGAATTGGGTGGCTTATGCCGCCCCGGATATTCGAGACCGAAATGACGACGATTGCCCTTAAATCCGCCGGCTACACGGCAAAAACCAATCTTTTCAACGATTTGACTCTTACGATCGGCTCGGGCGACCGGGTCGGGATCGTCGCCGGCAATGGGGCCGGGAAGACGACCCTGCTTAAATGCCTTGTCGGCGAGAACGAGCTTACGCGTGGTGACATCACGCTTTCACGCGGGGCGCGGATCGGGATGGTGCCGCAGGCAGTGCCCGAAAAGCTGCTTGATTTCAGCCTGTTCGATGCCGTTGCTACCGGGCTCGACGCGGAAACGCTGGAGAGCGAAAGCTGGCGGGTCGATGTGGTGCTCGATACGCTCTCCACGCCCGAGGACATACGCAATTTGCCGGTGCGAGCGCTGAGCGGGGGCTGGCAGCGGCTTATGTTGCTGATGCGGGCCTGGGTGTCCGATCCCGATATTCTGGTGCTCGACGAGCCGACCAATCATCTCGATCTGGAAAAAATTGCGCGGTTGGAACAGTGGTTTATGGGAATCGGTGATGTGCCGGTCATTATGGCGAGTCATGACCGGAGCTTTCTCGACGCGGTGACCAATCGCACGCTGTTCCTGCGGCCCGAAACCTCTCGGTATTTTCCCTTAGCCTACAGCCGGGCGCGTGAAGCATTGGAGCAGGAGGACGCGAGCGACGCGACCAAGCGCGAGCGCGACCTGAAAGAAGCGAGCCAGCTTCGCCAGCAATCGGCAAAACTGAAAAACATCGGCATCAATTCCGGCAGCGATCTTTTGCAGAAAAAGCAAAAGCAGCTTCGCGAGCGGGCCGAGAAAATCGAGGCGCAGGCCAAGATACTACACAAGGAGCGCAGCGGGGATATCCGGCTGGCCAATCGTGGCACGCACGCCAAGGTGCTGGTTTCGATCGAGGAGCTGACGGTGGCGGCGCCCGATGGGCGCAAGCTGTTCTCGATCCCGAAACTGCATATCTTTCAAGGCGATAGAATTGTTCTTCTGGGACGAAACGGAACAGGAAAGACCAGTCTTGTCAGTATGCTGAGGCGCGTTCTGATGGCGGGCGAGGGTATCGAAGGCATCAAGGCGACGCCAAGTCTGGTGGTCGGATATATGGATCAGGCACTCGATTTCGTGCCGGAAAAGCTCAGCCCGTTCGATTTCATATCGGCGCTGGGGCAGGGCGATCAGCGGACGCGAAGCCTGCTGGCGGCGGCTGGAATCGACCCTGACGCCCACTGGACCCCCGGTGCACTTCTGTCCCACGGCCAAAGGGCAAGGCTTGGACTGCTGGCGCTGCGCCTGATGGAGCCCAATTTCTACCTGCTGGACGAACCGACAAACCATATCGACATCGCCGGGCAGGAGGCGCTTGCTGCCGAGATCATCGAGCACGATGCCAGTTGCGTGTTGGTCTCGCACGACCGCGCCTTTGTGCGCGAGGTCTCCAACCGGTTCCTGGTGATCGAAAAGGGGTGGCTTATCGAGGCTGACGATCCCGAAGGGTTCTTTGCGGCGATGGGGGTTTGATGGCAGAGGCCCTGAGGGGGGCGAGTTCGCCCGATGCGGAGCCAATTGAGTCCGCATCGGGCGTCTTATCGTAGGGCTGGCCCTTGGCCTATTGCGCCAGCGCAATCGCGTCGGCGCCCGCCGGAATGCGCATCGGGGCCGACGCCTCATTTGCAGCGTACCAAATGGCCTCAGCGACATCCGAGGACAGGGTTTTTGGCGCCTCGGGGGTCCGCATGGCGGCGATTACGCCGTCGGCGAACGCGGCATAGGGCGCTGGAAAGCCGCCGGTTTCTTCGAGGCGCGACAGTGCGGTGCTGCCAAAGCTCGTGTCCGGCGCGGCGCCGGGCAGCACGATCTTGACCGCGATCCCCAATGGCGCAAGTTCCAGTGCCAGGGATTCGGTGAAGGCATTCACGGCTGCCTTGCTGGCGGTATAGACCGAAAGGAGCGGCAGCGGCTTCATGGTGACGCTCGAGGTCACATTGATGATGAGGCCAGCCTTTCTCTCCCGGAACTGGGGCAGGACGGCGTCGATCATGCGCATGGTTCCCAGCGTATTTGTCTCGAAGACAGACCGGGTAACATCTATCGGTGTGCCTTCAAGGGCGTTGAGCCAGCCGATCCCTGCATTGTTGACGAGCACGTCGATCGGTCCGGCTGCCTCGACCGCATTGCGAACGCTCTCGTCACTGGTGACGTCAAGGGGCAGCAGGGTCAGTCTGTCTGATGCCGGCAGCAGATCACTGCGTGGCGAGCGCATGGTTGCGATGACCTTCCAGCCACGATCGAGAAAATATCTTGCGGTATCGAGACCAAAGCCGGATGAGCAGCCGGTGATGAGCACGGTATTCATGGGAATTCCTTTCATGGCGTTGTCGCGCCACTTATGTGGACCGCCAGTTCGGGACGCGCTATAATGGAAGATCCTGATTGCGTTAGAGAGCGTCCGATTTGATAGATCCTCTTGCCGAAATCGTCAGCATGCTTCAGCCGAGCCTGCCCTTCTCGAAGGCGGCGAGCGGGTCGGGCAATTGGCGCGTGGACGGGGCGGGCGACGGAAGTCCGGTCTTTGCGGTCGTCCTGGAAGGATCGGCAAGGCTATCCATCAATGGACAGCCGGACGTTGAGTTGGCGGAGAACGATTTTGTCCTCATTCCAGCCGCCTATCGCTTCACCATGTCGAGCAACGCCGAGAGACCCGACGACGACGGCGACCCGCTTCGGGTTACCAAGCTCGGTGACGAAACGCGACATGGCGATCCAACCGGCATGCCCAATATGCGCGTGTTGATCGGGCGGCTGGACTTCGGGTCACCCGATACGACGCTGATCTTCGCACTTCTGCCGTGCATGCTGCATGTGCGGGGGCAGGCGCGGTTGACGGCCCTTGTGCAAATGATCCGTGATGAAGCCCAAGGCGACAGGCCCGCAAAGGAGATTGTGCTCGAAAGGCAATTGCAGCTTCTGTTGATCGAGGCGTTGCGATCAGATGCGGCCGGACTGGAAACGCCGGGGCTGTTGCGGGGGCTTGCCGATCCGCATCTCGGCCCAGCAATTCGGCAGATGCACGAGAACCCGGCCAAGGCGTGGACGGTCGAGGAACTGGCGTCGGCAGCCATTCTGTCACGGTCGGTATTTTTCGACCGGTTCCAGAAGCAGACGGGCATGGCGCCCATGGAATATCTGCTGTCGTGGCGGATGGCGCTCGCCAAGGACATGCTCCGCCGCAAGGAAGGGGGAATGAAAGAGATCGCCAGACGCGTCGGCTATGGTTCGGCCAGCGCCTTCAGCGTTGCCTTTTCCCGCTTTGTCGGCGTTGCGCCGAGCAAATATGCGGCCCCGACGCAAACGGTCTCGGTGGCTCCGGCTCCATAGACGGGCGGTTGGTATTGTCGAGGCCAGCACCGCCAGGCCTTTCAACCATGGGAGCCTTTCGGTGTCATTGCCGGCGTCCGGTTGGCAAGCAGGCCATCGACGCTCAGACGACCGGCTCCGTAGGCCATGAGGGCCAGAGCCATGGCTGCCCAGGGCAGGTGGAAGTTTGCCCACCCTTCGGGGACGGTGAGCTGGATTACGGCGGTCATCAGCAAAATCCCCAAGGCCGCGAAGCGCGTGCCCAGTCCCAGGACCAAAAGGATGGGCAGAACGATTTCGCCGGTTGCGGCGAGATAGGCGGCAAGGGTGGGGAAGGGGTAGGGGTATGCATTTCCGAGAATATGGAGCCGGAATTCCTGTCCGAACAGGAACGCCTGGCTCGGTGCGAGCACGAGGGGCGCGTCCCATTTGGTCAGACCGGACCGAAAGAAGGGGACGGCAAGCGCGATGCGCAAGACGAGCAGAACCAAGGGTGCGGGAAGGCTGGCGATGAGCGCTTCGCTTCTGGCGATTATCGAACGCAGTGTCATGCCTTATTCCCTTTCGATGGCTTGAAAGCGCCCAGCGAAACCAGCCCGACAAGGGCGGAACCGAGGTCGAAATCTGCATTGTTGGCCGATGCTGTCGCCGCGTCGCCCACGGTGGCGCCAGCCATTATGGCGCGGGCGAAGTCGGTGTCCTGGTGGGGCAAGACCGTTACGACGACGTCGAGGCCGGGGCGGGCAATCAGCACCGTCTCGGGGCCGGCCGATCCGAGCGCGGCAGGCGGCGACTGGCGGTGAGCGTGCCAGATGGAGCCGACGGGAAAGCGCGAGGTTATGAGCGCGCAAGCAGGATGCAGGGCAAGGCGGGACTGAAGGAGGTTGGACGGCTGCAGGCCGGCGAGCGCATTGACCGTCAGGATGGGATCGTCCGCGGCGTGGTACGCGCGGGTCCATGCGCATTCGAGCCGGGCGACATCGGAGAGGTAGGGCAGGGAGGCTGCCGGCGGGAAATCGGCAATAAAATCGGGGAAGTTCTCGCCATATTGGAACAGCATGGGCGATGAAGGTTTGGTCTGGGCGACAAAGACGCGGGCCATGGCGGCGAAAAACTCCTCGCCGACGAGCGCACGCACGACGGGAAATGCTCTGGTCAGGGCGGTTACGAGGCTGACGTGAACATTGTTGCGATAGACCGCGAACCGCAGCGGATCGTTCTGCCCGCCCTTGCTGGTCAGGCCCTGGGGCAGGGCGCTGGCCGGGTCCTGCACCGCCTGGGCAAAGCGGTTCTGCGCGCTCATTGTGCCGCGCTCCTCGTGCCGGGGACGGCCTTGTCGAGCGCGGCCTGAGCCATGCGAGCTTCGCTCATCAATGTGGGAAAGTCGGGCACGTCATTGTCCCATTCCACAAGTGTGGCGATGGGGCCGGTGCGGCCGAGCGTATGGACATAGAGATCGAAGACGTCGGGCCGGACGGCCGAACCATGGGCGTCGATCAGCAGGCGGGCGCCGGCGCTGTCGAGCGTTTCGTCATAGCCGGCGAGATGGATTTCACCGACGAACTCGATGGGGAAGCGATCGACATAACCCTTGGGATCCCAGCCGTGGTTGACCGATGAGACCATGACGTTGTTGACGTCGAGCAGCAGGCCGCAGCCGGTCCGTTCGGCGATGGCGGCGAGGAAATCGACCTCATCGATGGTGCTTTGTTCAAACAGAAGATAGGTCGACGGATTTTCGAGCAGCATGGGGACGCCAAGCGTTTGCTGGACGTCATCGACGTGAGCGCAAACCTGATCGAGGGTCTGGGGCGTGTAGGGAAGCGGCAGCAGGTCGTTGAGATAGGCGCTTTCGTGGGTCGACCAGGCGAGATGCTCGGAAAACGAAGCGGGCCTGTAGGTCTCGATGAGATGCTTGAGGCGGGCAAGGTGGGCGCGGTCGAGATCGGTCTCGCCGCCGATCGACAGGCCGACGCCGTGCAGGGAAAGCGGATAGGTCTCGGCGATGGCAGCAAGATAACGATGCGGCGCGCCGCCATCTCCCATGTAGTTTTCGGCATGGATCTCGAAAAAGCCGACAGGCGGACGGCTTTGAAGAATTTCGCCGTAATGCTCGGGCTTGAGGCCCACGCCGGCCTGTTGGGGGAGCGTATTGTAGCGGGTCATCATGGCCTCCCGGTCGTTTGGCGAGGGGAGCGCGGACAGCGCCGCGCTCCGATGGGTGCGGCTCAGGCGGGGATGTCGCGTTCGAGCGCTTCGAGGCTGCCCATGCGATCGCCGGGTAATTCCATGTTCTCGCATGTGCCCGAGGGCACCAGTGTCCAGGCGTTGCCCTGATAATCGACGGTAGAGGTGCCGGCGCAGGTGGTGCCGGGGCCGGCCGCGCAATCGTTCTGGCCGGCAAGCGAGACGCCATAGCACTTGACCATATCGTCCTGAGCGATGGCCGGGGCAGCGCCGGCGGTTCCGAGAGCCGTCGCCAGCGATGCGGCGAGAGCGACTGAGGCTATGTTGCGGTTCATTGCAATGTCCTTCCTTTGGGGATCGAAGGTGCCGCTTTGGGCACCCGGTCACTCATTCGTTGGAACATCGAAGATGGTTACGTCCACGCGGCATCACGGTTCCGTGAACGTGCCCGGGGAAGGTAACGGGGTGGTCGGGGCGACTACTCCTGCGAGCCTGCACCATAAATGCCGATGATGTCGGCAAGCAAATCTTGCAGGCGATCGCGATGGCCGTTGCCACCCGATGGGCTGTTGGGGTCCGAGGTCATGACGACGGTCAGGTCGAGGTCGGGGACGATGTAGAGCATCTGGCCGCCATAGCCCCACGCGTAGGAGACGTCGTGGCCGCCAAGCTCGGCGAGGAACCAGCCATATCCATAGCCGTGCCCCCCGAAGCGGGAGGTGGTCCGCTGTTGCCAGGATTGGTCGATCCAGCCTTCCGAGACGATCCGCTCGCCATCGTCGACTACGCCGCCATTGCGGATCATTTCGCCGAACGCCAGGAGCGAGAGTGGCGTCATGGCGAGCTCGTTGCCGCCCAAATAGACGCCCTGGGGGTCCTGATGCCAGCCGGTGATGGCAAAGCCATCGATGGGACCGAGCCAGTCGCGGGCGAGCTGGCGTGTGGAGGCACCGCCGACTTCGGTGAGGATGGCCGAGAGCAAGTGGGTGGAGCCCGTCGAATAGATCATGGGCCCGCCCGGTTCGGCGACCATGGGCTGGGCGAGGGCAGAGCGGACCCAATTGGAGCTGGCGACCCAGCGTCCGTAATTGGCGCCGGACGTCGCCTCGAGGCCCGCCTGCATCGACATGAGGTGGCTCAGGGTGATCTCGTCGAGGCGCGGGTCGGGATCGGAGGGCAAATCATCGGCGAGCAGTTCGGCGACCGGTTGGTCGGGGCCTTCGAGCAGCCCCCTGTCGATGGCGATGCCGATCATTGTGGTGACGATGACCTTGGACGCCGATTTGATGTTGGTGGGATCGCTGGAGGTATAACCGTTATAGCCGCGATCGGCGATGATTTCGCCGTCCAGGGAAATGGTGACGGTGCGTAGCGGTTCGAGGCGTTCGGCGGCGTCCAGCACGGTCGTCAGCGGGTCGGGGGATGTGGTTTCCTGTGCCCAGGCGGCGAGGGGGAAGGATATGGCGGCGGCCATGGTCAGCGCCCGGGCGGGGCGCAGGAAGGTCGAAATCGTCATGGAATGAATGCCCCGCGCAGCAATGGATATGTGTCAGGGCGATGTGTGCAGCAAGATGGGCTTTTCTGGGGCGTCGTGGACGGGATGACGATCAACAAACCGGGAGGTGGGGGCAGGGGTAAGAGCCGCGCGGTCCCCCAAAGCAAAAAAGGGCTCCCGAGAGAGCCCTTTCCATTTGCGATCCGTCGTGGCTTCAGGCCGAGTAGTACATTTCGTACTCGACGGGGTGAGGGGTGTGCTCGAACTTGATGACTTCTTCCATCTTGAGGTCGATGTAGGAGTCGATGAAGTCGTCGTCCATCACGCCGCCGGCCTTGAGGAAGTCGCGGTCGGCCGAGAGGCTTTCCAGCGCTTCGCGCAGCGAGGCGGAAACGGTGGGGATGCCCTGGAGCTCTTCCTTGGGCAGTTCGTAGAGATCCTTGTCCATCGGGTCGCCGGGGTGGATCTTGTTCTTGATACCGTCAAGGCCTGCCATGAGCAGCGCAGTGAAGGCGAGATAGGGGTTGGCAAGCGGATCGGGGAAGCGGACTTCGACGCGCTTGGACTTGGGGCTCTGCCCGAAGGGGATGCGGCACGAAGCGGACCGGTTGCGGGCCGAATAGGCCAGCAGAACGGGAGCTTCAAAGCCCGGCACCAGACGCTTGTAGGAGTTGGTGGTCGGGTTGGTGAAGGCGTTGATGGCCTTGGCGTGCTTGATGACGCCGCCGATGTAGTAAAGGCATTCCATCGACAGACCGGCATATTCGTCGCCGGCAAAGAGCGGCTTGCCGTCTTTCCAGATCGACTGGTGGCAGTGCATGCCCGAGCCGTTATCGCCATAGACGGGCTTGGGCATGAAGGTTGCGGTCTTGCCGTAGGACTGGGCGACCTGCTGGACGCCGTACTTGTAGAGCAGGACGTGATCGGCAGCGGTGATCATCGGCGCGAACTTGATGCCGAGTTCGTGCTGAGCGGAAGCCACTTCGTGGTGGTGCTTTTCGACAACGACGCCCATGGCGGCGAGAGCTTCGAGCATTTCACCGCGGATGTCCTGGGCGCTATCGACGGGGGGAACCGGGAAATAGCCCTTCTTGAGCGCGATGTGGTGGCCGGTGTTGCCGCCTTCGTAATCGGCATCCGAATTGGAGCCGAGTTCGGAGGAATCGACCTGGAAACCGACCTTGTAGGTCGAGGTCGAGTATTTCACATCGTCGAACAGGAAGAATTCGGGCTCGGGACCGAAACCGACGAAATCGCCGACGCCGGAGGTCTTGACGAAAGCCTCGGCCTTCTTGGCGATGGAGCGGGGATCGCGATTGTAGGGCTGGTAGGTGGCGGGCTCGAGAATGTCGCAGTTCACGCACAGGGTCGGCGCCGAGAAGAACGGATCGACATAGGCCGAATCGTTGTCGGGCATCAGGACCATGTCGGATTCATTGATGGCCTTCCAGCCAGCGATCGAGGAGCCGTCGAACATGACGCCTTCCTCGAACATGTCGGCATCGACGACCGACGCGTCCATGGTGACATGCTGAAGCTTGCCGCGCAGGTCGGTGAAGCGAAGGTCAACGTATTTGATGCCTTCGTCCTTGATCTTTTTCATAAGATCGTTTGCTGAGCTCATAATAGATCCCCAGATATTGGTGTTTGAAGTTTATGCCTGCGCTCTAAAGTCCGGGAGGAGTTTGTCGCGCGCCTGACTTGGTTTCACGAAGCCCGGTTAGAGGGCTTCGTCTCCGCTTTCGCCCGTGCGGATTCGAATGGCCTGTTCGACCGTCGAAACGAAAATCTTGCCATCACCAATGCGACCCGTTTGCGCCGCGTTGCGGATCGCCTCGATCGCCTTGTCGGCAAGTTGGTCCGGTACAACGACCTCGACTTTGACCTTGGGCAGGAAATCGACGACGTATTCGGCGCCTCGATAGAGCTCGGTATGGCCCTTCTGACGCCCGAATCCCTTGGCCTCCGTCACTGTGATGCCTTGCAACCCAACTTCCTGGAGGGCTTCTTTGACCTCATCGAGCTTGAAGGGTTTGACGATGGCCTCAATCTTTTTCATGTCCACGTCTCCTCATGTTCGGGACCGGTTGGCCCATTGAATGCATGGGTTATGCCAGTCGGAATTTCGATCATCACCCGAGTTTAAAATCAATGATTTACGGGGAAAAGCAAAACCGGATTCTCGCACTGAAGCGGAATGGACTGGGTAAAATGTGGGCATATTGCCGAATTATTGTGCATATTGCGGGTCGTGCTAACGGTGGGTCCCGTCGGCATCATGGAACAGGGTGGCGTCGCGCGCAAACACGCGGGGAAGGCCGCCTGCGAACCAATGAGGCTTTGACTGTAAAGAGAAGTTGGGCTAGGACGCGTGCCAACTCGGCGCCCGGCGTACGAGATGCGCGGGTGTGGCGGAACTGGCAGACGCACTGGATTTAGGTTCCAGCGCCGCAAGGCGTGGAGGTTCGACTCCTCTCACCCGCACCAAATTCGCGCCGGCCTCCAAACACGATTTACGAAAATACGGGATCGATACGCAAAATGAACGTGACTGAAACTCTGAACGAAGGGCTGCGCCGCAAGCTCGATGTGACCATTCCGGCGACGGCGCTCGCATCGAAACTCGACGAAAAGCTCGACGAGGTTCGGGGCAAGGTGCAGCTCAAGGGCTTCCGCCCCGGCAAGGTGCCGACGGCGCATCTGAAAAAGGTCTATGGCCGTTCGCTGATGAGCGAAGTGCTTCAGGATTCGATCAACGAGACGGTTTCCAAGACGCTCGAAGAGCGCTCGGAGAAGGCGGCAACCCAGCCGGAAATCGATCTCAGTGAAGACCAGGCGCTCATCAACCGTGTGCTCGACGGCGAGGGCGATCTAGCATTTTCGGTCTCCTATGAAGTGCTGCCTCCGGTCACGCTGATGGATTTCAAGACCATCAAGCTCGAAAAGCCGGTCGTTGAAGTGACTGACAAGGAAGTCGACGAGGAAGTCGAAAAGTTCTTCAAGCAGAACCGGCAGTATGAAGACAAGGGCGATGAGGGCGTTGTCGAAGATGGCGACCGCGTCGGTCTTTCGTTCGTCGGCAAGATCGACGGTGAGCCCTTCGAGGGCGGCTCTGCCGACCACACGCACCTGATCGTTGGTTCGGGCCAGTTCATCCCGGGCTTCGAAGAGGGGCTTGTCGGGATCAAGAAGGGCGGCAACAAGACCATCAAGGTCACCTTCCCCAAGGATTACCAGAACGAGGAACTGGCCGGAAAGAAGGCCGAGTTCGACGTCAACGTGCTGCACGTGGATGGCCCCAAGGCCGATGTGGAGCTCAATGACGAGTTCGCCAAGACGCTGGGTCTTGAGGATCTCGCCGCGCTCAAGACGGCGATCCGCGAGCAGATCGAGACCCAGAACAAGAATCTCTCGCAGCAGCGGGTCAAGCGACTCGTTCTGGACGCGCTGGACGAGGGCCACAAGTTCGACGTGCCCGCCAAGCTCGTCGATGCCGAGTTCGATGCGATCTGGAATCGGGTCAAGCATGAGGTCGAACATCACGGCAAGACCTTCGAATCCGAAGGCACGACCGAGGAAAAGGCTCAGGAAGACTACAAGAAGATCGCCGAGCGCCGCGTGCGCCTCGGGCTGGTCGTTGCCGAAATCGGCAATGTCAACGAGATCACCGTGTCCGACGAAGAGCACCAGCAGGCGCTGATCGCCGAAGTCCGGCGCTTCCCCGGCCAGGAACAGCAGGTTTACGATTATTACCGCAAGAACCCCAACGCTCTTGCCGGCCTGCGCGCTCCGATCTTTGAAAACAAGGTCGTCGACTTCGTCGTCGAACTGGCCGAGGTCAAGGACAAGAAGATCAAGCGCGACGAACTGGTCAAGCTGGTCCGTGAGGGCGAAGACGGGTTCGATATCGACAGCGATCACGATCACTGACGATATCGCTTCCTTGTGGTCGCGCTGCCGAACCGGAAAAGCGGTTTCCACTTTTCCTGGCAGCGCTCCGGATCGACGACGATCACGATCACTGATCGACGGCGTTCGGTAACGGCCACGTTATCGACACAGAACTCACTATTTGAATAGGGCTCCGCAACCTTTGCGGGGCCCTATTTGTTTGTGATTGCAGGCCGTATCGGGGGGATGGTGCTGCCGATTGAAACCGGAGTTGAAGGTGCAGGACCTGCTGACCCCAAGACAGATGGCCATGGCCGACAGGCTGGCGATCGAGAGCGGCGTCAATTCGCTGACATTGATGGAGAATGCAGGGCAGGCCGTCGCCTATGAGGTGAGCCAGCGATTTCCGTTGCAGCCGGTGCTCGTGTTGTGCGGTCCCGGCAATAACGGCGGTGATGGCTTTGTCGTCGCGCGCCTGCTCTCGGAGCGCGGGTGGCCGGTGCGCTTGGGGCTGACCTGTGCCAAATCCGATCTCGATGGCGATGCCGCCATGATGGCGCGGATGTGGGGTGGGACCGTCGAAACGGCGGTGCCCGCGATGTGCGAAGATTTCGGCATCATCGTCGATGCGCTGCTTGGCGCAGGGTTGTCGCGTGACGTCGAGGGAGAAATGGCCGACCTGGTTGCCGGTATCAATGAGAGTGGCGCAAGGATTGTGGCCGTCGACATGCCCAGCGGCGTCGACGGAGCGACGGGGGGCGTGCGCGGCGTTGCTGTGCGCGCGCACCTGACGGTGACATTTTTCCGGCACAAGCCGGGCCATTTGCTGTTGCCGGGCGGTGGGTTGTGCGGCGAAGTGCTGCTGGCCGATATCGGCATTCCCGACGCGGTTCTGGCGGAGATCGACATCAAACTGTTCGAGAACGACCCAAGGCTCTGGACCCTTCCGGTCAGAACGGCACAGGAGCACAAATTCGATGCGGGCCACTGCGTCGTGGTGTCGGGCGATCCGCTGCACACGGGCGCGGCCCGACTTTCGGCGCTCAGCGCCGCGCGCAGCGGGGCGGGGCTCGTGACAATTGCCGGTGAACGCGAAGCGCTGCTGGTGCACGCCGCTCACGTCACGGCGATCATGCTTGCCGACATCGGCGATGCCCCGGCATTGCGCGCAATGCTCGAGGACACACGCAAGAATGCGCTGGTGATCGGGCCGGGCGCCGGTATCGGCGAGGCGACACGGCAAATGGTTCTGGCGGCGCTCGAGAGCCATGCGCGGCTTGTGCTGGACGCCGACGCGTTGACCAGTTTTGCCGATCAGCCGGACGCGCTGTTCGCTGCCATAGGCAGGCGGGCGCCGGAAAGCGTGGTTCTGACACCGCATGCGGGAGAGTTCACGCGGCTGTTTAGTGAAATCGAGGGGGCGAAGACGGAAAGGGCGATTGCCGCGGCGGAGCGGGCGGGCGCAATCGTGCTGCTCAAGGGCGCCGATACGGTGATCGCGCATCCGCAGGGGCGCGCCGTGGTCAACACCACGGGAACGCCGTTGCTCGCAACCGCCGGAGCGGGCGATGTGCTGGCGGGACTGATCGGTGGCCTGGTGGCACAGGGCATGGGCAGCTTTGAGGCTGCATGCGCCGGGGCTTATATTCACGGGCGGGCGGCGCAGCTTTTTGGCAAGCCGGGGATGGTGGCGGACGACCTGCCGGGTTTGATTCCCGAGGTGCTGGCCGATCTGTCGGGGGCGGGGCTTTAGGTCGAAACCGGCATACGATCGGCAGGGTTTCTGCTTCAGGCGCTGAGTGTACTGGATCCCGGATCAAGTCCGGGATGACGGTTGTGGTAATGGGGAAGGCCGTGGCATTGCCCGCGTCGCTGTCCCGGAATCAATCCAGGAGGAAAGGCCTTGGCCAGAACCATCTGCGCTGGCGGCTACGGGGTCCCGGATCAGGTTGGGGATGATTGTGGTGGGTTTGCCGGGCCAGGGCCGCTGATTAAGAGTCAGTTGCTCACCAACTCACGTCCAGCCGTTCCAGGCCGTGGAAGTGATAGATATCGGCGTAGCGGGGCGGGGCGGTCAGGCGAAGCTTGGGCAGACGCTCGAAAAGGATTTTCAGCGCGATCTGCATTTCGAGCCGGGCGAGCGGAGCGCCGATGCAGAAATGGATGCCGGCGCCGAAGCTGACATTGGCGCCGTCGGTGCGCAGGGGATCGAAGGTGTTGGGGTTGGTAAAGCGGTTGGGGTCGCGGTTGGCGGCGCCGAGCATCAAACCGATCACGTCGCCTTTTCGCAGGGCGATGCCGTTGTAGTCGAGGTCCTCGAGCGCGTAGCGGGTGAACATGTGCAATGGCGCATCGAAGCGCAGGGCTTCTTCTACCGTAGCGGCGGTGGCTGTATCATCGGCGAACAGCATGCGAGGATCGTAGCCGCTTTCAAGGATCGCCTTTACGGCATTGCCGGTGGTGTGAACGGTCGCTTCGTGTCCGGCGTTGAGCAGCAGGATGGCGGTCGAGAGCATTTCGTCCTCGCTCAGGCGCTCACCGCCCTGTTCGGCAGCGATCATGTGGCTGAGCAGATCCTCGCGCGGCAGTTTGCGGCGCTCGGCGATGGCCTGGCGCAGATAGGCGGTGAAGTCGGCGGCGGCGCGGTTGGCGTCGCGTTCGGTCTCGTGGCTGACGTCGAACATGTACATCCGGACCATGCGGTTGGACCAGTCGAGCAGTTGCGGCGCCATTTCGGCGGGCAGACCGATCATCTCGGCGATAACGATCGCGGGAATGGGGGCGGCGAAGGCCCTTATCAACTCGACGCCGCCCTGGTCCTCAAAATCATCGATGATGGAGTGGACAAGATCGGCGATGCGGGGGCGCAGCAGTTCGACCTGGCGGGAGACGAAGGCGCGGTTGACCAGGGTGCGCAACCGCGAATGGGCTGGCGGTTCGAGGTTAAGGAGAGAGTATTTCTCGGTGAGGTCGAAATCGGCTGTGTGGGGCTTGGGCTGAGGCAGGCCGATTTCCTCGCGTGTGGCGACGTGGAGAATGTCACGACCGAATCGCCGGTCGCGGAGGAGGGCGCTGACTGTAGGGAAATCGGCGAAGCACCAATGGCCGTACTCGGACCAGAAAAATGCCGGATGGGTGGCCTGGCGTGCTGCGTAGAACGGGTAGGGGTTCTGGAAGAATGCGGGATCGGAAGGTTGGGCGCTGGCGCTGAGGCCGTCGGGCACATCGGTGACGGGTCGGACCTGAACTATGGCTGCCATGGGTTTGCGGCTCTTTGTTTCTTTTGGAGCAGACTAATCCGGCAAATGCTTCATGCCTATGGTCCGGTCTTGCCCATGCCCAGAAATTCTTTAGGTATGGGCCGGATCAATTCGGAGACTATTTATCGTGAGCGACATGACCGTTTCACAAGCGATCGACGCAATTTATGCTTCGCTTCAAAATGACAATGAGGACATCGACCTTCATATTGCAGCACTCAAGGGTGCCATGGCACGGGAGGGCGTCAAGGAAGCGGTCTTCGAGACGTCCAGGCTTGCTCAGCCCAACAGGCAGGGCCGCAAACTCATGCAGGCTTATTTCCGCAAGAAGGGCGTGGCCACCAGTTTCAAGTGACCATGTGGAAAGGCTGCGAGCGTTAAGCATGCGCCACAATAGGGCCACGCTTGGGCTTGCTATTGAAGTTGAACGCGGCCAAGCCTATGTGACGCTTAACCGTCCTTTAAGCAGCAATCGCTTGCTATCTGGCCGACAAGCCGAATCCTTTTCTCCGGGGGAGTTACCCAAAACATGCGAGATCCCGTCGATCTATACATGAACACGCTCGTGCCGATGGTGGTCGAGCAGTCCAATCGCGGCGAACGCGCCTTCGATATCTATTCGCGCCTCCTGCGTGAGCGCATCATTTTCGTGACCGGCGTGGTCGAGGACAACATGGCCTCGGTGATCGTCGCGCAGCTGCTTTTCCTCGAATCGGAAAATCCGAAGAAGGAAATCGCCATGTATATCAACTCGCCTGGCGGGGTGGTGACGGCGGGGTTGTCGATCTACGACACCATGCAGTTTATCCGTCCCAAGGTTCAGACCCTGTGCATGGGGCAGGCGGCATCGATGGGATCGCTGCTTTTGACCGCAGGCGAAAAGGACATGCGCGGCGCGCTGCCCAATGCCCGCGTGATGGTGCACCAGCCTTCGGGCGGCTATCAGGGGCAGGTGACCGACATCATGATTCACGCCCGCGAGGCGGAGAACCTCAAGCGCCGGCTCAATGAAATCTACGTGAAGCATTCCGGGCTCGAATATCAACAGGTCGAAGACCTGCTCGAGCGCGACAAGTTCCTTTCGCCTGAGGAGGCCAAGGAACTCGGCCTTATCGACCACGTTCACGAGAAGCGGGCGGTGCCCGAAGGCGGGGCATAAACGCCCATTATCGAACACAGGCAACGGGCGCTGGAGAAAGCGTCCGTGCCGATTGCGCCCCGGCGGAACGATCTTTATGGTCAGAGTGAGAAATTGTTCACGCGTCGTCGGGTAGCGTTCTAAAATCGGCGAAACTGAACCAAGCGTTTGCAACGCTTCTGGAGCTGCTAGATGTCCAAGGAAAATTCGAGCGGAGAATCCTCAAAGAACACGCTTTACTGCTCGTTCTGCGGGAAATCCCAACACGAAGTCCGCAAGCTGATCGCCGGACCCACCGTATTCATCTGCGATGAATGCGTTGAGTTGTGCATGGACATCATCCGCGAGGAATCGAAAACCTCGATGGTCAAGTCCGCAGATGGCGTGCCGAGCCCGGCCGACATCTGCAAAGTGCTCGACGATTACGTTATCGGCCAGCGGCGCGCCAAGCGCGTGCTCTCGGTGGCCGTGCACAACCACTACAAGCGCCTGCACCACGCGACCAAGAATCAGGATGTGGAGCTTTCCAAGTCCAATATCCTTTTGATCGGTCCGACCGGTTGCGGCAAGACGCTGCTGGCCCAGACGCTGGCGCGCATTCTCGACGTGCCGTTCACCATGGCGGACGCCACCACGCTGACCGAAGCCGGCTATGTGGGCGAGGATGTCGAAAACATCATTCTCAAGCTGTTGCAGGCCGCCGACTACAATGTCGACAAGGCGCAGCGCGGGATCGTCTATATCGACGAGGTCGACAAGATCTCGCGCAAATCGGACAATCCTTCGATCACCCGCGACGTTTCAGGCGAGGGCGTGCAGCAGGCGCTGCTCAAGATCATGGAAGGCACCGTGGCTTCGGTTCCGCCCCAGGGCGGCCGCAAGCATCCGCAGCAGGAATTTCTGCAGGTGGACACGACCAACATCCTGTTCATCTGCGGTGGCGCCTTTGCGGGGCTGGAAAAGGTCATAGCGGCACGGGGCGAGAACTCCTCGATCGGGTTTACAGCCGCTGTCAAGGACCCCAACGACCGCAGGGTCGGCGACGTCCTTGCCGAAGTCGAGCCGGAAGATATGGTCCGGTTCGGGCTGATCCCGGAATTCATCGGGCGTCTGCCGGTGATTGCCACGCTCGAAGATCTCGATGAGGATGCTCTGGTCCAGATTCTATCCGAACCCAAGAACGCCCTGGTTCGCCAGTACGCGCGTCTGTTCGAGATGGAAGACGTGCAACTGACCTTCCACGAGGACGCGCTCAAGGCGGTTGCCCGCCAGGCCATCGCCCGCAAGACGGGTGCGCGCGGCCTGCGCTCGATCCTCGAGGCGATCCTGCTCGATACCATGTACGACCTGCCTTCGCTCGAAGGAGTCGAGGAAGTGGTCATCAGCCAGGAAGTTGTAGAGAACAAGGACGTGCGTCCGCTCTACATCTACGCCGAGCGGGCCAAGGAAGACATGAAGTCGGGTGCCTGATCGGGCGACGGCAGTTCAAAATTTGAAAAAGGCCCGGACGCATCCGGGCCTTTTTTGTTTCCGGGATCCGGGGCGGCAGATTTGCCAGCGAATGGCAGGCAGGGCGTTTACGGCAACGCGCAGCGCTTGCTATGGTTGTAAGGTGGCCTGGCGCGCCAATTTGGACAGGGGACGAAACGTATGAAATTTTTCCGGTATCTGTTGCCGCTCTCACTCATCTTGGTGCTCGCCGGTGCGGGTGGTGCGATTGCGCAACCACAGACCAAGCTGGTCCAGGACCTGCCAAAGAGCCTGATCCAGGCGATCTGGTGCAGCGCGCTGTTTTTCGAGGAGTCCTATTATTACGACGAGGGTAGCGAGGATATGGCGCACTATGAGGACCTCGCCTTCGATTTGGGAGCCGATATCGATACCGTGCTGCTCGAGGATCACGGGCTGCGCCAGGAGGAGGTCGACGAAATCTGGTCGGTGTTCGACAGCGGCGCCTACGACCTGACCATGGAGGATGACGAG
This sequence comes from Pelagibacterium halotolerans B2, assembly GCF_000230555.1. Lineage (GTDB taxonomy): Bacteria > Pseudomonadota > Alphaproteobacteria > Rhizobiales > Devosiaceae > Pelagibacterium > Pelagibacterium halotolerans. Next base: position 1,489,109 of record NC_016078.1, on the reverse strand, counting down.
AGCTTCCTGGCCCAGCTCGAGTTGTGCGAGTCGGCCTATGACGAGTTGCTGTAGAGCGGGAAGGCTGTGTAACGGGTTGGCATGCAGCCCTTGCATGCCGGACATTTCGATCTGCACACGGGAAATTGCGCCGCCGCGCTTGTAGAGCGCCGCTATTGCCCTATCTTAGTGGGCGAAGAGTCGCTTCGGTTAGCCAATCCCTAACGGGTGAGGCGCACACTGGGGCGCAACACACTACAGGTTGCCGGTTTCCTCCTCCCTCCCGGCAACTGCGAAAGGATAGTCCATGTCCGACACCAAAGCCTCGGCAGTCCCGTTCGACCGCGAAAAGGTATATCCCGTCCTGCCGCTGCGCGACATCGTGGTGTTTCCCTCGATGATCGTGCCGCTGTTCGTTGGGCGCGAGAAATCCGTACGCGCGCTCGAAGAGGTGATGCGCGAGGACAAGCATATCCTGGTCGTTACCCAGAAGAATGCCCAGGAAGACGACCCCGAACCCGATGGCATCTATGAGATCGGAACGATCGCATCGGTGCTGCAACTGCTCAAGCTGCCCGACGGCACCGTGAAGGTGCTGGTCGAGGGGCTGCATCGGGCCAAGATCGAGAACTATGTGCAGACCGAGAATTATTTCGAGGCACAGGCAGAGGCCCTGCCGGTCGAGGGGCACGATGCCCTCGAGGCCGAGGCGCTCGCGCGTTCGGCGGTCACAGAGTTCGAGAACTACGTCAAGCTCAACAAGAAGATTTCGTCCGAAGTGGTCGCGGCAGTGACCCAGATCGAAGAGCATTCAAAGCTGGCCGATACGATTGCCAGCCATCTGGCCGTCAAGATCCAGGACAAGCAGGACATTCTGGCGACCCCGTCGGTCACCGAGCGCCTGGAGCGCGTTCTGGGCCTCATGGAAGGCGAAATCGGCGTTCTGCAGGTCGAGCGGCGTATCCGCAGCCGGGTCAAGCGCCAAATGGAAAAGACCCAGCGCGAATATTATCTCAACGAGCAGATGAAGGCGATTCAGCGCGAGCTGGGCGATGGCGAGGACGGCACCAACGAGCTTCAGGAGCTCGAGGACCGCATTGCCAAGACCAAGCTCTCCAAGGAAGCGCGTCAGAAGGCTGACGGCGAGATGAAAAAGCTCAAGCAGATGAGCCCGATGTCCGCCGAAGCCACGGTCGTGCGCAATTATCTCGACTGGATGCTGAACCTGCCCTGGGGAAAGAAATCCAAGGTCAAGCGTGACCTGAAGTTCGCCGAGGATGTGCTCGAGAGCGATCACTATGGCCTCGAAAAGGTCAAGGAACGCATCATCGAGTATCTTGCTGTGCAGAGCCGGACCGGCAAGCTCAAGGGTCCGATCCTGTGCCTTGTCGGCCCTCCGGGCGTCGGCAAGACCTCTCTGGCCCGCTCGATCGCCAAGGCGACGGGGCGCGAATATGTGCGCATGAGTCTGGGTGGCGTTCGTGACGAAGCGGAAATCCGCGGCCATCGGCGGACCTATATCGGGTCCATGCCCGGCAAGATCGTGCAGTCGCTCAAGAAAGCCGGGAAAGCCAATCCGCTGTTCCTGCTCGACGAGATCGACAAGATGGGCCAGGATTTCCGGGGCGATCCGTCCTCGGCGCTGCTTGAAGTGCTCGATCCGGAGCAGAACTCGACGTTCAACGATCACTATCTCGAAGTCGATTTCGACCTTTCGGACGTGATGTTCGTGACGACGGCCAATACGCTCAACATTCCCGGGCCGCTGCTCGACCGTATGGAGATCATCCGGCTCTCAGGGTACACGGACGAGGAAAAGTGGGAAATTTCCCGCCGGCACCTCATGCCCGAAACTCTTAAGGAGCATGGGCTGAAGGCCGAGGAGTTCGAACTGCTGGACGAGAGCCTGCAGCTTCTGACGCGGCGCTATACCCGCGAGGCCGGGGTGCGTAACCTCAAACGCGAGATCGCCAACCTGATGCGCAAGTCGGTCAAGGATATCCTGCTGACGGGCAAGAAGAAGATCGTCGTCACACCCGAGTTGGTCGAGGAATATCTCGGCGCTCCGCGGTTCCGTTATGGTGAGATCGATGCCGAGCCGCAGGTCGGTGTGGTGACCGGACTCGCCTGGACTGCCGTGGGCGGTGAGTTGCTGACCATCGAAGGGATCATGAGCCCGGGCAAGGGCAAGATGACGGTGACGGGCAATTTGAAGGACGTGATGAAGGAGTCGATTTCGGCTGCCGCGACCTATGTGCGGGCCCGGGCGCTCGAATACGGTATCAAGCCGCCGCTGTTCGACAAGCGCGACATCCACGTGCACGTGCCCGAAGGGGCGACGCCCAAGGACGGACCCTCGGCCGGTATCGGCATGGCCACTGCGATCGTCTCGGTGATGACGGGCATTGCTGTGCGCCACGACGTTGCCATGACCGGCGAGATCACCCTGCGTGGGAGGGTGCTGCCGATCGGCGGGCTCAAGGAGAAGCTGCTGGCGGCTCTGCGGGGCGGCATCAAGAAAGTGCTGATCCCCGAAGAGAACGTACGCGACCTCAAGGACATTCCCGACAATGTGAAGGAAGGACTGGAGATCGTGCCGGTGAGCCGGATGGGCGAGGTGCTCGAGCATGCGCTGGTCGAGATGCCCCAGGCCATCGAATGGACCTTCGAGGATGATTCCAAGCCCCTGCCAGCGGCCGAAGGCGACGACACCGGAGCCGCGTTGCCGCATTAACGGGCAACGCCAAGCCAACGACGTTTTGAAACGGCGCCTCGGAAGGGGCGCCGTTTTGTTTTGGCCGATGCAGCGCGATGAAGAGGGCAAAGACTGGTGATTCGGTGGAAAGGCCCGTAAACCGGCGGAGAGGCGCTTTTTTCGCATGATGTGTTAACAATTGCGCGAGGACCTTGCCACATTGCTGACAAGGTCCGGCATTTTCCCCCGTTTTGCGGCCCAAAACGCCGAGAATCCCGCAGTTTTCCTTGCTTTTGCCCCGGAATCGTAAAAGGGTGATGCCGCTTCCGCTCGTCCCGTTAGGATGGGCATATCATTGTGAGGAAACGCTATGAACAAGAACGATCTGAGCGCGGCTGTCGCCGAAAAGGCTGATCTCACCAAGGCCCAGGCGGCGGCAGCGGTTGATGCTGTTTTCGAAGCCATCACCGCCGCTCTGAAGGGTGGAGACGAAGTTCGCCTCGTCGGTTTCGGCACTTTCGCTGCTACCCAGCGCAAGGCCACGAAGGGCCGCAATCCGGCCACCGGTGCGGAAATCGACATTCCCGCTTCGACCCAGCCCAAGTTCAAGGCCGGCAAGGGCCTCAAGGACGCGCTGAACTAAGCCATTGGGGCTTCAGTATGGTTTGGCCCCGGACACCCGTCCGGGGTCTTTCCGTTTCCGCCTCTCCGGCATGCCGATCCCGCTATTGACGGGAAGGGGCTTTGCGCTTAATCAGGCGCGGCATTTTGCACGACCGGGACGACCAAGACCCGGCTTTTTCCGCTCAGGCGGGCAAGGGCGATTAGCTCAGTTGGTAGAGCGCCTCGTTTACACCGAGGATGTCGGCAGTTCGAGCCTGTCATCGCCCACCATTCTTTCTCCGTTCTGCCCTTGCCATTCTCCTGCCACAGCGGGAGATCGATATATGGCGTTCCCTGGAGGCAGTCATGACGGGCAACCGCTATCTCAATATTGCAATCGGTACTGGGCTCCTGCTCCTGATCCCGTTGTTCCTGACCATTCGCGATGGCGGCATCGAAGGGAAGGGCTGGAACTGGGGGCCGCTCGACTTTGTCGTTATGGGGGCGCTTGTGTTCGCGACCGGCGTTGCGCTGGACTTCGCCTGGCGGCGACTGCGCGATCCGGTTATTCGCCTCTTCGCTTGCGCGGTAATCGTGCTGGCCCTGTTTCTGATCTGGGCCGAGCTGGCCGTCGATGCCATCTCGCAGGCAGTGGCGCAGCTTTTCTAGGCTAACAATCAGTCAAACCCCGGCTTGCTGCCGCGTATGGCCTTTATGGCGCCGCGGCGGGTTTTGGCGTCCATGCGGCGGCGCTTCGAGGCGAGCGTGGGCTTTGTGGCGCGGCGTTTGCGGGGAATTTGGGTTGCGGCGCGGATCATTTCGGCCAGGCGATTGATGGCATCTTCGCGGTTGAGAGGCTGGGTGCGATGGCGGTCGGCGGTCAGAACGATAACGCCGTCCTTTGTCGCTCGGGACCCGGCCTGCGCGATGAGGCGGGTGCGGACGGCATCGGGCAGGGAGCGGGACGCGGCGGCGTCGAAGCGGAGCTGGACAGCGGTTGCGACCTTGTTGACGTTCTGCCCGCCGGGACCGGAACTGCGCACGAAGCTCAATTCCACTTCCGAGAGGGGAATTGAAAGGGACGCGGTGATTTCGATCCGTTCGGGCATGAAGATTCCTTATCGCCGATTTCCACATTGGATTTTATCAGCAGAGCGGTGCTTGTGACAGGTCTGGAGCGGGGGAAAAGCCACTAGAAAAATCAAGGTTTTGCAGGGAATTTTGGTTTGGGAAGCAAGGGGTTGCCGGGCGGTTTGAGCGACGATCAAAAATTCTTCACAAAAGGGGATCGCAAGTCGCTTGACTTGGTCCGGGGACCCCGCTAAACGAAGCCCACCTTGCCGGGGCCGGAGCGCTTCGGGGTCACAAGGGGGTGTAGCTCAGTTGGTTAGAGCGCCGGCCTGTCACGCCGGAGGTCGCGGGTTCGAGCCCCGTCACTCCCGCCACTTTCTCTATAAATTCAATGATGCAGCGCTGCCTTTCGGTGGCGTTTTTTTGCATTTTGGGGGTCGCCAATGATGTGCGCAACATTTGGGGTATTTACCCCCTAAATTGTATGGAGTTGAGCGTTCGGTGACGGTCATGTTTTCGCTTCCTTGGAATTGCCTTTTCATGGCCGCGCTGTTGCCCCATTTCACGAACATGTTACCGAAGGTCTGAATCGCCAGCGAGCCCCCAAATTTGTAGGCGGTTCAGCCAATGAGCATCCGTTTGGCCAACGCCGGGCGGATGCTCCAGTTTTTTTGGGGCATGAGATCAGGAAGCGAATTCTTCGAGCGTTCCATCCTCGTAAACGAGGGCGCGGACGCAGACGATGCCCATGACGTCGTCGGGATGAAGACTTTCCAGGCGCTCCAATACCGTACCGGCAATCACGTCATTGAGAATGTAGCCGGCCCCGGCGCCGATACCGTCGGCGCGTTCGAGGGGGAATTCGCCGATGCGTTCGCCCAGCACGTCCTCAAAGCGCACCGTGGCGTCGATCAGGCGAATGCCGACGGACCCGTCGTGGTGGAGGGCGATGTTGATGGTCTTTTCGCCGTTATCGTCGCCATCGAGCAAGTCCCAGCTTTCAAGGCGCAGGATGTCGGCGGACTGGCCGTTGAGGCATTCGATGGCGTGTGCGCCGGTGGCGCTGAAAAGGGCAAAGGACAGGGCAAAAACAAGCTGGCGCATTATGGTCTCCTCAAATCAGGAGGGAAATGCGGCAGAGGGGACCCCGGTTTCATTGGGAAGAGCGCGGGGGCATCACAAAGTTGCCATAAGGTCACAGAGCCGGCCGGGCGCGCGTGGCGCCCGACCGGACGAATCCAATCCCGGTATCAGCTACAATAGGCACGGACCAGATTGCCCGAAGCGTCGACCTCGAGATTGAGACGGTCGGCGCGGAAATCCTGGGTGACGGCCATGCCGGGCGTGATGACGCGGACGGTGCCGGCAGCGTTGATCGGCTCGCCACCCACACGCACATCCTGGGCCGTGCTGCCGATGACCGGCTGTCCGGTCTTGCCCGCGAGAGCCTCCGCACCGCAATCGACCGGGGGCGGCATTGAGGTGTCGGGCGGGGTGACGGTGGCCGAACAGCCCGCAAGGGCAATAGAGGCGGCAAGGGCGATACCGCCAAGGGTGGTTTTCAATATTGGCATACTGGAATCCTCGATGCTTGTGAGTTTGCTCCCCGCAAGGTGCACTGGCACAACGAAAAAGGCCGGGAAATGATCCCGGCCGTTGTTTCGGTGTTCAATGATTTCAGTCGCGAGACCCGAATTTGCGAAAGCCCGCTTTCAGCCAGCGGCGGAAGTGCATGAAGCTCTCGCGCGTGTCGCCGCGCAAATCCTGATAGACGCCCGACGCCATCAGCCCGAAATCGCGCAGGTTCTCCACCCACACCGGTTCGGTCGCCGTCAGAGCGGCCTCGGCCCGCCGGATGCGGAGGCGGTCGAAAAAGGAATTTTCATTGTGGGCCATAGCAAACCCTCGTGATCGTTGGCCAATCGATGCCAATATAAGTATGGCGAATGCAAGGACAATGTCCAATCGTTACGAAATGTTCCCGATCCGAGGCGCAGTGTTGCCGATAGGCGCCATCCGGCTTATGGGTGAAACGGGCGGGCCCGCCGGGGAAATGGAAGCCCGAACCTTTAAGGGAAGGGAAAAGAGGAATGCGCCAAGTCATTCGTGCAACAGCGATTTTGGCCTTTGCAGTGTTGGCGGCCATGCCCGCCATGGCGCAGCGGAGCGATATCGTGGTGGGGCTGGTGCTCGAACCGCCCCATCTTGACCCGACTTCAAACGCGGCGGCGGCCATCGACGAGGTGGTTTACGCAAACGTCTTTGAAGGGCTGACCCGATTCGGGCCGGATGGCGATATTCTCCCGGCTCTGGCGCAAAGCTGGGACGTGTCCGAGGACGGGCTGACCTACACCTTCCATCTGGCCGAGGGCGTGAGTTTCCATGACGGATCGGCGCTGACGGCGGACGACGTGGCGTTTTCTCTCGATAGGGCGCGGGCCGGGGATTCGGTCAATGCGCAGAAATTCCTGTTCGCCGATATCGAGAGTGTCGAGGCGAGCGACGATCTGACGGTTGTGGTGACGCTGAGCCAGCCCAACGGCAATTTTCCCTTCAACATGGCCTGGGGCGACGCGGTGATCGTGGCGCCCGAGAGTGCTGAAACAAATGCCACCGCTCCGGTGGGGACGGGACCGTTCCGGTTCGAAGACTGGCGGCAGGGCGACAGCGTCACTCTGGTGCGCAATGAGGAGTATTGGGGCGGGCCGGCGCTGCTTGAGCGCGCGACATTCCGGTTCATTTCCGACCCGACGGCGGCGTTCGCGGCGATGATGGCCGAGGATGTCGATACGTTTCCCGTGTTTCCGGCACCCGAAACGCTGGCGCAACTCGATACGGACCCCCGCTTCGAGGTTGTCGTGGGGACCACCGAAGGGGAAACGATCCTGGCCATGAACAACCGGCGCGAACCGCTGGATAATGTTCTCGTGCGCGAAGCGATTGCCCATGCCATCGACCGGCAGGCGGTGATCGACGGGGCGATGTTCGGGTATGGCACGCCGATCGGGACGCATTTTGCGCCGCACCACCCGGCCTATGTCGATCTGACCGATTTGTCGGAATACGATCCGGAGCGGTCACGGGAATTGCTGGCTGAAGCCGGGGTGAGCGGCTTGCGGCTTTCGCTGGCGCTGCCGCCGCCGGTCTATGCGCGGCGCGGCGGGGAAATCATCGCGGCGCAATTGCGCGACGTGGGGATCGAGACGGAAATCGTCAATGTGGAATGGGCTCAGTGGCTCGAACAGGTGTTTGGCGAGGGCGATTTCGACCTGACGGTGATTTCGCACACCGAGCCGATGGATATCGAGATCTATGGCCGCGAAGACTATTATTTCGGCTACGGGGCGCCCGAGTTCGTGGCGCTGTGGGACGAGTTGACCCGCACGACAGAGCCCGAGGAGCGCAATGCATTGCTGGGCGATCTGCAGCGCAATATCTCGGAGAATTTCGTCAACGCCTATATCTTCCAGCTCGCCAAGGCGGGGGTGCAGAATGCGGGCCTGGAGGGGTTGTGGGTGAACGCACCGACGCAGGCGACCGATCTGACCGGAGTGTATTGGGCCAATTGATCGGGCGAGGGACCCAGGGCCAATCGATATTGTGGAAGTGCCGCTGGATCCCGGATCAAGTCCGGGATGACAGTTGGAGGTATGAGGGACGTGTTGCCTCAAACTCACCCTGTCATTCCGCAATCCAGCGCAACGCTATCCAGAAACGCCTGAGTGTCGATTGGCCTAGAGCCGGGGTAGCGATATGCTGAATTTCGTTCTGCGCCGCGCTGTTTCGCTGGTCGTTAGCCTGCTGGTTGCCAGCGTCGTGATCTTTTTCGTGCTTGAAGTGCTGCCGGGCGATCCGGCGCGATTCATGCTTGGGCTCAACGCTTCGCCCGAAGCGCTGGCGGCGTTGCGGGCGCAACTGGGGCTCGATGCGCCCGTGCTGGTGCGCTACTGGAGCTGGCTGGTCGGGATGGCAAGCGGCGATTTCGGGATCAGCTACACCTATCGAACGCCGGTGATCGAGTTGATCGCGGCGCGGCTGTGGGTTTCCATTCCGCTGGCGGTCTATGCCCTGGTGCTGGCAACGCTGATCGGGATACCGCTGGGCGTGCTGGCGGCGACCAACCGCAATTCTCCCATTGATGCCGGAACCATGGGGCTGACCCAGATCGGCATTGCGCTGCCGAACTTCTGGTTTGCCATGCTGCTGGTGCTGCTGTTTTCGGTCACCTTGCGCTGGTTTTCCTCGGGCGGGTTTCCCGGCTGGGACGATCCGGGCGCGGCGATGATGGCGCTGACCTTGCCGGCGATCGCGCTGGCGTTGCCGCAGGCGGCGATACTGGCGCGGGTGATGCGTTCGAGCCTGCTCGATACGCTGGACGAGGATTACGTGCGCACGGCGCGGGCCAAGGGGCTGACGCGGAGCCAGGCGTTGTGGCGGCATGCGTTTCGCAATGCGCTGATCCCGGTGCTGACCATCATGGGGCTGCAGTTTTCGTTCCTTCTGGCCGGGGCGATCATCATCGAGAACGTCTTTTACTTGCCCGGACTGGGGCGGCTGGCGTTTCAGGCGATCACGGCGCGCGATCTGATCGTCGTGCGTTCGGTGGTGATGATCCTGGTTTTTGCGGTGATCCTTGTGACGTTTGCCGTCGATATCGCCTATGCGGCGGTCGATCCGAGGCTGCGGCGGGGGACGCGATGAGGGCCGGGCTGGTTGTCGGTGCGGTGCTGACCGCGACTCTGGCCGCGATGGCGCTGCTGTCGCTGTTCTGGACGCCTTACGACGTGACGCTGATCGCGGTCGGAGAGCGGCTGTTGCCGCCCGGACCGGGCCATTGGCTGGGGACCGACCATTTCGGGCGCGACATGGTATCGATGATCCTTGTGGGCGCGCAGACATCGATTGCCGTGGCGCTGGTGGCGGTCGGGCTGGGGATGGCGGCTGGGGTGCCGCTGGGGCTTATGGCGGCGGCACGGGCGGGATCGGCGTTCGACGACATCATCATGCGCGGCAACGATCTTGTGTTCGCATTTCCGGCGCTGATCATTGCCATTCTGATTACCGCTGTGTTCGGGCCGGGGGCGATCAACGCGATCATCGCTATCGGGATTTTCAACATTCCGGTTTTCGCGCGGCTGACGCGCGGGGCGGCGATGGGGGTATGGCAGCGCGAATTCATCATGGCGGCGCGGGTGGCGGGCAAGGGCAGGGCGCTGATCTCGCTCGAACATGTGCTGCCCAATATCGGCAACATGCTGATCGTTCAGGCGACGATCCAGTTTTCGCTGGCGATACTGGCCGAGGCGGGGCTGGCCTATGTGGGGCTCGGGGCGCAGCCACCCCTGCCGAGCTGGGGGCGGATGCTGGCCGAGGCGCAGACGATGATTTCGCTGGCGCCGCATGTTGCACTGGTGCCGGGGCTGGCAATCGTGTTTTCGGTGCTGGGACTGAACCTGCTCGGCGATGGGCTGCGGGACTGGTTCGACCCGAGATTGGGGAGGACGGGTCGATGAGCCTTCTCAGGATCGAAAAACTGGGGCTGACAATCGGGGACGCGCGGATTCTCGATGATGTGTCGCTCGAGATCGGGGCGGGCAAGGTTCTGGGGCTGGTGGGCGAATCGGGATCGGGAAAGTCGCTGACGGCGCTGTCGATCATGCGGCTGTTGCCGGGCGGAGCGAAGCTGACCGGGAAGATCGGGTTCGACGGGCGCGACCTTGTTGCCGCAGGCGAAGGTGAGATGAACGGTCTGCGCGGGCAGGCCATGGGAATGATCTTTCAGGAACCGATGACGGCGCTCAATCCGCTGATGACCATCGGGGATCAGGTTGCAGAGACGGTGCGGGTGCATCGCGGCCTGGAGAGAGCCGAGGCGCGCATGCTGGCGGCGGAAACGCTCGAAAGGGTGGGGCTGCCGGGGGCGACGATTTCGCCCTCGCGGTACCCGCATGAACTCTCCGGCGGGCAGCGCCAGCGCGTGGGGATTGCCATGGCGATTGCGTTGCGGCCCAGGCTTTTGATTGCCGACGAGCCGACCACGGCACTGGACGTGACGACGCAGGCGCAGATTCTCGACCTGCTGGCCGGGCTGGTGCGTGAGGAAGGCATGGCCCTGATGCTGATCACCCACGATCTGGCCGTGGTGTCGCAGATGGCCGATACGATTGCCGTGCTGCGTGACGGCAAGGTGGAGGAGAGCGGACCGGCGCGGCGCCTGATCGATGCGCCGCAGCACCCTTATACCCAGCGTTTGCTGGCGGCGAGCACGCATGTTCCGGTCCGGGAGCGCGGTGCGGACGGTGAGGTGTTGTTGCGGGTCGAGGAGGTGAGGCGGGACTATCCGCTTGGGTCGGGCTTTTCGCTGGGACCGAAAAGGGTTTTTCGGGCGCTCGACGGGGTGAGCCTGACCATTGGCCGTGGCGAGAGCGTGGGGCTGGTGGGCGAGAGCGGGAGCGGGAAATCGACGCTGGCGCGGGCCATACTGGGACTCGAGCCGCTCGATGCGGGGCGGGTGGTTTTTGCGGGGCGCGACGTTGAACGCGCCGGGCGGGCGGCGCGGCTGACACTGCGCGACATGCAGATGGTGTTTCAGGACCCTTATGGATCGTTCGATCCGCGCCATAGGGTGGCAAGGCTGGTGGCCGAGCCGCTGCACCTTTTGGGCCGCGATGCGCCAAGGGGACGGGAGCGGGCGGCGCTTGTGGCACGGGTGCTCGAATCGGTGGGGATCGAGCCGAAGGCGGCGGACCGCTATATCCACGAGTTTTCCGGCGGGCAGCGGCAGCGGATCGCCATTGCGCGGGCGCTGGTGATCGAACCGGCGCTGATCGTTCTGGACGAGGCGGTGTCGGCGCTCGACGTGTCGATCCGGGCGCAGGTGCTCGATCTGCTGGCGGAGATTTCGCAGCGGGCGGGCATCGCCTATCTGTTCATCGCCCACGACCTGCAGGTGGTGCGGGCCATAACCGACCGGGTGCTGGTGATGGAAGGGGGGCGGATCGTCGAGGAGGGGGCGACTGAAAGGGTGCTCAACGATCCAAGACACGCCTATACGCGCACGCTGGTGGCGGCAGCGCCGAAACTGATCGCCTAAAGCCTTGCGTCGGCTGGCGGGCGGCGGTATTGACCGGGCAGGAGCTCCAGAGCAGGAAGGCGATTGACTATGGATTTTTCGCGCGCGCGCCGGACGATGGTCGACAACCAGTTGCGGACCAGCGGAATCACCGACTGGCGCATTCTGGACGCCATGAACCGCATTCCGCGCGAGAAATTCGTGCCCGATACCCATGCCGATTTTGCCTATAGCGACGAGCCTATCGCGCTTTCGGCCAGCCGGACGATGGCCTCGCCGGCCGATTTTGCACGGCTGGTGCAGCTTGCCGAGGTCGGCAGCCAGGACGTTGTGCTCGATGTGGCCTGCGGGACGGGGTATTCGACAGCAGTGCTCTCGCTGCTGGCCAATGCGGTGGTGGCGCTGGAAAGCGACGAGGTTCTGGCCGGACGGGCCAACGATATCCTCTCGGACCTCGATATCGGCAATGCGGCGGCGGTGTCGGGCCCGATCGAGAACGGGGTGGCCAAGGAAGCGCCGTTCGACGTGATCATCCTTGAAGGCGCGGTCGACGTGGTGCCCGGGGCGCTGCTGGACCAACTGCGTGACGGCGGACGGCTGGTCGCCGTGATCGGCACGGGAAATTCGGCGGTTGCCCATCTCTACGTCAAGACCGGCAATGATGTGGCGCCGCTGCCGAGCTTTAATGCCAGCCTGCCCGTGCTGGGACGTTTCGGGGCCGCGCCGGCGTTCGTTTTCTGAGCCCTGGGGCAGGCGTAACATTGCTGCAATGTTGCCGTGCGACACCGCGCGCACTGTTACCGACTCGCAACGAGTTGAATCTTACCGACATTAAAGTTTGGACAATGCGTTGGTTTTGCGTTGAAAGCAGGGTGGCGCAGCCCTAAATTGGGGCGGCGCTGGAGGCGCTGGGCAATGAAATTTAATTATGTTTTGAGTGTAAGCGTCATTGCACTGATGGGGCTGGTCTCGTCGGCCCAGGCGCAAAGCCTGACATCGGCGATGGCCTATGCGTACGAGAACAATCCCGAAATCGCCAGTTCGTTCCTTTCGGTAAGAGCGGCCCGGCAGGGAATCATCGCCGCCGAGGGGGCGATGCTGCCCACGATCGGGGCCGAAGCGAGCATCGGGGCGACGTCGACCTGGGCGCCCGGCGGGCAGAGCTGGTCGACATCGGACAGCATCGGGCTCGGCTACAGCCAGACCCTTTTCGACAACAATGCGAGCAGCGCGGCGATCAGCGGCGCCGAGGCGCAATATGATGCGGCGGTGTATGGTGCCAAAAATACCGAGCAGAACGTCCTGCTCTCGGTGATCCAGGCCTATGTGAACGTGGTTGCCAACCGCAGGATCGTCGAAATCCGCCAGGAGAGCGTCGGCTTCGTCGATGCGCAGGTGGGATCGGCGCGCGACCGGCTCGAATTGGGCGAAGGCACCCAACTGGAAGTTTCGCAGGCCGAGGCGAGTCTTGCGCAATCGACGGCGGCCTATCAGGCGGCGATCAACGATCTGCGCACCAGCGAGGCCAATTATCAGCGCTGGGTGGGCCAGGCGCCGGGAAGCCTTTCGGGCGGCTATAATTTTTCATCTTTGCTGCCGGGGTCGCTCGATGCGGCGCTGGCGCGGGCCAATAGCGGCCACCCGGCCCTTTTGGCCTCGGCCGCGCAGTTGCGGGCGGCGCAATATGGCTATGAGGAAACGCTGGCGAGCTTCGGGCCGAACCTTTCGTTGACCGGGCAGGTCGGCGCAGGGGGGTGGACCGCGGGCACTGTTGCCACCCAGGCCAGCATCAGCCTGCGGCTGAGCGTGCCGATCTATACGCCGACGCGCGATCCTTCCGTCGAGCAGGCCAATATCGGCCAGATCCAGACCCAGCTCGAGGGCTTTGCAACCCGCGACCAGATCGTCGAGGCGGTGCGGCAGGGCTGGGCAGGCGTTCAGGCGGCGACTGCGCAGATCGAGGCGGCGACGGCTGCCGTCGCGGCCAGCCGGCTGGCACTGCAGGCAACCATCGACCAGAATGAATTGGGACAGGCGACGACGCTTGACGTGCTCGATGCGCGCGCCTCTGTCGCTTCGGTCGAAGAAACGCTGATTTCGGCGCAATCGCAGCGCACGATCGCCGCCTATTCGCTGATTGCGGCGATGGGAACGTTGACGGCCCAGGATCTCGGACTGCCGGTCCAGCCGCGGACGGCCGAGGGCGATGTCGTGGTTCCCGCGGCCGCACCGACAGCGCCCGCCGATGCGTGGGGCAACCTACGCTAGAATACCTATAGTGCTGCTTTTCCGTGGATTACGCCCCCTCGCCGGGGCGTTTCCCTTTTCGTGCGCCGGGCTCCCGCGTTAAGGTGCTGTAAAGCGAATCAACGGTCACGCGCCGTTTTTCGGGTTGTATGGAGTACCGGCCGAGCGGCCAGAACGAGATCGGGGCAGACATGAACCAGCCGGCATCAAAAGAACCGACAATGGACGAAATCTTATCGTCGATCCGGCAGATCATTGCCGATGACGACGAGGCGGCGACCCAGAAGATGCCGGTTGCAAAGGCAGGCCCCAAGCCCGTTCCCGCGCCCGAGCCGGTTCAGATGCCTTCGGCTGCCGAGATCGACCCGTTCAGCGACGATGACGACGACACGGTGACCCCGCTGGCGCTTTCGCCTGAACAGATCGTGGAGCCGGCTGCCCAGGACGCGGAAGACGAGCCCGAAGCCGCTGAAAAAGAGATGCCTTCAGCGGCCAGCCTCGATGCCGCCGCCGAACTCGTGGTTCCCGACGATGTCGCGTTCGAGATGGACAAGGACGAGGAGCCCGCGGCGCGAAAGGCGCACGCCGAGCCAGCCAATGAGACCGCAATCGATCCGCAGCCGACACCCAGGGCCAAGCCCAGCTTTGCCCAGGCAGCGCCGATGCCCGACCCCGAACTGAGCGGCGACCTTGCCGACGAGCTTTTGGAGCCCGCGACCAGCGCGGCGGTAAAGAACGCCTTTGCCAAACTCGGCGGCCCCAAGGCGGTGCCGGACATGGCGCTGGGCGCGAGCGGGCTGACCATCGAAGCGATGATCCGCGAGATGTTGCGGCCAATGCTCAAGGAGTGGCTCGAGGAAAACCTGCCCTCAATGGTGGAACGGCTCATCGCCCAGGAGATCGAGCGCGCATCGCGCGGTTGACTTCGCCGTCGGGCTTGGCTTTACAGATAACCACACTATTTCAGGCACCCGTCCCATCACTGGGGCGGGTCGTCGTTTGAGAGGCTTTCCGCATCTCTTTTAATCGCGGAAATCCTCCAAGTCGTTGTTTTGTCGCGTTTCCGAACCGGATAAGTGGTCCACCTATCCTGGAAACACTCCAAGGGTACAGCACAGATGATCGAAAAGACCTATGAACCGAACTCGGTCGAAGGGCGCATTTACAGTGCCTGGGAAGAGGCGGGGGCTTTCAGGGCCGGCGCCGGAAGCAAGCCGGGCGCGGAGAGCTATTCGGTCGTCATTCCTCCGCCCAATGTGACGGGTTCGCTCCATATCGGGCACGCGCTCAACAACACGATCCAGGACGTGCTGGTGCGCTTCGAGCGCATGCGCGGCAAGAACGTGCTGTGGCAGCCGGGCACCGACCATGCGGGCATCGCGACCCAGATGGTGGTCGAGCGCCGGATGATGGAGCGCCAGGAGCCGGGGCGCCGCGAGATCGGGCGCGAAAAATTCCTCCAGAAAGTCTGGGAGTGGAAGGCCGAGAGCGGGGGGACGATCCTCAACCAGCTTAAGCGGCTGGGCGCATCGTGCGACTGGTCGCGTGAGCGCTTCACCATGGACGAGGGATTGTCCGAGGCCGTGCTCAAGGTCTTTGTGGAGATGTACCGCAAGGGACTGATCTACCGCGCCAAGCGGCTGGTCAACTGGGATCCGCAGTTCGAGACGGCAATTTCCGACCTCGAGGTGGAGAACACCGAAGTCAACGGCCATATGTGGCACTTCAAATACCCGCTGGCCGGCGGCGAAACCTATACCTATGTGGAAAAGGACGCTGACGGGAATGTGGTGCTCGAGGAAGAGCGCGACTATATTTCGATTGCGACCACGCGCCCGGAAACCATGCTGGGCGATGGCGCCGTGGCGGTGCATCCCGACGACGAACGCTATGCGCCGATCGTGGGCAAGATGTGCGAAATTCCGGTCGGGCCGAAAGAGCACCGGCGGCTGATCCCGATCATCACCGACGAATATCCCGATCCCACGTTCGGTTCGGGCGCTGTGAAAATCACCGGCGCGCATGATTTCAACGACTATGAAGTGGCGCGGCGGAACGGGATTCCGATGTATTGCCTGTTCGACACAAAGGCCAATATGCGGGCCGATGGCGCCCCATATGCCGAACAGGCCGAACTTGCGGGCAAGATCGCGCGCGGGGAAATGGAATTCGACGATGCGGTGACCACGGCGATCAACATCGTGCCCGATGAATATCGCGGCATGGACCGCTACGAGGCGCGCAAGAAGATCGTGGCCGACATCGACGCCGAAGGGCTGATGGCGATGGTCGAGGACAAGAAGATCATGCAGCCGTTCGGGGACCGCTCCAAGGTGGTGATCGAACCGTTCCTGACCGACCAATGGTTCGTGAACGCCGAAGTGCTGGCCAAGCCGGCCATTGCCTCGGTGCGCGAGGGGCGGACAAAATTTGTGCCCAAGAGCTGGGAGAACACCTATTTCTCCTGGATGGACAACATCCAGCCCTGGTGCATTTCGCGCCAGCTCTGGTGGGGACACCAGATTCCGGCCTGGTATGGACCGGACGGACAGGTTTTCGTCGATTATGACGAGGCGGGCGCCGCGAAGGCCGCCGAGGCCCATTATGGCGAGCCGGTGGAACTGATGCGTGACGAGGACGTCCTGGACACCTGGTTCTCCTCGGGGCTGTGGCCGTTCTCGACCATGGGGTGGCCGCAACAGACAAAAGAGCTTGAAAGCTACTATCCGACAGCGACGCTGGTGACCGGGTTCGACATCATTTTCTTCTGGGTTGCCAGGATGATGATGCTGGGTCTTGAATTTACGGGTGAAGAACCGTTCGAAACGGTCTATGTGCATGCACTGGTCCGCGACGAGAAGGGCCAGAAGATGTCGAAGTCGAAAGGCAACGTCATCGATCCGCTCGAACTCGTCGATGCCTATGGTGCCGATGCGACGCGGTTTACGCTGGCGGCAATGGCGGCGCAGGGGCGCGACATCAAGCTGGCGATGTCTCGCGTCGAGGGCTATCGCAACTTCGTCACCAAGCTCTGGAACGCGGCGCGGTTCCTCGAAATGAACGAATGCGTGCGGGTCGAAGGGTTCGATCCGACCACGCTTTCGGGCGCACTCAACCAGTGGATCGCCGGGGCGACGGCGCGGGCCGTGGCCAATGTCGAAAAGGCTATCATCGAATACAAGTTCAACGAAGCGGCCAACCACGCCTATGATTTCGTGTGGGGCACGTTCTGCGACTGGTTCGTGGAGCTGGCCAAGCCGACCTTCTCGGGCGCCGATGAAGCTGCGAAGGCCGAGACGCGGGCGACCGCGGCCTGGGCGCTGGACCAGATCCTGAAAATGCTGCATCCGTTCATGCCGTTCGTGACCGAAGAGCTTTGGGCGGAAACCGGAAAGACCGGACCCAAGCGCGAGGGCTATCTGATGCTGGCCGGTTGGCCGACGCTCGATGCGATATCCTACCCGCAGGCCGGTGCCGAACTGGGCTGGCTCCTGGATGTCATTTCGGCCATCCGGTCGGTGCGGACGGAAATGAACGTTCCCGCCGGAGCGAAAGTGCCACTTGTGGTGGTGGGCGCCAGCGCGGAAACGGCGGCGCGGATCGAGACACACCGCGCGGCGATCGAGCGGCTGGCGCGGGTTTCGACCATCGATCTGGTCGAGGCGATCCCGGCAAGCTCGGCGCAGTTCGTTGTGGGTGAGGCGAGCTGGGGGCTGCCGCTTGCCGATCTGATCGACATCGCGGCGGAGCGCCAGCGGCTTTCCAAGGACGTCAAGAAGCTCGAAGGCGAGATCGGCGGGCTGGAAAAGAAACTGGGCAATGAGCAGTTTCTGGCCAAGGCGCCTGAAGAGGTGGTCGAGGAGCAAAAGGAGCGGCTGGCCGAGGCCAGGGCACGGCGCGAAAAGCTGGAGCAGGCTCTCGCTACGCTCTCGTGAGCTAGAGCCGTTCAGGATTTGATTGAATCAAATCCTTGGCTCTAAACCCCTGTTTTGTCGCGTGTCCGAACCGCAAAACCGTTTCCATCCCCGATCGCGTCGAGGACATGCTTTTGCTGGACACGCTCTAAAAGGCTGCGCTGTCGCTCAGCGCAGCTCCTCGGCAAGCCCGATCAGGAGCCCTTCGGGCCCCCGGATGTAGCAAAGGCGATAAACGTCTTCATACTGGACGACTTCGCCCACGAGCTGCGCGCCGCGCGTGCGCAGCCTTTCCAGCGTATCGTCGATATCGTCCACGGTGAACATGACGCGCAGATAGCCCAGGGTGTTGACGGGAGCGGTGCGGTGATCCGCAACGACTGCGGGGCGGATGAAGCGGGAGAGTTCGAGCCGGCCGTGGCCGTCCGGTGTGCGCATCATGGCGATTTCCACGTGCTGGTCGCCCAGCCCGGTGACGCGCCCGGCCCATTCACCTTCGATGGTGGCGCGGCCTTCGAGCTCCAGACCGAGTTCGGTAAAGAAATCGATCGTCGCCGAGAGGTCCTCGACGACGATCCCCATATTGTCCATTCGCTTGATGGTCATGTTTGCAATCTCCCTTGAGGCGCCAACTTACAATCGGCCAATCGGTCCGACAACGCGCGACCGGGCTCACCGGCGTTTGTGACAATTTTGATACAGTCCCGCGAGACTCGTGATCGTGCGCGGCGCAGTCACGCTTTGCTAAGGGACCACGCCACAATCTTACCCTAAACCAGCCGGAGAACGGTTGGTGGTGGGCGGATATGGTATCTCGGTGCGCTGGCGGCGCGCCGGACGCCTATGCCTGCCAATCGGCGCCCGAAGCGGGATCGAATTCCCGCCAACGGGCCCAGGAGCAGGACAGGAATGGCAATCGGCGTATCTTATTGCAGCGAATTGACCGACCACGCGGCGAGCGGACGGCTTGCCACGCTGACGGCGGACAATCGCTTTAATGCCGACACAATGGACCGATATTCTTTCGTCAATCAAACATATGAACTGCCGTTGGCGGTTCGGGCATTGAGGTCTTTCGCAGCCAGGTGCGGCCAGGGAAAGCCGAGTGCCGAAACAACAAAAAACAACAGGGTGGCGGCGGGCATACGATCTGCCGTCTTGAACGATACGGTAAGGTTTCCCGGCTTGGCGGCGGGCGCGCCGGATGTGGCGCGACGGCTGCTGGACTGGGGCATGAGAAGGTGTGTTATGCCTATAGTCAGGAGTACTGCGTTCGCTCTGGCTGCGACCTGTTCGGCTTTGCTTTCCCTTGGCACGGTGCTGCCGGCGCAGGCGCAGAGCGCGCTCGATGCCGCCCAGGAACTGGCCCAGATGCTCGATGGCGTGACGGCCACCGAATTGAGCGGCGACAACCTCGTTTCAGCGCTCGAGGGCGCCGCCGACGCGGGCCAGCCCATCGCGTTGTGGCAATTGGGGACGATGTATGAAACGGGCGCCGGGGTTCAGAAGGACCCCGCCAAGGCGTTCCAGTATTTTTCGCGCATCGCCAACGAGAATGCGGACGCGCCGCCGAGTTCGCTCGATGCGGATATCGTGGCGCAGTCCTTCGTCAAGATCGGCGATTACTACATGCAGGGGGTGCCCGATGCGGGCATTCCCGAGGATGCGTCGCGCGGCCAGACCTTGCTGATGCACGCGGCGACCTATTTCGGCGATGCGGATGCGCAGTTCAGGGTGGGCATGCTCTATCTCAATGCCGAGAGCTTCGGGATCAACCCGCTGCAGGGCGCGCGCTGGCTTTCGCTGGCGGCCCGCAAGGGGCATGCGGGCGCGCAGGCGCGGCTGGGCGAAATGCTGGTCGTGGGCAATGGGATCGAGGCGCAGCCGATCGAAGGGCTGATGTGGCTCAATATCGCCTATCGCTCGGCGCTCGGGACCAGCGATGAGGGCTGGATCCGTGAATTGACCGACAGCGCGATGGCCAAGGCCGATCCGGCACAGGCCGAGGCCGCGGTGCGGGCGGCGGATACGCTGGGAAGCCAGTTCGCCGAGTTTTAGGTTGGGTGAGGGCGGCCTGCAAACGGCAGTCTCCTGCGCTTCCGGTGCTCACGTACCAAAGTACGCTCCGCTCATAGCCCGCGAGCTTAAGCTAGACGGGCGTTCTTCCCTATCGAAGGTCCACCGGACCTTCGATAACCGGTCATCACTCTCGAAGACCGCTCGCCCTGACCCAACCTCTCCAGATTAGCAAATCAACTAAGCAGCCTTTGCGGGGCGGCCGGCGAGGGTGAAATCGCCTTCGACGGGGACGTGGTCGGAGGGCTTGTCCCAGCCGCGGGTGTCCTTGTGGATGGTGACGCCGGTGAGGCGGTCGGCGGCCTGGGGGGAGAGCATCAAATGGTCGATGCGGATGCCCGCGTTGCGGCGCCAGGCGCCGGCCTGGAAATCCCAGAAGGTGAAAGCCTGTTCGCTGGTGGTGGCGCGCAGGGCGTCGGTTAAACCCAGATTGACGATGCGGCGCCATTTTTCCAGGCTCTCGGGCCGGAACAGGGCATCGCCCCACCATACCGAGGGATCGTGGCAGTCAAAGCCGGTGGGAATGAGGTTGAAATCGCCCATCAGGATGAAGGGCTCCTCATAGGCAAGGCGCTGTTCGACGAAATCGTAAAGCCGGTCCATCCAGCCGAGCTTATAGGGAAATTTTTCGGTATCGACCGGATTTCCGTTGGGCAGGTAGATATTGCACACGCGCACGACGCCACCGTCCTCGGTGGAGAACACGCCTTCGATCAGGCGTGATTGCGGGTCCTCGTCGTTGCTGGGCAGGCCGCGATGGACTTCATCGAAGGGGATTTTGGAGAGCAGGGCGACGCCGTTGAAGCTCTTCTGGCCGTGGGTTTCGACATTGTAGCCGCGCGATTCGAATTCGGCGCGGGGGAAGTTTTCGTCGAGGCATTTGATTTCCTGGAGACCAACGATGTCGGGCTTGGTTTCGTCGAGCCAGGTGAGGACGGCCGGAAGGCGTGCGTTGATGCCGTTGATGTTCCAGGTTGCTATGCGCATCGGGCCGTCTCGTTGGTTGTCAGCGATCTGAAAGGGCGAGGCGCAGGCCTAGCAGGCCAAACGTGGCCGCAAAGCTGCGCCGTATCCATTTGAGCACGTCGGGCCGGGAGATGACATAGTCACGCGCCAAAGCGGCGCAGGCCCCGTACCCCACGAACGTTATGAAGGTTATCGCCATGAAGATCGCTGCATGCAAGAGCAGTGTTGGGGTGGCGTTGGGGGTGTCGAGGGGAACGAACTGGGGCAGAAACGCCAGGAAGAACAGGCTGAGCTTGGGATTGAGGACATTGATGAGGGCGCCGCTGGTCGCGATCCTGGCCATGGAGGCTGGAGAACGGTCGGCCTCGAGCCCCATGGCGCCGCCGGAGCGCAGGATCGACCACGCCATATGGAGCAGATATGCAACGCCGAGATATTTGAGGGTCTGGAAGGCCAGGGCGCTGGCGTGGAAGATGGCGGCAAGGCCGACGATGGAGGCGAGGGCGGAGGGGATGATGCCGAGCGTGCAGCCCAAGGCGGCAGCGACAGAGGCCCTGAAGCCGCGACCGAGACCTACGGCAAGCGTGTAAAGCACGCCCGAGCCTGGGAGCAGGCAGACGATCAGGGCGGTGATCAGGAATTCGGTGCTCATGGCTTACCTCCGCGCGCAAGAGAGGCAGAGGTAAGCATTATCGCGCGGCCAAGGCGACCCGAAAAATGCGGGGATCAGACAGCGAAGCTGGTGCCGCAGCCGCAGGAGGCGACGGCGTTGGGGTTCTTGATCTGGAAGGACTGGCCGATCAGATCGTCGACAAAGTCGATTTCCGCGCCGCCCATGAATTCAAGGCTCATCGAATCGATGTAAACGGTGGCCCCGTCGCGGGTGAGCACCAGATCGTCCTCGGTTGGCGCTTCCTTGACGATGTTGTATTCGTACTGGAAGCCCGAGCACCCGCCGCCAGCCACGGCAATGCGCAGGACGGTGCCGGGTTCTTCCTTCGACAGAATGCGGTTGATCCGCTTGGCGGCGCGCTCTGTCAAAACGACCTCGTTCGGTGATAGTTGGATATCGGTCATGGCGCTGTTGCTTTTGATTGCAAATTCGGTCTCCAACATAAGATCGTAGGGCGACGATGAAAAGGGGCTGTCCCACATGAGTGATATGCATGCGGTTTATGCCGCCGATCCGGCGCAGTCGCGGGGCCGGGTCTATCGCCCATCTGCCAGCCCGACGCGCAACGAATTCCAGCGGGATCGGGACCGGATCATCCATTCGACGGCGTTCCGGCGGCTGCAGCACAAAACGCAGGTTTTCCTTCATCACGAGGGTCAGCATTTCCGCACGCGGCTGACCCATACGCTCGAAGTGAGCCAGATCGCCCGTTCGATAGCGCGGGCGCTGCGGCTCAACGAGGATCTGGCCGAGGCCGTGGCGCTGTCGCACGATCTTGGGCATACCCCGTTCGGGCATGCGGGTGAGCGGGTGTTGTCCGAGAAAATGGCAGAGCTTGGCGGGTTCGACCACAATGTGCAGGCGCTGCGGGTAGTGGGGGTGCTTGAGAATCGCTATGCCGAGCATGACGGGCTGAACCTGACCTGGGAGACGCTCGAAGGTATCCTGAAACATAACGGCCCGGTGGTCGGCGATGCATCCGAGCACGGGCAGGACATCGCGGCGGCGCTGGCGGACATTCCGGCAAGTGAGGACTTGCTGGCTGGAACCTATGCCAATCTCGAGGCGCAGGTGGCGGCGATTGCCGACGATATCGCCTATAACGCCCACGATATCGACGATGCGGTGCGCGCGGGATTGGTGGTCATCGACGATCTTGTCGATGTGCCATTGGTGGGGCCGATTGCGCGGGAAGTCATCGAGATGTGGCCCGGACTGGAGCGCGGGCGGCAAATTCACGAGGTGCAGCGGCGGCTGATCACACGGACCATCGAGGCGGTGATCGCCGAAAGTGCGGAGCGGCTGATTGCGGCGGCTCCGAAAAGTGTCGACGATGTCCGGCATGCGGGGCGGGCGTTGATCGGGTTCCCCGTCGAGATGGCGGAAGATGAGGTCGAGCTCAAGGCGTTCCTGTTCGCCAAAGTCTATCGCGACGCGCGGGTCATGGGGCCGGTGCGCGAGAGCGAGGCTGTGGTGGGGCGGCTTTTCGATGCCTATATCGCCGAGGGGGATATGCCGGGGCGCTGGGGGCTGGCCCATAGTACCGCCGGTTCTGAGGCCGCGAGAGCCCGGATCGTCTGTGATTTCGTGGCCGGGATGACAGACCCGTTCGCGCTTGACGAATATGCCCGTTTGTTTGACGACAGACCCGATTTCCGGTAACCCGCCTCGGCATGCCGATATTGGCGCGAGGGCGGGCTGTAAACTCCGGCTTTCGCCGCGCCTTGACGCCAATCTCAACGTGCCGGTTTCGAATTTCAATCATAGGTTTCCTTCAGATGGATGTGTTTGCCCTCTTTGAAGGGCGCGTCACCGATGCGCTGATCGCGAGTTTTCCCGAGCTGGCCGACAATCGCGAGCTGCTGGCCCGCGTCGTCGTCGAGCCGCCGCGCGATGCCGCCCATGGGGACCTTTCGACCAATGCCGCGATGGTGGTGGCCAAGCCGCTGGGCAAGAACCCCCGCGAGGTCGCTGGTGCGATTTCCGAGCGGTTTTCAGGCGATGCCGACGTGGCCGCGGTCGAGATCGCCGGTCCGGGGTTCATCAATTTCCGGCTCCAGCAAAGCGTCTGGCACAAGGTGCTGTCCTCGATTGCCGAACTCGGCGACGATTTCGGGCGGGCCGATGTGGGGCAGGGCGAGAAAGTGAATGTCGAATATGTTTCGGCCAACCCGACCGGGCCGATGCATGTGGGGCATACGCGGGGCGCCGTTTACGGCGACGCGCTGGCCTCGCTCCTGGCCTATGCCGGATATGACGTCTCCAAGGAATATTACATCAACGATGCCGGGTCGCAGGTCGATACGCTGGCCCGGTCAGCCTTCCTGCGATACCGCGAGGCGCTGGGGGAGGAAATCGAAATTCCGTCGGGTTTCTATCCGGGCGACTATCTGATCCCGGTGGGGCAGGCGCTGGTGGAAGAGTTCGGCAACTCCCTGTTGGGCAAGCCCGAAGAGGCATGGCTGGCCCCGGTCAAGCAGCATGTGCTGGCGGCGATGCTCGAACTTATCAAGGCGGACCTGAAAAAGCTCAATATCGAGCACGATGTGTTCTTTTCCGAAAAGACGTTGCACGGACCGGGGGGCGAGATCGAAAAGACGCTCGCGTGGCTGCGCGATGAAGGTCTGATCTATGAAGGGCGGCTCGAACCGCCGAAGGGCAAGCTGCCCGACGATTGGGAAGACCGCGAACAGACCTTGTTCCGGGCCACCCAGTTTGGCGACGACGTGGATCGTGCGCTTGTCAAATCGGACGGCAGCTATACCTATTTTGCCGCCGATATCGCCTATCACCGCAGCAAGGTGCTGCGGGGCTTCACCACGCTTATCGACGTTCTGGGCGCAGACCATGCGGGCTATGCCAAGCGCATCGAGGCGGCGGTGAAGGCCGTTTCGGGCGGCAAGGCAACGGCCGATGTGCGGTTCTGCCAGTTGGTCAAGCTGTTGCGGAATGGCGAGCCGGTAAAAATGAGCAAGCGCTCCGGGGACTTGGTGACGCTTGCTGATGTTGTGGAGGAAGTGGGAGTCGATGCGACCCGCTTCATGCTTTTGTTCCGGCGGAACGATGCACCGCTCGATTTCGACTTTGCGCTGGTGAAAGAGCAGAGCAAGGACAATCCGGTTTTTTATGTGCAGTATGCCCATGCAAGGACGTTTTCGATTTTCCGGAATGCGGCGCGCGATCTGCCCGAACTCGATACGACCGACGCGGCGCTGGCCGGAGCCGACCTTTCGCTGCTGTCCACAACGGATGAAATCGAGCTGATCCGGTTGCTCGGTTCCTGGCCGCGGCAGGTTGCGGCAGCGGCGCGGGCGCATGAACCGCATAGACTTGCGTTTTACTTGCACGAGCTTGCCGCGCAATTCCACGCCTTCTGGGGCAAAGGCAAGGAAGACCCCAGCTTACGCTTTGTTAACGACGATGACCCGAAACTGACACTGGCTCGACTCGCGCTTGTGGATGGCGTGCGCCGGGTTCTCGGCAACGGCCTTGATCTTTTGGGCGTC
This sequence comes from Pelagibacterium halotolerans B2, assembly GCF_000230555.1. GTDB lineage: Bacteria > Pseudomonadota > Alphaproteobacteria > Rhizobiales > Devosiaceae > Pelagibacterium > Pelagibacterium halotolerans. Next base: position 1,464,307 of record NC_016078.1, on the reverse strand, counting down.
AGCGCCCCGCAAGAGCTTTCATAATTACGGCGCATTGCTGTGAACAGTTCCGTGGGCATGCTCGCAATCAAGGGCAAGTTAAAGCGAAAGACTTTCGGGGCACTGCTCTATGACCGATACAAAGTACAACCCGGCCACGGCGGGTCAGGACTCCGATGATCTGATTGCGGAACTGGCTCGGCTTGTGGCGCAGGATGCCCGCACGGCTGCCGGGCCGACCAGCGCGTACAAGCGCGACGAGCCCGCCTTCCGGCAGGAACCCCAGGTCGAAGCGCCCGCAGAACCGGCCATGCCCGAGCAGGAAGATTTCCACGAGGCTGAAGCCAGTTTCGGCGCCCCTGAGGGGCACCACAGCGAAAATCCCGGCGAGCCTGAAGATCGCTTCGAGCCGGAGCGCGAGAGCGGACAGAGCGATGCCATGCCGGTTTTCGATTTCGGGTTCGGCACCGCGCAACAGACCGGCGTGCCCGAGCAGACCGCATCGGGCGATCCGATTGCCGACCTGATTGCCGATGCCGAAGTCGAGGCCTATGACCGGGACTATTCCCAGGATGACGATTGGGCGGAACATGACGATCCGCTGCCGGCCGAGCCCGAAGCGGGGCCGGTTTCATACGAGGGGTATGGGCGAGCCGAAGATGAATTTTCGAGCGCCGGGGAAATGGCTTCCGACCAGGAACGGGACCCTCTGGGCGATATCGAGGCGCTGATCGGGGAGGCGGCCCGCGCCAATTCCAGTGATGGTGGCCTGCCCGCCGGGCGGCGCGTGAGGTCGAGTTTTCTCGACGATGGGGAAACCGATGCCGCCGTCGATGCTGCGGAATCGGCCATTCTCGCGGCGGCTGCGGCGACGGGCGCGTCCGTGCGCCGCGTCGAGCCGGCAAGCGATCCTGAAGACTGGCTGGTGGCGCCCGCGCCACGGCAGGCCCAGCCGCGTGAAGAACCTGCATTCGAACCCGGCCAGCCCACACCGGAACAGGTTATTCCCGATCCGTTATTTGGCGCTTCGGCGCCGTCAGACAACGCGCCGGCAGAGGATGGCCAGCCGCTCGACTATGCCGATGATGGCTATGGCGATGAGGGCTATGCCACAGAAGAGATGGCGCAGCGCCATCCGTACCGCCGCAGGTTTGGCGGATTTATCGTGCCGGTCGCCGCGGGAGCGGTGATCCTTGCCCTGATCGGCGGCGTCTATTTCGCGTTTTTTTCCGGTCCCGTCGATCCGGGCGAAGCGCCCGTACTGACGGCAGACGCCTCGCCGCTCAAGGAAGAGGCGGCGCCCACGCCCAATGATTCCGCTGCCAGCGATTCGGTGGTGTTCAGCGAGATCGAGGGCAATGGCGCTTCCCCGGAAGACGAGGAGCTCGTATCGCGCGACCAGACCGACGGCGCCAGCGGCGCCCAGGTGGCCGAGGCTCTGGCCCCCGAAGAGGGCGAGACTGCCCTCGCCAATCGCCCGGTTCGCACGGTAACCGTGCGTCCCGACGGCACCATTGTTCAGGCCGACGACAGCGTTGCGGGATCCAACGTTTTGCCGGTCGAGCGCCCCGACGTTCCTGCGGTCCCCAACAGCACGCTGACGTCCGACCCGATCGGCGAGGCCATCGCGCAGGCCATTGGCCAGGATGAGTCCGCTGCCGGCGCGGACGCCGCGACGCCGACTTCCGTGGCCGATGTGGGCGAAACCGTGCCCGACGCCAGCACGCCTGAAACGGCGGATTCGTCCGAAGCGGCCCCAACGACCACGACCACGACCGATGACCCCGGTGCGCCGGTTCCGGTCGCGCGGCCGGCCGGGCTGACGGCCCAGACCAGCGCCGCTTCGACGCCCACTCCGGCGACAACGGCCCCCGCGACCGAGACCGTTGCTGCTGTCACGCCGGCTCCGGCGGAAACGGCTCCCGCTGCCTCGGCGGCAACGCCATCATCGAATGTCGGCGCGTGGGTGCAATTGTCGTCGCAGCGCAGCGAGGCGGATGCGCTGGCCGATATTCCTGCATTGCAGTCGCGCTACGGTTCGCTGTTCAACGGCGCCGAGCCCGAGGTCAGCAGGGTCGATCTGGGCGAGCGCGGCATCTATTATCGCGTAAGGCTGCCGCAACCGAGTTTCGATCAGGCCAATTCGGTCTGCACGGCGATCCAGGGGCAGGGCGGGGACTGTTTCGTGCTGAACAACTAGGGCGCGGCGGTTCTCACGGCTTGACTGGTTTGAGGGGAGTGGCAATGCTGCTCTCCTCTTTTGCTTTGCCAGCGGCGGGATATGGCCGAGACTTCTGATCCCTGGTTCGACGGAATGCCTGAACGCGCGCAAGCCGATACGGTGATGCACGTGGATGTGGGCGGCTATGAAGGTCCGATGGATCTTCTGCTCGAGCTTGCGCGCAAGCAGAAGGTCGATCTTTCGGGCATTTCGGTTTTGGCGCTGGCCGAGCAATATCTGGCGTTTATCGAAACCATCCGCCAGCAGCGGATCGAGATTGCCGCCGACTATCTGGTGATGGCAGCGTGGCTGGCATATCTGAAAAGCCGGTTGATGGTGCCCCAGCAAAGCGATGACGAGGAGCCGAGCGGCGAGGAAATGGCGGCCTTGCTGCAGTTCCGGCTGGCGCGGCTCGAGGCGATGCGCGACGCGGCGGGACGGCTGCTCAATCGCTCGCGGCTGGGGCGTGACGTTTTCGCGCGCGGCATGCCGGAGCCGGTTTCCATCACGCGGCATGCGCTGTGGGAAGCGGATCTCTATCAATTGCTGCGGGCCTATGCAGCCCAGCGTGAACGCGGTATTCCAGCCGAATATTCGCCGCATCAGCGGACGGTCTGGGGATTGCAGGAGGCGCGGGAAATTTTGGAGCGGTTGATCGGGCAGAGTTTCGAATGGATTTCGCTCGATACCTATCTGGCGGACTATCTGGCGCGGCCGGAAGAACGGGCGACGGCGATGGCGTCGAGCTTTACGGCATCGCTCGAACTGGTGCGGCTGGGGCAGGTGGAATTGCGCCAGCAGGAAGCCTTCGCGCCGCTGCTCATGCGCAGGCGGCGGGGAGACGTGCCGCAATGAGCGCCATGGAAGACGATGCGCCCGAGGTGCGCGAGCGCAATCTTCGTATTCTCGAAGCGCTGCTTTTCGCTTCGGCCGAGCCGGTGGATCTGCGCGATGTTGCGCCGTTTCTGTCCGATGAGGCCGATGTCGAGGATTTGATCGACGCGTTGCAGGCCCGCTATGCGGGGCGGGGGATCAATCTGGTGCAGCGCGGGTCGAAATGGGCGTTCAGGACGGCGGACGACCTCAATTTCCTGTTGCGGCGGGAGGAGACCGACACACGGCCCTTGTCGCGGGCGGCGCTCGAGACACTGGCGATCATCGCCTACCACCAGCCGGTGACGCGGGCGGAAATCGAGGAAGTGCGCGGAGTTTCGATCTCCAAGGGCACGCTGGACGTGCTGATGGAGGCGGGTTGGGTGCGCATGCGCGGCCGGCGGCGAACGCCGGGACGTCCGGTGACCTACGGCACGACGGAAGCGTTTCTCGATCATTTCGGGCTCGAGACGCTGGGCGACCTTCCGGGGCTCGAGGAATTGAAGGGCGCGGGGCTGCTTTCGAGCCGCGTGCCACCCAGTTTTCAGGTGCCCATGCCGTTCGACGGGGCGTTGCGCGACGACGAGGACCCGCTCGACCCCGACGACGCAGGCGACGTGGAAGCCGAGAGCGAGGATTGATCGGCCCGCGGCCCGCTGCGACGATTATGGTTCAACAAGAGAGCACAGCATCCTTGTTTTCGCCGCCAATAATCAATATCTGTGGGCCAGACACATCTGCCGGCCGGCGCTGATGCCGCGGCATTAGGAGGTATGGAAATGAATCCCGGACCCTGGGGACTTCTGATTATCGCGATCGTCGTGCTGCTGCTTTTCGGGCGCGGCAAGATCTCGGGCCTGATGGGTGAAGTCGCGGGCGGTATCAAGGCCTTCCGCAAGGGCATGGCCGAAGAGGAAACGCCCGACGACACCCCCCCCGCCACGATCGACCAGAAGCCCGGCCAGGCTGAGCCCACGCTCAACCAGACCACGGAAGCTGAGACGCGCAAGGACGCGTAAGGACGCGTTTTTTCCGCATAGCTTTCAAACAAGGATAGATCGGCATGCTTGGGCTTGGCTGGAGCGAGATGCTTGTTATCGGCATCGTGTTGCTTGTCGTCGTCGGCCCGAAAGACCTGCCGATGATGATGCGCAATGTGGGCCGGATGATGGGTACTGTGCGGCGCATGGGCAATGATTTCCGGCGGGAGATCGACAAGGCCATAGCCGCCGACGAAATCGCCGAGGCCAAGAAGGCGATTTCGGACCCGCTCAGGCAGACCAGCGCAGAGATCAACCGCGAATTCAACTCGATCCGCAACGGCAAGGTGGAGCCGACGGGCAAGCTCAAGCCGCCCGCCACGGGCGAGGAGAGCGTCGTCGATGCGATCCACGCGCAGGCGGGCATGTCGCAGGCACGGGCCACGCCCTCGGCCGCTTCGGCTGCCCTTCGCGCCAAGGTAAGCGAATCGGTCGCCAGGCCTGCCGACGCGGCGACGACGGCGGCCGAACAACCCGCGCCGCTTGCCGATGCGCCTGCCAAGACGAAGGTCAAGGCCGCGCCGCGCAAGGCTGCGACACCGGCGGCCAAAGCCACGGACAAGGGTGGCAAGGCGGCAACGAAAGCGGCCAAGCCCGCCGCGGCAACCAAACCTGCTGCGGCCAAGGCGGCCCCCAAGCCAGCGGCGACACCCTCGACGAAAAAAACGGCTGATGAAAAGCCCGTCAGGCAGCCAAAGGCTGCAAGCAAGGCCGGCGCAAAAAAGACAACGGCCAGGAAAACGACACCAACGCCGAAAAAGGCCGCGGCGGATACGGGCGGCGATAAATGACCCAGGCGCAGGAAAAGATCGCGGGGCCCGAGGCCAAGGAAGACGAGCTCAAGGGCAGCGAGGCACCGCTGATCGAACATCTGACCGAGCTTCGGACGCGGTTGATCTATTCGATCATCGCCCTGGCCGTGCTGTTCATCCTTTGCTTTTTCGTCGCCGACCAGATCTACAATTTTCTTCTCGGGCCGTTCGTCGCGGCGGCCGGCAGTCCTGAAGCTGTGCGGTTGATCTATACGGCGCCGCAGGAATTTTTCTTCACCAAATTGTCCGTGGCGCTGTTTGCCGCGATCTTTCTGGCGTTTCCGGTGATCGCCTCGCAGATCTATGCGTTTGTGGCGCCAGGGCTCTACAAGAACGAGCGCATGGCGTTCCTGCCCTATCTGGTTGCGACGCCGATCTGTTTTCTCATCGGTGCGGCGCTTGTCTATTACGGCGTGATGCCGCTGGCGCTGGGGTTCTTCCTGGGCATGCAGCAGACCGACCCTTCTGGCGTTTCCATCGAAATGGTGACGCGGGTTTCTGAATATCTGAGCCTGATCATGACGCTGCTGCTGGCGTTCGGCGTGTGCTTTCAGTTGCCGGTCATTCTGACGCTTCTGGCGCAGATCGGGCTGATCGGGGTCGACAACCTCAAGGCGTGGCGCAAATACGCGATCGTGGCGATCATCGTGATTGCGGCGTTCCTGACGCCCCCCGATCCGATTTCGCAGATCGGGCTCGCGATACCGCTGTTGCTGCTTTACGAGCTTTCGGTCTTTGCGGTGCGTATTGTCGAAAAACGACGGCTGGAGCGTGAGGCGGAACTGGCCAAGGATCTCGAAAGCTAGGTCGACCTTGAGTTTGACGCCCGGCTCGGCTAGGCACTGTCCGTATCTTTCTTTCCAGCGGACCAGCCCAAAATGTTCGATATCAAGTGGATCAGTGCAAATCCTGAAGCGTTCGACGCCGCGCTCAAGACGCGCGGGATGGAGCCGGTTTCCGCATCCCTGATCTCGCTCGACGATGAGCGGCGGGCCGTGGTCGCCGAACTCAATGCCGTCCAGGAAAGGCGCAACGCCTCCTCGAAACTGATCGGGCAGGCCAAGGCGCAAAAGGACGAGGCGCGGGCCCAGGAATTGATGGCCGAGGTTTCGGGCCTCAAGGACAAGCTCGGCGAACTCGAAGCGCGCGAAAAGGCGCTGACCGAGGAAATTCGGGCGGCGCTTTCGGTGATCCCCAATTTGCCGGCCGAGGGCGTGCCGGTGGGCGAAGACGAGAACGACAACGTTCCCTATTTCCGGGCCAATGAATCCGAAGCGACGCGGCCGGCCAAGCCCAATCTCGGCTTTGCGGCCAAGGAGCATTACGAACTCGGCGAAGCGATGGGCGGGATGGATTTTGAAACCGCCGCCAAACTTTCGGGCAGCCGGTTCGTTGTGCTCAAGGGGCAACTGGCACGGCTGGAGCGGGCCATCGGACAGTTCATGATCGACCTGCATGTGGATCAGCATGGCTACACCGAAGTCGTGCCGCCCTATCTGGTGCGGGACGAGGCGATGTATGGCACCAGCCAGCTTCCGAAGTTCGATGGCGACTTCTTTTTTACGGCGCATGGGGACGGGCGGCTGGCGCTCATACCAACCGCCGAGGTGCCGCTGACCAATTTCGTGCGCGAGTCGATCCTTCCCGAAGACGAACTGCCATTGCGGTTTACGGCGCTGACACCGTGTTTCCGGTCGGAAGCGGGGTCGGCGGGGCGGGATACGCGGGGGATGCTGCGCCAGCACCAGTTCAACAAGGTCGAGATGGTGTCGATCACGACGCCGGAGAAATCGGCCGAGGAGCATGAGCGGATGCTGGCGTGTGCGGAAGAGGTGCTGAAGCGGTTGGGCATCCATTATCGCGTCATGCAGCTTTGTACCGGCGATATGGGGTTTGGGGCCAGGCGGACCTATGACATCGAGGCTTGGCTGCCGGGGCAGAACACCTATCGCGAGATTTCGTCGGTTTCGGTGTGCGGCGATTTCCAGGCGCGGCGCATGGATGCGCGCTATCGCGACGCGAACGGCAAGCCGCAATTCGTCCATACGCTGAACGGTTCGGGCGTGGCCGTGGGGCGTGCGTTGATCGCGGTCATGGAAAATTATCAGAACGAAGACGGCTCGGTGACCATTCCCGAAGCGCTGCGCCCCTATATGGGTGGGCTGGAAAAGATCGGCGGATGAAAGCCAACCCGCGCATCCTTTTGACCAATGACGACGGCGTGGATGCGCCGGGGCTTGCCGTGCTGCTCGATATTGCGCGCGACCTGTCCGACGATGTGTGGGTGGTGGCGCCGACAAACAACCAGAGCGGCACCGGGCACCGGATGACGTTCGGGTACGAAATCGAGATCGAGGCGCGGGGCGAGCGAATCTTCTGCCTCGACGGAACGCCGGCCGATTGCGTGGTGGCGGGAATCACCCATGTGCTCAAGGACAAGCGGCCCGATATCGTTTTGTCGGGCGTCAATCGCGGGCAGAACCTTGGCGATATCATGCATTGCTCGGGGACGGCGGCGGGCGCGCGCGAAGGGGCGTTGCATGGTGCCATCGGGATCGCGTTGAGCCAGGCCATGGATTACGACCATGGGCGCGACGAGATCGACTGGGGCCCGGCGGCTGAACTGGGCGCGGAAACGGTGAGGTCCATCCTGGATGTGGCCGGCGCGCGCGACACCTATTTCAACGTCAATTTTCCGATCTGCGCGCCGAGCGAGGTGAACGGGATCAGGCTGGTGCCGCATCAGCGATTCGCGCATTCGCCGTTCGAGCTGTATCCGAGCGACAATCCGGGCAAGCATTTCGTGACGATTCTCAATACGCCCAAGCCTCTGGACGCGGGCGCGGATTTCCATATCCTGCATGAAGACAAGGCGATCACGGTGACCCCGCTCATGTTGCAGCAGACCGATATGGAGTTCGTCCAGCGCCATCAAGGGCGATTGCCGTTTACAGGTCCCGCGCGGGCGTAAACGAGAGGACGGGGCGTTTGACCGATTACTGGGAAGCGCGGGCCGGCCTGATCCTGAACCTTCGCCAGCATGGGGTGACCGACCCGGAAATCCTGCGCGCTTTTGAAACCGTGCCGCACGAAAGATTCGTGCCTGAGGATTTCCGCGAATACGCCTATCGAGAATCGTCGCTTCCCATCGAATGCGGGCAATCGATCACGGCGCCCGGCCTTTTGGCGCAATTGCTGGTGCCGTTGGCGCCACAGGGGGCAAGCAAGGTGCTGGAGGTGGGAACAGGTTCGGGCTATTCGGCCGCGCTGTTGTCGCGGATGGCAAGGCGGGTGTTCTCGATCGAAAAGCACAGGATATTGGCCAAGAGCGCTCAAGCGCGCTGGCAAGGGTTGGGCTATACCAACATCGTGGGGCTCAATGAGGACGGGTTGGCCGGGCTGGAGCAGCAAGCGCCCTTCGACCGCATCCTTCTGACCGGTTCGGTGGGCGAGGTACCCGAGGATCTCGTCGAGCAGCTTGCCGATGGGGGAATCGCGGTGATGGCGGTTGGCGCGCCTTCCGAGCGGCAGGCCATCGTGCGCATCGAGCGGGCCGACGACAGCTTTATTGAAACGGAAACCGGGACGGCAAGGCTGGCGCCGCTTAGCCCCGGACGGGTGCGTGGCCCGTAAACCGGTGCCGATCCCAAATAGCGACGGCCTTTAAGCTCGTCTTTACCTTAACAAGTCTACTCTCATTTCCATCGAGTAGATGAGTTGACGGGCATTTCCCATGACCTTGAGCGTAACTGGTTCCAAACTGCGCAGCGCCGGTTCAGCACTCGCCATGAGTGCCGCGGCCCTCGTTTTGGCAGGGTGTTCTTCCATGGGCTCCTTTGGAGGCGATCCCACGGTTACGGGAGCGACTTCGCGCATGGGTGGTGCCGTGGTGGGGCAGGCAATGCCGGCATATCTTCCTCCAGCCAATATCGGTGGTGGAGTTGCCGCGAACGGCACAACCGGGCCAGCCCTGATCGACAGAACGACCGCCTCGCCGGTCGGCACGCAGTCGGCCGTCGTCTCCCAGGATCTTCCCGCTTTGCAGCCGTCGTCAGTAACGAGTACCCAAGCCATGCCTGCACAAACAGCCGCCGTATCCTCTCCATCGTCAACTCTTTCCCAAGCCGCCCAGCCAAGCGCGCCGCAGCTCGGCGTGGTTCAGGGCGATACCTACAGCCATACGATCGCTTCGGGGGAATCGCTTTATACGATCGCCCGCCGCTACGATGTGAGCGCCACCGAGATCATCGCTGCGAACAATATCGGTTCGCCCGACAGGATTGTGGTCGGGCAGAGCCTGATTATTCCGGGGCGCCCCGATCTTTTGGCCCAGCGCGGGCAAACCCAGCAGGTCGCAGCGGTTTCGGGGTCGCAGGCCGCGGCTTCGCCAAGCGGAACCTCCGCGGCCAACACCCAGACGGCAACGCCGGCACCTGCAGCGCCGGCTCGACCGGAAGAGCAGCCCGAGCCGCAGCCCACGCAGGTGGCCGCCGCTCCGACGCAGCAGCCGACACCGGCCGCGACGGCATCGGTGACCAGCGACAAGTTCCGGTGGCCGCTCTCGGGCCGGGTCATCACCGATTTTGCCGCCTCGCGGGGAACCGGCATCAATATCGAAGCGCCTGAAGGCACCTCGGTGCGCGCCGCCGAGAACGGCGAAGTGATCTATGTGGGCAACGCCGTCGAGGGCTATGGCAATCTGGTGCTGGTCAAGCACGCCAACGGGTTCGTTTCGGCCTATGCACACCTCAACACCATCGGCGTGGTCAAGGGCGACAGCGTATCGCGCGGCGATGCCCTGGGCACAGTGGGTATGACCGGCTCGGTCAGCCGGCCGCAGCTCCACTTCGAACTGCGCAAGGGCGCGACGCCGGTCGACCCGATGCCGCTCTTGGCCGGCTAGAGCCGTTCAGGATTTGATTGAATCAAATCCTTGGCTCTAAGCCTTTGTTTTATCGCGTTTCCGAACCGCAAAAGTGGTGTCCACTTTGCTGGAAGGGCTCGCGCAGAAATACTGGTGGCAATGCTCCTTGTCGGGGCCGGTCCAGGAGGGCCGGCCCCTTCGTGTTTCAGGAGATGGATTTGCCCTTGAGCCCTGCGAGGTGGCGGACGAACTGGATGGCGACGCGGCCGGAGCGGGAGCCGCGAGTCGCCGACCATTCGATGGCGCGGGCGCGCAATTCATCCTCGGAGACCTCTATTGCGAAGTGAGCGACATAGTTACGCACCATGGCGAGATAGGTGTCCTGATCGCAATTGTGGAAGCCGAGCCATAGACCGAAACGATCCGACAGCGAGACCTTTTCCTCGACCGCTTCGCTGGGGTTGATGGCGGTCGAGCGCTCGTTCTCGATCATGTCGCGCGGCATCAGATGGCGGCGGTTCGAGGTTGCATAGAACAGGGTATTGGCCGGGCGTCCTTCCAGCCCGCCATCGAGGACGGATTTCAAAGCCTTGTAGCTGGACTCGTCGCGATCAAAACTCAAATCGTCGCAGTAGATGATGTAGCGCTCGGGCCGGTCCACAACGAACCGCAGCAGCGCGGGCAGGGTGGCGATGTCCTCGCGGGCGATTTCGATGAGGATGAGGCGCGAAAGGCCCGGTTCGCCGGAGGATTCGATGTGGCCATGGATCGCCTTGACCATCGAGGACTTGCCCATGCCGCGGGCGCCCCAGAGCAGGGCGTTGTTGGCGCCGTGGCCGCGCGCAAAGGCGAGGGTGTTTTCCAGAAGGATGTCGCGCAGGTGGGCCACGCCTTCGAGCAGGTCGAGGGGGATGCGGTTGACGGCGCGCACGGGACGCAGAACGTGTTCGGCGCCGTCCCAGAGATAGGCATTGACGCCGTCCTCGATCCTGGCGGTCGCCTTTGTGGTTCCGGCCATGGTTTCGAGAGCGTGCGCGATCTTTTCAAGCGCGCCTGAAATGGCCGAAAGCGTGTCGTTGTTTTCCACTGGAGAATAGTCCCTGAAAGTGCCCGATAGGCTTTGCCTTTCGCCGGGCCCGCTAGTATAGTCCGCGCGATTTTTTGGGAGGAAAACACCTGCCCAAAACCGCAAGCGTCCCTATATGGGACAATCAGTCCTGCTTTGACAAGCAGACCGCTACGGAGTGCCTTAATGTTCGTTACGCCAGCCTTTGCCCAGGGTGCAGCAGCACCCTCCGGGATGGACTTTATTTCCAGCTTTGTTCCCATCATCCTGCTTATCGCCATTTTCTGGTTCCTTATCTTCCGCCCACAGCAGAAGCGGATGAAGACCCATCAGGCCATGCTGGCGGCCGTAAAGCGCGGCGATACGATCGTTACCAATGGCGGTGTCGTGGGCAAGGTGACCAAGGCCGTCGACGGGGAAGACCTGGAAGTGGAAATCGCAACCGGGGTCAAGATCAAGGTCGTGCGCTCGATGATCTCGGACGTGCGGACCAAATCCGAGCCGGTCAACGACAACAAATAGTGGCTCAGCCAGCCGCAGGGCCATGCCTTGCGCATGCGAATCCGGTAGCGCCGGCGCGTTAGGCGTCGGCGCTATGGACCATTAAAAACGAAGGTTTCCCATGAAGTTCCCGCCATTCCGGACCATCGCCGTTCTCCTGGTGACGCTGCTGAGCGTCCTGGCGGTCATGCCGAATTTTCTCAGCGAGCAGACAAGGGCGGGACTGCCGGGCTGGCTGCCACAACAGGAAATCGTGCTCGGTCTCGATCTGCAGGGCGGGTCGCATCTTCTGTTGCAGGTCAACCGCGACGATATCGTCGAAGGAAGGATCAGCGACATCAGGCGCGATGCGCGCGCCATGCTGATCGAGGCCGGTATCGGGAGTCTTATTACGACGGATGGCGCCACGCTCAATGTCGAATTGACCGACCCGAGCCAGCTCGACGCGGCGCGCGACACACTGGCGCCGCTGGCCGAGCCAGTCGAAGGCGGAATTTTCGGTGGCGGCACGGCGGCCCCCGAGATCGACATTACGACGTCGGGCGGCCGTATCCTCGTCACGCTGACCGAGGATGCCATTTCGAGCCGTATGTCCTCGCTTGTGGCGCAATCGCTCGAAGTGATCCGCAGCCGTATCGATGAGGTGGGAACGACCGAGCCGATCATCCAGCGCCAGGGCGATGATCGTATCCTTGTGCAGGTACCCGGCTTTGGCGATTCCGAGCGGCTCAAGGACCTGATCAGCCAGACGGCGCGGCTGACCTTCCATCTGGTTTATCCCTCGATGAGTGCCGCCCAGGCGCAGGCGCAAGGGTTGCCTGCCGGCACGATGATCGTGCCGAGCACTGACGGGTTCGACGAGCTGCTCTATGAGGACGTGGCGATCGGTGGCGAAGAGCTTGTCGACGCCCAGCCGGCATTCGACCCGAACAACAGACCTGTCGTTTCGTTCAGGTTCAATACGCAGGGCGCCATTACATTCGGCGAAATCACCTCGGAAAATGTTGGACGCCGGTTCGCCATCGTGCTGGACGGCGAGGTCATCACCGCGCCGACCATCCAGCAGGCGATCACAGGCGGCACCGGCCAGATTTCAGGCAATTTCACTTCGGATTCGGCGAGCGACCTGGCCGTTCTGTTGCGGGCGGGCGCGCTTCCGGCGACGCTCGACATTGTCGAGGAACGCACGGTGGGTCCGAGCCTTGGCGCGGACTCGATCAATGCGGGGGTGACCGCGGGGCTGATCGGTACGGCGGGCGTGGTGCTGTTCATGCTGGCGGCCTACGGGCTGTTCGGGGTGTTTGCCAATATCGCGCTGGTGCTCAATATCGGCATGATCCTGGCGGCACTTTCAACGCTGGGGGCGACGCTGACGCTTCCGGGCATCGCCGGTATCGTTCTTACCGTCGGCATGGCCGTCGACTCCAACGTCTTGATTTTCGAGCGCATACGCGAGGAACTGGGCGCCGGCCGATCTCCTTTCCAGGCGATCGATGCGGGCTTCAAGCGGGCGATGACGACAATCATCGATGCGAATGTCACGACGCTGATCGCGGCCGTTGTGTTGTTCTTTCTCGGCTCGGGACCGGTTCAGGGCTTCGCCGTGACGCTGGCCATCGGTGTTTTGACAACGATGTTCACCGCCTATCTGGTGACGCAGCTTCTTGTCACCACCTGGTTCCAGAATCGCCGTCCCAAGACGCTCAAGGTCAACATTCTCGAACGGTTCCTGCCACTCGAGCCCAAGATACCGTTCATGAGCTGGCGCAAGTTCGGCTTTGCCTTCACGCTGGTGCTGTTGATCGGCACCGTGGCACTGGAAGCAACGCGCGGGCTCAATCTGGGCATCGACTTTACCGGCGGTAGCGCCATCGAATTGCAGGCCAATGACGGGGAGGCCGATGTCGGCGATCTTCGCGCGCGGCTTGGCGCGTTGGGCATCGGCGAAGTGCAGGTGCAGGAGTTCGGCTCGCCCTCCGATGTTCTCGTGCGCATCGGGACGCAGGATGGCGACGAAACCGCGCAGCAGGCGGCCGTGCAGCAGGTGACCGACGCCGTTGCCGAAGACTACGAGGTGCGGCGCACCGAGGCGGTGAGCGGTACCGTATCGTCGGAGCTGGCCTTTAACGGCATCGTGGGCATTCTGGTGGCTATGGTCGGCATCGTCATCTATGTCTGGCTGCGGTTCGAATGGCAGTTCAGCGTTGGCGCGATCCTGGCGCTCGTCCACGACGTGGTGCTCACAGTGGGGCTGTTCGCGCTGCTCCAACTCGAATTCAACCTGTCGAGTATCGCGGCGGTGCTGACCGTAATCGGGTATTCGCTCAACGACACGGTGGTGATCTACGACCGGATTCGCGAGAATTTGGCCAAATACAAGCGGATCAGCCTTGCCGAAATCATCAACATGTCGCTCAACCAGACGCTGACGCGGACCATTCTGACCGGCGGCACCACGGCGCTGGCGCTTATCGCGCTTGTTGTTTTCGGCGGCGAGGTGATCCGCAGTTTCACGTTGGCCATGGCGTGGGGCGTGTTCGTGGGCACCTATTCCTCGGTGTTCGTTTCGGCGCCCATCCTGCTCTATCTGGGTGTAAAGACGCGCGCGGAAACCGAAGAGGTGGAAAAGCCAAAAGCTGAGCGCCGTGCCGACGGCGCCGCGGTCTAGGCAGGCAAATGGCCTGGGAAGCAGGGCAGGGACACTATCCCTATCAGGCGACCATTGATGCCTATGGCGATGGCGGATTCCGGTTTGCCGAGATGTCGCACCGCGGTTCGCTGATCTGCCTGCCGTCGGGCATGTATGCCTGGCATGTCGAGGCGGCGGGCGATGTGACGCTTGTGTCCCTGGCGCGAGTGATCGAGAGCGCGGACAACATCGATGTGCTGCTGATCGGCATGGGCCCCGACATTGCGGCGATCCCACCCGAGATACGGGCAACGTTGCGCGAGAAGGGCGTCATCGTCGAAGCGGTTTCGACCGGCAGCGCCATCCGGACTTATAATGTCCTTCTGGCCGAGAACCGGGCGGTTGGCGCGGCGCTGATCAGCGTCGAAAAGGCACGCTAGATGAGCGACAGTCTTGCTCTGGCGGCGGACCAGTTGCGTGAACTCGACAGGGACCGCTACGCCGCGAGCCTTGTCATTCCCGCGCAGTACCGCGCGGCGGTGCAATCGGTTTTTGCCTTTTCAGCCGAGATTGCGGCAATTCGCGAGCGGGTTTCCGAGCCGGTGCCGGGGGAAATCCGACTGCAGTGGTGGGTCGATGCCATTGAAGGCGAAGGGCACGGGGCCATTGCCAGCAATCCGGTGGCCGATGCCCTTTTCAGGACACTCGAACGCCATGAATTGCCCAGCGGCCCATTGCTGCGGCTGCTGGCTGCAAGACGGTTCGACCTCTATCACGACCCCATGCCCGATATCGGGCAGTTCGAGGGTTATGCGGGTGAGACGGTTTCAGTGCTGTATCAGTATGCAGCGATGATTCTCGCGGGCGGACCGGTGGATCAGGCGGCCGACGCTGCCGGACATTTGGGGGTGGCGCAGGCCCTGGCGGGCCATGTGCGGGCCTTTGGCTATAACGCATCGCGCGGGCAACTCTTCCTGCCGCTGGCATTGTTTGCCGCACACGGGGTGCGTGAGGCCGATATATATGCCGGCAAGGACAGCGAAGGACTGCGGGCGGCGTTGGCACAGGCTGGCGAATTGGCACAGGGGCATGCGGACAAGGCGGCGCATGCGGTAGCTGAACTTGATGGGAGCATCAAACCGGCATTTGCCAGCCTGGCGCTGGTCAGGGCAGACATCAGGGCGCTGGCCCGGCAGGCCAATCAACCGTTCACGGCACGGCCGGCGCCATCGGCGTTCGGTCGCCTCTGGTCTGTTATCTGGTGGGCGTTGCGAAACGCCCGCTGACGCTTTGTGCTGCGGTCCGATCGAATCGGGCCGCGGCTCCAAGTCCTTGGATTGTCGCGCGTCAGAACCGATAAAGTGGTATCCACTTTATCTGGACACGCTCTAAAGCCAGCCGGCGAGATCATCCAGCGCACGGGTGGTGACCGCTTTTTTCTTGGCTTTTGCCTTGTCGGGTCCGCGCCAGCGGCCCTTGAGGCCCTCGGGTTTTTTGATTTCCACGGGCGGAAACAGACCGAAATTGACGTTCATGGGCTGGAAGCTGCGGGCTCCGGAGTAGGATTCGGATTCGATGTGGCCGCCGGTGATGTGGGCGATGAGCGCGCCGAACGCAGTGGTCGCGGGCGGCAGGGCGGGTGTTTCGCCCTTGGCCTCTGCTGCCGAAAGGCGACCGCAGATCAGCCCCATAGCGGCGCTTTCCACATAGCCTTCGACGCCGGTGACCTGACCGGCGAACCGCAGACGAGGATCGGCCTTGAGCTTGAGGTCCGGCCTCAGCACCTTAGGGGAATTGAGGAAGGTGTTGCGGTGCAGCCCGCCGAGCCGGGCGAACTGGGCGTTTTCGAGCCCGGGGATCATGCGGAAGATTTCGGTTTGTACGCCGTAGCGCATCTTGGTCTGGAAGCCGACCATGTTCCAGAGCGTGCCGAGCGCATTGTCCTGGCGGAGCTGGATCACCGCGTAGGGTTTGGTTTCCGGATCACGCGGATTGGTGAGGCCGACAGGCTTCATGGGACCGAAGCGCAGGGTTTCGCGGCCGCGTTCGGCCATCACCTCGATGGGCAGGCAGCCATCGAAATAGGGCACGATCTCCCAATCCTTGAACTCGTGCAGCGGGGCGGCGAGCAGGGCGTCTATGAGGGCGTTGTATTGCGCCTCGGTCATCGGGCAGTTGAGATAGTCCGCGCCGGTGCCGGCCGGGCCGGGCTTGTCGTAGCGCGACTGGGCCCAGACGATATCGAGGTCGATGCTGTCATAGTGAATGATCGGGGCGATGGCATCGAAAAAGGCCAGCGAGTCTTCGCCGGTCAATTCCTGGATGGCGGCGGCGAGGGCCGGCGAGGTCAGAGGGCCGGTGGCGACGATGACATTGTCCCATTCGGCAGGCGGCAGGCCGGCGACCTCCTCGCGGGCGATGGTGATGCGGGGATGGGCCTCAAGCGCCTCGGTGACTTGCTGAGAAAAGCCGTCGCGATCGACGGCGAGGGCGCCGCCGGCGGGGAGGGCGCATTTGTCGGCGCAGGCCATGATGAGGGAATTGGCGCGGCGCATTTCCTCGTGCAGAAGGCCGACGGCGTTGTGTTCGTGATCGTCGGAGCGAAAGCTGTTCGAACACACAAGCTCGGCAAAGCCATCGGTGTGATGCGCGTCGGTGGGTTTGACAGGGCGCATTTCGTGCAGCACCACATCGACCCCGGCCTGGGCCGCCTGCCAAGCTGCTTCCGACCCGGCCAGGCCGCCACCGATCACATGAATTTTCGCCATGACACCATCCGTTTATAGAGTTGGCATGGCTATAGACGAAAAGCGCGCGGCAATCCAAGACTGCCGCGCGCTGCGTTTGGTCACAGGTGTTCTAGATCAGGCGGCGCGGCGCTCGTGCCGGCCCTCCTTGATCTCCTCGGCGATCTTTTCGCAAAAGGCATCGAGATCGCCTGGATTGCGGCTGGTGACGAGGCCCTGATCGGTGACGACGGGGCTGTCTTGCCAATGCGCGCCGGCGTTGATGACGTCGGTCTTGACCGAGGGGTAGGACGTCATCTTGCGACCCTTGGCGATGCCGGTTTCAACAAGCAGCCAGGGGGCGTGGCAGATGGCGGCGACCGTTTTGTTGTCGGACCAGAATTTCGAGATGAAATCGAGGGCCTTCTGTTCGACGCGCAGCAGGTCGGGATTGATCTGGCCGCCGGGGAGCACGATGGCGTCGTAATCATCGGCGGAGACGCTATCGAGCGTCCTGTCGACGTCCACGGGATTGCCCCAGTCGTCCTTGTCCCAGCCCTTGATCCGGCCGGGTTCGAGCGAGATCACATGGACGGTGGCGCCGGCGCCGCGGAGCTTGTCGCGCGGGACCTCGAGCTCGGACTGTTCAAAACCGTTGGTGGCAAGAATGGCTATGGATTTGCCTTGCAGGTTTTGCATGACTTTCCCTTTCTTTCTTGGAGAAGGGGAGAACGGGCAGTGCCGTCCGATGTTCCTGAAGGCTAACCAGGGGCAAACGAAAAAGGGCGCTCCGACAAAGAGCGCCCTTCAGACTGTCTGATATGTATGGCCAGTGCGGTTAGAGCGCGCTGGCATGGTCGCGAGCAATACGCTGGATGTCCGAGCGGGCGATGCCGAGATCGCTCAGTTCGCGATTGCCGAGGGCGTTGAGTTCACGAACCGTCTGCTGGTAGGCTGACCAACGCTTGAAAGTCTTGCGAATGTCCATTTCTATCTCCTTTCGTCTTACGCCCCTTAGCTAATGAGAATCGGCGCGCATGTGCAGAGGCTGATTGCTCATTGCCGCCTTGCATGTTCTGCATGACTATTGGGCAGGGCGATTCACGCTTGCTTAACAGATGAGCTTTCGATGACGGATTTGATACTTTGGGGACGGGCAAGCTCGGCCAATCTGCAAAAGGCGCGCTGGGCGCTCGAAGAGACCGGCGTTCGGTTCGAATTGCGGGAAGTGGGCGGCCGGTTCGGCGGTCTGGATACGCCGGAATTCGGCGCAATGAACCCCAACCGGCTGGTGCCGGTGCTCCAGCACGGTGAGTTGACGCTGTGGGAGAGCCACGCCGTGGTGCGGTACGTGGCGGCGGTTTTTGGAGGCGAAACATTGTGGCCGGTCGATCCGACGGACCGTGCCCCCATCGATCAGTGGACGGACTGGACGGCTACGACGTTTCAACGTGGCTGGATACCGCTCTTCTGGCAATTGGTGCGTACACCGCCGGAAAACCATGACACACAGGCGATCGCCGCGGCGCTCAAGGACACTGTGGCGGCACTGCAGATCATGAATGGGCAATTGGAAAAAACCGATTATCTGGCCGGTGATGAATTCAGTTATGCCGATATCGTTGCCGGCGTTTCGCTTTATCGCCTGACGACCATGGAGGTCGACCTGCCGTCACTTGCGGGCATCGAGGCGTGGCACGAGCGGCTGAAGAGACGGCCTGCGTTCGAAAAGACGGTCTGCATTTCCTATGAGGAACTGCGAGGGCGTTCGGCCCATTGAATCAAAAAAGGCATCCCGATCAAGGATGCCTTTTTCGTGTTCGGACGTTGGAGGTCGTCTGAAGCTTAAAGCTGGCTGGCATGATCGCGCGCGATGCGTTCGATATCGCCGCGGGTGATGCCGAGGTCGGTCAGTTCACGGTTGCCAAGCGAGTTGAGTTCGCGAACCGTCTGCTGGTAGGCCGACCATTTCTGCAAAGTCTTACGAATACCCATGTCATGTTCCTTTCGTTTCGATGACCGGGATATAGGCCGTTAAAGACGACCTTTGCACTAGGGATTTAGTCATTTCCGCCATGCGGTTTTCGCATGGCTGGAACAGGGACAAATGACGAGCGGCGCTCCGGGGGTATCGGAGCGCCGCTCTTATTTGGTCTCTCACCAGACTGGATGATTTCCGCTTCTTCGAATCGCGGAAATCATCCAATTCCCTGTTTGTCGCGCTTCCGAACCGAATAAGTGGTGTCCACTTATTCTGGAAGCGCTCTAGCCGTGGCGATCGAAAAGACCCTTGGTCATTTTGGCGAAATCCCGGACGGGGATTTCAAGGTCATCGCAGCCGCGCCGGGGGACCGGAGCTATGCGGCGCAGGCTGCGCGGGTCTGCGCCAAGGGGCATCGATTGCTTCCAGGCGATACGCACGAACATGGAATCCTCCATGCAGGCTGTTTGCACGACCCAAGGATAGGCACGAATCATGACGGTCCGTTATCGGGCGGCGCGCACGCCGCCCCTGCATGGAGTGCATGGCACCGGCCGCAGCGTTCGTGGCTATTGAGCGGCCGTCATGCGCAAGGGACGGCGCTCCATGATTTCCTTGAGGAAGTGGCCGGTATGGGAGCGGGGGCTCTCGGCGACCTGCTCGGGGGTGCCGACGGCAACGATCTCGCCACCGCCATCGCCGCCTTCGGGGCCCAGGTCGATGATCCAGTCCGCCGTCTTGATGACTTCGAGATTGTGCTCGATGACGATGACGGTGTTTCCGGTATCGACAAGCTGTTGGAGCACATCGAGCAATTTGGCGACGTCATGGAAGTGCAGGCCGGTTGTCGGCTCGTCGAGAACGTAAAGCGTGCGACCGGTGGCGCGTTTGGACAATTCCTTGGCCAGTTTGACGCGTTGCGCCTCACCGCCCGAGAGAGTGGTCGCCTGCTGGCCGATCTTGACGTAACCAAGCCCGACCCGCTGGAGGGTGACGAGCTTGTCGCGGATGACCGGCACCGCAGAGAAGAACTCGGCGCCCTCATCGACCGTCATGTCGAGAACGTCGGAAATCGACTTGCCCTTGAACTGGACTTCGAGGGTTTCGCGGTTGTAGCGATGGCCCTTGCAGACGTCGCAGGTGACATAGACGTCGGGCAGGAAGTGCATCTCGATCTTGATCACGCCATCGCCCTGGCACGCTTCGCAGCGGCCGCCCTTGACGTTGAACGAGAAGCGCCCGGGACCGTAACCGCGCGCCTTGGATTCGGGCATGTTGGCGAACCACTCACGAATGTGGGTGAAGGCGCCCGTATAGGTGGCGGGGTTGGAGCGCGGGGTGCGGCCGATGGGGCTCTGATCGATGTCGATGACCTTGTCGAGCAGTTCGAGCCCGGTCAGGCTTTCGTGCGGGGCCGGATGCACGCGGGCGCCGTTGAGGCGGCGGGCGATGGCCTGATAGAGCGTATCGACGGTCAGCGTGGACTTTCCGCCGCCCGAGACGCCGGTGATGGCCACGAACATGCCCAGCGGGATGTCGACCGAGACATTTTTCAAATTATTGCCGGTTGCGCCCTTGAGGGAAAGCTGGCGGCCTTTCTTGGCCTTGCGGCGCTCGGCGGGAACCGGAATGCCCATGCGGCCGGACAGATATTGTCCGGTGAGGCTGTCGGGGTGCGACAGGACATCGTCGGGGGTGCCCTGAGCGATGATGTTGCCACCGTGAACGCCGGCGCCCGGACCGATATCGAGGACGTGATCGGCGGTGAGAATGGCATCCTCGTCATGCTCGACAACGATGACGGTGTTGCCCAGGTCGCGCAGACGGCGCAGGGTTTCGAGCAGACGCGCATTGTCGCGCTGGTGCAGGCCGATCGAGGGTTCGTCGAGCACGTAAAGGACACCGGTCAGGCCAGAGCCGATCTGGCTGGCAAGGCGGATACGCTGGCTTTCACCGCCCGAAAGCGAGCCCGAATTGCGCGAGAGCGTCAGGTATTGCAGGCCGACATCGTTGAGGAAGGCCAGCCGGTCGCGGATTTCCTTGAGGATGCGCTCGCCGATTGCCGATTGGGTCTCGTTGAGATGGGCGGGCAGATCGGCAAACCATTCGGCTGCGCCCTTGATGGACAATTCCGAGACCTGGCCGATGTGGCAGCCATGGATCTTGACCGCCAGCGCTTCGGGTTTCAGGCGATAGCCGTTACAGGCCGGGCAGGGAGCAGCGGACATATAGCGCTCGATATCCTCGCGGGCCGCCGAGGATTCGGTTTCCCGGTAGCGGCGCTCGAGATTGCCGATGACGCCCTCGAATGGCTTCTGGGTCGAATATTTGCGCAATCCGTCGTCATAGATGAATTCGATCTTGGTCTTGTCGGTGCCGAACAGGATGGCGTGCTGGACCTCGAAGGGCAAATCCTGCCATGCGGTGCCGGTCGACGCCTTGAAATGGCGGGTGACGGCCTGCAGGGTCTGGAGATAATAGGGCGAGGAGGTTTTCGACCAGGGCTGGATGGCGCCGTCGCGCAATGACAGCGATCCGTCTGGCACCACGAGATCGGGATCGATCTTGGCCTCGGTGCCGAGCCCGGAACAAACCGGACAGGCGCCGAAGGGGTTGTTGAACGAGAACAGGCGCGGCTCGATTTCCGCAATGGTAAAGCCGGACACCGGGCAGGCGAATTTTTCCGAGAATGTGAGGCGTTTGGGGCTGCCGTCTTCCTCGGTCTGGTCTGCATATTCGGTCAACGCGATGCCATCGGCCAGGCGCAGCGCGGTCTCGAAACTTTCCGCAAGGCGGCCCGCGATATCGGCATTGACGACGACACGGTCGACGACGACCTCGATATCGTGCTTGAGCTTCTTGTCGAGGGCCGGGGCTTCCTCGATCTCATAAAACGCTCCATCGATCTTGACGCGCTGGAAGCCCTTTTTCATGAGTTCGGCCAGTTCCTTGCGGTACTCACCCTTGCGGCCGCGCACGATGGGCGCCAGCAGGTAAAGGCGGGTGCCCTCTTCGAGCGCCATGACCTTGTCGACCATCTGGGAAACTGTCTGGCTTTCGATGGGAAGCCCGGTGGCCGGAGAATAAGGAATGCCGACGCGGGCGAACAGCAGGCGGAGATAGTCGTAAATCTCGGTGACGGTGCCGACGGTCGAGCGCGGATTGCGCGACGTGGTCTTCTGCTCGATGGAAATGGCCGGCGAGAGCCCCTCGATGCTTTCCACATCGGGCTTTTGCATCATTTCGAGAAACTGACGCGCATAGGCCGAAAGGCTTTCGACATAACGGCGCTGACCCTCTGCATAGATGGTATCGAAGGCGAGCGAGGACTTGCCCGAGCCCGAGAGCCCGGTCATCACGATCAGCTTGTCGCGGGGCAGGCGAACGTCGATATTCTTGAGGTTATGCTCCTTGGCGCCCCGGATGACGATGTCGCGATTGGGATTGGAAATGTCATTCATGGGCGATTATCCAGCGATAGCGGGCCGGCCGGGCCGACAACAAACATATTAACGGGCGCGGGAAGCGTCCGGTTCACTTAAGCACAACGTCGCCTGCCTGCAAGACCGGCCTGCGCAGAGCAGCCCTGCAAGTGAACATAATAGGAACAAATTGGATTCGGTCAAGCTTGACATTTGTCAACAATTTTGAACAAAATAAGAACAAACGAGTTGTGCATAGCCCCGCTTGGCGCTGAACTTTTGCCGGTGATGGCTATATAGTGCGCGCAACGTGACTGGCCGGATCGTGGTCCGGCGGACAAGAGACAGGAAGGCGAATATGTCGGGAAGCGTGAACAAGGTTATTCTGGTTGGCAATCTGGGTGCCGACCCCGAAGTGCGGTCGCTGCCCAACGGCAATCCGGTGGTCAATCTGCGTATTGCGACGTCGGAGCGCTGGCGCGACGGAGGGGGGGGGGAGCCGCGCGAAAAGACTGAATGGCACCGGGTTGTGATTTTCAGCGAAGGGCTGGCCAAGGTGGCCCAGAACTATCTCAAAAAGGGCGCCAAGGTTTATATCGAGGGCCAGCTCCAGACCCGGAAATGGGAGAAGGACGGGCAGGACCAGTACACGACCGAGATCGTGCTGCAGGGTTTCAATTCGACCCTGACCATGCTCGACGGGCGCGGTGAAGGCGGCGGTGACCGCGACAGCGGCGGATATGGTGGCGGCAGCCGGCAGGTCGAAAACCGCGGGCGGCCGTCCAGCGCTCCGGCGTTCGAGCCGGGTGGCATGGACGACGACATCCCGTTCTGATTGCAATGAGGGGCGCCGTGAGGCGCCCTTTTTGTATGCGACCCGAGGGCGCGCTGCCCATTATTGGGTGAATGGCACCTGAGCCGTGGTGACGCCGCCGGTCGAGAGATCGGTGATATGGAGGTCCATGCCGATCTGAGCATCCTGGAGCGCCATTGCGGCCTCTACCCGGTATTCCTTGCCTTCGGCGTTGCGGTTGATGAGTTCGAAGTCGATATCGTCCCCGTTGCGGCGGCCGATGGCCAGGCTCTGGAAGCCGGCAACCGAGGACATTGCGGCTTCATACTGGCTGGCCTGCTCGTTCCAGATCATTGTGCCGGCCACCGCGATCGTCCGGCCGGCCAGGGTGCAACGGCCGTCGAATGTCACCCGGGCGGCTCCAGTGTCCTCGACGGACATACGGCAGACGACGGTTTCCTCTTTGCCGGTGGACGCAAGGACGGCCGAGCCGCGACCGCGCCAATCTCCGACATAGCTCTTGAGCAGATCGACATCCTCCTGTGCCGCGAAGGCGGGGCCGGCGAGCGGCAGGCCTGCAAGGGCGATGGCGCAAGCCATCACTTTCGCCCGAAGCGCTTTAGAGCCTGTCAGCCCCAAATGGCGACCCGAAGGGCCGGGCGGCTGCGCCCCCAATCCGTCGCCAGCCCGCTCGTCCATATCCCGAAATGGACTTCGCGCCCCGGCTCGGTCCTGGGACCGCAGGCGCTCCGGCTCGGGTGCTTCGGCTCTAGGCAGGGATCCCATTTTTTCTTTCACTCCATCTGGCAAACACCATTCCGCCACCGATCAGCAAGGCGGGCAAGACGATCAGATCGCCGATCAACGCTGCAAGCAGCGTGATGACGGTCAAAAAGCCGAACAGGGCGACCTGGGGCAGCACCGAAACCGTGACCACCGCACATCCGGCAATCAGGATGAGCGTGGTTGCGATGAGGGCCGGGCCGACCCTGTCGAGGGTCGTATCGACGGCCTTGGCGATGGTCTCTCCCCGTTCGCGAGCCCGGGCATAATGGGCCAGAAAATGGATCGTGTCATCGACGGCAATGCCGAAGGCTATCGTAAGGGAAATGACAGTCGTCAACTGCAACTGAATGCCCGATGCATACAGGAACAGCTCTGTCAGAAGAATTGGAAGGCTGTTAGGGATCACGGATACCAGCGCCAGCTTCCATGAGCGGAAGGCGATGCCGATCAGGACGACCGAGAGCGCAATGGCGAGCATCAGACTGATCTGGAGGGTGCCGATCATATCAAGGCTTGCATAGGCGGTAAGCACGCGGAAGCCCGAGATTTCGGCGCCCTCGATTCCAGCGGATGTCAGTTCTGCGCGCATCGATTCGACGAGGGCTACGGTCTGCCGGGCATTTTCCGATGTTGGAGAGAAGGCGGTTATGAGCGCCTGCATGCCATCGTCGGTTACGAAGCGCTGGCGCAGGAAGGGGCCGACCGCCTCGAAGATACGTTCGCGCGAGAACCCCAATTCGGAATAGTGCCGGAAGCTGGCGGCGGAGATGACCTTGCCTACGCCGAAATTGTTTTCCGCGATCTGGTGGACACGCTCGACGGTGGCGAAATCGCCGTCGGTCATTTCGGTCAAACCGCCCTCCAGGGGGATGCGGATATAGACCGGGGCAACGCCGCCGACGCCCGCATCGATCTGATCGCTGGTGGCGATGGCATCGCTGCCCCGGGGCAGGAAATCCTGAAACTTGAAGTGCGGCTCGAGCAGGAAGTGCGGGATGAGCAGCAGGCCGGCGACCAAAATGGCGGCGAGGGCGGCGCTGCGCGGTGCGGCGTGGGCGATGCGGCGAACCAGCGGTATGGGGGCGGTCAGGGCGGCCGACGGCGTTTTGCGCATGCGGAAGCCGAGCCGCATGGCAAGCAGCAACGACAGGGGCAGGAAGGTGACAAGGGCCAGGAAGGCCAGCGCCATGCCAAGCGCGCCCGAAATCGCAAATTCGCGCAGCCCCTGGCCGGGCGCCAGGGCAAGGCTGGTGCAGGCGATAATCGTGGTGATTGCCGTCAAGGCGCAGGCCGGGCTGACCTTGCGGACCGTTTCGATGAGGGCCGCGCGCTGATCGGGGCCGGTGTTACCGGTGCGCATCCAGTAAAGGCAGAAATACATGCTTTCGGCGAACGCGATGACCAGCACCAGGGCTGAAATGATGTTGGTGAGAAAGGTAAAGCTGCCAAACACCAGAATGGTCATGCCGGTGACCCAGAAGGCGGTGACAACGGGAGTGAGCGTGGCGATCAGCGCGCCCCAAAAGGTGCGGAAGCTGAAAAGGGCGGTGAGAAATCCCAGAACCACACCGGCGACCATGAACAGGAGCTGATCGAAGCGCGATGCATTGAGCACCTCCTCCTTCCAGATCGCCGGGCCGGTCAATTCGATATGGATGTCCTCGCTCTCATAGGCGGCCATCAATTCACGCAGCGAGGCTAGCATTGTGTCTTCGCCAAGTTCTGCCATCGTCTGGGGGTCGGGGAACATGATCATCACCATTCCCGCGTTATCGGCGAGAATGAGATTGCTCATCAGCGGATCGTTGATGCGCAGATCGGCGAGGGCCTCGGCGACCTGCTCGCTGGTTTCCATGCCTTCGGGAACGGCAGGCACCGACGTGCCACCTTCGGCGGGGCGCCGCAGAGAGAAGGGTGACATTGTGCCGGCGGCAAATTCGTTGAGTTCGAGCTCGAGCCCCAAAAAGCGTAGTTCCTCGAGTGTGCCGGGGTCTGTCAGAGTGTCCGATTGGACCAGGAGATAGACGTCGTTTTCGAACGTGCCGAAATTCTCGGTCAGCGCGATGTAGCGGTCGTATTCGATGCCGGAGCCACGATAGAGGCGCAGCAGGTCGCCATCGATATTGAATTTGGTGAGCTGAAAGGTGCAAAGCGCCGTAAAAGCGAGGACCGCGATGGCCACGATGCGAGGGAAACGCAGGGTCAACAGGCCCAATCGCTCAAGGCCAAATCCGATCGACACTTGGTTTCTCCTCCGGGCGAATCGCAGGGAAAAGGCGCGCTGGAATTGGTAAAGGCTTGGACGGGCGGCGTCCACTCTTGGCGGATAAGCCGGCTTAACGCCTGAAGCGGACCGCTAGCAGGATGTTGGTTTCGGTTAGGCTGATACCCTCGATCAGGCGGATGGCGCCGAGGACCGAATCGAATTCGGGCAGCGAAGCGCTTTCGATTTCGGCGACGAGATCCCAGCGCCCATTCGTGCTGTAGAGTGCCCGCACCTGCGGCAGTCCCGAGAGGGCGCGGGCGACCTTGTCGGTGACCCGGCCTTCGACCTCGATCATGGCTATGGCGCGGACGCGTTCGGCGTCGTCGGGCTCGCCGAGGCGAACGCCGTAGCCCGAGATGGTGCCGTTGGCCTCCATGCGCTCCATGCGTGCCCGTACGGTGGTGCGGGACACGCCAAGGGTCGCGGCAAGGCTGGCGATGGGCAGGCGGGCATCGTCGCGCAGGAGGGACAGGATTTTACGGTCGAGATGATCGGTGGTTGGCATTTTGAGCAATGGTCTTTGTCAAATCGATCAATTCTAGTGCCGGATTGCGCAGATTTGCAACTTTTCGTCTGCGCATTGCTTGGGCATGCTGGCAGCAGCATTTGGAGGCAAAAGCGCATGCGTGGACCCGAGCCAAGAACCATCACCCTGATTGGAGCGCCCGTCGAAGACGGCGCGGGGCGGCAGGGGTGTTCGATGGGCCCTAAAGCCCTGCGGATCGCCGGGCTGGCGGAGGCCTTGTCGGGGCTTGGGCATACGGTGATCGATCGCGGCGATGTCTTGCCGGAAGGCAATGAATTCGCGCTCGAAGGGCTGGCGCATAATGTCGTTGAGGTGACCGGGTTTGCCCGGGCGCTGGCCGATGCGGGCGAGAGTGCTCTAGCGGACGGCACGGCTGTTTATCTGGGTGGGGACCATGCGCTCTCGTTCGGTTCTGTGGCGGCCGCCTTGCGGCATGCGGATCGGGTGGGCAAGAAGCTGCACGTGCTGTGGCTGGATGCGCATGCCGATTTCAATACGCCGCAGACTTCGACGTCGGGGAACATGCATGGCATGCCGGCGGCGTTTTTTTGCGGCGAGGCCGGTTTCGACGGTATGCTCGAGTGTCCGACGATGCCGGCAAGCCGCTATCATCTGGTCGGCGCTCGCTCTATCGATCCGGCGGAAGTGGACCTGCTGGCGGCGCGGGGCGCCGACGTCAACGACATGGCCGAGATCGACGAGCACGGGATCGGCGCAATCGTGCGGCGCATCCTCAAGGAAGTCGAGGCGGATGACGCGCTTTTGCATGTGAGCCTCGATGTCGATTTCATCGAGCCCGATCTGGCGCCCGGTGTGGGGACCACGGTGCCGGGCGGCGCGACGGTGCGCGAGGCGCATCTGGCAATGGAAATGGTGGGACGGTGCGGGCGGCTTGTCAGTCTCGACCTGGTCGAGCTCAACCCGTTTCTCGACGATCGGGGCAAGAGCGCCCGCCTGATGGTCGAACTGGCAGCGAGCGCCTTTGGACGCCGTATTTTCGACCGCCCGACACAACCTGCATAATCGAGGAAAAACATGGCACTGACCGAGGATCTTATTGCGCTGGAGCAGACGCTGGGCGCACACAATTACAAGCCCCTCGACGTGGCGCTGGTGCGCGGCGAGGGCGTGTTCGTCTATGATGTGGACGGCAAGCAATATCTCGATTGCCTGTCGGCCTATTCGGCGGTCAATCAGGGCCATTGTCACCCAAAGATCCTTCAGGCGATGGTCGAGCAGGCCAAAAAGCTGACACTGACCTCGCGGGCCTTTCACAACGATCAGCTTGCCCTGTTCTATCAGGAAATTGCCGATCTCACCGGATCGCACAAGGTGCTGCCGATGAATACGGGGGCCGAGGCGGTCGAGAGCGCGATCAAGGCGGTGCGCAAATGGGGGTATGAGGTCAAGGGCGTCGAAAAGGACAAGGCCGAAATCATCGTCTGCGCCAACAATTTTCACGGGCGGACCATGGGGATCGTCGGATTTTCGACAGACCCGGATGCGCGGGGCGGGTTCGGGCCGTTCGCGCCGGGGTTCCGGATCATTCCTTTCGGCGATGCCGATGCGCTGGAAAAGGCGATTACGCCCAATACGGTGGGGTTTCTGGTCGAGCCGATTCAGGGGGAAGCTGGCGTTATCATTCCGCCTGAGGGCTATTTCCGGCGCGTGCGCCAGCTGTGCACCGACAATAATGTGACGCTTATATTGGATGAAATTCAAACGGGACTGGGGCGGACGGGAAAGCTTCTGGCAGAGCAGCACGAAGGCATCGAGGCCGATGTGACCTTGCTGGGCAAGGCGCTGTCGGGAGGATTTTATCCGGTGTCGGCGGTGCTTTCCAATTCCGAGGTTCTGGGTGTGCTCCAGCCCGGGCAGCACGGGTCGACCTTTGGAGGCAATCCGCTGGCCTGTGCCGTGGCGCGGGCGGCGCTTCGGGTCTTGACAGAGGAAGGTATGATCGAGAATGCGGCGGCGCTCGGGCCCTATTTCCTCGAAGGACTGGCAGGTATCAAATCGAACCATATCCGCTCGGTCCGGGGGCGGGGGTTGATGCTGGCGGTCGACCTGCACCCCGAAGCGGGGGGCGCGCGGAAATTCTGCCATACGCTCAAGGAGCACGGAATACTGGCGAAGGACACTCATACCGATACAATCCGGATCGCGCCGCCCCTGGTGATCACCAAAAAGCAGATCGATGACGCGCTGGAGGTATTCGGCAAGGTGCTGGCAGGTTAGGTTTCGACGTTATCGGCAACATAGGCACCGCGCTTGCCCATGGGGCGATCGGGGCCGATGGTGCTGTCAACCGCAGTTCTGAGTTCCAGACCGGCGTTCAGCGCCGCACCGAAAACGAAAATCTGGGCGGAGATAAACATCCAGAACAGCATGACGACCGCGGCGGCAAGAGAGCCGAAGGTGGCTTCGAACTCGCCGAAATATTCGACATAGAGCGAAAACAGCAGGCAGGCGGCAATCCAGACAAGCGCGGCCAGTGTCGCGCCGGGCCAGATCCAGCGCAGTTTGGCACCGCGGCGGTTGAGCGCGTAGCGGTAGATCAGGGCGAAGGCCACAACCGCCAAGGCCAGAAGTGCCGGCCAGCGCAGCAACAGGGCCAGTTGTTCGCCGGTGCCCGGAATCGGAGAAAAGCGGGTGAAGATCGGGATGGCAGCGATCAGGGTCAGGGCCACGACCAGGAAGACAGCGCCGAGGACAGTGGTGGCGAAGGACACCAGAACCGAAATCAGGAAACCACGATCCGAAGTTTCTCCGTAGGCGACGGATGTGGCGTGCAGGAGCGCATCGACGCCGCGCGAGCTACTCCAGAGAATGACGACAATCGAAATGGCCAGCCCGACGCCGAACCCCGCCTGATCCTGATTCATGAAGGAATCGAGTTGGTTAGCGACGAGGGAATAGGCGATTGTGGGCATGATATCGGAGAACCTGTCAATTTCGGCCCGCAGGGCCTCGTAGTCGCCGAGGATACCGACGAGCGACACGAGGATGCCGATAGCGGGAAAAATCGACAGGAAGCCGAAAAAAGCGACCCCGGCGCAACGCAGGGACATGTCCTTTTCGCTCATGGTCTTAACGGTGTGGATCGCGACGTGCTTCCAGTCCCGCAAGGACAGGGCGAAAGGATTGTGCGCGCGATGCGCCGAACGGGTCACCGCCGCTAGCCCGCGCTGAGAATGCGTTCGATCTGATCGACCGGATGATTGGTCAGCGTTTTTGGAACTTCGCCGATGACGCGGTCGGTGACGATGGCGTGCAGTTCCTTGCGCAGCTCACCAAGAACACGGGGCGCAGCGCATAACACGATCTGTTTGTAGCGGTTCTGGTTGGCGTATTTGTACAGCAGGTCGGCGGCGTCCTTGGCAAAGCGCTCCTCGGCGAGCCGGTGCCAGTCGGTCGGCTCCATGGCGCTTTTCTGGTTGGGCCCGGTATCATTCATCCGACCGGGCGCGTCGGTTCCCTGTTCCCGCGTTGGCGGATTGTCCTGTTCCATTTCGCGCACCACCTGAAAAACAGGTGTTTTGCGCGTGCCGGTGTTCTCGAAGAACAAGGCTTTTTCGCCATCGGCGACGAGCACCCAGACCTTGTTGTCGACTTTGAAATCCATTTCCTGCATGGGTGGCTCCTGTTCAATGAAAGTCATCAAGGAACGGGTTAGACTAACCTGAGTTCCGCCCAGAGTCTTTCCACTTTATCTGAACAGGGCCCTGAATCACTCGGCGCTGAAATTGGCGTACCGCGCCAGGGACGAGAGGCCAAGGGTAACGAGAACCAGCGCCGCGGTGCCCATCAGAACCGGCGAAAAGCCGGTATGCTCGGCGATAAAACCGATGGCGGATGGTGCAACCAGAATTCCCGAATATCCCATGACCGTTACGATCGAGAGCCCGATGCCCGATGGGATGCCAGGAAGGTTTCCGGCGGCCGAGAAGGCGATTGGAACGATGTTGGAAATGCCGATGCCGGCAATGGCAAAGCCCAGTATGGCGAGTTCGGGGACGGGCGCCAGGGCGGCAAGCACCATGCCGGTCAGGGCAAAGCCGCCACAGATGCGCAGGGTCAGAACCGCGCCCAGCTTTTGGCGGATGATATCGCCGGCAAAGCGCATGATGGCCATGGTGGCGGAAAAGGCGGCGAAGCCGAGCGCCGCCAGCTCGATACCGGCCCCGTGCTCTCGCTGCAAAAACAGCGCCGACCAATCGAGGATGGCGCCTTCGGGGATCATCGAGAACAGGGCCATGATGCCCACGAGATAGGGCAGGGGCGAACGGGGGAATTTGAGCGGCGTTGCCGCTTTGGTTTCAGGCGTCGGCTGGTCCTGGGCGAGGAGCGGCAGCGCGAAAAGCGCCGCGGCGGTTGCGAGGACGGTAACGATGAGCCCGTGCGCGATTTCGCCGAGCGATCCAAGCAGCACGCCGCCCAATGCCGCGCCGAGCAGCGCCCCCAGGCTCCAGAAGCCGTGGCATGATGACATGATGGCGCGCTTCATGCGCTTTTCGACGGCCACTGCATTTGTGTTCATGGCCACGTCCATGCCGCCGATGAGGCCACCGAAAACGAAAACCACGACCGCTGTGGTGATCAATTCCGGCGCCAGGGTGAGCAGGAACAGCATAGGCAGGAGGGCAAGGGTTGCGGGCTTGAGCAGAGGGGCCGAGCCGTGCCTTGCCGTCAGTGCGCCGATGACCGGCATCATGGCGATCGAGCCCAGACCAAAGACCAGGATCAAAAGGCCCATTATCGATTCTGTTATGTCGAGCCGCGCCATGAGCACGGGAATTTTGGGCGCCCAGCTTCCCACAAGAAAGCCGTTGACCAGAAACAGGGCCGAAACCGCAAGACGGTCACCGCGCATGCCGAAATAGAGCGGCGCGGGGCCGCGGGACGTCGCCAGATCGGACATCGAGATCCACACTCGCAAAAGGGGATGATTGCTGCTTGCCATTCAACCGATTGTGCGAATTTCGGCAACCCCTTTTCTGTAATCGATGTCATCGGCGGGCATTGCCAAGAAAACTGTGTCTCCGAGGCGTCATAAGGATGCGCAAAACTGGCATCTGCGTACGGAATCGAATAAACCCGGTGCCAGCAGAATCAGTGCAGAACGAGCATCGTGACAGATACGCCAGAAGATGACGCAGGCAGCGTAATGCCCTCCGACATCAACCCGATCTCGATAACGGACGAGATGCGCAAATCCTACCTCGATTACGCGATGAGCGTGATCGTGAGCCGGGCGCTTCCCGACGTGCGAGATGGGCTCAAACCCGTGCATCGCCGCATCCTCTTTTCGATGCACGAGCA